>CAWFSB010000017.1:0-35928 GCA_963818355.1 uncultured Acidobacteriota bacterium | reverse complement strand
CATGCGGAACCAGGTCATGCCCGGCGCCCGCATCTTGTGGATCGTGACGATGAAGTTGAGCCCGGTCAGGATCGACGAGAAGCCGGCCACGAAGATCCCGATCGCGGCGATCTCGACGTTGCTCTGCGCGAAGACGGTGCTGTAGGGCGTGTAGAAGGTCCAGCCGGTCTCGAGGCCGCCCGAGAAGAGAGCGTAGAGCGTCAGCGCCGCCCCGACCACGAACACGTACCAGCTGAGCAGGTTGATCTTCGGGAAGGCGAGGTCCTTCGCCCCGATCATCATCGGGATGAGGAAGTTCCCGAGGGTCGCCGGGATCGACGGGATCAGGAAGAAGAAGACCATCACGACGCCGTGGCCGGTGAAGGCCTCGTTGTAGGAGTCGGCGCTCATGTGGCTGCCGTCCGGGACCATCAGGTTCCAGCGCACGAGGGCGGCGTAGAAGCTGCCGACCGCGAAGAGCGAGGTGATCGAGACGAGGTAGAGGATGCCGATCCGCTTGTGGTCCGTCGTCAGGAGCCAGGACCGCAGGTCGCAGCCGCCGGTGAGGTAGTGCTCCTTCGGGAGCGCGGGAGCGTCGTTCATCGAAGTCTCAGGCCTGCCTCAGCGCGAGGCGAGCGCGGCCGGGCGCGCCCTCGGCCGGGACCTGCAGCGACTGGATGTAGGCGATGAGCGCGATCAGCTGCTCCTCGCTCACCTGCCCCTGGAAGGTGGGCATGACCGGCTGGTAGCCGGCGACGACCTTGGCCGCCGGGTTCACGATCGACTCGCGGACGTAGGACTCGTCGGCGACCACGGTGTCGCCGCTCGCGAGCCTCACCGTGCGGCCGAAGATGCCCTGCAGGACCGGGCCGCGGCCGGCGCTGTCGGGCCGGTGGCAGGTGATGCAGTTGAGCTCGGTGAAGAGCTTCTCCCCCGCGACGACCGGGCGACTCGGCGCGGCGGCCCGCCGGCGAGCCAGGTCTGGTAGGCCTCCGGCTCCATCACCACCACCCGGCCGCTCATGCGGGCGTGCTCGGTGCCGCAGTACTCGGCGCAGAAGAGGTGGTAGCTGCCGGGCTTCGTGGCGCGGAACCAGGCCACGTTGTAGCGGCCGGGCACCGCGTCCTTCTTGATGCGGAACGCCGGCACGAAGAAGCTGTGGATCGTGTCCTCGGAGGTGATCACGAGCTTGACCGCGCGGCCGACCGGCACGTGGAGCTCGTTGATCTCGCGCTGGCCGGTCGGGTGCTGGAGCTTCCACATCCAGCGCTTGCCGACGACGCTCACCGTCATCGCGTCGTCGGGCGGCCGGTTCATCTGGAAGTAGACCTTGGCGCCCCACACGAACATCACCGCCATCGAGCAGGAGGGGGACGATCGTCCAGGTCAGCTCCAGCGCGAGCGAGCCGTGGATCTCCGCCGGTCGATCGTCGTCCGAGCGGCGGCGGTAGCGGACCGCGAAGAAGATGAGCGCGGCCCAGATCGCGACGGCGAAGAAGGCCGGTGACGCCGAGGATGAACAGGAAGAGCGCGTCGACCTCGCCGGCCACGGAGGAGGCCCGCTCGGGCACGAGGGGAAAGCGGGATTCATCGTTTGGCGGGCTCGTGCCCTCGTCCGCCCGGGCCGGGGCCGTCGCCCCGCCGGCGCCGCATGCTCGTGGTCAGGATGAAGCCGCCGAGGGCGACGACGGTCGCGACCGCGGCGAGCCGCACCAGGTTGAGGATCGACGCGCTGTAGCGGCCGGTCTTGGGGTCGTACTGGTAGCAGTAGAGCAGGACCTGGTCGACGGTGTTGCCGATCCTGCCCGCCCGCCGCGTCCACGAGCGCGAGGCGCAGGTCCTTCGGCGAGTACTCGACGCCGAAGAGGTAGTGGCGAGATGCGGCCCTCGGGCGTCGCCACGAGCATGCCCGCGGGGTGGGCGAACTGCTTCGTCTCCGCGTCCCACACGTAGCGGAAGCCCACCGCCTTCGTGAGGCGTCGATCGACTCCTTCGAGCCGGTCAGGAAGTGCCAGCCCTTGTCGGCCTCCGGCCGCTTGTAGCGCGTCATGTAGGCCTTCTTCTTGGCCGCGGCGAGGACCGGGCCCTCCTTCGGGTCGAAGCTCACGGTCACGACCTCGAACTCCTGGCCCGGGCACGAAGGAGAGCACCTCGAGCGCGCCCGCCAGCCCGTTGAGGCTGAGCGTGCAGAGCATCGGGCACTGGTAGTAGACGAGGCTCAGGACGACCGGCTTCTTGCCGAAGTAGTCGCCGAGCTTCACGTCCTTCCCCGTCTCGTCCTTGAAGGCGAGGTCGAGCGGGAGCGTGTCGCCGAGCTTCTGGTCGAAGCCGACCTCCTGGAGGACGCCGGGCGTCGCCTGCCATCGGCGGCGGCGGCACCGGGCCCATCTGGGCGGAGGCGAGCGCCGGGAGGGCGAGGAGGAGTGCGCGTGGCGAGCGCGAGGCGCGTCACCTCGCGCCTCCCGCCGGCGCGCGGGGTGGGCGCGGGCGCCCGGGAACTTCGGCAGGCCCGCGCTCGGCCACGATCCTCATCGCCTCGTCGATCGGCATGCGCGCGATGCCCTTGTCCTTCTCGACCCAGCCGTAGCTCGTCAGGAAGGCGTCCTCCTGCGCGCGGAACTCGGCGAGGGCCGCCGGCTCCGACGTGACGAGGCGCGGGAAGGCGGCCGGGGCGGCCTTCGGGTCGGCCTTCAGCACCGTCGCCGCCGGCGCCTGCTCCCGGGCTTCCCGGCGGGCGAGGAAGCGGTACATCGGGACCACGACCAGCGCCGTCACGAACATGGTCCCGAGGATGTAGAGGCCGGCCCGGTAGGTGTCCCCGGCATGGGCGTCGGTCTTCTCGTAGCCGCCGTGGCCCTGCTGCTCTTGCTTGCTCATGGCGTCAGTGCGCCTCCGCCGGGGCGGCGGCCAGCAGCTCGCGCACCTCGGGCTCGCCCATCGGCAGCACGGGGGCCGTGCGCGCCTGGCGGGCGAAGAGGAAAAGCCACAGGCCGCCGAGGCCGAGCGCCGCGGCGAGGTCCATCCAGTGGACCCGCAGCGGCACGCTCTCGTGCCCGTGGCCGACGAGGTCGGGGCCGATCAGCCAGTAGAGGTCGACCAGCTGCATCACCAGCATCAGCGCCGCCACCGCGCCGAGCGTCCTCGCGTTGCGCTTGAGGTCGCGGGAGAGCAGCAGCGCGAAGGGCAGGGCGAAGTGGAAGACGAGGAGAGCCACCGCCACCACCTGCCACCCGCCCTGCAGGCGGCGGAGGTAGAAGGGCGTCTCCTCGCTGAGGTTGCCCGACCAGATGATCAGGAACTGCGAGAAGTTGACGTAGCCCCACAGCATCGTGAAGGCGAGGAGGAGCTTGCCGAGGTCGTGCACGGTCACCGGCCGGAGCGGCCGTCGTGAACGGCTCCTCGCCGGCGAGACGCGACATCAGCACGATCGTGAAGGAGAGCGCCGACAGCGTCCAGCCCACGATGAAGAGGACACCGTAGATCGTCGAGAACCAGTGCGGGGCGAGCGACATGCCCCAGTCGACCGCGGCGAACGTGGTGGTGAGGGACAGGAGGACGAGGCCGACCGCGGAGAGGCCGCGCAGTCGCTCCGCGCGCGCCGGGAGGGCGCCGCCGTCCTGCTGGCGCGACCAGGAGCTCAGCCGCCAGGCGAGCAGCCCCCCAGACCGCGAAGTAGAAGACGGCGCGGGCGGCGAAGAACGGCACGTTCAGGTAGGCCGCCTTCTCTCTGCAGCACCTCGTCGCCGGCCAGGACCTCCGGCTGCGCCCAGGTGTAGAGCGAGGAGGCGCCCAGCAGGACCGGCACGAAGAGGAGCGCCATCGCCGGCAGCGTGCGGGCCGCCGCCTCGTGGAAGCGGCGCGGCACGAGGCCCCAGAGGCCGCCGGTGAGGTGGTTCAGCATCGCGAGGCCGAGCGAGCCCACGCCGATGCCGACCCAGAAGAGGAAGCCGAAGAGGTAGGAGCGGAAGAACTGCCCGCGGTCGAGCGCGAAGCCGGCGGCGAGCGCGAGCAGGAAGAGGCCCGCCCACGACGAGGCCGGCCCTCTCCAGCCGTTCGAGAGCGGGACTCGGCGTCGAGGCGCCCCCACGAACGTGGGGGTCGGTGTTCGGGGGCAGGCTCATCGGTGGTGCTCCGGCGCCGGCGCCGCGGCGAGGCTCGCGTCGAGCTCGGCGTGCTTGTCCGCCGGCACGTCCGCGGCGGGCGCGTACTGGCTGTACTGCAGCGTGCGGACGTAGGCGGCGATCGCCCAGCGGTCCGCGGGCGGCACCTGGGCCGAGTAGTCGGACATGGCGCCGAAGCCGTTCGTGATCACGTCGTAGAAGTAGCCGATCGGCATCTGGCGCAGGCGGTCGACGTGGTACGAGCTCGGCTTCTTGAAGCCGCGCTGCACGATCATGCCGTCGCCGCGGCCGGTGCGGCCGTGGCACGGCGAGCAGAAGACCTGGAACTGCGTCTGCCCCCGCGCGAGGAGCTCCGCGGTGACCTTCACCGGGATCTCGGTCACGAAGTCGTTCCCGACCTTGCCCGTGTAGAGGACGGTGTCCTCGCGGAGCGTCCCGCGCGCGACCGTGCCCGGGACGAAGGGTCGCGCCGAGCGCTTGTCGGCGAAGATCTCGCTCCCGCGCAGCGGCCGGTACTTCGGCTGGTCGTGCATGTCCTGCCGGCAGGCGGTCACCGTGAAGGCCAGGAGCAGGAGGGCGACGGCGCGCCGCGCTGGCCCCGTCAGGGGCTTCATTCGTCCACCTCCGAGACCGCGGCCGCCCCGAGGCCCCTGCAGGAACTCGCGCGTCCTCTCCGCGTCGAACTTCGGGTCGCCCGACTCGATGCAGAGGAAGAAGCGGTCGCGGCTCGCGGTCACGAAGCTCGGCACGTTGAAGACCGGGTGGTACGGCTGGGGGAAGCCGTTGAGCGCCAGCATGCCGAAGACGGCGGCGAGGGCGGCGAAGAGCACGGTCGTCTCGAAGGTCGGGATCGACGAACGCCGGCCACGCGAAGAACGGCCGCCCGCCGATGTTCATCGGGTACTCGATCACCGAGGACCAGTACTGCAGCCCCCAGCCCGCCGCCATCCCGAAGAGCCCGCCGGCGAGGACGAGCTTCGGCACGTGGCGTGTGGTGGAGGTGCAGGGCGTCGAGCACCTCCTCCATCGGGTAGGGCGTGTAGGCGTCCACCTTCCGGTAGCCGGCGGCGTGGACGGCCGCCGCCGCACGAACGATCTCGGCCGGGGTGTCGAACTCGGCCATGAGCCCGTAGAGCGCCGGGCGGCTCATGCCTTCGTCCTCCTTGGGCGCCGCCCCCGGCACGAGGGTCCGCATCTCGAAGATCGAGATCGCGGGCAGGAAGCGGATGAAGAGGAAGAAGAGGGTCAGGAAGAGGCCGATCGTGCCGATGAACATCGACCAGTCGAACGGCGTCCCGCGGTAGATGCCCCAGGAGGAGGGCAGGAAGTCGCGGTGCAGGCTCGTCACGATGATCACGAAGCGCTCGAGCCACATCCCGACGCTGACCACGAGCGAGACGAAGAAGAGGTAGGCGACGTTCGTGCGGAGCCGCTTCACCCACAGCGTGTTGATGACGACCACGTTGCACAGGATGAGCATCCAGTAGCTCCAGCCGATAGCGGCCCGGTCATCCGGTTCCACATCATGAAGCGCTCGTAGATGTTCCCGCTGTACCAGGCCATGAAGGCCTCCATCAGGTAGCCGTAGGCCACGATGAGGCAGGTCGCGAGCATGACCTTGGCCATGTTCTCGATGTGCTTCATGGTGATGAAGTCCTCGAGCCCGTAGGCCTTGCGCAGCGGGATGGCGAGGGTCAGCACCATGGCGAAGCCGGCGTAGATGGCGCCGGCCACGAAGTAGGGCGGGAAGATCGTGGCGTGCCAGCCGGGGATGACGCCCACCGCGAAGTCGAAGCTCACCACGGTGTGGACGGAGACGACGAGCGGGGTCGAGAGGCCGGCCAGGATCAGGTAGGCCGTCTCGTAGTTGGCCCAGTGCCGGGCCGAGCCCCGCCAGCCCATCGCCAGCATGCCGTAGATCGTCCGCGCGAGCCGGGTTCTGCGCCCGGTCGCGCAGCGTGGCGAGGTCGGGGATGAGGCCCACGAACCAGAAGAGGGCGGAGACCGTGGCGTAGGTCGAGACCGCGAACACGTCCCAGATGAGGGGGCTGCGGAAGTTGGGCCAGAGGCCCATCGTGTTCGGGTAGGGCATCAGCCAGTAGGCGCCCACCCACGGGCGGCCCATGTGCAGGATCGGGAACATGCCCGCGCAGGCCACGGCGAAGAGCGTCATCGCCTCCGCGAAGCGGTTGATCGACGTGCGCCACTGCTGCCGCAGGAGGAGCAGGATCGCGGAGATGAGCGTCCCGGCGTGGCCGATCCCGATCCACCAGACGAAGTTGATGATGTCGAAGCCCCAGCCGACCGGGACGTTGACGCCCGAAGATGCCGGTCCCCTTCGCGAGGAGGTACGTCACCGTGGCCAGGAACATCATCAGGAGCGAGAACGCGATCCCGAAGCCGACGAACCAGCCGAGCGGCGTCTTCGTGGTGAGGACGAGGCTCGAGATCTTGTCGGTGACGGTGGCGAACGTGTGGCCGGGCCCGATGACCGGCGTGCTCGACGCGAGCCGGGCTAGCCATGGCTGCGCCTCGCCCCCGCGGCGCCCGGGATCTCCGGGTTCGGGTTCCGCACCGCGGCCAGGTACGTCGTGCGCGGCTTCGTCTGCAGCTCGGTCAGCAGGCCGTAGCTCCGCTCGCTCGCCTTCAGCTTCGACGACGCGGCTCGTCGGGTCGTTCACGTCGCCGAAGACGATCGCCTGGGCCGGGCAGGCCGCCTCGCAGGCGGTCACCACGTCGCCGTCCTTCATCGTCGCGGCCCTGGTTCTTCGCGTCGATGCGGGCCCGGCTGATGCGCTGCACGCAGTAGGTGCACTTCTCCATGACGCCGCGGGAGCGCACCGTGACCTCGGGGTTGCGCATCATCTTGAAGGTCGGGGTCGTCCAGTCCTGGTAGAGCAGGAAGTTGAAGCGCCGCACCTTGTAGGGGCAGTTGTTCGAGCAGTACCGCGTCCCCACGCAGCGGTTGTAGACCATGTCGTTGAGGCCCTCTTCGCTGTGCACCGTGGCCGCCACCGGGCAGACCACCTCGCAAGGGGCGTTCTCGCAGTGCATGCAGAGGACCGGCTGGTGGTAGGTGTCGGGGCTCTCCGGCGGGCCCTCGTAGTAGCGGTCGACGCGGATCCACTGCATCTCGCGGCCGCGGCCGACCTGGTCCTTCCCCACCACCGGGATGTTGTTCTCGGACTGGCAGGCGCTGACGCAGGCGTTGCAGCCGACGCAGGCGCTCATGTCGATCGACATGCCCCAGGCGTGCCCCTCGTACTTGTGCTCGCGGGAACATCGAGAGGCCGGGCTTCGGGGGCTCGTGCCATCCCCTGGACGGCGTGCGGGTCCTGCGCGAGCTCGGCCAGGGTCACCGCCCGCACGACGTGCCGCTCGTGCGCCTGCTCCTGCGCGGTCGCGTCCATCGTCCAGTGGTCCTGGGTGCAGGCGACGAGTGCGGTCTCGCCGGTCTTCACGACCTCGAGCCCGCCCGCCGCCCACGGCGCGTCGCTCGTGCGCAGCGCGTAGGCGTCGAAGCCGACCCCGGTGCCGACCCGGCCCGCGCGCGTCCGGCCGAAGCCGAGGTGGACGGTGACGGCGCCGTCGGCGTGGCCGGGCAGCACCCAGAGAGGCGCCTTCACGGAGCGGCCGCCGAGGCGCAGCTCGGCGACCTCGGTGGTGTGGCCGCTCGCGGTCTGCTCGGTCCGCACGCCGCCGAGCGCCGCGGCCGTCTTCGGGCTGACCAGGGCCACGTTGTCCCAGGTGATCTTGCTGAGCGGCTTCGGCAGCTCCTGCAGCCAGCCCAGGTTCGCGAAGCGGCCGTCGTAGACGGAGGGGTCGGTCCGGAACGCGATCTCGAGGCCGCCGGCGAGCGCTGCCTTCCCGGCCTTCGCCCACGCGCCGGGCGTGACCTTCACGGCCTTCGGCGCGAAGGCGGTGCCGGCCACGACCCCGTCGTGCAGCGCCCGGTTCCAGCGCTTCTCGAACTCGGCCGAGCCGAGCTGCCGCCTCCCAGCGCGCGCGAAGGACCTCGTAGCCCTTCTGCTCGCCCTCGCCGAAGGCGGCCAGGACCTCGATCGTCGGAGAGCGTGTTGTAGAGGGGCGCGATGAGGGGCTGGACGATCGAGACCGTGCCGTCCGCGGCGCGCAGGTCGCCCCAGCTCTCGAGCGGGTGCGAGGCCGGCAGGTGCCAGTGGCAGCGCTCGGCCGTCTCGTCGAGGTAGAGCCCGTGGTGGATCCGCAGCGGGCACCTTGTCGAGCGCCTCTCGATCTCAGGTCGGCGGGGGCGGCGTAGGCGGGGTTCGAGCCGAGGACGACGAGGACCTCGACCGCGCCCGCCTGCATCTCGCCGACCAGGGCCGCGAGGGCCGCCGCCTCGCCGACCGGCGCGGCCTCGGCGGGATCGGTGTAGGTCACGGTCGTGCCGACCGCGCCCAGGGCCTCGTTCATCGCGTGGGCGAGCGCGTGCACCGCCGGCGGCTGCGACTCGCCGGCGATCACCAGGGCCCGGGCGCCGGCGCGCTTCAGGTCCTTCACGATCGGGGCGGCCCAGGCGTGCGGGGCGCCGCCCTCGGCCGGCGACGCCGAGGCCGCGCCGCCACCGCGCGGGCGAAGCCCTCGATCTCGGAGCTGCGCAGCGCCAGGCGGTGGTCGGCGGAGGCGCCGGTGGACGTGGGCGAGCCCTCGACCACGTAGAGACGGTTCATCTCGGGCTTCGCGCCGTCCACCTTGCGGCGGGAGGCGAACTCGCGCACGAGGCGCAGGCTCGCCGGGTGCGAGCCGACGAAGTCGGCCTCGAGGCTGAGGATCACGTCGGCCTGGTCGAAGCGGTACTGCGCCTCGACCGGCTCCCCGAAGGCCAGGACCGCACCCGCGCGGGTGTTGTCGCGGCCGGCCGGCTCCCAGCTCACCCACTTCGCCTGCGGGAAGGTCGGCGAGGACGCCCGCAATCTGCGCGGCGAGGGTCGGCGAGGTCACGCGGCCAGTGAGGAAGCGCAGGCCCGCGCCCCTCCTTGGCCTTCTGCGTCTCGAGCGCCTCGCGCAGCGCGGCGCCGAACTCGCCCCAGGTCCGATCCTGGCCGACGATAGAGGACGGTCTTCGAGCGGTCCGGGTCGTAGAGGCCGAGCACGTGGGCCTGGCCGAAGACGTCCGAGCGCGCCGAGGCTCGCCGGGTGGTCCGGGTTGCCCTCGACCTTGGTCGGCCGCCCCTCGTGGCTCTCGACGAGGATGCCGCGCGCGTAGCCGTCGTGGCCGGCGGCCGTCGCGAAGAAGAGGGGCCGGCCCAGCACGAGCTGCTCCGGCTGCCGCACGTAGGGCAGGATCTTCTCCGCCGGCTGCTTGGTGCAGGCGGTGAGACCGGCGAGGGCGAGCGAGGCGCCCATCAGGGTCATGAACTCGCGACGGCCCTTCGGGTCCTCGAACATCGAGGCCTGCTCCGGGAACTCCCGGTGCAGGAAGTCGAGGAACGCCGGCGCGTCGGCCAGCTCGTCGAGGCTCTTCCAGTAGCGGCGCGGGCCCTCTCCGCCCGGCCGGCGGCGCACGCCCTGGAGCTCCACGGGGACGGCTCTCGTTTGTTCCTGGCTCATCGGTGGCACGTGGAGCAGGTGACCTGGGTCTTGACCTTGTATTCCGCCGCGAGCTTCCGTCCCAGCTCGAGCTGGTTGGACGGCGACTTCCACGCGACGCTATAGACCTCGCCCTTCGGGCGGAGGTACTTCTCGGGCTGCCGGTGGCAGTCGAGGCACCACTCCATGAGCAGCGACTTCTCCTGCCAGACGTAGCTCATCTTGTCGATCGGCCCGTGGCAGGTGGTGCAGCCGACGCCCTTGTTCACGTGGGCGCTGTGGTTGAAGTAGACGAAGTCGGGCAGGTCGTGCACCTTCACCCACTCGATCGACGTCCCCGTGCGCCAGCTCGCCCGGACCGGCTCGAGCGTGGGGCTCTGGTTGAAGATCTGCGAGTGGCAGTTCATGCACGTCTTGGTGGGGGGGATCCCGGCGGTGGCCGACTTGTCGACCGCGGTGTGGCAGTAGCGGCAGTCGATGCCCATCCCGCCCACGTGGTGCAGGTGGTAGAAGGGCACGGGCTGCTCCCGGGCCTCCTTCTGCCGCGTCACGTAGGCCGAGCGGGGGATGACGAACATCACGATGCCGGCCACCGTCGCGGCCAGGGCGCCGCCGAGCACGATGCTGGCCTTCGCGATCTGGTTGGCGGATCTGGGGAAAAGCTGGGCCATATCCTCGCTACGCCACGGAGCTACCGGTGTGCCTCAAGGTCTTTCTTTGCTGGCCTTTGGGACTGAACCCCCTGCTCTACTGCCGGGGCTCCGAAATAGAGCAGAGAGACTAGTACAGGGCCGCGAGAGGGTCAACCTGTCATCCCGAGTGCGGTTCCCCTGCCGGCGCGCGAGGGATATCTGAGCCTCTCGGGAGAGCAATGTTCTCCCGCGAACCTTCCTCAGAGGAGAGACGCCCTTCCTTCGCTCCGGGGGGGCATCCCGCCCCCCCGGCACCCCCGGGTGCTTACGTGCCGAACAATCGGTCGCCGAAGTCGCCGAGGCCCGGAAGGATGTACTTGCGGTCGTTCAGCTCGCGGTCGAGGGCCGCGGTGTAGACCTCGGCCTCCGGCGCCGCCGTCTCGAGCCAGGCGACACCCTCGGGAGCGGCGACCACGCACAGCAGGCGCACGTGGCGCGCGCCGAGGTCCTGCAGGCCCTCGATTGCCATCGCGGCCGAGCCCCCGGTCGCGAGCATCGGGTCGAGGAGGTAGACGACGGCGTCCTGCAGGTCCTTCGGCACCTTCTCGTAGTAGCGGCGGGCGACCGCCGTCTGCTCGTTGCGCTCGAGGCCGAAGTAGCCGACCTGCGCGCTGGGGACGAGCTCGAGGAAGGCGTCGAGCATGCCGAGGCCGGCCCGCAGCACCGGTACCGCGACGACCCGGCGCGAGAGGCGGCGGACCGCCGTCGTCTCGAGCGGCGTCCCCACCTCCCCCGGGGCGGTCGGGAGGTCGCGGGTGGCCTCGGCGGTCACCAGGAGGCTCACCCGGTGGGCGAGGCGGCGGAACTCGGTGGACGGCGTGCGCGCGTCGCGCAGGGAGCTGAGGACGTCGTCCACGAGGGGGTGGCTGACGACGTGGAGCTTCATGGCGGCCGGAGGATAGCACGCCCGCGCGCCGTGCTAGGGCTGGCACGCCACGCCTCCCCCGCGCCCACGTCCCGCCACCCGCCCGATGGACCCCGCCCTACTCCTCCCGCCCGATCTTCGCCCCGGCCACGGTGGCCCCCGGCGAGTAGAGGCTGGTGTCCACGCGGAGCGGGTAGCGTGGGCGGTGTCGTGGAGCTGTAGAGCAGCGCCCCGTTCTTCCGGTACTTCACCGACCCCGCCCTCCACCGCCACCCGCAGCTTGTCCCCCGCCGCGTAGCTGCCTCCGGCGCGCCCGGTACACCCCGCCCTCGTAGATGTAGAGCTGCCCCGTCGCCGGGTAGGTGTAGATCGCGTACTCGATGTCGGCGTAGCCCTGGTCCGTGTCCCCGTTCCCCAGCCCGAACATCACGTAGTCGCTCGCGCTGCGACACCGTGTACTCCACGTACCCGTCGCCGCTCAGCGTCTGCGTCGAGACGGCTCCCGCGTTCCAGCCCGCCCCCGTGGGCCGCTGGAGCGTCCCTCCGGCGTCCGTCACGTTCACCAGGTTCGTCCAGCGTCACGCTCTCCTCGATCACCGGCACGCTCGACAGGTTCCCGAACAGACGCGCCCCCTCGATCCGCCCCGTGTAGAGGCTCACGTCCAGGACCAGCGGGTAGGTGGGCGCGGTGAGCGAGGTGTACAGCAGGCCCCCGTTCCTCCAGTACGACACCACCCCGTCCTCGACGCTCACCCGCAGCCGGTCGCCCGGGGCGTACGCCCCGAACTGGCCCCGGTACGCTGCCGCCCTCGAACACCATCACCTGGCTCGTCGGCGGGTACGTGTAGAGCGCGTAGTCGATGTCCGCGTAGCTGCCGTCCGTGTCCCCGTGGCTCAGCCCGAACATCACGTAGCTCGCCAGGTCCGCCACGCGTGTACTCCGCGCCGCCGCTTCCCGTCGGCGATCCGCCGGCTCGAGATCGCTCCCGCCGTCCAGCCTCCCGCCACCGGACGCGTCAGCGCGTCGCCCGTCGACCTCCACCCCGTTGAGGTGCGTCCAGCTCACGATCTCCTCGAGCTCGCCGCCCATCCTCGCCGCCGTCACCGTCGCGTTCGCCGAGTACAGGCTCGTGTCCGTCACCAGCGGGTAGGTGGGAGGCGTCGAGGAGCTGTACAGAAGCACCCCGTTCACCGAGTACGTCACCACCCCGCCTTCCACCCCCACCCGCAGCACGTCGTTCACCGCGTAGCTGCCCAGGGTCGTCCGGTACGCCCCGCCCTCGAACACCATCAGCTGGCCCGTCGCCGGGTACGTGTAGATCGCGTAGTCGATGTCCGCGTAGCCCCCGTCCGTGTCTCCGTGGCTCAGCCCGAACATCACGTAGTCGCTCGCGCTCGACACCCGGTACTCCGTGTACCCGTCGCCCGAGGCGAGCTCCTGCGCCGAGGACGCTCCACCGTTCCACCCGACGCTGTTCTCCCGCGTCAGGCGTCGAGCCCGACGCCGTCGCCCGGACGAGGTTCCGCCAAACGACGTCCGTCGCCTGGATCACCACCCGGTCCTCGAGCTGCCCCGCGATCCGGGCGTCCAGAAGCTCCGTCCCCGCCGAGTACAGGCTCGTGTCCGCCAGCAGCGGGTACGTCGGGCGCTACGGCCGAGCTGCCCAGCAGCTGCCCGTTCTTCCGGTACGTCACCACCCCGCCTTCGACACTCACCCGCAGCCGGTCGCCCTGGGCGTACGGCCCGAACGTCCCGCGGTACACCCCCTTCTCGAACGCCATCAGCTGGCCCGTCCCCGGGTAGGTGTAGAGCGCGTAGTCGATGTCGGCGTAGCCGCCGTCCGTGTCCCCGTGGCTCAGGCCGAACATCGCGTAGCCCGGGGTCGCCGGCAGCGTGTACTCCACGTACCCGTCGCCCGAGGCGAGCACCTTGTTCGACACCGCGCCCGCGTTCCAGCCGGCCGCCGCTCGTCCGCCGCAGCGTGTTCGCCTGAGCCTCCGTCCCGATGAACCGCTCCCACGCGATCGGCTCGCCCACCAGGTCGAACGTCGCCGTCACCGTCTTCGCCGCGTCCATCGTCAGCTCGCAGCTCAGGCCTGTCCCGACGCACCCGCCGGACCAGCCCACCAGCACCGATCCCGCGTCCGGTATCGCCGTCAGCGAGACCGCGGTGTTCGCGGCGTAGCTCTCCGTGCAGTCGAGCCCGCAGTCGATCCCCGGGGGCGTCGACACCACCAGCCCGCTGCCGACGCCGGCGCGCACGACCGTCAGCACCGCGGGGGCCGCCGGGGCGCCTGTCAGCGTGCGGGATCCCAGAAGGGTCGACCGGCCGTCTGCGTCGTAGGCAAGGGCGCGGAAGACGAACGTGCCCTGCCCGGCCGACGGCAAGGTGCTCCAGAGCAGGTCGAAGTTCCAGCCCGCCTTGTAGGCGTAGGGGTAGGTCGGGTAGGCCGCCTCGATGTCGGTCCGCAGCCCGGCGACCTGGGTGGCGTCACCGACGTGGACCCCGTTGGGGCCCGGCGTCTCGCCGGAAACGGGGTCACGGTAGATCGACACCTGCGTCACCTGGAGGTCGTCGAGCGCCCAGCCCTGCAACGAGACGGTGCCCGTCAGGCCCGAAGAACCGTCGGCCGGCGTGTCGAAGGATCCGATCGGAGCCGCGGTGGCCGCCTTCAGGACGCTGACGTTGTCTATGGAAGCGCCCTCGTACTCGACGATCTCGTCGGAGAAGAAGTTGAACGCCAGCCAGACCTGGGGCTGACCCAGGACTCCCGGAATCTCCTTGAAGTTGAAGAGCTCGTGGGACCACCCCGGCGTGCCCTCGACGCCCGTCGAGTACCCGTCCGGCCCCGGGGAGACCGCGTAGCCGTCGAAGTTCACCCCGTCCGTCGAAACGCCCCAATACACCTCGTCGTTCGGGTATTCGAGATCGAGGAACACGTCGAACTCCGCCCAGGCCGCCTGCGCCTGGTCGAGCGAGAACGGGCCGCGCACGACCCAGGCGTCCATGTAGGGCCTGTAGAGGGGGCCCGGCGCCGGTCCGGGTCCACCGGCCGCGCAGTAGAGGCTGGAGGTGCCCGTGGCGGCCCGATGCGGAGGACTGTCCCCCAGGTCGTGGCCGAGGTGTTACCCCCCACGGTTTCCCAGTATTCGCCCACGGACACCTGCCAGTTGCCGGAGAACGCGCCCTCGAAGCCGTCCGAGAAGACCTCGACCACGTTTCCGGGCACGTTGATCTCGACGGCACGCGTGGCCGCCTCGAGGCTGTCGCGGGAAGCGGCGGTCCAGTTCTGGTTCTTCGCGGCCTGTCGGAGCGCCGCGTACAGGTCGAAGTAGTCCGAAGCCGGCCCCAGGAGGTTCGCCTGCGCCTCGTAGAAGAGACCGGCGACCTGCGGGAATCCCCTGGCCGGTCACGGTCTGCCCGTTGAACGAGCCACCGTCCGTGAGCAGGAAGGCCAGCTTGTTCGCCACGCCGGAGTTGTAGTGGACCCCCCGGTTGTCCTCCGACTCCCAGTACCAGTTCGGGCTGAAGCGCCGGTCGGGATCGCCAGTAGATCGTCGGATCCGACATGCTGCGGATGGCGCCGCCCACGAGGTCCTCGCCGATCAGCCAGCGAACGGAGGAGCCGTCGTTGCCGCCGGTGTTCGTGAGGTCCACGAACTCGCCGAAGATGTCCGAGAAGGCCTCGTTGATCGCCCCGGACTCGCCCCAGTAGATGAGGTTCGACTCCCGCTCGGTCACCGCGTGGGTGAGCTCGTGCGCCACGACGTCGTCGGCGGCCGCGAAGCCCTGGCCGAAAAGCATCTCCGACCCGCTCCAGTAGGCGTTCGCGTAGGGGCACGCCTCGCTACGGCTCGCAGTAGCGCACGCGACCCACCAGGGGCGCGCCCGAGCCGTCGTAGCTGTCCCGCCCGAATCGGGTGAAATAGAAATCGTAGGTGTCGCCGAGGTAGTCGTAGGCGTTGTCGACGTCGGCGATGCCGCTGGCGGGGCCACCCTCGCTGCGGACGAGGGTGCCGAGCGAGCCTGAAACGTTCGCGTGGTCGTAGATCGACCGGCTCTTCGCGTGCTTGACGTCGGAGTAATGGAAGGCGACGTCGCCGGAGACCGCGTCCACCAGCACGACCTCGTTCACGTCGCCGGAGGCGTTGCGAACGCGGACGTGCCAGACGAGCCGGCTCGGGCCCGCACTCCCGATGACGGAGGGCTCGTAGACCGTCAGCTCCGGGGCATCCGTTTCGAGACCGACCTGACGATCGAGCGGAACGACGCCGAGCGCCGTCGTGGCCGCCGCGCTTCCGTCGATCGACGCCTGAACGGAGAAGCCGGGCGTGTGCAGGTCGGCGTCGTCACGCGCGATGTCCGAGAGGACGTAGCCCACCCTGCCCGACTCCTCGACCTGGACCACCACGCTCGCGCCGAACACCGGGAGGCCGGCGAATCGCTGAGCGAGCCGCACGTAGCTCTGGCCGGGGGCACGACGGAGGGCCGTCGACTGAAAGGTGACGGCTCTCTTCGACAAGCCGAGCGCCACGCGGTGCTCGCGGAGGAACGCCAGGGCCAGACCTTCAGGAGTCCGGTCGGAGCCGGGCCGCGCGACCGTCCAGCCTCCCCCGGGAGGAGCCACGAGGGCCCGGACGTATCCCCCGCGGGAGCGGGTCAGGTGGGCGCCTTGCCCCTCGACGGTCGTGCCGGCAGCGGCCCGAGTGGGCCCGCTCCCAGCCGAGGCCGCCAGGAGGCGCGTGATGCCCGTTTCAACCGCCGGGTCGCTGGCGTCCGAAGTCTGGACAGCGCTCGGCGCCTGAGCCCCATTCGGCAGCGTCCTTCTCGTGAGCTGGCGCCCCGCCTGCGCCTCTCCGGGCGCGGCTGTCGTCACCACGGCGGCCGCCAGCAGAGTGCTCCAGAACAGGCTCTTGCGCTGAGTTTGGGTCCGCAGCATGGTCATCCGCTCCCTCGCATGATCCGGCGCCTCCAGAGCGCCGGATTCCGGCACGATGCTTCCGCTCGCCCGATTAAGCAAGAAGCGTGCCGGTGTCGCGCGGCGCCATCGCGGGCGGAAGAATGGGTGGCGACCGCAGTGGTATACTCCACGGCTCAAAGAAACGATGCGACTCTCACCCGACGAAATCCAGTTCATCTCGCGCAAGATCGTGAAGACCCTCGTGGCCGCCGAGCGACTCGAGGTGGACGACGAGCGCCGCGTGATCGAGGGCATCGCCCACGTCATCGTGGACGACCTCTCCGTCGAGGACCGCCTCAACGAAGAGGCCCGCGAGGTGCTGGCGCAGCACATGACCCACATGGAGCGCTCCGACATCACCTACTCGGAGATGTTCAAGAAGGTGAAGCGCGAGCTCGCCAAGAAGAAGGGGATCGTGCTGTGAAGCTCTCGCGGGAGAGGGTCCTCAACATGTCGCACCTCATCCTGGGCCACCTCGACAGCGACGACGGGGTCGAGTACTTCGACGAGCCGCAGGAGATCCGCCAGACGATCGTCAAGATCATCATGGACGAGATGAGCAACGACGAGGTGATCGACGCCCTCGTGCGCAAGAAGCTCGAGACCCAGAAGCGGGTCGTCGAGGGCTCGGACGAGTGGGACGTCCTCTACCGCAAGTACTACGAGGAAGAGGTCGCCCGGCACCGCAAGGTGATGCCCTAGCCCGAGCACGCGCGAGGCGGGCGCCTACGGCTCTCCCCCGACGTCGAAGGTGAACACCACGCGCTCGCCGGGCTTTCCCCGGAGGCGGAAGACGACCGTCGCGGAGCCCGCCTCTGCCGCTTCGCCCGCCACCACCCGGAGCGATCCCGGCCGGAGGCCGAGGGTCGAGAGGTCGAAGCGCCACGTGCCGGGCCGGCCGGCCCCGTCCACCAGCGTCGCCTCGAAGCGGTGGCGGCCCGGCGCCCACCGGCAGGGAGAACGTGGCCACCCCGCCCGCCGGGAAGACGGCCTGCGTGCCGTCCACGACGACCTGGCCGCGCGCGTCGGGCACCGAGAGCTCGCTCACCCAGGCCCCGGTGGCGCCGGTGTCGCGGGAGCGCAGCGCGGAAGCAGCCGCGGCCGGTGAGGCGCACGTCCACTCCCGCATCCGGGCTCACGTTCCCGCAGTCTGTCCTCGGCGCGGGCGAGGATGCGGAAGCGGTCCTCGGGCGCCGACCCGCAGGAAGGGAAGACCCAGACGGCGCTGTAGGGCGACGTGGTGTCGGCGCCGATGAGGTTCTGGGCTGCCGCACGCGCCCCCGGGGCAGTACTGCCAGTAGAAGCGCACCTCCTTCACGCCCGAGCCCGGGGCGGGGTCGGACGCGTTGGCGTTGACCGTGACCTGCAGCCCGCTCAGGGGCCCGGTCGACGGCGAGGTGATGTTGACGGCTCGGCGACTGACTGGGAGTCTCGCACGGGCCAGGGTCGTGGTGGTCGTGGTCGTCGTCGTGGTCGTCGTCGTCGGCGGCGAGAGTGGTGGTGGTCGTGGTGGCGTCGGGTGCGTCGTCGTGGTCGTCGTGGTCGTCGTGGGGGCGGGAAGCGTCGTCGTGGTGCGGAGCGTCTCTCGCGTCCGCCTCCCCACCGCCGGCGAGGACGGCCGCGGCCCCGCCGCCCGACGACCGCCACCCCGCCCGCGATGAGCAGGGGCGACACGCCGCCGCCGGTGACGAAGCCCACGGGTGCCGCGCCCGAGGCCGAGCCGATCACGACGCTGGCCGAGTCGGCCACGGGGGCGACGGGGCCGGCGCTGCAGCGCCCGTCGGCGGTCACCTGGACGACGCGCTCCTCCGTCCGGCTCTCGGCGAAGGAGCGATCGGTCGCGGCCACGTAGTACTCGATCCGCTCGAGGCCCTTCTTCGGACGGGGCAGGACGCCCTGGAGGCAAGGAGGCGGTCCCGACATCTCGACGTAGAACCAGTCCGCGGTGCCGCCCGCACGGAAGTAGACGCGGGCCCGCGCGAGCGCGGCCTGCGGCTTGAAGCAGGCCTCGACCCGGGAGTACTTGCCGGCGGCGACGCACCCGGGAGCCTGGTGCTCGATCGCCAGGGACGCCGGGGCCGGCGGCGCCGGGGCCTGCGGCGGCGCCGGCGGCGAGCGTCGGTGACGAGCGAAAGGCCCAGCACGCGAGCCGCGGCGGCGGGGGCCCGAGGGTGACGGCGCGGGAGGGCGCGACACATCATCACGGCGGGTCACTCCATCTTGACGACGCCGCCATTCTACATCGCCATTGCGCACGCGGCGGCTGGGCCCTAGAATCGGATCGAGGGGGTCCGTCGATGAGGAGCTGTCTTCGAGAGCACCGTGCGCATCGCTGCCGCGGGGGCGCTTCTCGTCGCGCTCGCCGCGTGCGGTGGCGACTCCGTACGGCCGCCGGTGGTCGTCGTCACTCCGGCGCCGGTCCGCGGAGTGATCGCCCAGACCTCGTTCTCCGGCTTCCAGACCGACATCTGGATCTCCATCGAGCTCATCCTCTCGCAGCGGGGCGTTCTCGACATCACCGTGGACTGGACCTCGCCGTCGACGTGGATGCAGGTGTTCCTGGGGCGAACGAACTGCACCTACGCCCAGCTCTCGAGCCAGACGTGCCCCTTCATCCTGTCCTCGCCGACGCAGAACCCGAAGCCGCGTGTCCTCTACACCGAGACGCTGGAGCCGGGGACGTACTACCTCGTCCTCTACAACGTGCCGCGCGACCCGGTGACGGGCACCGGCAGCGACAACACGGAGTCGGTCGCGCTCCAGCTCGGCCTGACGGTGAGCGCGAGCGGGGAGCGCTCGACGGAGGCGGTCCGCCTCGGCCGCCCGATCGTCGTCTCGCCGCCCCGGCTCGTAGACGATCGCCACGGCTCTCGCGCTCGGGCCGATTGCGGCTCGAACCTCGATCCCGGCCCGCGCGCCGGATTTTCTGCCGGCGTGATCCCGCTCACTTCCCGACGGGCTTAGACTGGAGCCCTTCGAGAGAAGGAGGCGGTCATGCTGCTCGCCACTGTCCTGTTGTCGGCCGCGCTCGCCCCCCAGGCGCCCGCGCCAGCCGCTCCCCCGTCGGTCCCGGCCACCCCGGGCGTGACGGCCAGCGACCTGCCGGCTTCACCCTCGGGGGCGGCTACCCCGCACCTCGACGCCGGCATCGCCGCGTTCAAGAAGCGGCGCTTCGCCGCCGCGCGTGCCGAGTTCGAGAAGGCCGAGGCCGCAGACCCGCAGAGCGCGGCCGCCGCCTACTACCTGGGTTACACCTACTACAAGATGGGCGAGCCCTCGCGGCGGATGAACGCGAACAAGGAGAAGGCCAAGGAGCTCTTCGCGAAGGCCTACAGCCTCGACCCGACGTTCAGGCCGACCTGGGGCCGGTAGAAGCCGTCATCCTGAGGGACTCCGAGTCGGACGGGTCCCGAAGGATCCGCCGGCCGGGCCGGCGGATTCCTCGTCGCCTGGCTGGATGAAGCTCCTCGGAATGACAAGGCCTCAACTGGCTGGCGAAGGCCGCCAGACCTACTGCAGCAGCAGCCGCACAAAGGCCGTCGGACCTACTGCAGCAGCCGCTGCGCGAAGGCCGTCGGGCTTACTGGAACAGCCGCTGCACGAAGGCCATCTTGCTGATGTCGGAGTAGAGCACCACCCCGATCAGCAGGAAGATCACCGCCGCTCCCGCGTTCATGATCCAGCCCTTGATCGTGGGGCTCAGGTCGCGCCGCGCCACGCCCTCGACCGCCAGGATCGCCAGGTGCCCCCCGTCGAGCGGAGCCAGCGGGAACAGGTTGAGGATCCCGACCTGGAGGCTGATCACCGCCACCAGGAAGAGGAGCGAGCCCGCCCCCCCGCGCGCGGCGTCGCCCGAGGCCTGCGCGATGCCGAGCGGGCCCATCATCGTCTTCGGCGAGATCCGCGCGGTGACGAGCCGGCCGACCACGTCGAACGTCTGCCGGGTCATCTCCCAGGTCCAGCGCAGCGACTCGCCGACCGCCGCCACCGGGCCGAACTTCTTGAGGACGGTCTTCGGCGCGATGCCGATCTTCGGCCCCGCCCCGGAGTCCTTCGGGGTGATCGCGAGGTCGAACGCCTGCCCCTCCCGCCAGACGCGGAACGTCATCGCCTTCCCTCCCGAGCCGCCCACGATGGGCGGGATCTCGGCGAAGGAGCGCAGCGGCTTGCCGTCGATCGAGAGGATCGCGTCGTCGATGCGCAGGCCCGCGGCCTCGGCGGGCTGGCCGGGCAGGACCTGGCCCACGCGGACCAGGGGGTGGACGCCGATCGAGCCGATCTTCTCGGCGGAGGTGGCCTCGGAGCGCACGGCGACCTCGCGCTCGTCGCCCCCGCGTCGGACGCGCAGCGCGAGGGAGGTCTCCGGGCGCAGGATGATGTGGTACTGCGCCTCTTCCCACGACGGGAGCGGCTTGCCGTCGATCGAGACGATCTCGTCTCCGGGCAGGAGGCCCGCCTTCTCCGCCGGCGAGCCGACGTCGACCGCGCCCACGATCGGGCGGTCGTAGCGGCTTCCCTCGACCGCGAAGCCCACCATGTAGAAGCCGGAGAGCACGGTGATCGTGAGAAGCGCGTTCATGGCGGGCCCGGCGAGGTACACGAGGAAGCGCTGCCAGCGGGGCCGGGAGAGGAAGTCCTTGCCGTCGCCGAGGGCGGCGGTGTCCTCGCTGATCAGGTCGTCGCCCTCGCCCTCGAGCTTCACGTAGCCGCCGAGCGGAATCGCCGAGAGCCGGCAGTCGGTCTCGCCCCACTTGAAGCCGAGGAGCCGCTTGCCGAAGCCGAAGGAGAAGACGAACACCCGCATGCCGAACGCCTTGGCCGTGATCAGGTGCCCGAACTCGTGCACGAAGATGATGATCCCGAGCACGACGACGAACGAGAGGGTGGTGGTCAGAAAGCCCATGTGAACCGCTGATTCTCCATTTCGGGGGCGTGCCGCCGACGGGGAAGGGACACGGCCCTAGAGCGCCACGCGGGCGGGAGTCCGCCGCGCGAGGATTTGCCGGGTGCTTTCCCTCGCCCGGCGGTCGGCCTCGAGCACGTCCTCGAGGGTGGAAGCGGCCGTCTTCGGCTCGGTCTCGAGGACTTCCTGGATCGACTCGGGGATGGCGAGGAACGGCGCCCTCCCGTCGAGGAAGGCGGCCACCGCCTCCTCGTTCGCGGCGTTGAGGGCCGCGGGCGCCGTGCCCCCGGCCTCGAGCGCGCGGGTGGCGAGCGAGAGGCAGGGGAACTTCGCCCGGTCGGGCGGGGCGAAGTCGAGCTGCATCGCCTTCGTGAAGTCCATCCCCGGGATCGCCGCCTCCCACTTCTCCGGGTAGCGGAGCGCGTACTGGATCGGCATGCGCATGTCGGTCACCCCGAGCTGCGCGAGCACGGTCCCGTCCACGAGCTCCACCATCGAGTGGATCACGGACTGCGGGTGGACGAGCACGTCGATCCTCGCCGCCTCGATCCCGAAGAGCCACCGCGCCTCGATCACCTCGAGGCCCTTGTTCATGAGGGTCGCGGAGTCGATCGTGATCTTGGGCCCCATGCGCCAGGTCGGGTGCGCGAGGGCCTCCTCGCGGGTGATGCGGTCGAAGCTCTCGCGCGGGCGGTTGCGGAACGGGCCGCCGGAGGCCGTCAGGATGAGCCGCCGCACGTCCTGCGGCCGGCGGCCGTCGAGGCACTCGTGCAGGGCGCAGTGCTCGCTGTCGATGGGCAGGAGCCGGGCGCCGGTCTCCCGCGCCCGGGCGAGCATCAGCTCCCCGGCCATCACCAGCGTCTCCTTGTTCGCGAGCGCCACGTCCTTGCCCGCCTCGAGCGCGCGGTAGGTCGGCACGAGGCCCAGGGCCCCCACGGCGGAGGCGACCACCATGTGCGCCTCGGGCCGGGTGGCCACCTCGACCATGCCCTCGCGGCCGGTCACCGCGCGCAGGCCCGAGAGGTCCACGAGGCGGGAGAGCCGCTCGAGGGCGCCCGCGTCGGCGACCGACACGACCCGCGGGCGGTGCCGCGCCACCTGCTCCGCCAGGACCTCGACGTTCGTCCCGGCGGCGAGGCCCACGACCTCGAAGCGGCCGGGAAACGCGTCCACCACCCTCAGCACGTTCGTGCCGATGGAGCCCGTCGAGCCGAGGATGGAGAGGCCTTTCATGGGGGGCTGGGGTACGTGCGTCGCCTCATGCTGACGGGCAACTGGCGGCGACGAGGGGCGATTCGACTTGTGGTGGAGCGCTCAGTGCACGTACTGGAAGTAATAGTACAGGACCGGCGCTCCGAACAGCAAACTGTCGAGCCGGTCGAGCATTCCGCCGTGGCCGGGGAAGAGCGTCCCCGAGTCCTTCACGCCGGCCCAGCGCTTCAGGAGGCTCTCGTCGAGGTCCCCCACGATCCCCATGGCCGCCACCGCCACCCCGAGGCCGGCCGCGTGCAGCGCCGGCACGTCGGGCAGGCCGAGGTGCCGGACCGCGAAGGCCCCGAGGACGCCGCCGACGAGGCCCCCGATCGCCCCCTCGACCGACTTCCCGGGGGAGATGACCGGCAGGAGCCGCCGCCGGCCGACGGCGTGCCCGACGAAGAAGGCGAAGCTGTCGGAGAAGACGAGGATCCCGAGGAGGAGGACCATCCGCCACGCCCCCTCCCCGACGGGATCGAGGACCCGCAGCGCGGCGATCGTCCCGCCGAGGGCGCCGAGGTAGACGGCGCCGAGGAGCGTGGCCGCCGCCGCGGAGACCGACTCGAAGTCGGCCCCGCGCCACAGCGTGAAGGTCAGGAGCAGCAGCGCGCCGAGCGGAGCGAACGGGACGCCCAGCCAGCCCGGCGAGACGACGTCGAGGAAGAGGGCGGCGGCCAGCGGGAAGCCGACGTGCGGCATGGGGCGGATGCCCCGCGCGCGCAGCAGCGCGGAGAACTCGCGCAGGCCCACCGCGAGCGCCAGGGCCACGATCGCCGACCGCGAGCCAGGGCGGGCCGAGGAAGAGCGCCGCGAGGAGCGCGGGCAGGGCCACGAGCGCGGTCGCCACCCGCCGGGCGAGGTTCGCCTGGAAGCCCGGGGCGCCGAGCCCGCGCGGAGGCAGGCGATCAGGCCGGGACGATTCCGCCGTAGCGCCGCTCACGCTTCTGGAATTCCACGATGGCCTGGAGAAGGTGCTTGCGCCGGAAGTCGGGCCACAGCACCTCGGTGACCCAGATCTCGGAGTAGGCGATCTGCCAGAGGAGGAAGTTCGAGACCCGCAGCTCGCCGCTCGTGCGGATGAGGAGGTCGGGGTCGGGCTGGCCCGCCGTGTAGAGGTGGGAGGCGAGGTCCTGCTCGCCGATCGACTCGGGGGTGCGCCCCTCGCGCAGCAGCTCGGCGAAGAGCCGCTTCACCGCGTCGGTGATCTCGGCGCGCCCGCCGTAGTTGAGGGCGATGTTGAACTGCAGCCCCGTGTTGGCGGCGGTGCGCTCCTCCGCGCGGGCGAGCTCCTCCCGGACGTCGGGGGAGAGCTCGTCGCCGCGGCCGACGACCCGGAAGCGGATGTTGTTCTTCAGGAGGGTGTCGAGCTCGCTGCGGAGGTAGTGCTTGAGGAGGCCCATGAGCGTCGTGACCTCGCTCTCGGGCCGCTTCCAGTTCTCGATCGAGAAGGCGTAGAGGGTGAGCACCTCGAGGCCGAGGCGGGCGGCGGTCTCGACGGTGTCGCGCACGGCGTCGATCCCCGCGCGGTGGCCCTCGACCCGGTGCTTGCTGCGCAGCTGGGCCCAGCGGCCGTTGCCGTCCATGATGATCGCCACGTGCCGCGGCAGGCGCGCGAAGTCGATCACGCGGAGGAAGTCCTCCTCGTCGGTGCCGACGGGCACGACCTCGAGCAGGTCCTGAAGGGACATGGCGCCGCTGGTCTCGCTTCGCTTCGAGCCTATCCTAGCACCGCGGGGCGGGCGGGTAGACGACGCGCACGAGGGTGAGCCCGCAGGCCGGCGCGGGCGCGGGCCACGGCGCGGCGGTCGCGCGCCTCGAGGGCGCGCTCGAGGGCCTCGGGCCGGACGACGCCCCGCCCCGCCGCGATCAGCCCGCCCACCATGCTGCGGACCATCTTCCGCAGGAAGCCGTCGGCCTCGGTCTCGTAGACGAGGGTCGTCCCCTCGAACGCGGGCCTCCGAGCGCGTCACGGTGCGGACCGTCGTCGTCACCGAGCCGCCGGCCGAGGCGAGCGAGGCGAAGTCGCGGCGGCCGAGGTAGAGCGCGGCCGCCTGCCGCACCGCGGCCTCGTCGAGCGTCCAGGGGAGGAAGCCGGCGAAGCGGCGGCGCTGCGGCAGGAGGACGCCCCCGCAGTCGAGCTCGTAGCGGTAGAGCTTGGAGACGGCGCTCCTCCTCGGGTGGAAGCCCGGCGGGCGCCGGGGCCGCGTCGAGAACGCGGACGTCCGAGGGCAGGAGACCGTTGAGCGCGCGCCGCAGCTCGTCCGGCTCCAGCTGCCGAGGCAGCTCGAACGCGGCCACCTGGCCGAGGGCGTGCGCGCCGGCGTCGGTGCGCCCGGCGCCGGCCACCGCCACCCGCCCGCCCCCGGCGAGCCGGCCGAGGGCCTCCTCGAGGACCCCCTGGACCGTCCGGCCACCCCCGGGGCGCTGGAGCTGCCAGCCGAGGAAGTCGGTGCCGTCGTAGGCGAGCGTGACGCGGTAGAGGGGCACGTCGGCCCTCGGCGCTTCAGCGCCCGGCGCGGGAGCCGGGCTTCTCCGGCTTCGACCCGGCGGCGCAGAGGGGACAGGCGTCGGCCGCGTACGTCTGCACCTCGAGCTCGAGCAGGCTCGTTCGCGGCACGCCGAGGTCCGCCGCCCCGCCGCTGCGGTCCACGAGGCTCCCCACCGCCACGACCCTCGCGCCGCGCGCGCCGACCGCGTCCATCACCTCGCGCGTGGAGCCGCCGGTGGTGATCACGTCCTCCACCACGACCACGGGCTCCCCCTCGTCGAGCGAGAAGCCGCGGCGCAGCGTCATCCCGCCGTCCTGGCGCTCGGTGAAGAGCCCGCGGCAGCCGAGGGCGCGGGCGACCTCGTGGGCCACGAGCACCCCGCCGAGGGCGGGGGCCACGACCGCCCCCGGCGGCCGGCCGCCGCACAGCGGGAGCAGACGCTCGGCGAGCGCGGCGCCCAGGCGCGTGGCGAGGGCGGGGTCCATGAGCACCCGCGCGCACTGCAGGTAGCGCGGCGAGTGCAGCCCCGAGGAGAGGAGGAAGTGGCCCTGCAGGAGCGCCGCGCGCTCCTCGAAGAGCCGCAGCAGGGACTCGTTCGTCAGCGGTTCCGTTTCCATCGGCCGCATCCTACCTCCGGTCGGGGTCGGAGCGGCATGAGGCAACGGGCTGCGAGCGAAGCCCGATTCACTCGCGCGCAGCGAGCGGGGGGTCTCAGGGGGGTGCGACGCAGCACCCCCCTGCTCAAAGATGCGCCCCCGGTATACTCGTGGGCGCATGGTCCCGCTGTCGGCCGTCCTGATCGCGCAGGACGAGGAGAAGACGATCGGCGACGCGCTGGCGAGCGTCGCCTTCTGCGACGACATCGTGCTCGTGGACTCCGGCTCCCGGGACCGGACGCGGGAGATCGCGGAAGCGGCGGGCGCGAGAGTGGTCGTCAACGCGCCCTGGCCGGGCTTCGTGGCCCAGCGCGACTTCGCCACCCGCGCCGCGCGCCACGACTGGGTGCTCCCGCTCGACGCCGACGAGCGGGTGAGCGCGGCCCTGCGCGAGGAGATCGAGGGGCGGCGACGGCGGGGCTTCGACGCGGCGGGCTACCGCATCCCCCGCGTGGCGTGGTACCTCGGGCGGTGGATCCGCGCGACGGACTGGTACCCCGACTGGCAGGTGCGCCTCTTCGACCGCACGCCGGGGCGGCTGGCAGGGCGACCTCGTGCACGAGTCGGTGGTGGTGCGCGGAAAGCTGGGGCGCCTGCGGGGCGAGCTCGAGCACCACCCGTACACCGACATCTCCGACCACCTGCGCAAGATCGACTCGTACACGACCCTGTGGGCCCGGCAGGCCCACGCGGCCGGCCGGCGGTCGAACGTGGCCGACATGGCGGCGGGCGCGTCCTGGGCCTTCTTCCGCAACTACGTGATCAAGCGCGGCTTCCTGCTGGGCAGCTCCGGCTTCATCGTCTCCGTGCTCAACACGCACTACACCTTCGCCAAGCTGGCCAAGCTCCGCGAGCTCGTGCGCTCGGGCGCCCCGCGCGCATGAGGCAGGGCGTCCTGCACGTCGACACCGCCGCCACCTGGCGCGGCGGGCAGAACCAGGTGCTGCTCACCGCGCGGGGCATGGCCGCGCGCGGCGGGAGCGCCGCGATCGCCTGCCGGGCGGGCGGCGAGCTCGAGGCCCGCGCGCGCGCGGCCGGCGCGGCGGTGCGGCCCCTGCCCTTCCGCGGCGACCTCTGGCCGCCAGCGATACTCGCGCTCGCCCGCCTCCTGCGCCGCGAGCGGCCGGCGACGCTGGTCGTCCACGACCCGCACGGCGTCTCGGCCGGCCTCGTCGCGGCGCGGCTGGCTGGGCGCGTCCCGCTGGTGGCCGTGCGGCGAGTCGACTTCCCGCTGCGCGGTCCCTTCTCGAGAGCGAAGTACGCGGCCTGCGACCGCGTGATCGTCGTGAGCCGCGCCATCGGCGCGGTCGTCGAGACGGGCGGCGTCGCCCCGGCGAGGTTGCGTCTCGTCTACGAGGGCGTGCCCGACCGGGCCCCGGCCCCGGGCGGACGCGAGGCGCTCGAGGCGCTCGGGGTGCCGGCCGGCGTTCCCGTCGTCGGCAACGTGGCGGCACTCACCGGCCACAAGGACCACGCGACGCTGGTCGAGGCCATGGCGCTCGTGCGGCCGCGCTGCCCCGAGGCCCGCCTCGTGATCGCGGGCGAGGGCGAGCTCCGGCCGGCCCTCGAAGCGCTCGTGCGCGAGCGCGGCCTCGGCGACCGCGTCGTCTTCGCCGGCTTCCGCCACGACCTCGACCGGCTGCTCCCCGCCTTCTCGGTCTTCTGCCTCTCGTCCCGCCTGGAGGGGCTGGGGACGAGCCTCCTCGACGCCATGGCCTTCGGCCTCCCCGTGGTGGCGACCGCCGCGGGCGGGATCCCCGAAGCGGTCGAGGACGGCGTGACCGGCCGCGTGGCGCCGCCGCGCGACCCCGCGGCCCTGGCCGACGCGCTCGCCGACGTTCTCGGCGACGACGAGCGCCGGCGCGCCTACGGCGCCGCGGGCCGGCGGCGCTACCTCGAGCGCTTCACCGTGGACCACATGGTGGACGAGACGCTGCGCGTGCTGGAGGAGGTGGCTTGAAGGTCCGGGCGATCCTGAACCCCCGCGCGGGTGTCGCCGCGCACCGGATGCGCGAGGCGGTCGAGCGGGGCCGACCGGCGTGGAAGGACTACGCGGTCTACCTCACGCGCGAGCCGGGTCACGCCACCGAGCTGGCCCGGGAGGCGGTGGCCGCAGGGGCGGACGTCGTGCTCGCCGTCGGCGGCGACGGCACCGTCAACGAGGTGGCGCGCGGGCTGATCGGCTCCCCCGCCGCCCTCGGCATCGTGCCCGTCGGCTCGGGCAACGGCCTGGCGCGAGCCCTGCGGATCCCGCTGCAGCCGGAGGCGGCTCTCGCACGCCCTCGAGTCGGGCGCACGGCGCCGCATGGACGTCGGCTCCCTGAACGGCCGGCTCTTCCTGAACGTGGCGGGGATCGGGTTCGACGCGGTCGTCGGCCAGGCCTTCCACGAGCGGGGCCGCAAGGGCGGGCGGCGCGGCCTCCTCGGCTACCTGCGCCTGAGCCTGCTCGAGCTGCGCGCCTACCGGGCGCCCGGGCTCGTCATCGAGGCGGGAGGGGAGCGGCTCGACCTCGCGGCCTTCGTGGCGACCTTCGCCAACGGCCCGCAGTACGGCTCGGGAGCCGTCATCAACCCCGGCGGAAAGCTCGACGACGGTCGGCTGGAGGTGGTCGTCTTCGAGAGCGGCCCGCTGTGGCGCACCCTGGCCGCGGCACCTCGCCTGTTCCTGGGCGGTCTCGAGCGCGCGCCCGGCTACCGGCGCCTCGTGGGCTCGTCCGCCACCGTCACCGCCGCGTCGCCTGCGGCCGTCCACTGCGACGGCGATCCCGCGGAGGCCGCCGACCGCGTCGAGGTGCAGCTGCGCCCGCGCGCCCTGGAGATCCTCGTTCCCGCCGCGGTGGCAGCCGACCCCGCGGGGCCGTTCTCGGCCTAGACGGCCCGCTCCGCCTTCTCGAGCAGGGGGCGGATCTCGTCGAGGACCGACGGGGGCGCGGGCAGGAGCGGCGCGCGCACGGTCCCGCCCTGCAATCCGGCGAGCCCCATTGCGAGCTTGAGTCCGGCGACGCCGTGGGTGCCGGTGACTGCGGTCGCCAGGGGCGTGAGCGCCTCCTGGAGGCGTCGCGCGCGGGCGTGATCGCCCGCGAGGAACGCCCGGTGGAGAGCGATCGCCGGGCGCGGGGCGCAGTTGGCGACGGCGAGGACGCCACCCGCCGCACCGACGCACAGCGCCGGGTAGAAGACGGGGGCGTTGCCGCAGGCCACCTCGAAGGACGCCGGCACCGACGCGACCACGCGGCCGAGGAGTCCGATGTCCCCGCTCGACTCCTTCATCCCCGCGACGCGGGGGTGGGCGGCCAGGGCGGGAGCGAGGCCGGGCGGCCAGGGGAGTCCGGTGAAGGCCGGGACCGAGTAGAGGTACACCGGGACCGGCGAGGCGTCGGCCACCGCCTCGAAGTGAAGGCGCAGGGCGTCGGCGCTCATCCGGCCCTTGTAGAAGTGCGGGGTGAGCACGAGGACGGCGTCGGCCCCGAGATCGGCGGCCTTGCGCGTGAGGGCGGCGGTGCCGCGCGTGCTCTCCATCCCGGTCCCGACGAGGAGGAAGCGGCCCGGGGCCCGGCGCCGCGCGGCGGCGACGAGCCCGAGCTTCTCCTCCTCGTCGAGGCTCGCCGCTTCCCCGTTCGACCCGAGCACGAGGAAGCCGGCGAGATCGTGGACGGCGAGCGCCTCGAGGTTCGCCTCGAAGGCGCCGAGGTCGACTCCGCCGTCCGCGCGGAAGGGTGTGACGAGCGGCGGGATGACGCCGCGCAGCGACACGGTCGTCAGGCCGCCGGCGTCTTCTTGGCGAGCGCCTGGGCCACCTTGCCGAGCAGCTTCACGTCCGGCGGGGCGAAGGCGTCACGGAAGTCGCTCCAGACCTCGAGGATGGCCCACAGGCCCGCCTCGGTCCGCACCGGCGCCACCATCGCGCTGCCGCTGGTGAGGCCGACCGCGGCCCAGGTCGGGGACGCGGAGAGGTCCGAGAACACCGTCGGGTTCTGTCCCTGCGCGGCGTCGGCCACCGGCCCGCCGCTCGACGCCACCCGGTCGGGGCCCTGCGGCCGCTCGAGTGCCATGTGCACGGCGAGCGCCTCGCCGTCGGCCACGTAGGCGGTCACCGCCGCGTACCGCGCGAAGCGCTTCTTCATCAGCTCCACCGCCTGGCGGAGCGCCTCCTCGAACGAGGTGGCCTTCTTGATCACGTCCTCCAGCTCCTGTCCGACCTGCTCGCGGCGCAGCGCGGCCTTGCGGGCCAGGTCGGTCTTCCAGGGCTTGTCGTCCTCACGAGTCACCGTCATGTTCACCTCGGTGCTACTCCTTCCTCTTCCTCTTCGATCGATGGGGAATGAAACCCGAACGACAACCTCTCAAGCGAGCGACCGCCCCCCGTCCACCCGGAGCACCTCGCCCGTCGTGTAACCGCCCCCGGCCAGCAGGAAGAGGATGGCCTCCACCGCCTCGCCGTGGGTCCCGAACCTTCCGGCGGGAATCCGCCGCCGCACCGCCTCGTCCGCCCCGGGGGGCTCGAGGATTCCCGGTGCTATCGCGTTCACCCGGATCTGCGGGGCCAGAGCCAGCGCCAGGCACTGTGTCGCCATGCCCAGCGCCGCCTTCGACGCGCAGTAGGCGAGGTGCAAGGGCCAGGGCCGGCTCCCTCCCAGGCTCGCCACGTTCACGATCGCCCCCCCGCCGCGGCGCCGCATGTGAGGCGCCGCCGCGCGGGAGGCCATCACCGCGGCCTTGACGTTGACGTCGAAAGCCTCGTCCAGCGCTTCCTCGCTCATCTCGTCGAGGGGGATCCGCCGGAAGACGCCCACGTTGTTGACCAGGAAGTCACAACCGCCCAGCGCGGCCGCCGCCTCGTCCACGAAAGCCGCGATTTCGCCCGGGACCCGCGCATCCGCCGGCCCCGTGAACGCCCGGCGCCCGAGGAGCCGGACCGCCTCGGCCTCCTCGAGGGCGCCGCGGCGGCTCTCCCGGTAGGAGAAGGCCACGTCGGCCCCTTCGCCGGCCAGGGCGCGGACGAGTTCGCGCCCCAGGCCTCGCCCCCCGCCAGTGACCACGGCGATCCGACCGGAAAGCCGCAGGTCACCCATGGGACGCGAAACGGAACATCATACCACCTTCAGGGCGCGCCCTCGCCGAGGAAGCGGGCCCCGACCCGGGCGGCCTCCTCGCCCTCGAAACGCTCGACGCGGCAGACGACGGCGCGGGCCCGGTAGACGTCCCGGTTGCCGAAGTGGCGCCGGAGGTTGACGGGAAGCTCGATCGACATCTGGAGCCGGGCGCCCACCGAGATCTGCCGGTGGCTCTCGAAGCAGATGCCTCCGCCGCTCACGTTGACGGAGCGGGTGTACTCCGTGAAACGGACGCCGCCCGCGTCCTCGCCCCGCACCTCGACCGGCAGGTGCAGGCCCATGCGCTTCTCACGCTCGACCATGGTCATGGATTCGCTCTCCGGGCGGCTTCCGGGCGGGATCGTAGGTCTCTCCCGGCGCGGGTGTCAACGGCGAAAGGCGGGCGGTCGCCTACTCGGCGCGGCGGACCAGGACCACGGTGACGTTGTCGCGGCCGCCCGCCTCGTTGGCCGCGTCGAGGAGGCGCGCGGTCGTCTCCTCCAGCGACCCGGGGACGGGCAGGAGGATCCGCCCGAGCTCCTGGTCGTTCAGCATGCCGTGCAGCCCGTCCGAGCACAGCATCACCACGTCGCCCGGCTGGAGCTGGTGCTCGAGCACGTCGAGGTCGATCGTGTCGCGGGCGCCGACCGCCTTGGTGATCACGTTGCGCAGGGGGTGGTGCTCCACGTCGTCGGAGTTGAGAATGCCCTCGCCCAGGGCGGCCGAGACCCAGGAGTCGTCCCGCGTCAGCTGCCGCAGCTCGCCGCCGCGCACGAGGTAGCAGCGGCTGTCGCCGGCGGAGCCGATGGTCATGAGGTCGCCGGTCACCAGCGCGGCCACCACCGTGGTGCCCATCCCGGCAAGCTCCTCGCGGTTGTCGGCGGCCTGGAAGACGCGGGCGTTGGCGAGCCGGATCGCGGTCTTGAGACGGTTGGCGTCGAAGGAGACGTTGGCGTCCAGGCCCCAGGGCCAGGTGATCTCCTTCTCGACCGCGCTCCTCTCGACGAAGGCGGCGAGGGTGTCGATCGCCATGCGCGAGGCGACCTCGCCGGCGTTGTGGCCGCCCATGCCGTCGCAAACGGCATAGAGGCTCGTCTCGGGAGACACGAGGAAGCTGTCCTCGTTGATCTTCCGACGCCGGCCCACGTCGGTCCGCCCGAACGCCTCGATCATGGGATTCGGCCCAGCATAGGGGCTTTCCCGGACCGGGTCAAACCCTTCCCGCGCGGGCGGAGCGCATGGCGTCGGCCATCTCCCGCACCGCGCGCTCCATGCCCACGAGCACGGCGCGGGCCACGATGGCGTGGCCGATGTTGAGCTCGGTGATCTCGGTCAGGGCCGCGACGCCCTCCACGTTCGCGTAATCGAGGCCGTGCCCGGCGTGGACCAGGAGCCCCAGCTTGCGCGCGAGCCGCGCCGCGTCGGTCACCCGGCGCAGCGCCGCCTCCCGGGGCCGGGCGGCCGCGGCCTCCGAGAAGGCGGCGGTGTTGATCTCGATCGCCCGGGCGTCGAGCTTGTGGGCTTCCTTCACCTGCTCGAGCTCCGGATCCACGAAGAGGCTGACCTCGATCCCGGCTTCCTGGAGCGTCTTCACCATGGGCCGGATCTGCACGCTGTTGAGGACCACGTCGAGCCCGCCCTCCGTGGTCAGCTCCTCGCGCCGCTCGGGCACGAGGGTGACCTGGTCGGGTTTCACGGTGAGGGCGATCCGCGTCATCTCCTGGGTCGTCGCCATCTCGACGTTGAGGCGGGTCCGCACGACCTGCTTCAGCACCTCGAGGTCGCGGTCCTGGATGTGCCGCCGGTCGCCGCGCAGGTGCACGGTGATCCCGTCCGCGCCCCCCATCTCCGCCAGCACCGCCGCGTGGACGGGGTCCGGCGCGCTCGCCCGGCGCGCCTGGCGCACGGTGGCCACGTGGTCGATGTTCACGCCGAGGCGCAGCATCAGGACGGGAGTATAGCGCGGCCGCCGGCGCGGAGACTGCGGATCCCTCGGGACCCGTCCTCCCGAGGTCCCTCGGAATGACAGTTCATTGGCAGGAGCTTCGTCCGGGCCGGGCGACCTGAAACCCGCCGCTGCGAGTCCGCGGGCCTGGCGGCCGTGCCCCGGCCACGAGCGCCCTCAGTTCTTGGCGCGACGCGCCACGAACTGCTCCGTCCCGAACTCGCCCACCTTGCGGGTGAAGGCGATCTCGTCGCCCTTGACCGTGCCCTCGTACTCGATGCGCACCGTGTTGCCCATGGCGTCGAGCATCTCGACGAAAGAGACCTTGTCTCCGACGAGCTTGCCCTCCAGGAGGTCGGCCTCGCCCTTCTCTCCCATCCGCTCGAAGGACGCCTTCCCCGTGACCTTGTCGCCGGCCACGGCCAGGGTGAATGTGTACTTCTGCGGCCCCACCTGGGTGTCGAACTCCGCCGTCCACTTCCCGGCGAGGTCGGCCGCGTGCGCGGCCAGTGCGCCCAGCAGGACACCCATCGCGATGATCGCAGCCCGTGCTCCGATTCTCATGACTCGCCTCCGTTCGTCGTGTCTAGCGGAAGAGTAGCGGCAGAAGCTCGCTGAGGTAGAGCCGCCAGTTGATCCAGGTGTGGCCACCGCCGTTCACCTGGAGCTTGTGCTCGATCTTGTGCTTCGTCAGCAGCTCGTCGAGGTTGCGGCAACCGGGCAGGGCGAAGTCCTTTTCGCCCGCGCGGATCGAGAGGAGGCGGATCGACGCGTTGGCCTTTTCCGGCGCGGCCAGGAACGAGGCCGCGTCCTTCTCGAAGGCCTCGGTGCCCTCGATACGCACGCCCGCGCTCCAGATGGCGACCCAGGCGAACGCGTCGGGATGGGTCACGAGGACGCGCTGGGTCTGGCCTCCCCCCATCGAGAGGCCGGCGATCGCGCGGCTCCGGGGATCGGGGCGCACGCGGTAGGTCTTCTCGACGAAGGGGACGACGCCCTTCATCAGCTCGCTCGTGAACCGGGCCTGGGCCGCCGCCATCGCGGCCGCGACTTCCGGGGTCGGCGTCGTGCCCGGAACGAGCGGCGGCAGGTTCGCCGGGCGCGGCAGGCTGCCGTTGGGCATCACGACGAGCATCGGCAGCGCCCTTTTCTCCGCGAGCAGGTTGTCCAGGATGAAGCCGGCGCGCCCGACGGTGCTCCAGCCCGAGTCCTCGTCGCCGCCCCCGTGCAGCAGGTAGAGGACCGGGTAACGCTCGCCGCTCGTGTCGTAGCCGGGCGGCGTGTAGACGTGCAGGCGTCGCTCGCCCCCGAGTGTCGTCGAGGTACGACGCGATGCGAATCTCCCCGTGCGGGACCGGCCTCGCCTCCAGGAACGCGGACTCCGGGCCGGCGACCATGAGCATGTTGTCGATGCTGCCGATTTCCTGCTTGATCACGGCGCTCTTCGGGTCGGCGGTCTTCACGCCGTCCACGAGGAAGGAGTAGCCGTAGAAGTCCGGAGCGAGGGGGCCGACGCTCGCCGACCAGACGCCCTGCTCGTCCTTGACCAGGGGCTCGGTGCCGTCAGAGCCCTCCATCCAGTCGCCCCGCAGCCTCACCTCGCTGGCCTTTGGAGCCCAGATGCGGAACGTGACCTTGCGGTCCGGCGCGACCTCGGTCGAGACCAGGGCGTCGTTCGGCGTCGACACCCGCGCTGGCGCGGGCGTTGGCGGCACCGCGGCGAACCGCGCGATGAGGTCCAGGCGCGCCTTCCAGGGGTCCGGCTTCGCGGCCGGGCCCGTGATCGCGAAGTCCATGATGACGTCGTCCTTCGTCGAGTAGCGGGGCCACTTCGGCGGCCCGTCGCCGTTCGGGTCGCCCGTGCGGGCGAAGGCGACCCAGTACGCGTTGGCGGCCGCCGCGAGCTGCTCGTCTTCGGCCGTCGTCGCCTCGCCGTACTTGGCGCGCACGGTCTCGAACACGAACGGGATCTCGGTGGCGTGCAGCGCTCCGGGCATGTCCTTGCGGATCGAGGAGGCGACGTAGGAGAAGCGGTACTGGTAGTCGGCTGGCCGGCGGCCGAGGCGAGCCGCGCGCAGCAGCCGGGCCGGCTCGACCATCGCGCCATCGCTCATGATGCCCACTCCGACCTCGCCCATGTTGCCGGTGTCCTCGCGGGTCGTAGGCCGCCACGACCTTGTCCTTCGTCGGCGCCGAAGCGGGCGAGCATGCCGTCCACCGCCTGCGGCGGCAGCGGCATGAAGCCGAACTCGCGGTTGTTGGCGCCGATCATGTACGGCACCTTCGCCTGCCGCCCGGCGCGGAACGACGGTCTCTGGCTCCTCGGTCACGATCGCCCGTCGATCATCGGGCCCGCGTAGGTGGCGGGCTGCTGGCCCATGGTCATGAGGTTCAGGCCGCGCACGAGGTCCTCGCCGGCAGCTTGCGCAGCGCGGCGAGGGCGGCCGCGTCCTCGCCGCTCGATGCCGGCGCTCTTCGCGAAGGCGACGCCCACCGCCTCCGCCAGCCTTCTCCGTTCGGCCCGCCTCGCGGATCCGCGCGGCTGCCATGATGCCGCCCGCGCCGGCCGCCGCCCGACTGCACGATCGCCGCGTGGAAGAGCCCGCGCGCCAGCGGCGAGACGAGCAGCGTGTCGACGCTCACGCCGCCGGCCGACTCGCCGAAGATCGTGACGTTGCCGGGATCGCCGCCGAACGCGCGCGATGTTGTCGCGCACCCAGCGCAGCGCGGCGATCTGGTCGAGGATGCCGTAGTTGCCGAGCGATCGAGCGTCGGGCCTCGCGCGGAGCGCGGGATGCGCGAGGAAGCCGAAGCGCGCCGAGGCGGTAGTTGATCGATCACGACGACGACGTCGCGGTCGCGCGCGAGCGCCGCGCCGTCGTAGACTGGTCGCGCGAGCCCACGCCGTTCACGAAGCCGCCGCCGTGGATCCAGACCATCACCGGCAGCCTCGCGTCGGCCGCGGCTCGCCGGCGCCCAGACGTTGAGGTAGAGGCAGTCCTCGGCGGGCGGCGTGCCGAGCGGCGCGGCGTCGCTCGGGAAGGGCTCCTGCATGCAGTCGTGCGCGTACTCGGTGGCGGCGCGTGCGCTCGTCCACGGGGCGCCGGCTGCGGCGGCTTCCAACGCAGATCGCCGACCGGCGGCGCGGCGTAGGGAATCCCCTTCCACGAGGCGACGCCGTTCGCGACGGCGCCCGCGACGACGCCGCTCTTCGTGCGGGCTTCGGTGCTCGGCGCGGCGGAGGCGGCCGGCGCGGCCGCCACGATCAACAGGACGGCGACGCGCGCGGCAACCCGATCGATCTTCGAGGTCATGCTCTTCTCCCGCGTGGCCACGTTGAGGGAACGACGGTCAGCTCGGCGTGGAGCGTCGCGGTCGAGTCGGACCCGACCCAGACGTCGAAGGCCGCGAGATCCTGC
>CAWFSB010000016.1:0-31256 GCA_963818355.1 uncultured Acidobacteriota bacterium | reverse complement strand
CGTGCCGCTCCTCCCCGCGCGGGGCTGAGGCGCCACTCACCCGCGCGCGAGCGGCACCGTCCTCCCCAGCACGGGGGCGATGACCCGCAGCTCGCCCATCAGGCGGTCGAACTGGTCGGGGTACAGGCTCTGGGGCGCCGTCGGAGAGCGCCTTCTCGGGGTTGTTGTGGACCTCGATGATGAGGCCGTCGGCGCCCGCCGCGACCGCGGCCCGGGCCATGGGGATGACCTTGTCGCGGCGGCCCGGTGCCGTGGCTCGGATCGACGACGATCGGCAGGTGGCTGCGCTTCTTGACCACCGGGATCGCGGAGATGTCGAGCGTGTTGCGGGTGTAGGTCTCGAAGGTGCGGATGCCCGCGCTCGCAGAGGATGACCTGGTCGTTGCCGCCGGCGAGGACGTACTCGGCGGAGAGCAGCCACTCCTCGATGGTCGCCGACAGCCCGCGCTTCAGGAGCACCGGGCTTGCGCACCCGGCCGAGCTCCTTCAGCAGGTCGAAGTTCTGCATGTTGCGCGCGCCGACCTGCAGGCAGTCCACGTAGCGCATCATCATGTCGATCTGGCGCACGTCCATGACCTCGCTGACGACCGCCAGGCCGTGCGCGTCGGCCGCCGCCCGCATCCACCTGAGCGCCTCCTCGCCGTGGCCCTGGAAGGAGTAGGGCGAGGTGCGGGGCTTGAAGGCGCCGCCCCGCAGGATCCGGGCGCCGGAGGCCGCGACCGACTTCGCCACCGCGCCCACCTGCTCGGCGCTCTCCACCGAGCAGGGCCCGGCCATGACGATGACCTCCGGCCCCCCGACCAGGACGCCGGCCACGTCCACCACCGTGTCTTCCGCCTTGAAGGTGCGCCCGGCGAGCTTGTAGGGCTCGGAGATGCGGACCACCTCCCGCACGCCGGGCAGCAGCTCGATGCGGCGCGGGTCGATCGGCGTCTGGGGCGAGCCGACCGCCCCCAGGATCGTGTAGTCGACCCCGCTCGAGCGGTGGACGTCGTAGCCGACCTCCACCAGCGCCTCGATGACCTTCTGAACGCTCTCTTCGCTGGCCGCGTGCTCCATTACGATGACCATGCTCACTCCCGTTCCTTTCGGCCGGTCCCGTCCAGCTCGACCCGCGCTTCGCGCGGTCGGACGCCGCCAGGCGCTCCAGGCGGCGGCTCTCGTCGATGACGCGCTCGAACACGCGACGCACCGCCCCGCTGTCGAGCGGGCCCGGGTTGTTCCTCTCGGCGCGCTCGAGGATCCACTTCTCCCGCTCCGGCTGGTAGACCGGCATCCCGATCTGCCGCTTGATGCGGCCGATCTCCACCGCGCAGGCCGAGCGGCTGTTGAGCAGCCGCATCAGCTGGTCGTCGATCTGGTCGATGCGGCGACGCAGGTCGTCGACCTGGGCCTCGCCCCTCTGCGCGGCGCCCCCTTCGTCGGCGGCCCTCTCGGGCGTGGCCGCGGGCCTCGCCGGCCGCCCCGGGGGCTGCGGGGGCTTGTCCGACTGCCCGCCTATGTCGTGCTCGTCAGCCATCTCACTCGAGCCCCGAGGTCGCCCTCCGGGTGCTCCTCCAGGAAGCGCACCAGCGCGCTCCCGACCACCACGCCGTCCGCCACCGCCGCCGCCTCCCGCACCTGCTCCGGCGTCGAGAGGCCGAAGCCGAGGGCCACCGGCACGCCGGTCAGCGCGCGCAAGCGCTCGACGAGGGGGCGAGCGTCCCCAGAGAGCGCCTGCCGCTCGCCGGTCACGCCCGTGCGACTGATGGCGTAGACGAAGCCGCGGCTCGCCTCGGCCACCCGCTTCAGCCTCTCCGGCGGGCTCGTCGGCGAGGCGAGGAAGACGGTGTCGAGGTCCGCGGCGCGCGCCACCGCGATCCACTCCTCCGCCTCCTCCGGCGGGAGGTCGGTCACGAGCGCGCCGTCCACCCCCGCCGCCTTCGCCTCGCGGGCGAGCCGATCGACACCGTACTGCAGCAGCGGGTTGTAGTAGCTGAAGAGAAGGAGCGGCAGCTCGCTCCGCTCGCGGATGCGCCGCACCACCTCCAGGACCCCCGACAGCGTGACGCCCCGGGCGAGGGCCCGCTCGCTCGCCCGCTGGATGACCGGGCCGTCGGCCAGCGGGTCGGAGAAGGGCACGCCCAGCTCCAGCACGTCGGCTCCCGCCCGGTCGAGCTCCACCGCCGCCTCGACCGTGCGGTCGAGCGAGGGGTCGCCCGCGGTGAGAAAGGCGACGAAGGCCGGCTTCCCCTCGGCCCGCCGCTTCGCGAAACGCTCCCCGATCCGTCCCATGGCCTTCAGCGGATTCCCTTCTTCGGCAGGCGCTGGGTCGTGTCCTCGCCCACCACCGCCTCGACCTCGATCTCGACCAGCATGTCGGGGTCCACCAGGCGGCGGACCTCGACCATCGTGGCCGCGGGACGGATGTCGCGGAAGATCTGCCCGTGCGCCCGGCCCACCGCCTCCCAGCGCGCGATGTCGGTCACGTACATCCGGGTGCGCACGACGTCGCGGAAGTTGGCGCCCGCCTCGTGCAGCGCCTTCTCGACGTTCTTGAAGCACTGGATCGCCTGGGCGTAGGCGTCGCCCTTGCCCACGATCTTCCCGTCCTCGCCGGTGGCGGTCGTGCCCGCCACGTACACGCTCTGGCCCACCCGCACCGCCCGCGAGTAGCCCACCACCGGCTCGTAGGGGCTGTTGCCCTTGACGTTCACTCGCTTCATGGGTGGCCCTCCAGTATTCCCAGGTCCTTGTCGCCGCGGCCGCTCAGGTTGACGACGACCGTCTGGCCACGCAGCGCCGCCGCCTCGCGGACCAGCCAGGCCACCGCGTGGGCCGACTCGAGCGCGGGCAGGATGCCCTCGGTCTCGCCCAGGAGATGGAACGCGGCGAGGGCCTCGTCGTCGGTGACCGAGGCGTACTCGACCCGGCCCTCGTCGTGCAGGAGCGCGTGCTCCGGCCCGACGGCCGGGTAGTCGAGCCCGGCCGAGACCGAGTGCGTCGGCGAGGACGTTGCCGGCCTCGTCCTGCAGCAGGTACGTCCGCGTGCCCTGGAGCACGCCCACGGCGGCGCCCGAGCCGGACTCGGCCAGGAACCGCGCGGCGTGCTCGCCGGGCCGCGCGGAACGGCCCCCGGCCTCGACGCCGACCATGCGCACGCCCGCGTCCTCGAGGAACGCGAAGAAGAGGCCGATCGCGTTCGAGCCGCCGCCGACGCAGGCGAGGAGCAGGTCGGGCAGGCGTCCGTCCGCCTCGAGGACCTGCGCGCGCGCCTCGCGCCCGATCACCGCCTGGAAGTCGCGCACCATCGCCGGGTAGGGGTGCGCGCCGAGGACCGAGCCGAGCAGGTAGTGCGTCGTGCGCACGTTCGTGACCCAGTCGCGCATCGCCTCGTTGATCGCGTCCTTGAGCGTGCGCGTGCCCGAGTCGACCCCGCGCACCTCGGCCCCGAGGAGGCGCATCCGCGCCACGTTCGGGGACTGGCGCGCCATGTCCTCGGTGCCCATGTACACGACGCACTCCAGGCCGAGGAGCGCGCAGACCGTGGCGGTGGCGACGCCGTGCTGGCCGGCGCCGGTCTCGGCGACGACGCGGGTCTTGCCCATGCGCTTCGCGAGCAGGGCCTGGCCGAGGGCGTTGTTGATCTTGTGCGCGCCCGTGTGGCACAGGTCCTCGCGCTTGAGCCACACGCGGCAGCCGAGCCGCTCCGAGAGGCGCGCGGCGAGGCCGAGGGGCGTCGGGCGGCCCACGTAGTCGCGGAGGAGGCGCGAGAGCTCGGACTCGAAGGCGGGGTCGCGGCGCGCGACCGCGTACGCCTCCTCCAGCTCGCGGAGCGGCTCCATGAGCGTCTCCGGGACGTAGCGCCCGCCGTAGGGGCCGAAGTGCCCTCCCGCATCGGGCCAGACGCCCGCGTGTCGTGTCACCGGACCGCCTCCTTCTCGACGCTGCGCGCCGCCTCGATGAACGCCCGGACCTTCGCGGGGTCCTTGCGCCCGGGAAGCCCCTCGACGCCGCTCGACACGTCCACCGCGTGCGGGCGCACCGCCCGGATCGCCTCGACCACGTTCGACGGGGCCGAGCCCTCCCGCCAGCATGAGGAACGGCACCCGATCGGCCAGTCCCTTGACGAGGGACCAGTCGAACGGCACGCCGGTGCCGCCGGGCATCTGCGTCTCCCCGGGCAGGCGCGTGTCGACGACGAGCCCGGCCGCGTGATCCGTGTAGCGCAGGGCCTCCTCCGGGGCGAAGCCCTTCCCCACCCGGACCGCCTTGAGGGCCGGGCGCGGCAGAGCGACGAGGGCCTCCGGCGGCTCGTCGCCGTGGAGCTGCAGGAGGTCGAGGCCCACCTCGTCGGCCACCCTCGTCATCTCGTCCGAGCGGGGCGTCGACGAAGACGCCCACCCGGAGGACGGACTCCGGCAGGTCCCGGGCGATCGCGGCGGCCCGGGCCGGGTCCACCTTCCGCGGGCTCATGAACCAGAAGACGAAGCCGAGCGCATCGGCCCCGGCCTCGACCGCGACGCGGGCGTCGGCCGGCGAGGTGATGCCGCAGATCTTGACGACGAGCCGCCCGTCCCGCGTCGCCTCGCCCAGGTGCCTCGTCGCTCTCACGATGCCCCCTCCAGGAGTTGCTTCAGCGCCTCGCCCGGGTCGGGCGCGCTCATGAGGCGCTCGCCCACCAGGAACGCGTCGAACCCGGCGTCGCGGAGGCGGACGAGGTCGGCGCCCGTGCGGATGCCGCTCTCCGCCACCGCCACCACGTCGTCCGGGATGACGGGGGCGAGGGCGAGCGAGGTCTGGAGCGACACGGCGAGCGTCTTCAGGTCGCGGTTGTTGACGCCGACGATCCGCGCCCCCGCGGCGAGCGCGCGATCGAGCTCGGGGCGGTCGTGCACCTCGACGAGGGCGTCGAGGCCGGCCTCGCGCGCCACCGCCGAGCAGACCGCGCAGCTCCGCGTCGGTGAGGGCGGCCACGATCAGCAGCACGGCGTCGGCCCCGGCCGCGCGCGCTTCCCAGACCTGCCACGGGTCGAGGACGAAGTCCTTGCGCAGCACGGGCAGCGCCATCGCCTCCCGCGCCTGCACGAGGTGGTCCATGCGCCCGCCGAAGAACGGCTCGTCGGTGAGAACCGAGATCGCGGCCGCGCCCGCGGCTTCGTAGCCGCCGAGCGACGTCGGCCGGGGCGAGGTCCTCCCGGATCGCCCCGCGCGAGGGCGAGCGGCGCTTGTGCTCGGCGATCACGTTCACGCGGCCGGGGCGAGCCAGGGCCTCGCCGAACGGGCGCACCGGCGACGCACGGGTCACCGCCGGGTGCGAGAAGCCGAGCGGCCGGCGCTCCTGCTCCGCCGCCACGCGCTCGCGCGTCCGCGCGAGGATCGCGTCGAGGACGGAGGCGGGATCGGGCCGATCGCTCACGCGAGGGCCTCCCGCGCGCGGTCGAGCAGGCGGACGGCCCGCCCGTCGTCGATGGCGGCTTTCGCCTGTCGCACGCCGTCCCGCAGGTCCTTCGCCCGGCCCGCGACCACGAGGGCGGCGGCGGCGTTCAGGAGGACGACGTCGCGCCGCGGCCCGGGAGCGCCCGAGAGCACCTCGCGCGCGATCGCCGCGTTCGCCTGCGGGTCGCCCCCGCGCAGCGCCTCGAGCGGGGCGCTCGCGAGGCCCGCGTCCTCGGGCGTGACCGTGAAGGTCCGCACGTCGTCGCCTTCCAGCGCGGCGACCGAGGTGGGGCCGGCGAGCGTCAGCTCGTCGAGGCCGCTGCCGTTCACGACCCAGGCCCGCTTCGTCCCGAGCCGCTGCAGGCAGCGCGCGACGAAGGGCGCGATCTCGGCCCTCGGCACGCCGACCACCTGGCCCTCCGGGCGGGCGGGGTTCGTGAGGGGTCCGAGCAGGTTGAAGGCGGTGCGAACCCCCATCTCCCGGCGCGGGGAGGCCGCGTGACGGGTCGAGGCGTGGAACTTCGGCGCGAAGAGGAAGGTCCAGCCCGTCGTGTCGAGCGCGCGCTGGACGGTGGCCACCGGCGCGTCGATGCGGACCCCGAGCGCCTCCAGCACGTCGGCGCTGCCGCAGGTGCCGCTGGCCGAGCGGTTGCCGTGCTTGGCCACGGGCACGCCGCAGGCGGCGACCACGAACGACGCCACGGTCGAGATGTTGAAGGTGCCCGCGCCGTCGCCGCCCGTGCCGCAGGTGTCCACGGCGCCCTGCGGACGTAAGCGGCACCGCCCGCGAGCGCATCGCCCGGGCGAAGCCCACCACCTCGTCCTCGGTCTCCCCGCGTGCGGCCATCGCCCCGAGCAGCGCGCCGATCTGGGCCGGGGTCGCCTCGCCGTCCATGATCGAGCCCATCGCCGCGGCCGCCTCGTCCTCGGCGAGCCTCTCCCCGCGGGCCACCTTGGCGAGGTGTCGCTTGATGCTGACCTTCGCCCCGAGGCCGAGGAAGTTGCGCAGCAGGTCCTTGCCGGCGGTGGTGAGGATGCTCTCGGGGTGGAACTGCACGCCCTCGAGCGGCCGCTCGCGGTGGCGCAGGCCCATCACGACCCCGCCGTCCGTCCAGGCCGACACCTCGAGGCAGTCGGGGACGCTCTCCGGGGCCACCACCAGCGAGTGGTAGCGCGTCGCGGTGAAGACGTCGGGCAGCCCCGCGAAGATCGTCTTCCCGTCGTGGCGGATCTCGGAGGTCTTCCCGTGCATGAGCTTCGGGGCGCGCACGACCTTGCCGCCGAACGTCTGCCCGAGGGCCTGGTGGCCGAGGCAGACGCCGAGGAGCGGCACCGGCGAGCGGAGGATGAGCTCGAGGCTGATCCCCGCCTCGTCCGGCGTGCCCGGCCCCGGGGAGATCACGATGCGCTCGGGTTGGAGGGCGAGCGCCTCGTCGACGCTCATCGCGTCGTTGCGAACGACCCTCACGTCGGCCCCGAGCTCGCCGAGGTACTGGTAGAGGTTGAAGGTGAACGAGTCGTAGTTGTCGACGAGGAGGATCATGCGAGGCCTCCCGCCACGCGGAGCGCCTCGAAGAGCGCCTGCGCCTTCGCTTCCGTCTCGCGCTCCTCGGAGGCGGGGTCGGAGTCGGCCACGATGCCGGCGCCGGTCTGGAGCGTGGCCTTCCCGGCCCGCAGGAGGAGCGTGCGGATGGCGATGCAGAAGTCGAGGTTCCCGCGCAGGTCGATGTAGCCGAGGGCCCCGCCGTAGAGGCCGCGGGCCGAGGGCTCCAGCTCGTCGATGATCTGCATCGCGCGGATCTTCGGGGCGCCGGAGAGCGTCCCCGCGGGGAAGGTCGCGGCGAGGGCGTCGAGGGCGTCTTTCCCGTCCTCGAGCTCCCCCACCACCGAGCTCACGATGTGGGCCACGTGGCTGTAGTGCTCGACCTTCATCAGCTCCGCCACCTGCACGCTGCCGAAGCGGCAGACGCGGCCGAGGTCGTTGCGGCCGAGGTCCACGAGCATCAGGTGCTCGGCCCGCTCCTTCTCGTCGGCCAGCAGCTCGCGCGCGACCGCGTCGTCGTTCCCCCCGTCGTGGCGCGGGCGCGTGCCGGCGATCGGCCGGGTCTCGACCTTCTTCCCCTCGACCCGCACCAGCATCTCCGGGGAGGCCCCGGCCACCGCGGCCTCGCCGTCCTTCAGGAAGTACATGTAGGGCGACGGGTTCACCATGCGCAGCGCGCGGTAGACGGTGAACGGGTCGATGCCGCAGTCGACGGTGTGCTGACGCGAGAGAACGACCTGGAAGATGTTCCCCGGCGGCGATGTGCTCCTTGGCGGCGAGGACGGCGGAGCGGAAGGCGCCGCCGTCCGTGAGCGGGAGGGCCGCCGGAGGCTCCGACCGGCGCGTCCCGGAGGGGCGTCGCTCCCATCCGAGGTCCTCCTCGAAGCCGTCGAGGACCTGCTGCGCGCGGTCGAAGGCCGCGCGGCTGCCGGGCTCGGCCTGGGCGATGAGGACGAGCCGCTGGCGCACGTGGTCGAAGGCCACGAGCGAGCCGTAGAAGGCGAAGGAGGCCACCACCCCCCTGGCCGCGCCGTGGTGGTCGGGAAGCCGCTCGAAGAGCCGGGCCGCGTCCCAGGTGAGGTAGCCGACGGCTCCGCCGGTGAAGCGCGGCAGGCCGGGGATCTCCGCGGGGTGGGAGGAGAGCCGCGCCCGCAGCGCCGGGAGAAGGCCGTCCTTCTCCTCACGCGTGCCCGAGGCGTCGTGCACGACGACCCGGCCGTCCCGCACCTCGAGCCGCGCGACGGGGTCGCGGCCGAGGAACGAGTACCGGGCGAGCCGCTCGCCGCCGAGGACGCTCTCGAGCAGGAAGGCCCGCTCGGCGCGCGCGGCGAGAGACAGGAAGGCCGACACCGGCGTCCGCAGGTCGCCCGGCAGCTCGCGAAAGACCGGCACCGGCCGCCCGCCCTCGGACAGCCGCTCGTACTCGTCGTAGCCCAGGGCCTTCATGCTTCAGCTCTCCCGCTTGTCATCCCGAGGAGCTCGCCCGGGACGGCCGAGGAGACTGCCCGTGCCCTTGTCATTCCGAGGAGCGCCATCCGAGTCGGGCGACGAGGAACCCGCAGTCGCGATTGCGGATCCCTCGGGATCGACGAGCTCCTCGGAATGACCATCCTCACTTGCTCCTCCGCTTCCGCAGCTCGTCCATGACCCGGGTGAGCGGCAGGCCGCGCTGGTGCAGCGCCACCAGCAGGTGGTAGAGGAGGTCCGCCGATTCCTCCGCCAGGCGCTCGTCGCTCTGCACGAGGGCGGCCAGGACCACCTCGGTCGCTTCTTCCCCGATCTTCTTGAGGACCTGGTCCCGGCCCTTCGCGAGGAGCCTCGCGGTGTAGGACTCCTCGGGTGGCGCGGCCGCGCGCACGGCCACGACCCGGGCCAGCTCCTCCAGCATCCCGGCCGCGGTCGGCGAGACCTCGCCGAAGCAGGTCCGCTCGCCGGTGTGACAGGCGGGCCCCGTGGGCTCGACCACGAGCAGGAGCGTGTCGCGGTCGCAGTCCGCGCGGGCCTCGACGACGCGCAGCTCGTGGCCGGAGGTCTCCCCCTTCCTCCACAGGGCCTGCCGGCTCCGGCTCCAGAAGTGGGCGAGGCCGGTCTCGCCGGTCTTCGCCAGCGGCCTCGGCGTTCGCCCAGGCCACCATGAGCACGTCGCCGCTCGCGCGGTCCTGCGCGACGACCGGCAGGAGGCCGTTCGCGTCGAAGACGAGGCCCTCCGGGATCGCGACCGGCATCACCGCCCTCCCCCGGCCCGCGCCGTGACACCCGACTCCGCCGGCGGCCGGACCTCGACCCCCGCGCGCAGCAGCTCCGCCTTGGCCTCGGGAATGCGGATCTCGCCGAAGTGGAAGACGGACGCCGCGAGCGCCGCGCTCGCCCGTCCTTCCGTGAGCGCTGCCGCCATGTGAGCCACCGTCCCGCACCCGCCCGAGGCCACGACCGGCACGCGCACCGCGTCGGCCACCGCTCGCGTGAGCGGCACGTCGAACCCGTCCTTCGTCCCGTCGCGGTCCATGCTCGTGAGCAGGATCTCTCCCGCCCCACGCTCCGCCCCCTCGCGGGCCCAGACGACCGCGTCTTTCCCGGTGGGCGTGCGCCCGCCGTGGACGAACACCTCCCACCCCCCGTGTCCCGTCGCGCGGGCGTCGATCGCGAGGACGACCGCCTGTGAGCCGAAGCGCCGCGCCAGCTCCTCGAGGAGGCCCGGGTCGTGGACGGCCGAGGTGTTGACCGCCACCTTGTCCGCCCCCGCGCGCAGGAGGACCTCGGCGTCGTCCACGGCCCGCACGCCACCCCCCACCGTGAAGGGCAGGTAGACGGCGTCGGCCACGCGTCGCACCATGTCGATCACGATCGGCCGCGCGTCGGAGGAGGCCGTGATGTCGAGGAAGACGAGCTCGTCGGCGCCCTCGGCGTCGTAGCGGGCCGCCGCCTCGACCGGGTCCCCCGCGTCCCGCAGCGAGACGAAGCGCACGCCCTTCACCACGCGGCCGCGGTCGACGTCGAGGCAGGGGATGAGGCGCTTGGCCAGCATCAGCGCGTCGCCTCCCCCTCGGCGAGGGCCTTGCGGGCCTCGGCGAGGCTCACGCGGCCCTCGTAGAGGGCCTTGCCCACGATCACCTCGTCCACCCCGAAGGCCTGCAGGGCGGCGAGCCGCACCAGGTCCTCGAGGTCGGAAACGCCGCCGGCGGCGGTGATCCGCAGGCCGGTCTTCCGGCCGAGCGCCTCGATCGCCTCGAGGTTCGGGCCGATGAGCGTCCCGTCCCGCCGCACGTCCGTGAACTGCACGCGCACGACGCCCCAGCTCTCGACGGTGGCCGCCAGGTCGAGCGCGTCGACGTCCGTCGCCTCGTTCCAGCCCGACACCGTCACGCGGCCGTCGCGCGCGTCGATCGCCACCGCCACCGCTTCCGGCCAGCGCGAGACCGCCGCCTGCACGACGTCGGGGCGCGCCACCGCCGCGGTCCCGAAGATCACGCGCTCGGCGCCGAGGTCGCGGTAGCGCTGCGCGTCCTCCAGCGTGCGGATGCCCCCGCCCACCTCCACCGGGATGCGCACCGCCGCCACCACCGCGCCGACCGCCTCCGGCTGCTGAATGCCGTCGATCGCCGCGTCGAGGTCCACGAGGTGGATCCGCTCGGCTCCCTCCGCCTCCCAGCGCCGGGCCATCTCGGAGGGGTCCACCCCGTAGAGGGTCTCCTCGAGGGCGCGGCCCTGGCGCAGGCGCACCACGCGGCCCTTGCGCACGTCGATGGCGGGGACGACGATCATGCCGCCCTCCCCGCCGCGTCCACGACCCGCACGAAGCTCTCCACCATGCGCAGACCGACCTCCTGGCTCTTCTCGGGGTGAAACTGGACGCCGAGGACGCTGCCCCGCCCGACGATCGCCGCGAAGTCGTGGCCGTAGTCGGAGGAGGCGATCACGACGTCGTCGGGCGCGTCGCAGTAGTAGGAGTGGACGAAGTACACGTGCGCCCCGTCGGCGATGCCGTCGAGGATCGGGTGCGCCCGGCGCCCGCGCAGCCGGTTCCACCCCATGTGGGGCACCGGGAGATCGCCCTCGAAGCGCCGCACGCGGCCGGGCAGGAAGCCGAGACCGCGGTGGCGACCGTGCTCCTCGCTCTCCTCGAAGAGGAGCTGCATCCCGATGCAGATGCCGAGGAGGGGCTTGCCCTTCTCGACCGCTTCGCGCAGGACGGGCACGAGGCCCCGCCGCTCGACCTCGGCCATCGTGGCCGCGAACGCCCCGTCGCCGGGCAGCACGAGAGCGTCGGCGCGGCGCAGGGCCTCGGGGTCCCCGGTGAGCAGGACCTCGGCCCCCGCGCGGCGGAAGCCTTTCGTCACGCTGCCCAGGTTCCCGATGCCGTAGTCGGCGATCGCGATCACGTGCTTACAGGCTCCCCTTGGTGGACGGCACGCCCACGACCCGCGCGTCGCGGGCGACGGCCGCGGACAGCGCGCGCGCGGTGGCCTTGAAGAGGGTTTCCGCGACGTGGTGGGCGTTTCGGCCGCGCACCACGTCGAGGTGAAGGTTGAAGCGGCCGTGGTCCACGAGGGCCCAGAAGAAGTCCTCGAAGAGCTCCGTCGGCAGGTCCCCCACCCGCTGCGCGCGGAACTGGACCCCGAAGTGGAGCCAGGGGCGGCCGGACAGGTCCACCACCGCGCGGGTGAGGGCCTCGTCGAGCGGGACGTAGGCGTGGCCGAAGCGGACGATCCCCTTCTTGTCGCCGAGCGCCTGCTTCAGCGCCTGGCCGAGCGCGATCCCGACGTCCTCGACCGAGTGGTGCGCGTCCACGTGCAGGTCGCCCTTGCAGCGCACGTCGAGGTCGAAGCGGGCGTGGGTGGCGAGCGACGTGAGCATGTGGTCGAGGAAGCCGATGCCGGTCCGGATCCGCGAGCGACCTTCGCCGTCGAGGTCCAGGGCTCAAGGTGATGTCGGTCTCGCGCGTCTTGCGTTCGACCTTCGCTCTTCGTGCTGCCATCGCGCGGGCGGGGTTCACGCTCCGCTCGCTCCCCGACGCGGCCGGAGCAGTCGCTCGCTCCGGTGACCCCGCCCGCTTCGTACGGCCCGTGGCCTTTCGACTCCTTGTGACGCTGCTGCGGGCCATCAGGCCCTCCCCGTGGTCAGGTCCATGCCGGCCTCCGTCAGGGCCGTCCCCAGGGCGTGCAGGAAGGCGTCGTTCTCCGCCTCGGTGCCCACGCTCACGCGCAGGCACCTCGACAGCATCGGGTACGAGGTCACGTCCCGCACGAGCACTCCCCGCCGCAGCATCGAAGCGAAGACCGCCTTCGGGTCCGCGGAGAGGCACTCGAGCAGGAAGAAGTTCGCGTCCGAGGGAAAGGCGCGCACGCCCGGCACGTCCGCCAGCCGCGCGAGGAGGCGCTGCCGCTCCGCGACCAGGCGCCGGACGCTGGTGGCGAGCACCTCCTTCTCCTCGAGGGCGGCGATCGCCGCCATCTGCGAGAAGAAGTTGACGTTGTAGGGCAGGCGCGCCTTGTTGATCTCGCGCACGAGCTCCGGCGAGGCGAGCAGGTAGCCGACCCGCAGGCCGGCGAGGGCCATCGCCTTCGAGAACGTGCGCAGGACGACGAGGTTGGGGTGCCGCTCGAGGAGGGGCACCACCGTCTCGCCCGAGAACTCGTGGTACGCCTCGTCGATCACGACGAGCGAGTCGCTCGCGCGGCAGAGGCGCTCGACGTCCGAGTGGGCGAGGCTCGTGCCGGTCGGGTTGTTGGGCGAGCAGACGATCGTGACGGAGGCCTGGCTTTCCTCGAGGCTCTCCAGGAGAGCCTCGACGTCGTAGGCGAACCCGCTTGTCGGGGTGCCCTTGTCACCCCGAGGAGCTTCGGTCCGGTCGGGCGACGAGGGGTCCGCAATCGCGGCGGATCCCTCGGGACTCGGCGACACCGAAGTCCCTCGGGATGACAGGGACAGCGGCACTCGCACCGGCTCGCCGCCGAGGATCGTGGTCATCAGGGCGTAGAGCGTGAAGGTCGGCTCCGGGATGACGACCTTGGTGCCGGGGCCGACGGTCACGAGCAGGAGCGCCTCGATCGCCTCGTTCGAGCCGTTCCCGGCCAGGATGCCGTCGGCGCGCCAGCCCGAGAAGCGCGCGAGGGCCTCCAGGAGTTCCTTCGGGTCGAAGTCCGGGTAGCGCGACCAGGGGCGCGCCAGGGCGCGGCTCGAGCACGCGCCGCTTCACGGCCTCCGGCAGGTCCCAGGGGTTCTCGTTCTGGTTGATCTTGACCGGGGCCTCGCGCAGCGCGAGCGTGTACGCGGCGAGGGCGCGCACCGACGGCTTGACGTGACGCAGCGGGTCCATCACTCCCCCTCGAACCGCGTGAGGACGCTCTGGGCGTGGCCGCGGAACCCCTCGGCCATCGCCACCCGCACGACGCCCTCGGCCACGCGCGCGAGGCCCGTCCGCGTCAGCGTGACGACGCTCTGCCGGCGCTGGAAGTCGCGGACGGAGAGGGGCGACGAGAACCGCGCGGCGCCGCCGGTCGGAAGGACGTGGTTCGGGCCGATGCCGTAGTCGCCCACCGCCACCGGGGCGTACGGGCCCACGAACACGGCCCCGCCCACGATCCCGCGCGCCACCCGGGAGGCGCCCTTCGTCATCACCTCGACGTGCTCCGGCGCGAGGGCGTTCACCGCCGCGACACCCTCCGCCGAGGTCGCCCACCAGGACGACGGCCGCGTAACGTGCGAGGGCCCGGCGGGCCTTCGCCGCGGTTGGCGACGGAGCCGATGCCGTCCGCCACGAGCCGGGCCGTTTCCGCCGCCAGCTCCCGCGACGTCGTCACCAGGACGACCGTCTCGTCGCCGCTGCCGTGCTCGGCCTGGGCCAGGAGGTCGGCGGCCACCCAGCCGGGGTCGGCGGAGGCGTCGGCCAGGATCGCGACCTCGCTCGGCCCCGCCTCGCCGTCCGTCTCCACCTGCCCGCGCACGAGCCTCTTCGCCGCCGCGACCCAGGCGTTGCCGGGCCCCACGATCTTGTCCACGGCCGGGACCGTCTTCGTCCCGTAAGCGAGAGCCGCCACCGCCTGCGCGCCCCCGACGCGGTAGACGTGGTCCTCGACGCCGGCCACGAGGATCGCCGCCGCCACCGCGGGGTTCTTCTCGAGAGTGCGGGGCGGCGTCACGAGGACGAGCCGCGGCACGCCCGCCACCCGGGCCGGGATCGCGTTCATGAGGACGGACGAGGGATAGGCCCCGGCCCCGCCCGGCACGTACAGGCCGGCGGAGGCGAGAGGCCGCACCACCTCCTCGAGAGAGGAGCCGTCGGCGAGCCTCTGCCGGAAGCCCGGCGCGAGCTGCCGCCGGTGGAAGTCCTCGATCTGCCGGGCCATGGTCCGCAGCGCGGCGACGACGCGCGGGTCGGCCGGCCCGGCCAGGGCCCGGATCTCGCGGGGCGAGACGCGCAGCTGCCTCGGCGTGAGCCGGACCCCGTCGAGCCGCTCCGTGAGGCGCACGAGGGCGGCGTCGCCCTCGCGCCGCACGGCGCGGACGATCGCCTCGGCCCCGCGCGCCACCTCGGCGCGGGGCGCGCTCGACCGCGGCAGCGACGCGAGCCAGCGCTTCCAGCCGACGCCCCCGTAGACGACGGTCCTCATCGCGAAGCCCCCCGCAGCGCCTCCACGAGGCGCCGCACCTCCTCGCGCCGGGCGTGGAAGCTGGCGCGGTTGACGACGAGACGGGCCGAGGACTCGGCCACCGTCTCCTGCACCTCGAGGCCGTTCTCGGCGAGCGTGCGGCCGGTCTCGACCACGTCCACGATGCAGTCGGCGAGGCCGAGCCCGGTGGCGATCTCGACCGAGCCGGCGAGCTTCACCACCTCGACCGCGAGGCCGCGGCCGAGGAAGTGCGCGGCGGCCACCTTCGCGTACTTGCTCGCGACGCGGGTCGTGGCCGAGCGGTCGGGCGCGAAGCCCGAGCCGGCCGGGCTCGCCACCACCAGCCGGCAGCGGCCGAAGCCGAGGTCGAGCGGCTCGAGCACGTCGGCGCCCGTCTCGAGCAGCACGTCGCGCCCGGCGATGCCGCAGTCGGCGACGCCGTACTCGACGTAGGTCGGCACGTCCATGTCCTTGACGAAGAGGAAGCGCAGCTCGCCCGCCTCGACGACGAGCTTGCGGCCTTCCCCGTCGGGGAAGGGCAGGCCCGCCCGGCGGAAGAGCGCCTCCGACCCGGCGAGGAGCTTGCCCTTCGAGAGCGCGACGGTGAGGCTCACGAAGCACCGCCGTTTCCGAAGCGGACCCGCGCGCCGGCCGCGCGCTTCGCGGCGCGCGTCGGCGAGCGCCTCGCCCAGGTCGACGCCGCGGATGGCGACGGCGGGCGCGCGCGGCGTCCTCGACGCGCCCCCCTGGCGCTCCAGGAGGAGGGCCACGCGGTCGAGGCCCAGCATGAACCCGACGGCCGGGAGCGGGCGGCCGAAGCGCGCGAGGAGCGTGTCGTAGCGGCCGCCCCCGCCCACCTCGAAGCCGAGGCCGGGAGCGAACACGCGGAAGACGAGACCGGTGTAGTAGTCGAGGCCGCGCACCTCCCCGAGGTCCACGGCCAGGCGGTCGGCGAGTCCGGCCGCGCGCAGGGCCGAAGCCACCGCCCGCAGCTCCGCAACCGCCGCCGCCGCGGGAGCGCAGAAGGCGAACGCCCGCGCCGCCTCGTCGAGAGCCTCGAGCCCGCCGGCCATCGCGGTCAGCCGCTCGAGCGCCGCGGTGGTGGCCGCGGGGACCCCCGCCCCCTCGAGGGCCTCGCGCACGCCCTGCGGGTCCTTCGACTCGACGCGCTCGCGCAGCGCCTCCAGGCGCTCCGCGTCGAGCCCGGTCCCCTCGACGAGGCCGCCGAAGACCCCCACGTGGCCGAGGGCCAGGACGAAGCCCCGCGCCCCGAGCCGGTCCAGGCACTCGGCGGCGATCGCGAGCACCTCGACGTCGGCCGCGCGCGCGTCGCCCCCGAGGTGCTCGAGGCCCATCTGGTGCAGCTCGCTCTGCCGTCCCGCCTTCACCGGCTCGTAGCGCACGACCTCGCCCGAGTAGAAGAGGCGCATCGGCGCCGGGCGGTCGCGCAGCCGCCCCGCCGCGATCTTGGCGACGAGGCTCGTGAAGTCGGGCCGCAGGGCGAGCACGTTGCCGTCGCGGCCCACGAACGAGTAGGTCTTGGGGGCCAGGGCCTCGCCGGAGAAGACGTCGGCGTAGTCGAAGAGGGGAGGGATGATCTCCTCGTAGTCCCAGCCCTCGAAGACCGACACCACGGACTCCTCGACCAGGCGTCGGCGCCGGGCCTCCTCGCCCACGAAGCACTGCACCCCGGGCGGGATCTGGGCCAGCCGGTGAGTCCCGTTCATCGCACTCCCTCGTTCCTGGCGAGAGCCGCGCGAGCCCGCGCCTCCGCCATCGCCGCGAGGGCGGCCCCGGTCATCGCCTCGACCGGCGCGGTGGCGCCCGTCCACGCCTCGAACTGCCCCACCGCCTGCGCGACCAGCATCTCGACGCCGTCGATCGTCGACGCACCCTCTCGCCCTCGCGGCGGCGAGGAGCGGCGTCTCGCGCGGCTCGTAGACCATGTCGAACACGACGGCGCCCTCGCGCAGCGCCCCGGGCGGGACGGGCGACTGGCCCGGGAAGGCCCCGGAGCCGAGGGGCGTGGCGTTGACCAGCACGTCCCAGGCGAGCCCGGGGAGGGCGTCGAGCCCGGCGGAGGCGCAGCCGGTCGCGGACGCCACCTCGGCCGCCTGCTCCGGCCGCCGCGCCAGGACGGTGACGCGCGCGCCCGCGCGCACGAGGGCGAACGCCGCGGCGCGGGCCGCGCCGCCCGCGCCGACGATCGCCACGGTGCGGCCGGCCGGGTCGACCCGCCGGCGCAGCGGGACGAGGACGCCGTCGCCGTCGGTGCTCAGGCCGACGAGCCGGCCGTCCTGCGCCACGACCGTGTTCGCCGACCCCGCCTCGGCGGCGTGGGGCGTGACCGAGTCGAGGTGAGGCAGGATCTCGCCCTTGTACGGGCGCGTCACGCTGAAGCCGGAGAGCCCGAGGGCGGGCAGGGCCGTGACGAAGGCGGCCATCGACTCGGCCTGCAGCGGAACGTAGACGGCGTCCGTGCCGGTCGCGGCGAAGGCGCGGTTCTGGATCGCGGGCGAGAGGCTGCGCAGGACGTCCGAGCCGAGGAGGCCGTAGACGCGCGTCGCGGGGCCGATCGACCGGACGCGGTAGACGTCGGCCAGCGCGGCCGCCGGCAGCTGCCCGGGGGCGGCCTCGCGGCCGTTCTCGGGCGAGGCGAACGTGAACGGCGCGCCGTAGCGGCCGCCGAGGATGCGCGAGGCGACGCCGAGCGGACCCATGGCGAGCGCGACCAGCCGGGGCCCGGGAGCGCCGGCGCGACGCGAGGCGAAGGCGAGCAGACGGCCGAGGTCGGCCACCGAGCGCGCGGTCACCGCGATCTTGACGACGTCGGGGCGACGGGCCGCCATCCCCTCGTAGATCCCGTCGAGGTCCTCCGGGGTGCCCTCGAAGTCGTGCCACGAGAGGACGAGTCCCCGTCCCGCCTTCGCGGCGACGATCTCGTCGAATCCCGCCCGCGCCTCGACGTCCACGAGGTCGAAGCCGAGGTCGACGGCCTGCCGCAGGAGCGCGCGGCGGCCGGCCGCGTCGGCGTCCGGCCAGCGGCCGCCCTCGGACTCCGGCCGGCAGGTGAAGAGGATCGGCTTCGTCCGGGCGTCCAGGAGGGCGGCCAGGTCGAGGTCGCGCACGAAGTCGGCCCGGACCTCGAAGAGGTCGGCGACGGCGGAGAGCGCCGCCATCCGGGCGACGACCGCGCCGGTCGTCTCCTCCGTCAGGCTGACTGCGATCGCCGTCCTGCCGCCCTGAAGCACGAAAGCCTCTCCAGGGTTCCCTGAAGAGGCCTTCTCGACCGGCGTCCGCATCCCCAGGGAACCCGCTCACGTGGCGGCGGACCCCCGAGGGGCCGCCGCTACGGGTGCCAGTAATGGAACACGGGACGCCAACGGCACACGGCTCCGCCGCGATCGGTACGCAGGGCCGTGTTCGCGCGCGGTGTCATGTGTCTATCGACTTCCCAGACCGTCGACTTTAGAGGAGCCCGGATGGGCTGTCAAGGCGCCCACGGTCGCACGGCCCGCTCCGAGCCAGCGGACGGCGCCGAGGCTCAGAGCCATCCCCAGGACCCACCCGGCGAGCACGTCGCTCGGCCAGTGGACGCCGGCGTAGAGGCGCCCCAGGCCGATGACGAGCCCGACCGCGAGCCCCAGGACGTAGCCGAAGAGGCCCCGGCCCCGCGAGCGCAGGGCCAGCCAGCCGAGGAGCGGGTAGAGAGCCGCCCCGGCCGTGGCGTGGCCGCTCGGGAACGAGTAGCCCGTCGTCGGGATGAGCCAGGGCCAGAGCGTCGGCCGCGGGCGTGCCACCGCGGCCTTGACGAGCTCGGGGAGGATGGCCGCCCCCACGCCCACCAGGAGCCAGGCCAGGGCTTCCCGGCGCTCGTGCCGGGCGAGGTGCCAGCCGATCACCAGGAGGATCGCCGGGGCGCAGAAGCGCAGCACGCCGAGCGCCCAGGAGAAGACGCAGACCGCGTCGAGAGCGGGGTGTGAGAGTCCGTGGATCCACAGCATGAGATCCGCTTCCATCGCCGGCCTCGCGCTACTTTGCCGGGGGCGCGCCACGTGATCGCCGATCCACTTCGTCAGCGCCTCGCGCGTCTCCTCGACGATCTGCGGCTGCAGGGCGGCCAGCCGCTTCCCCGTGGGGCTCTCCCAGAAGCGCAGCATCTCCTCGATCTCCACCGCGCTGAAGTGGCTCGCGTAGACGGAGCCGACGATCTCCATGAGCTTCTCCGGCTCGTAGGCGGCCTCGATGGCGGCGAGGCCCTGGACCGGCTGGCCGGTGGCCTTCGCCGCAGACTCGGCCGCAGCCCGCGCCTTCGTGAGCATCTCCGCCGACATGTCGCGCACCAGCTTCTCCTCGCCGGTAGCGGCCAGCAGGCGGCGCAGCAGCGCCGGGCTCGCCGGCGCCCCGGCGGGCGTCGCGTCCTGCGCGACGAGGGAAGCGGCGCAGGCGAAGAGACCCACGCCCGCCGAAAGGATCACCCGAGACACTGCTCCGCTCACCCTCACCCCTCCCGGGCGCGCCGCCAAGCGTGCCCTCTCTCGAGACTGTGACAGAGACCGGAGAGGTTGGCCAGGAGGAGCGGCTAGAGCGAGTCGATGACCCGCTGCAGCTTCTGGCGGACCTGCTCGGCGAGCGGGCGCAGGGCCGGGTCGCCCTGCGCGGCCATCGTCTGCATCGGGTCCACGGCGGAGACGACGGTCTTCCGGTCGTCCGTCTCGTAGACGATCACGTTGCAGGGCAGCAGCATGCCGACGTCGAGCGAGTGCTGCAGCGCCTGGTGCGCGAACGGGGGGTTGCAGGCGCCCAGGATGCGGTAGCGACGGAAGTCCACGTCCAGCTTCTTCTTGAGCGTGGCCTGGACGTCGATCTCGGTCAGGACGCCGAAGCCCTCGGCCTTCAGGGCCTCGGGGACCCGCGCGAGGGTTTCGTCGAAGGAGAGGTCGAGGGTCTTCTGGATTCCGAATGCAGCCACGTCAGCACTCCTTCTCGTCGGGCTCGGGCCCCGTGTCTTCTCCGTCTCGCGGCCGCGCCGACCGGCGCGGCTGGGGCACGGCTCAGGTGGGCACGCCCAGGCGCGGCAGGACCCACGTCTGCAGGGCGATCCAGCCGATCAGGATGAGCAGGGGTCCGAGCCAGCTGTCCATCGTTGAATGCCTCCTCGAGGTGAGAGCCAGGAGTACGGTCAGGGGTTCACGGGAGCCGCGGCCGTCGCCGGGGCGGGCACGCCGAGGACGCGCCGGACGGCCGCTTCCATCTGCGGGCTGTGCAGGCCCGCGGCCCGACCGGCCGCCTGGGCCTCCTCGAGGCTCTTCCCCTTCCGGGCCTGGATCGACGGCCCAGGCGCCGCCCGACGCGGTTCGAGGACGCGCAGTGGAGAAGCACCGGGGCGGCCGCGGGGTCGGCCAGGACTCTCTCGAGGGCCTCGACGTCCGCCAGGCTGAAGGTGTCGGCCGTGACCGGGATCGAGACGTAGCGCAGCCCCTGCGCCTCGACGACGGTCCTCTCGTCCGCCGGCCCTTCCGTCTCCGGCCGGAGGTTCACGACCGTCCGGAAGCCCATCTCCCCGAGCCCCTTGAGGGCCTCCGGCGTGGGCTGCCCGGCGGCCGCCAGGCCGGGCTGGATGAGCCGGTAGGCCGGGATCGAGGCCGGCTCGACGGCTTCCGGCACTCCGGCGCTCGCCGACGCCGCGCCGAGGGCCACCGCCGCGAAGAGCAGGGGGGTCTTCATCTCCAGGGTCTCCTTGCGCCGGCCCCGCTCACGAGGGCCGACACACGATCCTACTCCGCGGTGAACCGGCCGGTCCACGGCGATGGGCCAAGCGGCCCATTGGACGGGGTTGACTCCGCCGGCATACTTGAAAGCGGCAGGGAGGCTCGTTTGCGCAAGTACATCATCATGGGGCCCCAGGGCAGCGGGAAGGGCACGCAGGCGAAGATGCTCGCCCGCGACTTCGACCTCGTCCACATCAGCGTGGGCGACATGTTCCGCTGGCACGTCCAGAACCGGACCAAGCTGGGCACGAAGGTCCAGCGGTACATGAAGGAGGGCCGCCTCGTCCCCGACGAGATGGTCGCCGACGTGGTGAAGTCCCGGCTCGACATCCACGACTGGCGCCACGGGTTCGTGCTCGACGGCTTCCCGCGCAACGCCGCCCAGGCCGAGTTCTTCCTCGAGACCTACGACATCGACGCCGTCATCGCGATCGACCTGCCCGAGGAGGCCGCGATCGCGCGCATGCAGAGCCGCCGGCTCTGCTCGAGCTGCGGGCTCGACTACAACCTCATCCAGCTGCGGCCCAAGGTGGTCGACGTCTGCGACAACTGCGGCGGGCGGCTCGTCACCCGCGCCGACGACACGCCCGAGGCCATCCGCGCCCGCCTGCGGGACTACCGGGACAAGACCCAGCCCATCCTCGACCTCCTCCGCGAGAAGGAGATGATCGTCCACGTCGACGGCACGCCGGGGCCCGACGTGGTGCAGGCCGAGATGCGGCGCCGGCTGGGGCTGATGGCGGCGCCGGTCGCGGCGAGCCCCGCCCGGGAGCCGGCCGGCGTCGCCTGAGGCGATGCGGCGCCGCCGCGCTACCTCGAGGTCCGACCCCGGGCGTACCAGCTCGCCATCGTGAAGCTGGCCGGCTTGCCCAGGATGGCGTGGGAGGGGTCCCGGAAGGCCGGCGGCGAGGTGCGCTCCCAGAGCCAGAAGTACGCGCCCTCGATCCACGGCCGGCGGGCGAGCGCGCGCAGGGTCGCCTCGTAGCAGCGGGCCTGGAGCCACACGTCGGCCCGAACCCGCTCCTCCCGCCAGGGCGCCCTGGCGGCGGTAGGGATCGAGGGGAAGCCGGCCTCGGTCAGGAGCACGGGCCGGCCGAAGCGGCGGGAGGCCTGCTCGAGCGGCGCGAGCGCCCGGTCCCAGCCCGCCTCGAGCTCGGCGAGCGAAGGATCGGGGCGATCGGAGAGGGGGAAGTACGCGGAGACGCCGATGAAGTCGAGGGCGTCCCAGAACCCGATGCCCTGCCAGGTGTCGAAGTTCGCCGAGTAGGTGAGGGGGCCGTGGAACTCGGCGCGGATGAGGGCGACGAGAGCGCGCCAGTCGGCTTCGCGGCGGACGACCGTCGAGTCCATCTCCCGCCCCACGCAGAACATGTCGGCGCCGGCGGCCTGCGCGTCGCGCGCGTAGGGCAGCACGTAGGCCTCGTAGCTGTGGAACCAACGCCGCCAGTCGGCCTCGCTGCGCATCGCGATCCGGTTGTGCTGGAGGTGCTCGCCCTGCATCATCTGCGCCTCGACGCGGGCGGCGAGCGCGCGCCGCGCCTCCCCGTCCGGCCCACGGAAGATGCGGCGCTCCTCTTCCGTCGGTTCGTACCCGCGCATCTCGAGGTGCGGCTTCACCATCACCCGCAGCCCCGCCGCGTGGGCGCTCTTCACCAGGGCGCCCAGGTCGCGGAAGCCGAAGTGGCGGTCCGGCTGGGCGAAGACGGGCTCGTCGAGCCCGCGCTGCAGGGGGTCCCAGGTGTGAATCGAGACCCAGGTCACGCCCAGGGAGGCGAGGCGCCGGAAGGAGGCCTCGCCCGCGTCGGCCCGGCCCTCGCTCCTCCACCAGGACACGCCGCGCCGGAACCCGGGGGCGAGGACCGGGCCGGTGTCGGCCGACGCAATCGAGGCCGGGCGCGGGGAGGCGGGGTCGGGGGCTCCGGTCCTCCGGCGGATCTCCGCCGCAGCGAAGCCCGACGCGACCCGCACTTCGGCCGAGGACGCAGCCCCGGCCGCCTGCCGCAGCGCGGCGAGGGACGCCGGGTCGCCACCCTGGGCCAGCGCCTGCGCCGCCTCGAAGGCCGCACGCTCGTCGCGGTGGGCGAGCGCCTCGGCCAGCACCGGCTCCGCCTCGGGCCGGCGGGCCTCCGGCAGGGTGCCGAGCAGCCAGGCCCCGAGCGGCGCGTCGTCTCCGGCACGGCTCGCCAGCAGCCGCCGGGCGGCGGGGACGAACGCGGGGTCGTCCCGGTAGGCCTCCTCGCGGGAGACCTCGCGGCCGTCCGGCAGGCGGACCGTGGAGCGACGCCTCCAGCGCTCCCACGGCTGGACGGACCGGCCGTAGAGCTGCCGCAGAGCGTCGGCGAGCGCTTCCTCGGGCCCCGGCGCCGGGGAAGCGCCCGGCAGGAGGACGAGGACCACCGCCAGCGCCACGGCGCGGGCCGGCTTCGCCGCTGAGGTGAGATCGGTCACTGGGTAACGATGATACCCTTGCCCCAGCAATGGTTTCGCGTCCTGCTCGAGGGCCGCACGCACCCACGTTCCGGTGGTACCTGGAGAGCCTCGTGGAGGGCGGCCGGCAGCTGCGACGCATCGCGGTGCAGCCCTTGCCCTTCCGGGTCGGACGCCTCTCCGGCCTCGCCCTGACTCTCGTCTCGGACTCGGTGTCGAAGGAGCACGGCGAGCTCTTCTTGCGAGGCGGCGCGCTCCACGTCCGCGACCTCGGGAGCAAGAACGGCACGTTCGTGAACAGCGAGCGTGTCGGCGAAGCCCCGTTGCGCGAAGGGGACATACTCCACTTCGCGCAGGTGGAGTTCCGGGTCGGACGCCAGGAGATCGACGAGGGCGACGAGCCGGGCCTCGAGCCGTCCACGGTGTCCCTCGGCGACATGAAGCTTCCGGAGCGGTTCGTCGAGGGAGCGCGGGAGCTGCCCGAGCTCCTCCGCGAGCGGCAGGTGACCATGGTCTTCCAGCCGATCGTGAGCCTGCCGAGCGGGACGCTGGCCGGCTACGAGGCGCTGGGGCGCGGGCGCCACCCGCGCCTGCCCGAGGCGCCGATGGACCTGTTCCGGATCGCGGCCGGGGTCGGGGCGGAGGCGGAGCTCAGCCAGCTCTTCCGCGAGACGGCCCTCGAGCTCGTGCCGGTGAAGGGCCGCTTCCCCGCCCTGTTCCTGAACGTGCACCCCGCCGAGCTGGAGAAGCCGGGCCTCGTCCCCGCGGTGGTCGAGGCGCGGGCGAAGGTGCCGCACCTGCGGCTCACGCTCGAGGTGCACGAGGGGGCGCTCGCCGACCTGCACAGCGTCGACCGCCTGCGCACCCAGCTCAGCCGCTCGGGAGTGGGGATCGCCTACGACAACTTCGGAGCGGGGCAGGCGCGTCTCCTCGAGCTCGCCGAGGTGCCGCCCCACTACCTGAAGTTCGACATGAGCTTCGTGCGCGGCATCGACACGGCGCCCGCCTCCCGCCAGCGCCTGCTGACCTCGCTGGTGTCGGTAGCGCGGGACCTGCTCGTCTACACCGTGGCCGAGGGCGTCGAGACCGCGGAGGAGGCCGACGTCTGCATGCGCATCGGCTTCACCCACGCCCAGGGCTTCTTCTTCGGCCGTCCCCGCCCCATAGTCGAGATATAGAGGCAGCAGGCGGCGAGCCGAGCCCGATTCACTCGGGCGTAGCGGGGAGTCCAAGGGGGGGGTAGTGCAGCACCCCCCTTCTCAAACTAGACCGGCCAGGGGCGGCTGACGTAGTCGGTCAGGGTCAGGAAGACCAGGATCACGAAGAAGGCGATGCTCGAGGCGATCACCACCCCGGTGAGCTTCGGGCTGTACCGCGCGTGCATGAAGTAGAGCACGACGAGGCTCGCCTTCGTGACCGCGATCCCCAGCGCCACGATCAGGTTGAAGGGGCCGAAGTCGAAGCCGGTCACCGCCACCGTGGTCACGGTGAGGACGCACAGGGCGAGAAAGACGGCCAGGTACACCCTCACGGGTACGACGTGGTGCTCGTGGTGCTCGGACATGGTCAGTGCGCCCCGATGAGGTAGAGGAGGGGGAAGAGGAAGATCCAGATGATGTCCACGAAGTGCCAGTAGAGCCCCACGAGCTCGACCGGGGTGTGGTACTCGGGGCTGTACCGGCCCCTCCAGGCCAGGAAGGCGATGCCCAGGATGATCGGCGATGCCGATGATCATGTGGAGGGCGTGGAGCCCCGTCATCCCGAAGTAGAGCGAGAAGTAGATCTGCGCGTGGCCGCCCTCGGCGCCCTCCAGGTGGAGCGCCGCGGCGTCGAAGCGCTCGCCCGGGACGAGGCACCCCGCGTGGGGCCCGTCGCCGAAGCAGGGCCGGATCTTCTCGCCGTACTCGAAGTACTTCACCCCGAGGAAGACCGAGCCGAGGAGGACGGTGGCCAGCAGGAAGCCGACGATGCGGCCCTTCTTCCCGATGGCCGCCGAGTGGACGGCCATGGCCATGGTGAGGCTGGAGCAGATCAGGACGAGCGTGTTGGCGAAGCCGAGCTTCCAGCTGAGGTGGTGGCTGCCCGCGGAGAAGGCCGCGGGGTACTGGCTGCGGTAGACCGCGTACGCCGCGAAGAGCCCGCCGAAGAAGAGCACCTCCTGGGCGATGAAGACCCACATCCCGAGGGTGACGGCCTCCTTCTGCTGCCGCAGGTCGGCGAAGTGGTGCTGGAGGGCCGGGTGGTGCCGCGCGTGGCGTCGTCAGACAACGGCGGCCTCCTTCGGAGCTTTCGCGTAGTCGTAGGGCTCCTCGGTCACCACCGGGATCTCGTGGAAGTTCTCGGTGGGCGGCGGCGAGGTGGTCGTCCACTCGAGGCCCTTGGCGCCCCAGGGGTTGTCGCCGGCGGGCTCGCCCTTGAAGAGCGAGTAGACGAGGTAGAAGGACGGGAAGAGGTAGCCGAAGCCCAGGATCGGTGGCCCCGGCGGTCGACAGCACGTTCAGGACCTGGAACTCGTCGGGGTACACGTGGTAGCGCCGCGGCATGCCGAGGTAGCCGAGCAGGAACTGCGGGAAGAAGGTCAGGTTGAAGCCCACGAAGATGAGAACGGCGGAGAGCCGTCCCCACGCCTCCGAGTACTTCCGGCCGGTGATCTTCGGCCACCAGAAGTGGATCCCGCCGAGGTAGCCCATGATGGCGCCGCCCACCATGATGTAGTGGAAGTGGGCGACCACGAAGTAGGTGTCGGTGCAGGTGGACGTCGGTGCCGAGGTTGCCGAGGAAGAGGCCGGTCAGCCCGCCGATCAGGAAGAGGCCGATGAAGCAGAACACGTAGATCATCGGCGTGTCCCACGAGATCGAGCCCTTGTAGAGGGTCGCCGTCCAGTTGAAGGTCTTGATCGCGGAGGGGATGGCCACGAGGTAGGTGAGGGCGGAGAAGACCATCGCCGAGTAGACCGCCATGCCCGGAGACGAACATGTGGTGCGCCCAGACCAGGAAGCCGATGCGCGGCGATGGCGAGGCTCGACATGGCGATGAAGCTGTAGCCGAAGATGCGCTTGCGCGAGAAGCAGGTGATGATCTCGCTGATCACGCCCATCGAGGGCAGGATCATGATGTAGACGGCCGGGTGCGAGTAGAACCAGAACAGGTGCTGGAAGAGGATCGGGTCGCCGCCGCGGCGCGGGTCGAAGAAGCCGAAGTGGAAGATGCGCTCGAGGGCCACGAGCAGGATCGTGATCGCGACCACCGGCGTGCCGAGGACCTGGATGATCGAGGTCGCGTAGTGGGCCCACACGAAGAGCGGCATGCGGAACCAGGTCATGCCCGGGGCCCGCATCTTGTGGATGGTGACGATGAAGTTGAGCCCGGTGAGGATCGAGGAGAAGCCGGCGACGAAGATGCCGATCGCCGCGATCTCCACGTTGCTCTGCGCGAAGACGGTGCTAGTAGGGCGTGTAGAAGGTCCAGCCGGTCTCGAGCCCGCCGGCGAGGAGCGCGTAGAGCGTGATCCCGGCGCCCGATCATGTAGACGTACCAGCTGAGCAGGTTGAGCTTCGGGAAGGCCAGGTCCTTGGCCCCGATCATCAGCGGGATGAGGAAGTTCCCGAGCATGGCCGGGATCGACGGGATCAGGAAGAAGAAGACCATGATCACGCCGTGGCCGGTGAAGGACTTGTTGTACGTCTCCGCGGACATGTGGCTGCCGTCCGGGACGAGCAGGTTCCAGCGGACGAGGGCCGCGTAGAAGCTGCCCAGCGCGAACATGAGGGTGATCGAGACGAGGTACAGGATCCCGATCCGCTTGTGGTCCGTGGTCAGCAGCCAGGACTGGAGGTCCCAGCCGCCGCTGAGGTAGTGCTCCTTCGGAGTAGTCGCCTCGGTGCTCATCGGCTCCTCTGGCTCCGCCGCTCGTTACCGTTGCGGCGCGGCGGCGGGGGCGGGCGCGCCCTCCGTCGGGACCTGCAGCGACTCGATGTAGGCGACGAGCGCGATCAGCTGCTCCTCGCTCACCTGGCCCTGGTAGGTCGGCATGACCGGCTGGTAGCCCGCCACCACTCGCGCCGCCGGGTTGACGATCGACTCGCGGACGTAGGCCTCGTCCGCCACCACGGTGTCGCCGCTCGCGAGCTTGACCGGGCGGCCGAAGATGCCCGCGAGCACGGGGCCGCGGCCGGCGGAGTCGGGCCGGTGGCAGGTGATGCAGTTGAGCTCGGTGAAGAGCTTCTCCCCCGCCACCACCGGCGACTCGGGCGGCGGCCCGCCGGCGAGCCAGGTCTGGTAGGCCTCCGGCTCCATCACCACCACCCGCCCGATCATCTTCGAGTGCTCGGTGCCGCAGTACTCCGCGCAGAAGAGGTGGTAGGTGCCGTTCTTCGTGGCCCGGAACCAGGCCGTGTTGTAGCGGCCGGGCACCGCGTCCTTCTTGATGCGGAAGGCGGGGACGAAGAAGCTGTGGATCGTGTCCTCGGAGGTGATCACGAGCTTCACCGCGCGGCCGCAGCGGCACGTGCAGCTCGTTGATCTCGCGCTGGCCGGTCGGGTGCTGGAGCTTCCACATCCAGCGCTTGCCCACGACGCTCACCGTCATCGCGTCGTCGGGCGGCCGGTTCATGTGGAAGAAGACCTTCGCCCCCCACACGAACATGACCGCCATGATGACGAGCGGGACGAGCGTCCAGGTGAGCTCGAGGGCGAGCGAGCCGTGGATCTCCGCCGGGCGATCGTCGTCCGAGCGGCGGCGGTAGCGGATGGCGAAGTACAGAGAGCGCGATCCAGACCCCGACCGCGAAGACGACGGTGACGCCGAGGATGAACAAGAAGAGGGCGTCGACCTCGCCGGCGATGGAGGAGGCGCGCTCGGGCGCGAAGGGGAATGCGGGTTCATGCTGGTCTCACGTGGGCCGCTCGGTCCGTCCCGGCGCCCGCGCTGCGTCGGTCGGGTCAGGATGAAGCCGCCGAGGGCGAGGACGGTCAGGAGGCCGCCGAGGCGCACCAGGTTGAGGATCGACGCGCTGTAGCGGCCGGTCTTGGGGTTGTACTGGTAGCAGTAGAGGAGGACCTGGTCGACGGCGTTGCCGATCTTCCCGCCCGCCGCGTCCACGAGCGCGAGGCGGAGGTCCTTCGGCGAGTACTCGACGCCGAAGAGGTAGTTGGCGATCTTCCCCTCGGGGGTCGCCACGAGGATGCCCGCGGGGTGGGCGAACTGCTTCGTCTCCGCGTCCCACACGTAGCGGAAGCCGACCGCCTTCGTGAGCCGGTCCACGGACTCCTTCGACCCGGTCAGGAAGTGCCAGCCCTGGTCGGCCTGCGGCCGCTTGTAGCGGGTCATGTAGGCCTTCTTCTTGGCCGCGGCGAGGACCGGCCCCTCCTTCGGGTCGAAGCTCACGGTCAGCGACCTCGAACTCCTGCCCGGGCACGAACGAGAGCACCTCGAGCGCTCCGGCCAGCCCGTTGAGGCTGAGCGTGCAGAGCATCGGGCAGTCGTAGTAGACGAGGCTCAGGACGACCGGCTTCTTCCCGAAGTAGTCGCCGAGCTTCACGTCCTTCCCCGTCTCGTCCTTGAAGACGAGGTCGAGGGGCAGCGCTGTCGCCCAGCTTCTGGTCGAAGCCGACCTCCTGGAGGACGCCGGGCGTCGCCGCCATCGGCGGCGGCGGCACCGGGCCCATCTGGGCGGGGCGAGGCCGGGCAGGGCGAGGAGGAGAGCGGTCGCGAGGCGCGGTTCGCGTCATCGGGCGCCTCCCGCCGGCGGCCGGCGAGGGGGCTCGGCGGCCCCGGGAACTTCGGCAGGCCCCGCTCGGCCACGATCCTCATCGCCGCGTCGATCGGCATGCGCGCGATGCCCTTGTCCTTCTCGACCCAGCCGTAGCTCGTCAGGAGGGCGTCCTCCTGCGCGCGGAACTCGGCGAGAGCCGCGGCTCCGAGGTGACGAGGCGCGGGAAGGCGGCCGGGGCGGCGTTCGGGTCGGCCTTCAGCACCGTCGCCGCCGGCGTCTGCTCCCGCGCTTCCTGGCGGGCGAGGAAGCGGTACATCGGGACGACGACCAGCGCCGACAGGACCATGGTCCCGAGGATGTAGAGGCCGGCCCGGTAGGTGTCTCCGGCGTGGGCGTCCGTCTTCTCGTAGCCGCCGTGGCCCTGCTGCTTCGTGCTTGCTCATGGGCGTCAGTGCGCCTCCGCCGGGGCGGCGGCCAGGAGCGTCGCGCACCTCGGGCTCGCCCATCGGCAGCACGGGGGCCGTGCGCGCCTGCGCGGGCGAAGAGGAACAGCCACAGGCCGCCGAGCCCGAGCGCGGCGGCGAGGTCCATCCAGTGGACCCGCAGCGGCACGCTCTCGTGCCCGTGGCCGACGAGGTCGGGGCCGATCAGCCAGAAGAGGTCGACCAGCTGCATCACCAGCATCAGCGCCGCCACCGCGCCGAGCGTCCTCGCGTTGCGCTTGAGGTCGCGGGAGAGGAGGAGCGCGAACGGCAGGGCGAAGTGGAAGACGAGGAGCGCCACCGCCAGCACCTGCCAGCCGCCCTGCAGGCGCTGGAGGTAGAACGGCGTCTCCTCGCTGACGTTGCCCGACCAGACGATCAGGAACTGGGAGAAGTTCACGTAGCCCCACAGCATCGTGAAGGCGAGGAGGAGCTTGCCGAGGTCGTGCACGGTCACCGGCTGGAGCGCCCTCGTGAAGGGCTCCTCGCCGGCGAGGCGCGACATCAGCACGATCGTGAAGGAGAGCGCCGACAGCGTCCAGCCCACGATGAAGAGGACGCCGTAGATGGTCGAGAACCAGTGCGGGGCGAGCGACATGCCCCAGTCGATCGCGGCGAACGTCGTGGTGAGGGACAGGAGCACGAGGCCCACCGCCGACAGGCCGCGCAGCCGCGCCGCGCGCGCCGGAAGGGTCGCCGCCGTCCTGCTGGCGCGACCAGGAGCTGAGCCGCCACGCGAGCAGCCCCCAGACCGCGAAGTAGAGGAGCGCGCGAACGGCGAAGAACGGCACGTTCAGGTAGGCCGCCTTCGTCTTGCAGCAGCTCGTCCGTCGGCCACGACCTCCGGCTGCGCCCAGGTGTAGAGCGAGGAGGCGCCCAGCACGACCGGGACGAAGAGGAGCGCCATCGCCGGCAGCGTGCGCGCGGCCGCCTCGTGGAAGCGGCGCGGCACGTGGCCCCACAGGCCGCCGGTCAGGTGGTTGAGCATGGCGAGGCCGAGGCAGCCCACGCCGATGCCGACCCAGAAGAGGAAGCCGAGGAGGTACGAGCGGAAGAACTGCCCGCGGTCGATCGCGAAGCCGGCCGCGAGGGCGAGGGTGAAGACCCCGCCCACGGCCAGGCCGGTCCTCTCCAGCCGCTCGAGGACGGGCTGGGCGCGGGCGCCGCCGAGGTCCGGCTCGGCGTTCGGGGGCAGGCTCATCGGTGGTGCTCCGGCGCGGCGCGGCGCGGCGAGGCTCTGCTCGAGCTCGGCGTGCTTGTCCGCCGGCACGTCCGCGGCCGGGGCGTACTGGCTGTAGCTGCAGCGTGCGCACGTAGGCGGCGATCGCCCAGCGGTCCGCCGGGCGGCACCTGGGCCGCGTAGTCCGACATCGCGCCGAAGCCGTTCGTCATGACGTCGTAGAAGTACCCGATCGGCATCTGCCGCAGGCGGTCGACGTGGTACGAGCTCGGCTTCTTGAAGCCGCGCTGCACGATCATGCCGTCGCCGCGCCCGGTCCGGCCGTGGCACGGCGAGCAGAAGACCTGGAACTGCGTCTGCCCGCGCTGCGAGGAGCTCCGCGGTCACCTTCACGGGGATCTCGGTCACGAAGTCCTTCCCGGCCTTCCCGGTGTAGAGCACCGTGTCCTCGCGCAGCGTCCCGCGCGCGACGGTGCCCGGGACGAGAGGGCGCGCCGAGCGCTTGTCGGCGAAGATCTCGCTCTCGCGCAGCGGCCGGCACCTTCGGCTGGTCGTGCATGTCCTGCCGGCAGGCCGGTCACCGCCGCGGCGAGCAGGACCAGGACGGCGCCGCGGCGGACCGTTGCCGGCTCTCCTCGAGGCCTTCCGAGGCCTCGACAGGGCCCTGGAGATATGACTCTCGTCGCGCCGAGGACGCGCGACGAGGAGTCATGACGTCCACCTCCGGCACCGCGGCCGCCCCGAGCCCCCTCAGGAACTCGCGGGTCTTCTCCCCGTCGAACCTCGGGTCGCCCGACTCGATGCAGAGGAAGAAGCGGTCGCGGCTCGCGGTCACGAAGCTCGGCACGTTGAAGACGGGGTGGTAGGGCTGGGGGAAGCCGTTGAGCGCCAGCATGCCGAAGACCGCGGCGAACGCGGCGAAGAGCACGGTCGTCTCGAAGGTCGGCACGATGAACGCCGGCCAGGCGTAGAACGGCCGCCCGCCGATGTTCATCGGGTACTCGATCACCGAGGACCAGTACTGCAGCCCCCAGCCCGCAGCCATCCCGAAGAGGCCCCCGGCGAGGACCAGCTTCGGCACGTGCGTCTGGTGGAGGTGGAGGGCGTCG
>CAWFSB010000015.1:0-36976 GCA_963818355.1 uncultured Acidobacteriota bacterium | reverse complement strand
GCGCCCTGCTCGCGGCGGCGTTCCTGCCCCTCGCCGACACCCTGGGCCGGCCCTTCGGCGTCCACGTCCCGGCCGGCGCCGACTACCTGCAGCAGGTCGTGCTGTGGCTGGCGTTCCTGGGTGGCCTCGTCGCGACCCGCGAGCGGCGGCACCTGTCGCTCTCCACCGCGGAGCTGTTCGGCGAGGGCCGGGTGCGGCGCTTCGGCCGGGTACTGGCGGGGGCGGTCTCGGCCGCGACCGTCGGGGTCCTGGCCTACGCCGCGGTCGGCCTCGTGCTCGCCAATCGCGAGGAGGGCCGCACGCTCATGGGCGGCGTGCCGGTGTGGCTGCTCGAGCTCGTGATGCCGGTGACGCTCGGCCTCATGGCCCTGCGTTTTGCCTGGGGCGCCTCGAAGGGCTGGGTCGGGCGGGTCATCGCGCTCGCCGCGGTGCCCGCCGCATTCGCCCTCGGCCTCGTGCCCGAGCGGATGGCCTCCGCCGGCTGGCCCGCGGCCGTCCTCATCCTCACCGCCCTCGTCCTCGGCACGCCGGTCTTCGTGGCCATGGCCGCGCTCGCCCTCTTCTTCTTCTTCCGCGAGGGCCTGCCGGTGACGGCGGTGACCGCCGAGGTCTACCGCCTCATCTCCTCGCCCACCCTGCCCGCCATCCCCCTCCTCACCGCCTGCGGCTACGTGCTCGCCGAGAGCGACGCGTCGCTGCGGCTCCTCCGCTTCTTCAAGTCGCTCCTCGGCTGGGTGCCGGGCGGCCTCGCCGTCATCGTCATCGCCGTCTGCGCCCTCTTCACCACGTTCACCGGCGGCTCCGGCATCACGGTGATCGCGATCGGCGGCCTCGTCCTGCCCATGCTGCTGAAGGACGGCTACCCCGAGGACTTCTCGCTCGGGCTCGTCACCGCCGCCGGCAGCCTGGGGCTGCTCTTCCCGCCCAGCCTGCCGGTCATCCTCTACAGCGTGGTGGCGGGCACGCGCGACCAGAACGTCCCCGCCGACTCGCTCTACCTCGCCGGGCTCCTGCCGGGCCTCCTGATGATCGCCATGGTGGCGGCCTACGCGGTCCGCCGCGGCCAGGCGCTTCGCATCCCGCGCCAGTCCTTCGCGCCCGGCGAGGTCGTGAAGGCCACCTGGGAGGCGAAGTGGGAGCTGAGCCTTCCCGTCTTCGTGGTGGGCCTCTTCATGACGGGCAAGGCGTCGATGGTGGAGACGGCCGCCCTCGCCCTGGTCTACGCGATCGTGGTGGAGTGCTTCGTGACGAAGGACCTCCACGTCTTCCGCACGCTGCCCACGGCGCTCGTGAAGGCGTCCGTCCTCGCCGGCTCCGTGCTCATCCTCCTCAGCGCGGCCATGGGCATCACGAGCTACATCGTGGACGCGCAGATACCCGACACTCTCGTCACCTGGGTGAAGACCCACATCGAGTCGCGGTGGGTGTTCCTGCTCGCCCTCAACGTGCTCCTCGTCGTGGTGGGCTGCCTGGTCGACATCTTCTCGGCGATCGTCGTGCTCGCCCCGCTCGTCGTGCCGATGGCGACGGCCTTCGGCGTCGACCCCGTCCACCTCGGCGTGATCTTCCTCGCCAACCTCGAGCTCGGCTACCTGACCCCCCCGGTGGGCCTCAACCTGTACCTCGCCGCGTCCCGCTTCGACAAGCCCCTCACCACGGTCGTCCGCACCGTGCTGCCCTTCCTGCTGATCATGGCGGTGGCGGTGCTGCTGATCACCTACGTGCCGGCCCTGTCGGTCGGCGTGGTGCGGCTCTTCGGCCGGTAGCCCGCAAGCTCTACGGCCCTCCCGGGGACCGCCGCGGCGAGGACGTCGCGAGCAGCTCGACGAGGCCGCGGCCCGCGACCGGGACCGGGTAGGACCCGTCGAGCAGGAGCCGCGTCGCGTCCACACGCGCGCCGTAGACGTTCTCGTTGCCGTCCTGGTCCTGCTTGACCACCGAACCCTCCAGCGAGAGCCCCGCAAAGAGGCCCCGGGTGCGCGAGTAGCTCAGGATCTCGGCCCGCATCCGCAGGTCGGTCCCCGCCGAGCCCGTGCGCCCCACCGGCCCCGCCGCCACCGCCGCGTCCGCCCCGAGCGTGAACTGCGAGCGCATCAGGTAGTCGATGCCCTTCGGGTTCATCACCAGGAACACGTAGTCCGCCGCCTGCCCGCCGACCTGAAGGCCGAAGCTGCCCCCGCCGAGCGAGATCATGAGCGGCGCCCCCCAGGACCCGTGGCCACCCTGGCCGCGGCACACCACCGCCCCCTTGCCCCAACGCCCCCCGAAGCCGAGGGCGAGCTTCTTGGCGCTGGGGACGACGGCCACGCACTCGGCCTTGTCGAGGAGATCGCGGGGGATGCGCTCCTCCCCGCCCAGAAGCTCCTCCAGCACCTCGCGGCAGGCCTCGAGGCGCCTTCCCTCCTTGACCTGCGCGGAGGAGAGGGCGGGGACCAACAGGGCGACGAGGGCCAGGAGGAGGCCCGCCCGCCGGGCGTCGCAGGGTCTCGTTTGACAGGTGGCGGCATCGACATATGATCGCGCCGATCCGTCTTTCTCGCGCGTGAGCGCCCGCACCGGGCGCCGGGAGGCATTGATGAAGCCTGTGCTCGAAGCCCTGGTCGGTCGGCGGTCCTTCTTCAAATCGGCGGGAATGGCGGCGGCCGGGGCGGGCGCCTTCAGCTTTGCCACCGAGCGCGACGCCGAGGCGGCCCTGCAGACCGTCAACACCCGCTCGATTCCGGCCGACCTGAAGATCACCGACCTGCGGGTCGCGGTCATCGGCAACGCCCCGATGACCTGCCCGATCATCCGCATCGACACGAACCAGGGGATCTCGGGCTACGGCGAGGTGCGCGACGGCGCGAGCAAGACCTACGCGCTGCTCCTGAAGAGCCGGCTCGTCGGCGAGAACCCCTGCAACGTGGACAAGGTCTTCCGCAAGATCAAGCAGTTCGGCCACCACGCGCGGCAGGCGGGCGGGGTGTGCGCGGTCGAGATGGCGTGCTGGGACCTCGCGGGCAAGGCCTTCGGGGTGCCGGTCTACCAGATGCTGGGCGGGCAGTTCCGCAACCGGGTGCGCCTCTACGCCGACACGGACCAGATGAAGGACGGCGTCGCCCAGGGCAAGCGCCTCAAGGAGCGGATGGACGCCGGGATCACCTACCTGAAGATGGACTTCGGGATCGAGCTCATCCGCGACGTGCCGGGCGCGCTGTCGGTGCCGATCGGCCAGACCGTGCAGGAGCGGGCGATGACCATGCACCCCTTCACCGGGGTCGAGATCACGGACAAGGGCATCGCCCTCCTCGAGGAGTACGTGGGCGGCGTCCGCTCCATCGTCGGCATGGAGGTGCCCCTCTCCACCGACCACTTCGGCCACATCGGCGTCAACTCCTGCATCAAGCTGGCCCGCGCGATGGAGAAGTGGAACCTGGCCTGGATGGAGGACATGGTGCCCTGGCAGCTCGGGCACCTCATGAAGCAGATCGCGGACAACACCACGGTGCCCATCCTCACCGGCGAGGACATCTACCTGAAGGAGGACTTCGTCAAGCTCATCGACATGGGGGCGGTTGACGCCATCCACCCCGACCTCGCCTCCGCCGGCGGCATCCTCGAGACGAAAAAGATCGGGGACTACGCGATGGAGCACGGTGTGCCGATGGCCATGCACTTCGCCGGCTCCCCCATCTCCTTCATGGCCAACGTGCACTGCGCGGCCGCCACGGAGAACTTCATCTCCCTCGAGCACCACTCCCTCGACGTGCCCTGGTGGAACGACCTCGTCACGCCGGCGATCACCCTCGACAAGGGCTTCGCGATCGTCCCCGACCGCCCCGGCCTCGGCGTCGAGCCGAACCCCGACGTGATCAAGGCCCACCTCAAGGAGCCCGGCTACTTCGAGCCGACCCCCGAGTGGGACAAGGAGCGGTCCTGGGACCGGCTCTGGTCCTAGTCATCCTGAGGAGCTTCGGCTTCTTGTCGTCCGAGGAGCGTCGGCACTGGCCTCGTTGTCATTCCGAGGAGCGTCGGTCCCGCCGGGCGACGAGGAATCCGCCGCCCGGCCGTTCCTGCTAAGCTCTCGGGAAAGCCCCGGAGGAAAGCCATGAAGAAGGTTCTGGCCGTCGTCTCCCTGTCCGTTCTCTCCCTGTCCGTCCCCGCCCTCGCCCAGATGCCGCCCATGCCGACGCCCGGCCCCGAGCACGAGATGCTCAAGAGGGACGTGGGCGTGTGGGACGCCACCGTCGAGATGTTCGGACCGCCGGGCACGCCGCCGGCCGTGTCGAAGGGCACCGAGACCGTCACCATGCTCGGCCCCTTCTGGCAGGTCGGCGACTTCAAGTCCGAGATGTTCGGCCAGCCCTTCGAGGGCAAGGGCATCACCGGCTACGACCCCGCGAAGAAGAAGTTCGTCGGCACCTGGGTCGACACCATCTCGACGGGGATCTCGACGGTCGAGGCCACCTACGACCCGGCCCGGAAGACGATGACGGGGACGATGGAGGGCCCGGGTCCGGACGGCACGCTGACGAAGACGAAGGAGACGACGGAGTGGAAGGACGCCGACACCCGCGTCTTCACGATGTACGCCCCAGACGGCACGACGCCGATGATGCGCATCAGCTACAAGCGGAGGAAGTGACCGCACGGGAGAGCGCGTAGCGCTCCCCCTGTGCGGTCATCCCGAGGGTGGTTCCTGACCGTCACCCGAGGGATCCGCCGTCGCCCGTCGCCCTGGTCCGTTCGCACCGGATCGCCTGATCCATCGCCCCTGCGGCGGGCGGGCGGTACCCTGCCTCGGTCCGTTCCCCAGAGGCAGAGGCCGCCACCGTGATCGGCGAGACGATCGACCGCTACCGCGTCGTCGAGAAGCTCGGGCAGGGGGGCATGGGCGTCGTCTACAAGGCCCGCGACACCCTGCTCGGCCGCTTCGTCGCCCTCAAGGCCCTGCCCCCGGACTCGGTCGCCGACCCGGAGCGCCGGCAGCGCTTCATCGACGAGGCGAAGGCCGCCTCCGCCCTGCAGCACCCCGGCATCGTCGTCCGATCCACGACGTCGTGCAGCGCCGACGGCCAGGACTTCATCGTCATGGAGCTCGTCACCGGGGAGACCCTCGAGCAGCGCATGGGCCAGCGGGCGCTGCCACTCAGCCGCGGCCTGCGCTACGCCGAGCAGGTCGCCGACGCCCTCGCCCGCGCCCACGCCGCCGGCATCGTCCACCGCGACCTCAAGCCCTCGAACGTGATGGTCACCGAGGACGACGCGGCCAAGATCCTCGACTTCGGCCTCGCCAAGCTGGCCGAGGCGCCGTTCCCCGACGACGACACGCCGACGCTCAGCGCCGGCCACCACGGCAAGCACCTCAGCCGCGAGGGCGCGATCGCCGGCACCCTCGCCTACATGTCGCCCGAGCAGGCGGCCGGGAAGCCCGTGGACGCGCGGACGGACGTCTTCTCGTTCGGGGTGCTGCTCTACCAGATGCTCACCGGCCGACATCCCTTCCTGCGCGGCTCGCAGCTCGAGACGCTCTCCGCCATCCGCGAGGGCGAGCCGGAGGCGCCGACCAAGGTGGCGCCCGGCCTGCCTCCCGAGGCCGAGCGGGCGATCCTGCGCTGCCTGCACAAGGAGCCCTCGCGCCGCTGGCAGAGCATGGCCGACCTCTCGGCCGTCCTGCGCGACCTGCGCGAGGACTCCGAGTCGGGCCGGGCGAAAGGCCCCAGGACTCCGGGGGCGACGAAGCGTTCCCGGGCCTGGTGGTGGGTCGGGCTGCCAGCGGCGCTCGTCCTCGCGGGACTCACGGGGATCGGGCTCTACCGCATCACGGCAGGCCGCTCCGCGCCGGGACCTCTCGAGCTGACGAGGCTGACGGTCGACACCGGGCTCACCTGGGACGCCGGGGTTTCCGCCGACGGGAAGCTGGTCGCCTACTCCTCCGACCGCGGCGGCGACGGCCAGCTCGACGTCTTCGTTCAGCACGCGGGCCGGCGCGACGCGGCACGGCTCACGCGGGACCCCGCCGACGACTGGCAGCCGTCCCTCTCCCCCGACGGGTCACGCGTGGTGTACCGCTCGGAGGCCGGGCGCGGCGGCCTCTACGTCGTGTCGACGCTGGGCGGCTCGCCGAGCCGGCTCGCGGACGGCGGGGTCGTCCCGCGGTTCTCCCCCGACGGGTCGCAGGTGTCCTTCGCGCGGGACGTGGGCTACAGCCCGACCGGGCTGATGCCAATGTTCCTCGTGTCCGCCGAGGGGGGCGCGCCGCGACCCTTCCAGCCCGACTTCGGTGTCCCGGGCATCCCCGGCAGCATCGGCCCGATCTGGTCCCCCGACGGCCGATCCATCCTGTTCAAGGGCGCGCGGCTCGCGGCTCCGGGGGAGATCGACTGGTGGGTCGCCCCGGTGGACGGGGGAAAGGCGGTGGCGACCGGTGCGGCCGCGGCGCTGCGCTTCGCGGGCATGCAGGTGCCATGCGCCTGGTTCGGGTCCCACCTGCTCTTCGGCCAGGGGACGACGGTCGACGGGGTGAACCTTCATCGAGTCCGCATTGGCCCGGACTTCCGGGTGACGGGTCCCGCCCAGCCGCTGACCTCGGGGCCGGGCATCTCCGTCGCCGCGTCGGTATCCCGGGACGGCCATGTCGTCTTCCCGCGCTTCACCGGCGTCCCCCAGCTCTGGTCGCTCGATCCCGAGGCCCCCGGCTCCGCGAGACCGCAGCAGCTGACCCGCGACGCCGCCGGGAAGATGCTCTTCAGCCTCGACCGGGCCGGCACCCGCATCGCGTACACGGCCTCCTCCGGTCGGACGGACCGGCAGGGGCTGGAGCTGCGCGTGCGGGACCTGGGGAGCGGGGAGGAGACGACGGCGGCGCGGCTCTCCTCGTACGCGATCTCGCAGCGCCCCCGACTGAGCCCGGACGGCGCCGTCCTCGCGTGGGAGACCTTCGACGCGGGCAAGAGGGTGGTCCTCGCGGCCCGGACCGGCGAGCCGCGAGGGCAGGACGTCTGCCGGGACTGCCGCCTCCTCGGCTTCGCCTCCGACGGACGCGTCCTCCTGAGTGCCGGGCCACGGCTCTTCCTGCGGGCCGTCGCGGGCGGCCCGGAGGCGACGGTCCTCCAGGTGGAGGGGGGGACGCTGCTCGACGCGGATCTCTCCTGGGACGACCGGTGGCTCGCGACGCTCGCCGGGAACCCGGACGGCACCTTCACCATTCGCGTCGATCCGGTCGGTCAGGCGGCGGCAGCCGGGGCCCGGGGCATCGAGATCGCACGCTCGGTGGAGCGGCTCACGAGCCCCCGGTGGTCGCCGGACGGCGACCGCCTCTACTACATGGCCGTCCACGACGGCTTTCTCTGCATCTTCGCCCAGGCCCTGGAGCCGGCCTCGAAGGCCCCTCGCGGCGAGCCCTCAGCCGTCTTCCACGCCCACGGCAATCCCTGGCGCATGGTGGCGCCGCGCGCGTATTACTCGATTGCCGTCGCCCGCCGCCGCCTCGTCTTCGGCGCGGTCGAGATGACCGGCAACGTCCTGATGGCGAAGCTTCCGCCGGACTAGCGGCGCGAGGGGTAGCGGCTACCCGCGCCGGCGGTGGCGGGCCCAGGCGATGAGCAGGAGAACCACGATCGACAGCGGGAGGAGTGCCGGAGGGAACCGCGAGGGCGTCGCTGGCTCGGCGGAGGGCGGGGACGGGGCCTCGGGCGCGGCGTCGGGTGGGTGAAGGTCCGCAGGAACGGAGAGATCGGCGGCCTCCGCGATCTCGTCTTCGGTGAACCGCACGAGCGTCGGCACCCCCTCGCGGCTCACCTCGATGGCCTTGAAGGGCCTCCACGCCCGCCGCGTCACGCCCTTGAAGACGCGGAACTCGCCCGCCTCCTGGCTGCCGATCACGACGCGGACAACGACGTCGGAGGCGCCGAGCGTCGCCGGCGGGCCGCTGAAGTCGTGCACCCAGTAGAGGTAGGTGCCGGGCACGGGCCGCGTGAGGGTAATGGTCTCCGGCCCGCCCCAGTCGGTGTCGTCCACGTCCAGCTCGACCCCGTGCTCCGGCTCCTCGTGCGTGCGGTTCTGGAAGTAGACGTGGCCCAGCCCCGAACCGCAGGGGCAAGCCACGTGCGAGTCGGCGTCCTTGACCTGGTCGGGCCGGGACCCCCAGTTGAGGATGATGCGCACCTCGCGCCCGCCCGACTCCGTCGCCTCGAGCATGCGGGAGAGGCTGACGGTGACGAGCTGCCCGTCCTCGCGTACCTCGGTCGCCTCGCTCGTGTAGGGCACGTAGCCCTCGAGGCGGTAGCTCACCTGGTACGCCCCGGGCGGCAGCGGCGTCGTCCAGCGCCCGTCGGCGCCCGTCCGGCCCGAGGAGAGCGCGGCCCCGCCCGCCACCGGCGAGACGCTGACCGCGACGCCCTCCAGCCGCCGGCCCTTGACCTGCGCGTCGTTGAGCTCGAAGCGCACGTTGACCGGGCGCGGCGCCGGCTGGGCGTGGGCGACGGACGCCGTGCCGGCGAGCGCAAGCAGGACGATCCAGCTGCGCGCGATGGAGCGATTCTCGCCAGGCATGACGGGCCCCCTAGAAGGTGACGGAGGACTGGCCCGCATCCACGGCCTTCAGGAAGCGGACGAGCCCCGACGCGTACGCGCGCTGGTCGTCCCAGATGGCCAGGTGGCTCCCGTTCGGGCAGAGCAGGAAGCTGCCGTGCTGGACCTGAGTCGAGACCCAGCGCATGTGCTCGGGGTCCATCGTGTCGTGGGTGGCGCCGATCGCGAGCGTCGGAACCGTGATCTTCCCGAGGTCGGCCTTGCGGTCCCACTTCTCGAGGCGGCCCGACGCGCCGAACTCGCTCGGCCCCTGCATGAGCACGTAGACCTGCTTGTTCATCTTGCCGAAGCTGCGCACGAGGGCGTCGGGCCACTCCTCGAGCCGGCAGATGTGCTTCATGTAGAAGTTCGGCATGAGCAGCTCCATGTAGCGAGGGCTCTCGTACTGGCCCTTTCTCTCGAGCTCCTGGATCTCCTTCACCACCGCCGGGTCCATCCCCTTCGCCAGGACCTCGTTCGCGTAGCGGTTGTAGTCGGGGATGCTCATCATCATGTTCGAGATGACGAGCCCCTTCAGGTGCTGCTGGTACTTGAGGGCGTACTCCGTGGCGAGGATGCCGCCCCACGACTGACCGAGGAGGTAGAAGTCGTCCTTGGTCAGGCCGAGCGCCTGGCGCACCTGCTCGACCTCCTCGACGAACCGCTCCGTCGTCCACAGCGACTCGTCTTTCGGCTGGTCCGAGTACGCGGAGCCGAGCTGGTCGTAGTAGATGAACTCGATCCCCTCCGCGGCCAGGAAGCTCTCGAGCCCTTCGAAGTACTCGTGGGTCGCACCGGGGCCGCCGTGCAGCAGCAGGAGCTTGATCCGCGGGTTCCGGCCGAAGCGCTTGGTCCAGACCTTGAAGGTCCCCTTCGGCGTCTGGATCGGGACGAGGCGCACGCCGGCGGAGTCGACTCCGGACGGCTCGGGCGCGAAGTAGCTCCCGAGCGAGGGCCCGGCCGGGGCGGCGGGCGTGGGCGCCTGGCCCTTCGGGCCGGTGTCCCTTCCGCATCCCCAGGCGCCGAAAGCGACGGCCAGCGACAGCACGGCGAGGACTCGGCTCATCTGCGGCTCCTCTCCCTCTCGGGACGGCGGCGGTGTGATCGTGAGGGGCCCTTTGTACGCTCTCTTCACCGGCGACTCAAGGGCCGCGCTCGCAGAGTCCTGACATCTCGACGTCCGCGGCCCTTTCGCGGGGTAACGGCTACTCGCGCCGGCGGCTGGCAGCACGCGCGGCGTGTCATCCCGAGGGCCTTCGATGGGACGGGGCCTGAGGGATCCGCCGGCGCCGGCGCTGAGACTGCGGATCCCTCGTCGCCCGACGCGGCCGGAGCTCCTCGGGATGACAGGGCTTCGCCACTGCGACCCGCGACCGTCGATTCCGGGGTGACTACCGCTTCTTCGTCTGTACCCGCGAGAGCTCGTCGTACATGTGGATGGCCGACTTCATCGACTTCACCCAGTCGCCGAGGTGCAGGCTCTCGTTCTCGCTGTGCGCGTTGCACTGCGGGTCCTCGACGCCCATGAGGATGCAGGGCGCGCCGCCCAGGAGGTCGGCGAACGGACCCACGAAGCCGATCGAGCCGCCGGCCCCGATCATCGCCGTCTCCTTGCCGTAGCCGGCCTTGAGCGCCCGGCGCGCCGCCTCGAACGCCGGCCCCTCCGGGTCGGTCGTCCACCACGGCGTCGAGCCGACGACCTCGGCCGTCACCTTCGCCCCGTAGGGCGGCTTCGCGGTCAGCTTCTTGACGATCGCCCGACCCGCCGCCCTGCCGTCCATGTTCGGCACCGTGCGCAGCGAGAGCCGCGCCGTCACGTGGTCGATGATCTGGTTCGAGGAGCCCTTGATCGGGCGCGCGTCGAAGGCGATGACCACGAGCGAGGGCCGCGTCCACAGCTGCTCGTAGACGGAGTACCCCTTCTCGCCCGCGAGCTTCATGCCCTTCATCATCCGGGCCTCGCGCTTGAACTTGGCCTCGCTGAAAGGCAGCTTCCGAATGCGCTGGAGCTGGGTCTTCCCGGTCTTCGCCACCTGCTTGTACAGGCCGGGGACGTCGATCTCGCCCTTCTTCCCCTGCAGGCCCGCGATCAGGGTGCACATCACCTGCACGGGGTCGGGCACGGGGCCGCCCCACATCCCGCTGTGGACGGGCTGGGCGATCGTCTGCACGGTCACGTCGATCGTGCAGATGCCGCGCAGCTGGTAGGTGAGGGCGGGGACGCCGGTGTCGAAGTTCGCGGTGTCGGAGAGCACGATGAAGTCCGCCGGAAGCATGTGCTTGTAGGCCTGCAGGAACTTGCCGAGGTTCTCGGAGCCGATCTCCTCCTCTCCCTCGATCACGAAGCGGACGTTGAGCGGCAGCTCGCCCGTGGACTTGAGGTAGGACGCCACGGCGGCGACGTGGGTCATCACGCCGGCCTTGTCGTCGGCGGTGCCACGGCCGTAGAGGCGGCCGTTGCGCACGGTGGGCTCGTAGGGCGGCGAGATCCACTTCTCGGGCCGTCCCTCGGGCTGCACGTCGTGGTGCCCGTAGAGGAGGATCGTGGGCGCGCCGGGCTTCTTCAGCCAGTCGCCGTAGACGTAGGGGTGGACGCCCTCGAGCTCGAGGATCTGCACGTTCTCGATCCCGGCCGCCCGCATCACCTCGGCGGTGGCCTCGGCCGAGCGCTTCAGTTGCGGGTTCGGGGCGGGCTCGGCGGAGACGCCGGGTATGCGGCTGAGCGCCACGAGCTGGGCCTGGAAATCGGCGAGGTGGGCGTCGAGATAGGAGAGCGCGGCCTTCGCGTTGCCGTTCGGCTGGGCCATCTGGGTTCCTCCGGGCGGGTGAGAGAGCGGGGTCATCGGATGAAACGCCGTCGAGCCGCCAGTTTAGAACAGATCCGCGGGCCCCGCGCCCGCCGGACCGGCCGGCCGGCCAAACCTCCTGCGTGGTACGATTTGCGGGCATCGGATGGAGCTCAGCCAGGTCGGCAAGTTCAAGATCGTCGACAAGCTCGGCCAGGGCGCCATGGGCGAGGTGTTCCGGGCCCTCGACCCCGTGCTCGGCCGCGAGGTGGCGATCAAGGTCGTCACCGGCAAGCTCAGCGCCGACGAGGGAGCGCGCCTCCGCTTCCAGCGCGAGGCCCAGTCCGCCGCCCAGCTGAACCACCCCAACATCATCACCGTCTACGATTTCGGCGAGGAGCAGGGCATGGCCTTCATGGCCATGGAGCTGCTCGAGGGCAGCGACCTGCGGGAGCTGCTCGCGCAGGGCAAGGTCGAGAGCCTCGAGGACAAGCTCGCGATCATGGAGCAGATCCTCGACGGGCTCGCCTTCGCCCACGCGAAGGGCGTCGTGCACCGCGACCTCAAGCCCGGCAACGTGCACGTGCTGCCGAACGGCCAGATCAAGATCATGGACTTCGGCCTCGCGCGGCGGGCGCAGGACGGGGCGGCGACCGGCGTGATCATGGGCACGCCCTACTACATGGCCCCGGAGCAGGCGCAAGGAGAGCGCGCCACGTCGCGCACCGACATCTTCTCGCTGGGCGCGATGTTCTACGAGATGCTCTCGGGGAAGCGCCCGTTCACCGGTCCCTCGATCCCGGCAGTGCTCTTCGCGGTCGCCCACCGCGACCCGGAGCCCCTCGCCTCCCTGGCTCCCGACCTGCCGCCCGGCCTCGCGGCAGTGGTGACACGCGCCCTCTCGAAGGTGCCCGAGGACCGCTACGCGGACGCGACGGAGATGCTCCGGGCCCTGCGCGTGGCGTGGGCCGGCGGAGACGTGGCCGCGGCCGGCGCCGCGCCCGCCTTCGCCGCCGCCGACCAGACGCCGGCGCGCGCGCTCCCCCCCGCCCTCTCGGCCCTGCCCGACACACCGTTCGACCTGCGCTCGGCCCTCGAGGAAATCGACCAGTACCTGGCCGACCGCGTCCCGCCGCTCATGGTCGCCGACTCCGTGGCCGTGTTCCTCGAGACACCGGTCGAGAGCGGGGCGGCCGAGCTGCTGGGCTGGGCGGAGCGGCAGCAGGCGGTGCAGCCCGACCTGCCCCTCGTGGACCTGCTCTTCCACGCGCTGCACAAGCTCAGCGTGATCGGCGAGTTCCACCTCGTGGATGGCGAGCGGCTGCTGGTCTTCCTGCGCGGCGCGGGCGCGGCGCTCGTCCAGGCCTGCGAGCCGGGCGCCGACCGCGACCGCTTCCGCCGCGCGCTGTCCCACCTCGGCGAGTCGGAGATGGGGCGCACCGGCCCGGTCGAGATGATGCGACGCCCCGCGGAGCCCCCGCCGGCCGAGCCGGCTGCCGCCCCCGCGACGCCCGGCCTGCGGCGGCTCTCGCTCCTCGAGCAGCGCCTGCGCAAGGAGGGCATCGGCCAGGGGCCGGCGGCCGAGAGCGCGCGCCGGCGGGTGGTGTCGCAGGCGATCACCGCCGCCGCCACCGAGGCGAAGAGCGAGAAGGAGCTCGAGGACCACCTGCGCCGCCTCCGCGGCGCGGGCGTCGAGTCCGGCGCCCAGCAGGTCTTCCGCAGCCTCGGGCGGGAGCTCGCGGACTGGGCGATGCCGAAGGAGATCGTGTCCGACACCGCCGACCTCGGCCCCGCGAGCGAGGTCCAGGCGATGAAGAAGATCGTCTCCCTGCCCGAGGACCCGATCGAGGTGGCCCGCCGCTACCGCCACCTGGTGAGCGCCGCCACCGAGCAGTTCAACGAGGGCAACCTCGGCCGCGCGGTGCAGATGTTCGAGCTGGCCACGAAGCTCGCCTCCGAGAAGAAGGTGGAGGCCGGCTTCATGGAGCCCATCCTGCGGAAGGGGCACGAGGCGCTCGACGAGAAGAGGCTGCGCCAGTACATGGACAGGCCCGACCGTCACGCGCAGCTGCAGGCGGTGATGGCCTTCTTCGGGCCCGGCCTGGGCGCGGCCAGCCTGCTCGACCAGCTCGAGACCGAGGAGCGGCGCGACCGGCGGCGCCTCCTGCTCGACCTCCTGGTCGTCCAGGGCGACGCGAGCCGCGCGCTGGCGCGGGCCCGGCTCGAGGCTTCGCTGGAGACGGCGGCGACCGACTTCGGCCGCCGCAACTGGATCTACCTGCTGCGCCTCGTCCCCCGGCCCGCGGGCGACCCCATCGAGGGCGAGATCGACGCGGTGACGCGCTTCGCCAGCCCCGGCAACCCCGCCTTCCTCGCGAAGGAGGCGCTCACCCACCTCGGCCAGACCCACCACCCTCGGGCGGTGCAGGCGCTCGTCTCGCTGCTCGAGGCCTGGGAAGCCGATCTCGATCGCGAGGACCTCGACGAGGGGGCGCGCGAGGAGGGCTGCGCGTCTCTCGACCGCATCGGCTCGGCTCTCGCGCGCCAGGGCGGGCCGAGCGGGCGGCTCGCCCTCGTCGAGCACGCCCTCTCCGGCCGGCCCGAGCTCGGGGACACCGTGTCCCGCCTGGCCGAGCTGGGCGCGCACGACCTCTCCTCGAGCCCCGAGGTGGTCGAGACCCTGATGGGCGAGATCAAGAACTGCCTGCCGCGAGGTGTCCTGGGCCGACTGGTGGGGCGCAAGGGCCAGGACCTGCCCGCGCTCGTGGGCGCCCTCGCGGGCACGCGGACCCCCGCGGTCCGCGCCCTGCTCGAGGAGGTGCGCAAGCGCTACCCGGCGCAGGAGCCCGGCAAGGCAGCCGCGCGCGCGCTCGACGCCGCGCCCACGGCCCCCGCCTCGACCGCGGTGGCGGGTCACTCGGGCGAGCTCGACCCCTACGGTCTCCCGGCGCTCCTGCACCGTCTCGCCGAGGGCAAGGCCAACGGCACGCTCAACCTGCTGCCCCGCGAGGGCGGCGGCGCGCCGGCCACGATCGGCCTCTCGCACGGCCGCGCGGTGAGCGCCCGGTGGGCGCACCGGGAAGGGGCGGAAGCCGTCTACCACCTCTTCGAGCGCCCGTTCGCCGGAAGCTACGCCTTCGACACCACGGCGACCCCGCCCGCCGGCGGGGGGCTTCCCGACCTCCCGTCGCTGGTGAAAGAGGGCGTGCGCCGCGCCCGCGAGCTCCAGCGCACGAGCGCGGTGGTCCCCGAGGAGCTGTCCCTCGAGGCGACGGGCGCCGCGCCCGGCACCGTGGTCGACGAGCCGGACTACGACCTGATCGTGGCGCTGTGGGAGAAGGCCTGCGCCCGCGTGAGCGTGCGCCAGATGGAAGCCGAGCTCACCGCCGACGCCTTCCGGGTCCACCGCCCCCTCGCCCAGTGGCTGGAGGAGGGCGCGCTGCGGATCGTGGCCCCGCCCGAGGCGCCTACCTCATCCGCCCCAGGCACATGAGCGTCATGTCGTCGCGGGGGCGGGCGGCGCCGCAGTGCTCCAGCACCTCCGCGATGACGCCGTCGATGAGCCGGCGCCCGGGCTCGTCGCGGTTGGCCTGGAGCCAGGCCTCGAGACGGGCCTCGCCGTACTCCCGGTCCTTCATGTCCTCGGCCTCGGTCACGCCGTCGGTGTAGAGCACCAGCCGGTCGCCGGGGTCGAGCTCCACCGTCATCGACGGGAAGTCCGTCTCCACCGTGATGCCGAGCGCCATCGCGGTGGCGCCGAGCCGCGCCGGCCGCTGGCCGTCCGGGAAGAGGAACGGCGGGTTGTGGCCGGCGTTCACGTAGGCGAGCCGCCCAGTGGCCGTGTCGAGCTCCCCGTAGAAGAGCGTGATGAGCCGGTTCGAGGGGATGTTCGCGCACAGGTGGGCGTTGAGCTTGGCCATCGAGCTCCTCGCCGCGCAGGCCGGCCGAGAGCAGGGTGCGCAGGCTCCCCTGCAGGAGCGCCATGAGGAGCGCGGCCGGCATGCCCTTGCCCGCCACGTCGCCGACCGCGATCGCGAGGCGCCCCTCGCCGAGCTCGACGATGTCGAAGTAGTCGCCGCCGACGGTGTTCGCCGGGCGCATGGCGCTCACGATCGAGACCCCGTCCTTCTCGAAGGGCTCGAACGGCAGCAGGCCGAACTGGATCTGCCGCGCCACCTCGAGGTCGCCCTTCAGCGAGAGCTTGTCGCGCAGCTCCAGGGTCAGCAGGAAGAAGAAGAGGGTGGCGGCGAAGAGCAGCCAGGTCTTCGCGCTCGACCAGCGGCTCCAGGGAGAACGGGCCCCACGCTGAGCAGGTGGGCGAGGAAGCCGATCCAGCCGAGAGCGAGGGCGATGGCGGAGCCGGCGAAGAGCACGCGCCGCCAGGGGCTGAGGCGGAACGCCACCGCCAGGAAGAAGCGCCAGAGCGAGCGCGGGTGGCGCTCGTACCACGGCAGCCCGGCGAGGTCGCCCACGTCCACCTCGCGGGTGAGGAAGCGGAAGGTCTCGTGCGCCTCGTGCTGCAGCAGCCGGCGCAGGCCCTCCGGCGTCACGTCGCGCGTGAAGAGGTCCCGCAGCGCCTGCCAGTAGCTCTCGGTGAGGGCGGGCGGCCCCGCCTTGCGCTGGCTCGCGCGGAAGCGGGTGGCCAGGTCCTCGAAGCGCTCGCGCGACTTCTCGGCGAGGGCCGAGAGGTCGGCGAGGGTCGCGCGGGTCATGGCAGGAGCAACGCCTTGCGCACGGCGCGGCCCGAAAGCTCCTGAAGCCGCGACCGCTGCTCCGCCGGCAGGGCGAGGACGCCCGTCTGGACCGCGGTGCGCAGGGCGAGGACGTCCTCGGCCCGAACCGGCCGCCCCGCCTTGATCTCGTTCATGAGCCCGGCGAGGCGCACGCGCTCGCCCTCGGGTACCGGCGCCCAGACCTGCTGGTAGATGCTCCGCATCTCGGCCGCCTCCGCGGCCCCGAGAGCGTCGAGCCCGCGGCTCACCATCCGGAGGGCGGCCGACGGCACGTCCTCCAGGCTTCGACCCTGGCTCATGCGCTCTGCAACGAGAAGACGCAGCGCGTCCCGGGAAAGTTCCGGCACCTCCACCGCCAGGCGCTCCACCGCCTCGTCGATGCGCGCTTCGACCTGGCCCTTCGGGGCGATCCCACGGCACAGCGCGTCCAGCTCGGAGGCGAAGGCGTCTGCCGCCGACGCGGGGGCCCACGCCTCGAGCGAGAAGAGGTCGTACCCGTCCGCCCAGGCGACGATCGCGCCCTGCATCGGCACGAGGCCGTCTTCCCAGGTGGTGCGGACCTGGCGGCCCCGGCCGCGGCCCAGCTGCACGTCGGACCGCGCGCCCTCCTTCTGCGAGGGCGTGCGCGGAACGCGCTCCTGGAGGAGCTCGTCGAGGTGGGCGTCGAGGTCGTCCATCTGCCGCGGGCGCACGGCGAGCGAGACGGCGCCGAAGGCCCCGGCCGCGGGCTGGGCGAGGCGCAGGCGCGAGCCGGAGCGGGAGACGTAGGGATTGTCCTCGCGCAGGGCCACCCACCCGGCGGGCAGCTCGACGACGAGGCCGGCCTGCGGGTCCTCGACGCGGCGGTCGGGCAGCGCGTAGCGCTGCACCTCGGCGATCGCCCGCCGCTTCGCGATGTACGGACGCAGCACCGCCCACAGGCCGACCAGGACCGCCACGACGACCGCGATCCCCACGAGGCCGAGCAGGAGGTGGCGCGACGCGGCCAGCCGCTCCCCCAGGGTCCGGGGCGACGCGACGGCGGCCGGTGCGGGCGCCTTGCCGTCGAAGGCGGGCATGCGCATCGACGGCAGCGTCTCCGGCCGGTCGTCGACCCCCGGCGCGGAGGCGCTCGCCGGGCGCGCGGAGGCGGGCGCGGGACGGGCGGCGCCGGTGCGGCGCGCCGCGGCGGCGGCGGGCGCGGCGAGCGCCTTCTCGAGCGAGATCCACTCGGGCGCGCCCTCGGGCCAGACGAGCGTCTCCGCCGGCAGGCGGCCCTCGCGGCTCCAGGCCTCGAGCGTCGCGCGATCGACCGGGCCGTACTCCGTACCGTCGGGCAGGTGAAGGAGGTACTGGTTGGACATGGATCAGTGCACCCAGATGAGGTCGTAGCGGAGCAGCCCCACCCCGCCGCGCACCGGGGCGAGGGTCTCCTCGACGAGGCGGGCGGGGTCGACGGCGGTCGTCTCGGCGAGCTGCCGCTCGAGCTCCGCCACGTCGGCGCGCAGCGCCTCGAGGCGCGCCTCCGCGGTGCCCTCCATCCGGTTCTTCGACAGGACGGAGCCCACGCCGGAGACGGAGCGCTTGCGCCCGGTGAGGAGGCCGATGTTGCTCAGCACCGCCGATGCCGATGGCGAGCCACTTCTCCTGCTTGCGGCCGGCGACCTCCTGCTCGCGCACCGCGAGGTCGGCCCGCTTCTTCTCGAGCTTCTGGCGCAGCTTGTCCGCAGCGCTCCCCGCCGGCGCCGATCCGCGCCGCGAACGCCTCGCGGGTCTCGCCCGGCTTCGACGCCGACTTCGTGACGGGGTCGCGGAAGACGGTGACGGTCGAGCTGGTCGTCGAGCCGCTCGCGCAGCGCCTTCTCGATCCCCTTCGCCCCGGCGGAGGCGAGCCACGCCGGCAGGTCGAGGTAGCGCAGGCCGGCCGGCGCGTCGGCGGCCACGGACGCCTCGTCCACCTCGATGGGCTCGGACTCGAGGGTGTCGGCCGGCGTCGCGCCCGCAGAGCGGCCACGCGCGCACGCCGATCGCCTCGTCCGACTCCCTTGTAGCGCACGGCGTACTTCACCAGCAGGTGCGGCGTCCCGACGTCGCCGCCGCGCTTCGACAGGTAGAGGTGGCGGAAGGGCGGAGGCAGCACGGGCGGGCCGGCCGGGGCCGACTCCGCCTTCGGCGCGGCGGGCGCGGCCGCGGCGCCGGGCTTCGCCTTCGTGAGCCGCGAGATCTCCTCCCGCGTGAGCGGGCCGCGCAGGTACGACATCGCCCAGCGCGACTGGAGGAGGCACGGCTGCCGGGCGGTGGACGTCGTGGAGGAGGAAGACCCGCTTCTTCGTGCCCGCGAGCAGCTTCTCCACGGCCTTCGGCTCGAGCCCGGCTCCCTGCAGCCCGCCCGAGAGCCGCTCCCGGTCCTGCTGCGTCTGGAGCGTCCCCACCATCCAGGTGCCCATGTTGGCGAGGCCCTTGTAGTCGAGGTCCACCGGGTTCTGGGTGGCGAGGACGACGCCGACGCCCTGCGCGCGCGCCTGCTTGAGGAGCGTCAGGAGCGGCCGCTTCGTCGGCGGGTTCGCCGGGTGGGGCGGGAAGTAGCCGAAGATCTCGTCCATGTAGACGAGCGCGCGCAGCTCGGTCGTCCCGCCCTGCCGGCGCATCCAGGTCTTCACCTTGTCGAGGAGGAGCGCGGTGACGAAGAGCCGCTCCTCGTCCGCGAGGTGCGCGGTCGAGACGATCGACAGGCGCGCGCGGCCGTCGGGGGCGCGCAGCATGCGGTCCACGTCGAGCGGCTCGCCCACCCGCCAGCTCTCGAACGAGGGCGAGGCGAGCAGGTTGTTGAGGGCCATCATGAGGCCCTGGCGCTCCTTGCGCGGGAAGGCGGTCTCGAGGGGCAGCGCGCCGATCTTGTCGAAGGGCGGGTCGGCGATGGCGCCGATGAGGCTCCTCCAGGTCGAGGCCCTTCCCGGCGCGCCAGCGCCGCTCGACGAGGGTGGCGAGGAAGACGGCGGGCGGCGACTGCAGCGGGTCGGCCTCGACGCGCACGAGGCCGAGGAGGCCCGACACGATCGACTGGATCTCGTCGCGCAGGTCCTCCTCGGCGGAGTCGAAGGGCACCGCCGGCGCGTCGAGCGACTGCAGCACGTTGAGCGGCACGCCCGCGCCGCGAGCCCGGCGTGTAGACGACCGCGTCGTGGGCCTTCTTCAGCGCGGCGATGTCGGCGGGGCCGAGGCCCCACTCCGCGAGGCCCTTCTTCCAGGCGGCCGCGGTGTCGGCGGCGGCGGCCTTCACGTCCTTCCCGTCGCGCCGCGCGGCCTCGGCGTCGATCCAGGGCTCGAACGACGGCGGCGTCGAGATCGTCGAAGAGCAGCAGCAGGTTCGCGAGGTCGCCCTTCGGGTCGATGGCGATGACCGGGACGCCCTGGCGCAGCAGCTCCTCGAGGAGGACGATGGCGAGGCCGGTCTTGCCCGAGCCGGTCATGCCGACGATGAGCCCGTGGGTCAGCAGGTCGGCGGGGTCGAGCTCGAGCCGCGCGCCGGGCTTGCCGCTGTCGGGGTCGACCTGCTTTCCGAGATAGAGCCCGTCGCCCATCGCGCCTCCCTGTCGGCCTGCGGCGCAGTATATGCCGCGTCGCACGCGGGAGGCGCAGTGTCCTCTCCGGAGGTCGGCGCCCGGCCCCGCTCCCGTCCTCAATCCCTTGTCCACGAGCCACTTGCCTCCGGACCGGCGGCACGGCACGCCTGTTGCTTCTGCCAGGGGTGAAGACGGCTCCTGCGGGGGCAGGCGGGGAGGACGATATGAAGCGCCTCTGGATCGTGGGACTGATGGCGATGGGCGCGGCCGCAGCGACGCCGACGCCGGCGAGCGCGGACTGGCGTGTGGCGATTGGCGTGAGCCACGACCGCGGTACACGCGGGGACGCGGGTCCCGCGTTCCGCTACGGGTACGACCGGGGCTGGCGCGAGGGCTCGGAAGAAGGCCACCGCGATGGGCGGCGCAGCCGCGACCCTCGCTTCTGGCGCGAGGGCGAGTACCGCGACGGCGACCGCGGCTACAAGGGCTGGATGGGCCCGCGCTGGGACTACTCCGCCGGGTTCCGCCAGGGCTACGAAGCCGGCTACCGCCGCGCCTTCGCCGCCGCGCGGCCCGGCTGGCGCGACCGAGGCCGTGACCGCGAGCGGTATCCCTACGCCGCGACGCCGCCGCTACGGCGATCGGGACGACCGCGCGCACGGCGGCCGTCGACCGGACTGGAGGGCGGCGGTCGCCGGAGCGAGCGACGAGCGTCCGGCCCGGCGTATTGCGCCGACCGCAAGTGAGCGCGCGTCGACGGCCCCGGCGCGACGGGGACGAGCCGCGATCGCGGCGCCACGCGGCCGGCTCTGCTATGATGGGCGCTGCAGATGAAGTCGCACCACTACTGGAAGGCGGTCGAGGCCTTCAAGACGCAGCTGCGCGAGGCCGTGCCCCACGACGAGCTGAAGGCCCTGCACGCCGCAGCGGGCCGAGGCACCTCGCCTACGCGGCGCGGCAGTTCGCCCTCATCGGCGGCTGCAGCTACGCCCTGTGGCACCTCACGAACCCGCTCCTCTGGGTGCCCTTCGCCATCCTCCAGGGCTTCACCTTCTTCAACATGACGACCCTCCTCCACGAGGTGGTCCACAGCTCCGTCTTCGACAAGCGGCGGCCCGGCTGGAACCGGGCGCTCGGCCTCGTCTACGCGGTCGACGAGCGGCATCTCGGCCAGCCAGTTCACCCGCTGGCACCTCGACCACCACGACAACCTCGGCTCGTGGGAGGACGACCCCAAGCGCCACTGGCTCTCGCCGAAGAGAAACGCGCGCTGGTTCAAGCTGCTCTACTGCACGCCCGCCCTCATCCCGATCTACTTCCGGGCGGCGGCGAGCGAGGCGCGCTCGTACCCGCGGGAGCTGCGGCGCACGATCGCGCTCGAGCGGCTGGCGACGGTGGCGGTCCAGCTCGGCGCGGCGGCGGCCCTCGTGCACTTCGGCGGGTGGGGCGTCCTGGCCCGCGTCTGGGCGATCCCGTACTTCCTCGTCTTCCCGGTCGCCTTCACCCTCAACCGGCTCGGCCAGCACTACGACATCGACCCCACGCACCCGCTCAAGTGGTCCTCGGTGATGGCGCCGAGCCGCCTGTGGGACTTCCTGTTCGTCTACTCGAACTACCACGCCGAGCACCACTACTTCCAGAGCGTGCCGTTCTACAACCTCCGGAAGCTGCACCTGCGGCTGCGGCCGCTCTACGCCCAGCTCGGCCTCACGCCCCACACCTACCGCGAGATCGTCTGGGAGTGGTTCGTGCGGAACCGCGCGCCTCACACCGACTGGGACAAGGCGGGCCACCCCGACGGTCCCGTCGCGGCCCACACCCCGGCGTAGCCGAGGCCGACTCAGGGCCGGCTCTTCCTCCGCTCCTCGGCCTGGGCGACCCACCCGCGGCGCACCTTCTCGGGCGGGATGCCGGAGAGGTACGGCTTGATGTCGAGGATGGGCGTCCCGTCGAGCATGTCCACGCCCGCGCACGCGCAGGACCGGGCCCTCGCGGCCCAGCAGCTCGACCACCGAGAGGCCGATCGCGTTGGGCCGCCGCGGCGAGCGCGAGGCGAAGACACCGTGGGGCGTCTCCAGGTCGAGGGGGACGGTCGAGACGAGCTCGTACCCGGAGGAGCGGTCGAACACCCACAGGACGAAGAGGTGCGAGAAGCCCTCGATGTCCTGCAGCCCGCCCTCGAGCTCCGGCCGCAGCTCCAGCGTGCCCTCGGCGCGGTGCTCCGCCCCGGGCCCCTTGGGGATCTCCGAGGTGTCGCGGTACGGGCTGCGCACGAAGCCGATCGGTCTCATCGCGTAGGTCGGGGCGTCTGGGCTCACGAGGTGCCTCCCGGGCGGGACAAGGCTAACATTCCGGCGTGCGACTCAGGATCGACGACGACACGAGACTCCTCGTCCTGACCGGCGCCGGCGTCTCCGCGGAGAGCGGCGTCCCGACCTTCCGCGACGCGAACGGCCTCTGGGAGAACCACCCCATCGAGAAGGTGGCGACGCCCGAGGGCTTCCAGGAGGACCCGCGGCTGGTCTGGCGCTTCTACTCCGAGCGGAGGCGCAAGGCGCGCGACGTGCGCCCGAACCCCGGCCACGCACGCCCTCGCCGCCGCCGAGGCGAAGATGGGCGACCGCTTCCTCCTCGTGACCCAGAACGTGGACGGGCTGCACCGGCGCGCCGGCAGCATCCGGCTGATCGAGATCCACGGCAGCCTCTTCGAGACCCGCTGCGCCCGCTGCGAGCGCGAGGCGTTCCCGGACGAGCGCGGAGTACCTCGGCGACCCGCCGCCGTGCGACGAGTGCCGGTCGCGCGGCCACGCGGCGCTGCTGCGTCCCGCCGTCGTCTGGTTCGGCGAAGTGCTCGACCCGATGAACCTGCACCGGATCATCGACGTTCGTGCGAGGAGGCCCGCGAGGGCCGCCTCGTGTTCCTCGCCGTCGGGACCTCCGGCGTCGTCTACCCGGCGGCCGGCCTCGTGCTGCAGGCGCGCGCCGCGGGCGCCGAGGCGTGGCTCGTCAACGCCGAGCCCCCCGGACAACGCGCGCGCGTTCCACCACTTCGTCCAGGGGCCGAGCGGGAAGGTGCTGCCCGAGCTGTTCGAGTGGGCCTGAGCGCGGCCGTCCTGGCCGCGATGATCGCGGTCGCGCCGGCCGCGGCGATCGACCTGCGCGTCGCTCGAGCGCGAGCGGGTCCTGGCCGCCGCCACCGCCTTCCTGAAGGAGGAGCCGGCCACGGTCACCGCGACCTCCTCGCCCCGCAGCACGGGTGGGCCTCACGATTTCTTCTCCGAGGGCGACTACTGGTGGCCCGACCCGGCGAACCCCGGCGGCCCCTACGTCCGGCGGGACGGCCAGTCGAACCCCGACAACTTCGTCGGCCACCGGCAGGCGCTCATGCGATTGAGCCGGATCGTGCCGGCGCTCGCCGCCGCGTGGGTGCTGACCGGCGAGCCGCGCTACTCCGAGCACGCCGCGCGCCACCTGCGGGCCTGGTTCGTCGACCCGGACACGCGCATGGCCCCGCACCTGCGCTACGCGCAGGCCATCCACGGCGTGTCGTCCGGGCGCGGCACCGGCATCATCGACACGATCCACCTCGTGGAGGTGGCGCGGGCGCTCGAGTCGATGAAGAAGGCGCCTGGCCTGTCGAAGGCCGAGCAGGACGGCGTCCTCGGCTGGTTCGCCGAGTACCTCCGCTGGATGACGACCGACCCCAACGGCATCGAGGAGCGCGAGGCGAAGAACAACCACGGGACCTGCTGGGTCCTGCAGGTGGCCGCCTTCGCGCGGCTCACCGGGAACGAGGAGCTCCTGGCGTTCTCTCGCAGCCGCTTCAAGACGGTCCTGGTGCCGAACCAGATGGGCGCCGACGGCAGCTTCCCGCTCGAGACCGCGCGCACGAAGCCCTACGGGTACTCGCTCTTCAACCTCGACGCGATGGCCACGGCCGCCTGGATCCTCTCGACTCCCGCCGACGACCTCTGGCGCTTCGAGACGGCCGACGGCCGCGGCCTGCGCCGCGCGGTGGCCTGGATGGCGCCCGTTCATCCGCGACCGGAAGAAGTGGCCCTTCCCGCCCGACGTGATGTACGACGACCGGTGGCCGATGCGGCAGCCGAGCCTGCTCTTCGCCGGCCTCGCCTACGGCGAGCCGGGCTACCTCGAGCTGTGGAAGACGCTGCCCGCCGACTCGACGGTGGACGAGGTCCTCCGCAACTTCTTCGTCCGCCAGCCGCTGCTCTGGGTGCCGTAGTCATCCCGAGGAGCGGCGCTGTCATTCCGAGGGACTCCGATTCAGGGCGCTGTCATTCCGAGGGACTCCGATTCAGGGCGCTGTCATTCCGAGGGACTCCGATTGGACGGGTCCCGAGGAATCCGCAGTCTCAGCGCCGGCGGGACGGCGGATCCCTCGGGTGCCGACGCGGCCGCACGCCCTCGGGATGACAGTCGCAGCGGCGCTCACTTCGCCGTCGACGCCCAGCTCCTTCAGCAGGTCCGTGGCGCCCTCGATCACGTCGAGGTTCCACAGCAGGTAGCGCACGTCGGCGTTGACGTTGCGCGCCACGTCGGGGTTGTAGCCGAAGTCGTTGGCCACGTTCTCCCACACGCGGTCGAAGTTCACGCCCGACCAGGCGCCCCTCGCCGTCGATCGTCGGGCTGCCCGAGTTGCCGCCGGTCGTGTCGCAGTCGCTCAGGATGTCGATCGGGACCTGGCCGAGCAGCGGGTCCGCCCACCGGCCGAAGCGCTTCGCCGCGAAGGCCTCGCGCACGCTCGCCGGCAGGTCGAACGGGTCCTGGCCGGTGTGCTTCTCGATCGCGCCGGCGAGCGTCGTGTGGGGGGCCATCGTCACCGCCTCGCGCGGCGAGTAGCCCGCGCACGCGGCCGAAGCGTCACGCGCAGCGAGCTGTTGGCGTCCGGGGCCACGGGACGACCGGCCTCGGCGATCACCGCCTTCCGCCAGGCCGGGCGCAGGCGCAGCGTGGCGCCGGCGGCAGCGTCGCGCCGGTCCTTGAGGGCCTTGCGCTCCGCGTCGAGGGCGAACCCGAGGTCGAGGAGCGGGTCCCGGCGCGCCTTCAAGGCTCGGGGGGTCTCGTCGAACATCGCCTTGCGGGCGACCAGGTCGAAGACGCGCGAGGCGCCGTAGAGCCCGTGCGATCCTCGCCTCGAGAGCCGCGTCGTCCGTCAGTCCCGCGAACACCTCGTCCACGGCCACGATGCGCTGGCCGGCGGGCAGCGCGAGCGCGCGCTTCACCCACGACCGGAAGAGCCGGCGGTCCACGGCCTCGACGTAGCGCTTCTGGTCGCGCTCCAGCTGGTCCCGCATCCGCGGCGAGGTCGCGCTCCATGTAGCCCGGCTCGCGCTCGGCGTCGGGCTTCACGCCCTCGGTCGAGCGCGCGGCGCGAGCGTGAGCGGCCAGCGCAGGCGCGCGCGGGCCCGCGGGAGGCCATGTCGAGCAGGAAGTCGCGGTCCCACGTCCGCAGCCGCTCCTCGTTCAGCTTCGCGAGGCCCGCGTAGGCCTCGAGCGCGGCCGTGCCCGTCCGGCCGCTTCGCCGCCCAGGCGCGCACGCGCTCGTCGGCCTGGCGCTGCTTCTCGACGATCCGGCCGCGGCGCAGGCCGGCGATCTGTCCCTCGGCGTTCTTCTGCGTGTTCTCGAGCCCGCGCAGGTCGTCGGCCACCGCGATCGCCGCCTCCGGCGAGCGCGCGCTCTCCTCCTCCAGGATCCGGATCCACTCGCCGTAGAGGTCGCGCACGGCCGGGAACCAGCGCGCCTCGCGCTCCGTCATCTCGTCGGCGATCCACGAGCGGTACGACCGCCCCGGGTAGCCGAGCACCGCCACCGCGTCGCCCTCGCGTCACGCCCTCCGTCGAGACCGGGAAGAAGTAGCGCGGCGGGTAGGGCGGCCCGTCCTTGTACGCCCGCAGCAGCGAGAAGTCGCCGGTGTGGCGCGGCCAGCTCCAGTTGTCGATCTCGCCCCCGTAGTTGCCGACCCCGAGGGGCGGCGCGTACACGAGCCGGACGTCCTTGATCTCCTCGAACTCGGTGAGGGTGAAGAAGAGGCCCCCGTCGAACTCGGCGAACTGGCAGCGGGTGTCGGGCTTCTTCTCGCACTCCGCCACGAGGGCCTTCTGCTTCGCCTCGACCGCCTTGAAGCGCGCGAGGTCGGCGGCGCCGGCGGGCACCGCGCCGAGGACCTCCTGCGTCACGTCGCGGAAGGCGCGCGGCACCTGGATGCGGTAAGCCCCCGCCTTCTTCTCGTCGGCGCGGGTGCGGGCGACGTACCCGTCGCGCGAGAGGTTGGCCTGGGGCGTCGAGTGCTCCTGCAGGATGCCCAGCGCGCAGTGGTGGTTCGTGATCAGCAGGCCCTCGGCCGAGACGAAGCTGCCCGAGCAGCCGGGAAGCTGGACGGCGTTGGCGAGCAGCCCGCCCCCCGCCTTCTCGTCCCAGAGCCGCTCGAGCGGCAGGCCGAAGCCCTGGGCCTTCACCCAGGCCGGCCCCTGCTGGAGCACCTGCTGGGGCGTCCACTTGCCCTCGCCCGCGAGCGCTGGCGCGGCGACGAGGAACAGGGCGACGACGGCGTGTGCGGCGATCTCATGAGGTTCCTCCGTTGCTCTGTCATTCCGGGAGCCGCGGTTGGGCGGTCCTTGTCATTCCGAGGAGCTTCGTCTCGCCGTGCGACGAGGAATCCGCAGTACCGACCCCGGCGGATCCCTCGGGCGCCGACGCGGCCGCACGCCCCGGGATGACAGGGTCATGCCATCGGCGACCGGCAGCCGCCGGTCGCACTTCTGCCACTGCCGCTCAGCACGTCCTCGGCGGGCTTGCCGCGCGGGTTGTAGCCGGTGTCGCCCGCCGGCGGCGGGCGGCACGTCCCACGCCCACCAGAACGGGCCCTTCATCCAGGACGTCTCCCGGCTCCACACGTCGTACATCGCCGCGTAGCAGTCGGCCTGCTCGGCGGCGTCGTACGCCATCGAGAGGCCCCAGTCCCACGGCGTTTTGTTGGTGCCGTCGCCGCTGCGGTAGCCGATCTCGGTGAAGATGAAGGGCTTGCCGTAGGCCTTCTGCACGTTCGAGAACGCGGCCACCATGTCCTGGCCGTTGCGGTTCCGCCGCCATCCCGCCGCGAGCTCCTGCCGGGTGGGGTTCGTCTTGTCGGTGAGCGGCGTGTAGACGTCGGCGCCGATCAGGTCGACCTGTGCCCAGAACGAGACGCTCGTGAACTCGTCCGCCGCGTCGACCCCGTTCGCGGCGTAGGTCAGGAGGCCCGTGTAGCGGGAGCGGATCCGCGCGATGAGGCTCGCCCACTGCGCGGCGTACCGCGAGCCCGACATCGAGGCGAGCTCGGTGCCGATGCAGAGCATCTCCACCTTCTTCTCGACCGCGATCGCCACGTGGTGGTCCATGAAGGCCACGTAGCTGTCGAACCAGCGGGCGGGGCTGGTCGGCGCGATCTGGGCGCGCCAGGTGCCGTCCTCCACGTCCACGTGGGGCTTCAGCATCACCTTCAGCCCGAGAGCGTGCATCTCGTCGATGGCGCGTCGCACCACGTCGTCGTCGTTCGAGCGGTTCGCGACGGGCCGGATGTCGTTCGAGTCCTTGCGCTCCATGTACCAGGTGGTGAGGAGGCCGCCCCAGCCCGCGCCGGTCGCCGCGAGGGCGCGCCGCGAGTCGGTTCCCGCCGGTGTGCCGTACTCGTCGTGCCACCACGAGACGTGGGTGACGCCGTTGTAGGTGAACCCGGCGCCGCCGGGCGGAGGCGTCGCCGAGGGCGTGGGAGTCGAAGGGCTCGAGCCGCCGCCGCAGCCGCGACAGCAGCCCGAGCGCGGCCACGGCGGCCAGGGTCCTCGCGGTCACCGGACCCCCGTGTGGGTGAGGCAGGAGGCGGGCACCCACAGGACGTCGCCCGCGCCGAGGCCGCCCGTCCCGACCACCCGGCCGTCCGAGCAGGAGGGCTCCGGCTCGCAGCCGGCCGTGCAGCCGACGACCCGCGAGACGCGGAGGCGGTAGCGGACCGGGTCGGCGGCCTCGACCACGCCGCAGTAGCCGTCGCCGCCCCAGGGCCGGACGCACACCGTGTCGCCGATCGACTTGCCCGAGCCCTTCGCGCCGTGCTTCCGCAGCAGGCCCGCGAGCTCCAGGCGCCCGTTCCTCTCGGCGATGTCGAGCGGCGTCCCCCGCGCGCGCGAGCGCAGGTCCGGGCGGGCCCCCGCCTCGAGCAAGGCCCGGGCGAGTGAGAGGTCGCCACGGTCCGCGGCCTGGTGCAGGCCCGTCCAGCCCGAGCGGTCGGCCGCGTCGGGGTCGGCTCCCTGGCGCAGGAGCGCGATCGCCTGCGCCGCGTCGCCACGCACCACCGCCGCGACGAGGCGCCGCGAGGCCTCGTCGTCCGCCGCGCCGGTGGGCCCCGCCGCCAGGACGGCGACGACCCCGAAGAGCGCGCAGCCAACCTTGCGTCGCGTCATTCCAAGCCTGCCGCAGCATGCAACGATGCCGGTCACCCGCGCAAGGTCCGGACGCATCAGTGCAGCCGCCGCGGAACCGCTGGCCACGGCAAAGCAGCGGGCCGAGAGCCGCGGGTAGCGGCGGGCTGCCGCGGAGAGCCCCCCTTCCCGGGACTCATCGGCTCGGGTCGGACGTTGTCCCGGGAACGGGGGGCGCGCGGCACCCGCCGCGGAACCGATGGCCACGGCAGAGCAGCGGGCCGAGAGCCACGGGTAGCGGCGGCTGCCGCGGAGAGCCCCCCTTCCCGGGACTCATCGGCTCGGGTCGGACGTTGTCCCGGGAACGGGGGGCGCGCGGCAGCCGCCGCGAAGACGATGGCCACGGACACGGAGCCGCTGCGCGACTGCGGATCCCTCGGCGCCCGTCATGACGGGAGCGCCTCGGGATGACAGGCAGGCGTCCCGGCTCGGGCCGGACGTTGTCCCGGGAACGGGGGGCGCGCGGCACCCGCCGCGGAACCGGTGGCTGCGGCCGCCGCAGTCCATGACCTTGAAAAGCCGGGGCGAAGCGAGGAGACTGGCCCGGCCCGCACGAGCCCCGGAGGCCGAATGGACGCTCCCGACACCCGATCCCTCCCCCCGAACGCCTACCTGCCGCTCGCCCCCGGCGAGGCGTACCGGCCCGTCGTCCCCGCCGCGGCCACGATGCCGGAGGCCACCGTCCGCTCGGTGGGCTGGGGCCTCTTCCTCTGCGTCATCTTCACGGTGGCCTCGGCCTACTCGGGCCTGAAGGTGGGCCAGGTGATGGAGGCGGCGATCCCGATCTCGATCCTCACCATCGGCCTCGCCCGCGCCTACCGCGCGCCGCTCGACGCTCCTCGAGAACGTGATCGTCACCGGGATCGGCGGGGTCTCGGGCTCGCTCGCCGCGGGCGCGATCTTCACCCTGCCCGCCCTCTACATCCTGAAGCTCGACCCGCACCCCGTGCAGACCGTCTTCATCTGCCTGGCCGGCGGCTGCCTCGGCGCGCTCTTCCTCATCCCGCTCCGCCGCTACTTCGTGCGCGAGACCCACGGGCAGTTCCCCTACCCCGAGGCGACCGCGATCACCGAGGTGCTCGTCACCGGCGAGAAGGGCGGCTCGCAGGCGAAGCTGCTGCTCCAGGCCACGGGCATCGCCGGCGTCTACGACTTCCTCGCCACCACCTTCCACGTCTGGCACGAGTTCGTGGACTTCCAGTTCGTCCCGGCCGTGAGGACGCTCGCCGAGCGGGCGAGGGTGGTGCGTGAGCTTCGACGCCGTCGCCTTCATCCTCGGCCTCGGCTACGTCATGGGGCTCCGCTCCTCGCTCATCCTGTGCGCGGGCGGCTTCCTCGCGAACTTCGTGCTCGTGCCCCTCATCTGGATGATCGGGAGCCACCTCCCCGACACCCCGGTCTACCCCGCGGCCATCCCGATCGCGCAGATGACGGCATCGCAGATCTTCCGCGGCTACGTCCGGTTCATCGGCGTCGGCGCGATCGCCACCGCCGGCATCTTCGGCATCCTGAAGTCGCTGCGGATCATCGCCGGGTCGTTCGGGATCGCGCCTGCGGACGTTCCGCCAGGGCGAGGCCGCACGCGACCGAGCGCACCGACCGCGACCTCCCGATCGTGACGATCCTGGTCGGGGTGGTGCTCTCGACCCTCGCCGCCGGCGTCTTCTTCTCGACCCTCGGCCAGTCGCTCGTCGCGGTCCTCGTCGGCCTGGGGCTCACCCTGCTCTTCGCGTTCTTCTTCACCTCGGTCTCGGCGAACGCGATCGCCACCACCGCCCGCAACCCGATCTCGGGCATGACGATGCTGACCATCATCGTCTCCTCGGTGGTGCTGCTGCGCTTCGGCGTCTCCGGGACCACGGGGATGTTCTTCGTCATGGCGATCGCGGGCGTCGTCTGCACCGCGCTCTCGATCTCCGGCCAGTTCGTGACCGACCTCAAGACCGGCTACTGGCTCGGCTCCACCCCGGCCGCGCAGCAGAAGGTCAAGTTCCTCGGCATCGTCGCCGCCGCGATCGCCGCCGGCCTCACGATCGTGATGCTGGCGCGGGCCTTCCAGTTCGGCGAGGCGGCGCCCGGCGACCTGCGGGTCGTGCTCCCCGCGCCCCAGGCCTCGATCATGAAGTCGCTCGTCGAGGGCTTCATGAGCCAGCAGCCGGTGGCCTACATCCTCTTCGGCGCCGGCGCCGTGATCGCGGTGATGATGGAGATGCTGGGGGTGCCGGCCCTCATCTTCGCGCTCGGCATGTACCTGCCGCTCGAGCTCAACACGCCGGCGCTGGTGGGCGGCTTCCTCGTCCACTTCCTGAACAAGAAGGCCGAGGCGGACGGCGGCGAGCGCGGCGCGTCGATCCGCGAGCGCGGCATCGTCATCGCGTCGGGCCTCATGGCCGGCGGCGCGCTCGGCGGCGTCTTCGGCGCCGCGCTGCGGCTCATCCCCGGCTACACCGAGGACTGGCTGAAGAGCCCCTTCTACGACAACGTGGGCGTCTCGCAGACGGTGTCGGCCCTGCTGTTCGTCGGGCTGTGCCTCTACGTCTGGTTCGGGTCCGTCCGCAAGACCCGGGAGGGCTGACGCACGACCCGCGCATAGCGCGGGTCGACCTGGGCCGCGGGACGGCTGTGCCGTCGAGAGCCCGCAGAGCGGAAAGGGCGTCTTGACGGTGAACGTCGCGCGTGCGAAACTGAATGAACGTTCATTCAGTCCACTGAGGCTCCATGGCGCGACCCCGGACGGCGGACAAGAGGCGACGCATCCTCGACGCGGCGGTCCACGTCTTCGCCCGCAAGGGCTACTTCGCCGCCCGCGTCTCGGACATCGCGAAGAAGGCGGGGGTGGCGGACGGCACCATCTACCTCTACTTCGAGAGCAAGGAGGACATCCTGGTCCGCCTGTTCGACGAGGTGATGTCCGAGCACGTGGTGCAGGCGCGCGAGGCGGGGCGCGCCCTCCCGTCGGCCGCGGAGCGCCTGCGAGCCATCGCCGAGCGCCACCTCGCGGTCCTGGGCGAGAACCGCGACCTGGCCGTCGTCTTTCAGGTGGAGCTGCGCCAGTCGACCCACTTCATGGAGCGCTTCACCGCCTCCTGGCTCCACGACTACTTCGAGCTGCTGGACGAGGTGATGGCGGAAGGGCAGCGGGACGGCAGCCTGCGCGCCGACATCAACCGCAAGCTCGCGGCCAAGATGCTCTTCGGGGCCCTCGACGAGACCGTCACGTCGTGGCTGCTCGCCGACAAGCAGTACCCCCTCAAGGACCTGGCGGGCCCCCTGGTGGACCTCTTCCTGCGCGGGGCGGCCGTGCCCGGCCGGGCCTCCCGCGTCCGTCCGGCCCTGGCCGTGGTGGCGTCAGGCCGCAGAGGCAGGTGACCCATGAAGACCGGAATCCGGAAGGTGGTCGTCCTGGGAGCGGGCACGATGGGGGCCCAGGTCGCGGCCCACGCGGCAGGGCAGGGGCTGGAGGTGGCGCTGCTCGACCTTCCCTCCCCCGCCCCCGACCGCAGCGCCCTCGCGCGCCGCGGGCTCGAGAGCCTCAAGAAGCTGCGCCCGAGCCCGCTTCACCTCCCCGAGCACGCGGCGCTCATCCGCCCCGGCAACTTCGAGGACGACTGGGCCTCGCTCGCCGACGCGGACTGGGTCTTCGAGGCCGTGGTCGAGGACGTCGAGGTCAAGCGCCAGCTCTTCTCCAGAGTGGCCGCCGCCGTCAAGCCCCACGCGATCGTCACCAGCAACACCTCCGGCCTGGGGATCGCGGCCATGACGTCGCACCTGCCGCCGGAGTTCCGCCGGCGCTTCCTGGGCACCCACTTCTTCAACCCTCCCCGCTACCTGAAGCTGCTGGAGACGATTCCCGGCCCCGAGACCGACCCCGAGGTCACGAGCGCGATCTCCGCCTTCTGCGACGAGGTGCTGGGCAAGGGGGTGGTGCCCGCCAAGGACACGCCGAACTTCATCGCCAACCGCATCGGCTCCTACGCCTTCGGCCAGGCCATCCGGGCGATGCAGGACCTCGACCTCACGATCGAGGAGGTCGACTACCTGACCGGTCCCGCCATCGGCCGGGCCGAAGAGCGCCACCTTCCGCACCGCCGACATCGCGGGGGTCGACGTCTGCGTGAAGGTCTGGTCGAACCTCTACGACGCCGTGCCCGGCGACCCGGAGCGCGAGGTCTTCCGCGCCCCCGACTTCATGCGGACGATGGTCGAGCGCGGCTGGCTCGGCGAGAAGAAGGGCGTCGGCTTCTACCGGAAGGACGGGGCGCAGATCCTCGCCCTCGACTGGAAGACGCTCGAGCACCGCGAGCGCCGGAAGGCGAAGTTCGCCCTGGTGGAAGCCGCGCAGTCGGTGGAGGACGTCGGCGCGCGCCTCCTGCAGATCATGGGCGGGAAGGACAAGGCGGCGCAGTTCCTCGACCGCGTGCTCTCCTCGACCTGCCTGTACGCCGCCTCGCTCGTCCCCGAGATCTCCGACGACGTGGTCTCGGTGGACCGGGCCATGGAGTGGGGCTACGCGTGGGGCCAGGGGCCGTTCCGGTTGCTGGACGCGCTCGGAGTGGCGGCCGTCGCCGAGCGGGCGAAGGCGGCGGGCCGCGCCGTCCCGCCGCTCGTCGAGGCGCTGCGGGCGGCCGGCCGCGAGCGCTTCTACGAGACGACGGACGGCACGACGACGGTCTTCGGCCCGTCGGGCGCCGCTCCCCTGCCCGACCGGCCGGGCGTCCTCGACCTCGCCGCGGTCAAGGCCCGAGGCGGGCTCCGGAAGAAGAACGCGGGTGCCAGCCTCCTCGACCTGGGCGACGGCTGCGCGCTCGTCGAGTTCCACTCGAAGATGAACGCCCTCGGCAGCGACGCGATCGGCATGCTCGCGACCGCGGCGAAGGAAGCCGGGGCGCACTTCGACGCGCTCGTGATCGGGAACCAGGGCGAGCACTTCAGCGCCGGGGCCAACCTGATGCTCATCCTGCTGGGCGCCCAGGAGGAGGAGTGGGACGACCTGGATCTCATCGTCCGCCAGTTCCAGGGCGCGAACATGGCCCTCAAGTACGCGAGCGTGCCGGTCGTGGCGGCGCCCTTCGGCCTGGCCCTCGGCGGAGGGTGCGAGGTCAGCCTGCACTCGGCCCGCGTGCGGGCCTCGGCGGAGACGTACATGGGGCTCGTGGAGCTCGGCGTCGGCCTCGTTCCGGCGGGGGGCGGCACCAAGGAGCTGGCGCTCCGCGCGCTCGACCGCGCCGCGGGGGTGGAGGGGGTCGACCCCTTCCCGTTCCTCAGGCGCGCGTTCGACCTCATCGCCTTCGCGAAGGTCTCGACGTCGGGCGCGGAAGCCCACCGGATGTTCCTGACTCCGGCCGACTCGCTCTCGCCGAACCCGGACCGGCTGATCGCGGACGCCAAGCAGGTGGCCCTGGGGCTGGCGCGGGCCGGCTATCGCCCTGGCCGTCCTCGCACCGACGTCCCGGCCCTCGGCCGCCCCGCCCTCGCCACCTTCAAGATGATGGTCCACAACGGGCGGCGCAGCGGCCAGGTCAGCGAGCACGACGCGCTCCTCGCGACCCACGTGGCCACGATCCTGTGCGGCGGGGACCGCGCGCCCGGGGTCGCGAGCGAGCAGGACTTCCTGGACCTCGAGCGCGAGGCGTTCCTCTCGCTCCTCGGGACGCCCAGGACCCGCGAGCGCATCCAGCACATGTTGAAGCACGGCCGGCCGCTCCGGAACTGACGGAACGGGAAGAGGCGGAGCCATGACCAAGGCGAGACAGACGGAACCCTCCCCGCACGAGGCGGTGATCGTCGCCAGCGTGCGGACGGCGGTGGGCAAGGCCCCCAAGGGGGCGCTGCGGCAGACCCGGCCGGACGACATGGCCGCCGCCGCCATCCGGGCGCGCCCTGCTGCGCGTCCCGGCGCTCGAGACCGGAGACGGTCGAGGACGTGATCCTCGGCTGCGCCATGCCGGAGGCCGAGCAGGGGATGAACGTGGCCCGCCCGGCGGCGCTCCTCGCGGGGGTGCCCTTCGACCGCCGCGGCCGTGACCGTCAACCGCTTCTGCGCGTCGGGCCTGCAGGCGATCGCGTTCGCCGCCCGGGCGATCGAGGCGGGAGAGGCCGACGTGATCGTCGCCGGCGGGACCGAGTCCATGAGCCTCATCCCGATGGGCGGCCACAAGATCTCCCCCAACCCGACCCTGCTCGACACCTACCCCGACGTCTACCTGGGCATGGGGATCACGGCCGAGAACGTGGCGCGCGAAGCACGGGATCGGCCGAGAGGCGTCGGACCGCTTCGCGCTCGAGTCGCACCGCAAGGCGGTGGCCGCGATCGACGCCGGGAGGTTCAAGGACGAGATCGTCCCCCTCGAGGTGAGCCTCGACGGCAAGACCGTTCACCTTCGACACCGACGAGGGGCCGCGCCGGGACACCGACCTCGCGGCCCTCGGCGAAGCTCAAGCCCGCGTTTGCCGCGGAGGGCATCGTCACCGCCGGCAACGCGTCGCAGATGTCGGACGGCGCCGCGGCCACCGTCCTCGTGTCGGCCGGCCGGGCGAAGGAGCTCGGCCTGCGGCCGATCGCGCGCCTCGTCGCCTACGCGGTGGCGGGCGTGCCTCCCGAGCTCATGGGCATCGGCCCCGTCGAGGCGATCCCGAAGGCCCTCCGGCAGGCCGGCCTCACGCTGGCGGACATCGACCTCATCGAGCTGAACGAGGCCTTCGCCTGCCAGGCGCTGGCCGTCATCGCGGCCGCTGGGCCTCCATCCCGAGCGGGTGAACGTGAACGGCGGGGCGGTGGCGCTCGGCCACCCCCTGGGCTGCACCGGCGCCAAGCTGACGACCCAGATCCTGCACGAGATGGCCCGGCGGGGGTCGCGCTACGGCCTCGTCTCCATGTGCGTGGGGGGCGGGATGGGCGCGGCCGGGATCTTCGAACGATTGTGAAGCCCCCCGCAGGGGCAAGGGAGACGAGCATGGCCACTGAAATCAAGGTACCCGTCGTCGCGGCGAAGGGCGGCAGCTTCCTGATCGAGGAGAGGACTCCCGACGAGATCTTCACCCCCGAGGACTTCACCGAAGAGCAGGTCATGATCGGCCAGACCGCGGACGACTTCATGCTCAAGGAGCTCGTCCCGCGGCTGCCCGATCTCCTGAAGCTCGACTACGAGCTCAGCCGCGGGCTCCTGCGCAAGGCCGGCGAGCTGGGCCTCCTCGGGGTCGAGATCCCGGAGGAGTACGGGGGCCTGGGCCTCGACAAGGTCTCGGGCTGCCTGGTCGCGGAGAAGGCCGGGCGCGACGGCAGCTTCGCCACCACCTTCGCCGTCCAGGTCGGGATCGGGACCCTCCCCATCGTCTACTTCGGCACCGAGGCGCAGAAGAAGAAGTACCTGCCGAAGCTCGCCTCGGGCGAGTGGGTCAGCTCCTACTCGCTCTCCGAGGCCTCCTCGGCCAGCGACGCCATGAACGCCAAGGCCCGGGCGGTCCTCTCCCCGGACGGGAAGAGCTGGATCCTGAACGGCGAGAAGATGTGGCTCAGCAACGCCGGCTTCGCCGACATCTACATCACCTTCGCCAAGGTGGACGGCGAGCACTTCACCGCGTTCATCGTCGAGAAGGGGATGCCCGGGGTGAGCCTGGGCGCGGAGGAGAAGAAGACCGGGATCAAGGGCAGCAGCACGCGGCCCCTCATCCTCACCGACGCCGTGATCCCGAAGGAGAACCTGCTGGGCGACATCGGGAAGGGCCACAAGATCGCCTTCAACATCCTCAACGTCGGGCGCTTCAAGCTCGGCGCCATGGTCACGGGCGGCGCGAAGCTGACCGTCGGCGTCGCCGCCGCGTACGGCAACTCCCGCACGGCGTTCGGGCAGCCCATCACCAGCTTCGGGCTGATCAAGCACAAGATCGGCCAGATGGCCATCCTCACCTACGTCTCCGAGTCGATGGTCTACCGCACCGCCGGGATGATCGACCGCAACCTCGCCGACGTGGGCCTCGACGACTCCGAGACCGCGCTCAAGCGGATCGAGGAGTACGACGTCGAGTGCTCGATGGTCAAGGTCTGGTGCTCGGAGATGCTGCGACTACGTGGTCGACGAGAACCTCCAGATCTTCGGGGGCGCGGGCTTCGTGGAGGACTACCCCGCCGAGCGCTACTGGCGCGACGCCCGGGTCAACCGCATCTACGAGGGCACGAGCGAGATCAACCGCCTGCTCGTCCCCGGGCGCCTCATCCGCCGGGCCATGAAGGGCGAGCTCCCGATCTTCCAGAAGGCGATGGCGCTCCTCGACGAGCTCACCAGCGGCCCGTCCCGCGAGGCGCCCGCGGAGGGCTTCCTGGCGGCCGAGGCCGCCATGCTCGCCGGGGCCAAGAAGGTGGCCCTCATGTGCCTGGGCACGGCGGTGCAGAAGCGCGGCGAGGCGCTCAAGGACGAGCAGGAGGTCCTGGGCCACTTCGCCGACATCGCCATGGCGACCTACGCGCTCGAGAGCGCCCTCCTGCGGACCCGCAAGCGCGCGGCGGCGCGCGGCGAGGAGGCGACGCGGCTGCAGGAGGCGGCGGTGCGCTGCTACGCCCAGGACGCGATGGACGAGATCGAGACCTCGGCCCGCAAGATCCTGGCCGCGGTGGAGGAGGGCGACACGCTGCGCACGCTGCTCGCCGCCGTGAAGCGCTTCACGAAGCGCGAGGTGTGCAACACGGTCGCCCTGCGGCGACAGGTCGCCGACGCCGCCATCGAGCAGGTCGGCTACCCGCTCGGCTAGGGAGGACGGTCGGGCTATCGGCGCTTCTTCGGCGGGTCCGGCGGCACGGAGCAGGGCTCCCCGACCGGGCCCCTGGGCGGGGGGCAGCGCCGCAGCATCTGCCGGATCTCGCGCTCGCGCTCGAGCCGCGCGGCTGTCGTCTCCCCCG
>CAWFSB010000014.1:0-99479 GCA_963818355.1 uncultured Acidobacteriota bacterium | reverse complement strand
ACCGCCCGGACCCCGCCCGAGCCGGCAAGCCCGAGACCCTGGCCCAGCGCATGCTGCGCCTGCCCATCGACGCGCGTCGCCGCGTGTTCGTGATCCTCGTCGGAGAGGAGTTCCGGACGGCCGACGGCACGCAGGCCTGGGCGGCGCAGGCCGACCTCGTGGTGAACCCGGCCGACGCCGGGCGCTGCGAGCCCTCATCCGCTCGACGATGACCGAGCGGAAGCGGCTCTACCAGCCTCTCGTCGACGCCCGCCGGAAGATCGAGAGCGACTAGGCGGTTCTCAGCCCTTGCGGGCTTCCGCCGCCGGCAGGTAGCTGCCGACGACGTAGTCGCGGACCATGCGGTGGGCGCTGAAGGGCGACACCACCGACTCGATCGACGCCTTCATGGTCCGGATCCACTCGCGCGGCAGGCCGGCCTCGTCCCGGGCGAAGAAGCGGGGCACGACCTCGGTTTCCAGCGCACGGTAGAGCGACTCGGCGTCGGCGCGGTCCTGCGCGGCGGTGTCGGGGTTGATGTGGCCGTCGCCGATCGCCCAACCGTTGTCGCCGCGGAAGCCCTCCGCCCACCACCCGTCGAGGACGCTGACGTTGACCCCGCCGTTGACCGGGACCTTCTGGCCGGAGGTCCCGCTCGCCTCCTGCGGCCGGCGCGGGGTGTTCAGCCACACGTCGCAGCCCTGGACGAGAGCGCGGCCGACCTCGATGTCGTAGTCCTCGAGGAAGACGAGCTTCCCGCGGAACTCCCCGTGGGTGAGCGAGAAGAGCCGGCGGACGACCTCCTGCCCCTCGCGGTCGGCCGGGTGCGCCTTGCCGGCGAAGAGGAACTGCACCGGCCGGGCGGGGTCGGACACGATCGCCCGCAGGCGGTCGAGGTCCGACATGATCAGGAAGGCCCGCTTGTAGGTGGCGAAGCGGCGGGCGAAGCCGACGGTGAGGGCGTGCGGGTCGAGCAGCGCCTCGACCTGCCGCAGCTCGTCGGGGCTCAGGCCGTGGCGCGCGGACTGCACGCGCACCCGCTCGCGCACGAAGCGGATGAGCCGCTCCTTCTGCGCGCGGTGCGCGGACCACAGCGCCGCGTCGGGAGCCTCGTGGACCTTCCGCCACGCTTCGGGCTCGAGGAGCTTCTGCTCCCAGAGGGGGTCGACGTGCTGCGCGTAGAAGGTGCGCATCTCGGGCCCCACCCAGCTCGCGGTGTGGACACCGTTGGTGACGTAGCCCACGGGCTGCGCTCCGCCGTCCGGGAAGAGGTGGCGCCACATGGCGGAGGAGACCTCGCCGTGCAGCCGGCTCACCCCGTTGGTGCGGGACGCGAGCCGGATCGAGAAGGCGGTCATGTTGAAGTTGCCGTTGTCCCCCCCCAGGGCGAGCACCTCGTCGGGCTCGCAGCCGACGTCGCGGATCCACGGCTCGAGGTGCTTGCGCACGAGCCTGCGGTCGAAGGTCTCGTTGCCGGCCGGCACCGGCGTGTGCGTGGTGAAGACCGTCGTGCCCTTCACCGCGGTGAGCGCCTCGGCCAGGCTGTCCCCCATCCGCACGCGCTCGCGGGCCCGCTCGAGGGCGAGGAAGGCCACGTGGCCCTCGTTCATGTGCCAGACCGCGGGGTGGATGTTGAGCGCGCGCAAGGCGCGCACGCCCCCGATCCCGTGCACGATCTCCTGGACCAGGCGCATCTCCCGCCCCCGCACGTAGAGGCTGCCGGTGATCGGCCGGTCGGCAGGGTCGTTGAGCGGGACGTCGGTGTCGAGCATGAGCACCGGCACGCAGACCCACCTGCACCTTCCACACCGCGGCGTGGACGACGCGGCCGGGCAGCTCGATGGGCACGGTGAGCATGCCTCCCCCGGGCGCCTGCACGGGGAGGACGGGGAGCCGGGCGAAGTCGTAGTCGGGGTAGGTGTGCTGCTGGAAGCCGTCGGCGTCCACCGTCTGGCGGAAGTAGCCCGTGCGGTAGAGCAGCCCCACCCCCACGAGCGGCACGCCCAGGTCGCTCGCCGCCTTGCAGTGGTCGCCGGCGAGGACGCCGAGGCCGCCGGAGTAGATGCCGAGCGACTCGTGGATCCCGAACTCCATGGAGAAGTAGGCGACCGGCCCCGGCATCTCCAGGCCCTGCTGGGCGTACCAGCGCGGGCGGCTGCGGTACTCGTCGAGCGCCTGGACGACGTCCCCGTAGAGCTTGACGAACTCCGGGTCCGCGAGGAGGCGCATCCACTGCTGCGGCTCGACGTTGATGAGCAGCTGCACGGGGTTGTGGTAGCGCCGCCAGGGCTCGGGGTCGACCCGGGAGAAGAGCCGGTTGGCCCGCGGCGACCAGCTCCACCAGTAGTCGTAGGCCAGGTCCCTCAGTCGCTCGACGGTCGGCGGCAGCTCGATGTCGGCCACGTGAAGCGTGCGGATGTTCATGAGATCGCGTTTGCCTCGGGAAATGTCCGGGGGAGTTCCGCCCGATCGGGGTCGGCGGTCGGATTGGGCCGATTATATCCCCCCTCGGAGGGCTCGTCAGACGTCGGGACCGCCTGACTCGACGTAGCGCTTGATCCGGACCCGCCCGTCCCCCTCGACGTGGGTGAGCTCCACGCCGAAGTGGCGCCCGGAGGCCGCCCGGACCACGGTGCCCGTCCCCCGGATTCCCCCCTGTGCATCTGGCATCTCGAAGGAGAAGCGCAGGTCCTCCCCGACCTGGAGGGGCTGACGGCACTCGAGCAGCAGCCCGTGGACGCTGAGGTTCAGGGCGCGGCCGGCGAAGGTGACGCCGTTGCGCAGCCCTCCCTCGAGCGCCATGTCCACCGGGAAGCGGGTGGCGCGGCGCATGGGCACGTGGATGAGACGCATGAGCCGGTCGTCCCAATCGTGGCCGGGAGGCAGGGGCAGGATGGCGTTCGCCCCGGCCTCGAGCAGGTCCAGGTGGTCGAAGCCGAACTCCGAGCGGCCCAGGGCCACGATGGCGGTGGGTCGCGTGATCGGGTCCTGCCGCAGGGCGGCCACGATCGCCGCGGCGCCGGGCATCGCGGTGTCCAGGATCACGACGTCGAGCCGGCCTTCGTTCGCGACCTTGCGGACGTCCTCCGCCCCCGAAGCGCGGAGGCGCTCCACGTTGTGACGGAAGAGGACGGTACCGCCCAGCTCGGGGGCGAGGTCGGAGGCCGCGACGATCACGGCGCGGATCACGGGGCTACCCTTCGAGCTCGCGCAGCCAGGCGCTCGCGTCGGCGTCGCTCGGCATCCGCCAGTCTCCGCGGGGTGAGAGGCTCACCGAGCCGACCTTGGGCCCGTCGGGCATGACCGAGCGCTTCCACTGCTGCGCGAAGAAGCGCCGCAGGAACACGAGGAGCCAGCGCCGCAGCACGGCCGCGTCGTACCGGCCGGCGAACGCGTGCTCGGCGAGGAACAGGATCTTGCGCGGCCCCGCCCCCCAGCGCAGCAGGCAGAAGAGGAAGAAGTCGTGGAGCTCGTACGGGCCGACCAGGTCCTCGGTCTTCTGGGAGATGGCGCCGTCCTTCCCGGGCGGGACGAGCTCGGGCGAGACCGGCGTCTCCAGGACCGAGACGAGGACACCTTTCTCCGCCTCGCTCGCGTGGTGGCTCGCGACCCACTCGACCAGACGGCGGACGAGCGTCTTGGGCACGCTGCCGTTGACCCCGTACATCGCGATGTGGTCCCCGGCGAAGGTCGCCCAGCCGAGCGCGATCTCCGAGAGGTCCCCCGTGCCCACCACGATCCCGCCCTCCATGTTCGCGAGGTCCATGAGGACCTGCGTGCGCTCGCGCGCCTGGAGGTTCTGGTAGGTGTGGCTCTCCCGGTCCTCCGGGGGCAGGCCGATGTCCCGGATGTGCTGCTCGCAGGCGGGCCGGATGTCGATCTCGCGCAGCTCGGCCCCCACCGCGGCGGCGAGCGGCGCGCGCTTTGCAGGGTGCGCGCCGTCGTCCCGAAGCCCGGCATGGTCACGGCGAGGATGCCGGCGCGGGGCAGGCCCAGCAGCTCGAAGGTCCGCACGCAGACGAGGAGGGCGAGCGTCGAGTCGAGGCCCCCGGAGAGGCCGAGGACGACGCGCTTCGCCCCCACGTGCTCGAGGCGGCGGGCGAGGCCGGCGGTCTGGATCGAGAAGACCTCGCGGCACCGCTCGTCGAGCGTCGCCGGGTCGGCGGGGACGAACGGGTGCGCGTCGACGGTCCGCACGAGGCGGTGGGGCTGCGGCGCGGGCACCGGGGCGAGCGCGACCGTCCGGTAGGCCGGGCCGGCCGTGTGGACGGCGTCGGCAAAGGAGGTCTGGCGCGCGCGCTCGACCCGCAGCCGCTCCACGTCGACGTCGGTCACCAGAAGCTCGCCGTCGCGGCGGAAGCGTTCGCCCTCGGCCAGGAGGACGCCGTTCTCGGCGACCAGGAGGTGGCCCGCGAAGACGAGGTCGGTCGTCGACTCGTGGACCCCGGCGTTGGCGTAGACGTAGGCGGAGAGCGTCCGGCCCGACTGCTGGCGCACCAGCTCGCGGCGGTACTCGGCCTTGGCCACGAGGTCGTTCGAGGCCGAGGGGTTGAGCAGGACGGTGGCGCCCGCCACCGCGTGGCGCGAGCTCGGGGGGATCGGCGCCCAGAGGTCCTCGCAGATCTCGACCGCGAGCGTCACGCCGGGGTCCTCCGGCAGCTGGAACAGGATGTCGGTGCCGAAGGGAGCCGCCTGGCCGGCGAGGCGCACCTCGCCCTCGCGCGCCTCGCGCGCGGAGGAGAACCAGCGCTCCTCGTAGTACTCCTTGTAGCCGGGGAGGAAGGTCTTCGGCACGACGCCCAGGATGCGGCCCGACTGGACGACCGCCGCCGCGTTGAAGAGCCGGCCGCCCTGCAGCACCGGCAGGCCGAGGACCAGGACGGCGGGGCGCCCGGCCGTCTCGCGCAGGACCCGCTCGAGCGCGCGCTCCGCGCCCGCCACCAGTGTCGTCAGGCTGAAGAACAGGTCCCCGCAGGTGTAGCCGGTGAGGCCGAGCTCGGGGAAGACCACCACCTGCGCCCCGCCGTCGACCGCCCGGGCCGCGAAGCCGAGCGTGGCGTCCGCGTTCCGCTCCGGGTCCGCCACCTTCACGGGCGGACAAGCCGCCGCCACCCGCAAGAAGCCGAACGGCGCTGTAGTCACAGACAGATCTTAACGCCTCGGGCCGTCCGGAGGGCTCGGCGAGCCCGGTCACACGGGGCTAACATCAATACAGATGGCCCCCGACGAGGACGGCCCGGCCCCGCCGGCCGTCCAGGACGAGGACGTCGCGCCGCCCTTGGGGGCTGAGTCCTCCCCCGAAGAGAGGCGAGTCGTGGGCAGCCCCCACGCCGTCGCCGCGAACGCGGCTCTGCTCGCCCTCACCCGCTCGGCCCGCAGCTTCACCCTCTACGACCCCTCCAACAAGGTCGTGCGCACCCTGATCGGCGACTACCGCGACAAGCTCCGGAAGGCCCTCGAGGCCTTCGGCTCTCTCGTGCTCGAGGTCCACCCCTTCGAGCTGGTCCTCGGCCGCGAGGTCGTCTATCTGGAGAGGGACCGCGAGCGCTCGCTGTCGTTCCGGCTCTTCCGCGACGGCGTGCGTCGGATCGGCTTCGAGCCCGGCATGACGTGGGAGGAGATGCTGCGCCTGCTCCAGATCCTCTCCATCCGCTACACCGGGGTCCGGCAGCAGGAGGACGACCTGGTCACCCTGCTGCGCAAGGCCGCGTTCGACCATGTCTCGATCGCCGCCATCGAGGGATTCGTCCCCGAGGAGGAGTTCGCGGAGCCCCCGATCGGCGACCTGCTCCGCGGCACCACCGAGCGCTACGACGCCCCGGCGCAGTGGGACCTGCCGCTCCCGCCCTTCCCGGAGGCCGTGCCCCTGCGGCACCGGCCGGTGGGGGCGGAGCTGTTGGAGCGGCTGCGATCGGAGGAGGCCGAGGAGGCCGTGCCGAGGGAGGCGGTGCGGGCGGTGGCGGAGCTGCTTCACGCGCCCGGGCGCCCGGACCTCGAGGCCGTGCTCGGATTCGCCCTCGAGGTGCGGGAGTTCCTGCTGGTCGAGCAGCGGGTGGACCAGGTGGCCGAGCTCGGCCGCATGGTGCGCCAGGCGCTGCTGTCGACACCCGAGGCAGCCGCCGCGTTCCTCGGCTCGTTCCTCGACGCGAGGACGCTCAAGGCCCTGGTGGCGGCGCTGCGGCCCGATCGCGAGGAGCCGCCCGCCGCCGTGCTGGAGCTGCTCGACGCCGCCCCGGCCGGCACGCTGGACCACCTCGTGGACCTCCTGGCCGAGGAGGGGCCGGGCCCGCGGGCGCCCCTCCTGCGCCGCCTCGTGGTGCGCGGCTTCCAGCACGCGCCGGAGGCGCTCGTCGCCCGCCTGCGCGACTCGCGCGGGGAGACGGGGGTGGTGCTGCTGCGCCTCCTCGCGGACGTGGACGCCCCGGCCGCGCTCCACGCAGCGATCGAGATCTCGGCGGGGGGCGACGCCGCGCTGCAGCTCGAGGCGCTTCGGCTGTTGGGAGGGGCCGCTTTCAACCCCGAGACGGCGCGCGCGCTCCACCACCTCGTGGAGTCGCGGTTCGAGCCGGTGCGCGTGGCGGCCCTCCCCGTGATGGCGTCCCGGGGCGGGGCCCGCGTCTTCCCCGCGCTGCAGGCGCACGCGGAGAAGCACGCGGCCTCCTGCACCGCCTCCGAGGCCGAGGCGGTGGGCCGGGCCCTCGCCCAGGCGCAGGCGCACTCCGCCCTCGCGCTCTTCGGGTCCTGGCTCAATCCGAAGTCCGGCGGCCTTCTCGGCCGGCTGGTGAAGATGCACGCGCCGCCCGCGCTCCAGCGGGTGGCCCTCTCCGGGCTCCGCGGCTCGGCGGGGGCGGAGGCGGAGGCCCTGCTCGAGATCCTCGCCGCCCACGGCGAGGCGTCCGTGGCGAGGGACGCGAAGGCGGCGCTCGACGCACGGGCGGGCGGCCCGGGAGGTCGGAGTGGGTGAGACGCCCCTGACGGTCGCGACGGACGACCTCGAGCGGGCGCAGGAAGAGCTGGCCCGGGCCCTGGGCCGCGCGCGCATCGGGGAGGACCGGGCGCTCGCCAACCAGGTGCGCGAGCTCGGCGAGCGGCTGGCCCACCTCCTGGCCGGCCTCCTGCGCATGACCCGGCTGCACTCCCCGGACAACAACGCCTTCAACAAGCCCGTGGAGGAGCTGCACCACACGCTCGTGCAGCTGCACGAGCTGCTCGGCTCGGTCCACCTCGTGGCCGTCGAGGACCAGGTGTACGTCAACGACATCCGGATCCGCGCCGGGGACAAGGCCTCGAGCCTCCGCGACCTCTCGACCGAGCTGCAGCGCCACAACGTGGGCGGGATCACGTTCCACCTGCCCCTCGACGGCCCGGCCGTCCGCGCCCTCATCGCCGCCGTCGGCGGCGCGGCCGCCGCCAGCGAGCCCAGGAACGCGCTCGTCCGCGCGCTGCACGCGGTGGGGCTCTCGGGCCTGGAGATGCAGGGGCGCTTCCGCTTCCGGATGGCGGCGGAGGGTGACCAGCTGCGCTCCGACCCGCGTGGCTTCCTCTCACGGGCCCTCGCCGCGACCGACGAGGCCTTCCAGAACCTGGCCGCCGGCCGCGTGCCGAACCCGCTGCCGCTGCGCAGGCTCGTGACCGAGCTCCTGGAACGCGGCGTCGCGGACGAGGAGATGTGGACCGATCCCGCCGACGTGCCGCTGCACGCCCTGCACCAGCTCCGCGTGGCGCAGCTCGCGCTGCTCGTCGGCCGGGACCTCGGCCTCTCGCCGAGCCTCCTCCAGGACCTCGGCGTTGCCGCGCTCTACCACGACTGCGGCTACGCCGCGGGGAGCGCCGCCTCCGGCGGGGTGGGAGTCGCGTTCGAGCGGCACGCGGCGGACGGGGGCGCGCCTCCTGCTGCGCCAGCGCGGGTTCCACGAGGCGAAGGTGCGCCGCGTGCTCGCGATCCTGCAGCACCACCGCGACGCGAACGACCGGCTCCACCCCGGCCTCTTCGGCCGGATCCTGCGGGTCGCCGAGGACTACGACACGCTCGCCCGCCGCAGCGGCAAGCTCTCGCCCACCCTGGCCCTCGCCGCGATGCTCAAGTGGGCGGGCACGCGCTACGACGCCGTCGTCCTGCAGCTGCTCATCAACGCGCTCGGCGCCTACCCGCCCGGCACGCTGCTGAAGCTCGAGGACGGGCGCGTCGTCCGCTCGGCGACACCCGCTCGGAGCCCCGAGACCTTCGCGACGCCCCTCGCGCGCTGCCTCCGCCTCGCGGACGGCTCGCCCGCCCCCGCGGACCTTCCCCTCCTGGACCTGCGCGGCGCCGGAACGCTCCAGCTGCTGCGCGCCCTGCCCTGAGGGCTCCGGGAGCCCACGGCTGTACTACGGCATGGGCGACTCGACGATCGGTGTAGCCGAGAGCCGGCCGTAGCCGTAGAATCGCGCCTGCATCGCTGGAGGGAGAACTCATGAAGCCTATCCTCGTGGTCACGCTCGGCGCGGCGCTCGTCGCGCCCGCGCTCGGCACCGCCCAGAGCATCACGCCTTCCCGGGACGAGGTCGTCGCCCTGACCTCCGAGTGGACCGGCGAGCGCTTCGCCGACGGCCGCCCGAAGGTGCCGGACGCGATCCTGGACCGGATGGCGAAGATCGGCCTCGAGGAGGCCTGGTCGGTCCTGCGCAACAAGGGCTTCGAGTGGCAGTACGAGGGCCGCTTCAAGCTCGTGCACCTCGACCAGACCGCCACCATGGTCGGGCGGGCCCTCACCGCCACCTTCGTGCCGAAGCGGCCGGACCTCGACAAGGCCCTCACCGAGAAGGGGCACGCGGAGGGCCACGTCGGGGGCCGCAACTCCTGGCCGATCGACAAGCTCCAGAAGCGCGACGTCTACGTGGCGGACGCCTTCTCGAGCTTCGAGGGCGGCCCGATCATCGGGGGCAACCTCGCGACCGCGATCTACCGCAACTCCGGCAACGGGGTGGTGTTCGACGGCTCGGTGCGCGACATCGCCCAGATGGAGACGATCACCGGCTTCAAGGCCTGGGTGCGCGACTGGCACCCTTCGTACAACTACGACAACATGCTCGTCGAGATCAACCGCCCGACCCGCATCGGGACGATGACCTGCCTCCCCGGCGACGTGGTGCTGGCCAAGCGCGGCGGTGTCGTCTGCATCCCGCCGGTGCTCGCCGAGCTCGTGTGCAAGACCGGCGAGGTGGTCCAGCTGCGCGACATGTTCGGCTTCCAGCGGATCAAGGAGGGCGTCTACACCCCGGGGCAGATCGACCAGAGGTGGTCGGACGACATGGAGAAGGACTTCTCGAAGTGGCTGAACGAGCACATCGACAGCCTGCCCGTCGCCCGCGAGCAGATCCAGGAGCTGCTGAAAGAGCGGACCTGGTAGGAGGCCCCATGGACACCCGACACGGGCGGCGCTCGTTCCTCGCCGGCGGCGCCGCGGGCGCGGCCGCCCTCGCCACCCCCCTGGAGGCCCTCGCCGCCGCGGTGGAGCGGTCGCCGCGGTCCTCGAACCCCTCCGAGCTGCGGATCACCGGCGTGCGCGGCGGCCTCATCCGCGGCCAGCACAGCCTCTTCGTCAAGATCCAGACGAACCAGGGCATCGTGGGCTGCGCGGAGGCGGTGGACGGCGTCTACGGCTCGTACTACGTGATGAAGCACATCGCCGAGCGGCACCTGGTCGGCAAGAACCCGCTCGACGTCCACCGGCTCCAGGAGGACATGCGCCGCGGCGGGCTCTTCAAGGGCGCGCAGGGCGGCATGTACGTCTGCGTGATGTCGGCGCTCGAGACGGCGCTGTGGGACCTCGCCGGCAAGGCCCTCGGGCTCCCCGTCTATCAGCTTCTCGGCGGCAAGTTCCGGGACAAGATCCGGGTCTACTGCGACACGGCGGGAAGCCGCCTCGAGCCCGAGGAGATGGGCCGTCGGGCGAAGGAGGACGTCGAGAAGTACGGCTTCACCGCGGTCAAGTTCGACATCGACGACGCGGCCGACCCGAGGAAGCTCGACCGCTACAACTGGGGCGTGAGCCTCCCCGAGCTCGAGCGGATGGTGGCGCAGATCGCCGGGGTGCGCTCCGCAGTCGGCCCCCACGTGGACATCTGCGTCGACTGCCACGGCCGCTTCGACGAGCAGTCCGGGCACAAGATCGCGAAGGCCATGGAGCCCTTCAACCTGATGTGGCTCGAGGAGCCGGTGCCCGCCGAGTTCCCGGAGGCCTACGCCCGCATCCGCCAGGAGACCACCACCCCCATCTGCGGCGGGGAGAACTGGTACCTGACCTACGGCTTCCGCCACCCGCTCGAGATCGGGGCGGTCGACGTGGTGATGCCGGACCTGCAGAAGTGCGGGGGGCTCGGCGAGGGCCAGAGGATCGCGAACCTCGCCAACACCTACAACGTCCCGTTCGCGCCGCACATGGTCGCGTCGTACCTCGGGGCCATGGCCTCGGCCCACGTCTGCGCCTCGATCCCGAACTTCCTGATCCTCGAGTGGCAGATCTACTTCCACACCGACAAGATGTTCCAGGAGATCGTGACCTTCGACGGCCCGATGCTCACCGCCGACGGGCACATCCCGCTGCGGGACGCGCCCGGTATCGGCGTCGAGATCAACGAAGACGCGCTGCGGAAGTACGCCGTGAAGGACGTGCCGTTCTTCGAGTAGGCCCCCTCTCTCGCGTGCCGGCGGATACCGTCCGGTATCGATCGGTAACTATCGAAAAATGTGATAGCCTTCCTCGTGCTGCTGACGTACCTCGTCACGAGCCGGGCCCGTCGCCACCTGCTGCGATTGCTCTGGGCGGACGGCGCCGAAGGCAGCGTCAGCGACCTGGCTCGGAGGGCCGGGGTGAGCTTCGCCGCCGCCCATCGGGAACTGGAGGCGATGCGCGCCGAGGGCCTGGCGTTGTCTGAGCGGGTCGGAGCCGCGCTCGTCTATCGGGCAGACCCCGGGTATCGGGAGGCCAGCCTGGTCCGACGGCTCCTCAAGGAGAGTGCGGCCGAATCGGCGCCGCCTCCCGCCCCCGACAGCGAGAGGGTCCGGGGTTGGCTGGCCACCGCCGGAGCACCACTGCTCGTGTCCCAGCCCTCGAGGGATCCAGGGCCGCGGTTGGAGGAGGTCCTCGCGGAGGGGCTGGCGCTTTCCCACCGCGATGCGACCGTCGCCCGGGTGCTGCCACTCGTACTCTGGCGGCACAGGGATCGGCTGGACTACGGCAGGCTCGTCCGTGCGGCGACGCGCCGGAACGAGCGCCAGTCCCTCGGTTTCTTCCTCGATCTCACGGGGCGCCTGGGCGGGGATCGTCGATTGGCCTCCCTCTCGGAAGGCCTGCGGGACCGTCGCCGCAGCCGGGCGCGGCCGTTCTTTGCGGGGCGGCAGGGGCGCATGGCCCTGGCTCTCGCACGCAAGAAAACGCCACCTCTGGCACGCCAGTGGGGCTATCTCATGAACATGGGGATGGACAGCTTCGCCTCGGCCTTTGCGAAGCACCGTGAGGCGACATGAGGGTGTACACCCCCGCGGAGCTTCGGCGCTTCCTCGCGGGCATGGACAAGGCCCTGGAGCACCCGGCCGAGATCGTGGTCATCGGGGGCGCCGCGGCTGCCATCGAGTATGGTGTCGCCAGCGGTACGAGGGACATCGACACGTGGACGCGTGTGCACGCGGATCTGGCAGTTGCCGCGGAGCGTGCACGCCAAACGACGGGGCTCGCCGTGCCCTTCGCGCAAAGTGGAGTCGCGGACGGGCCACACGATTTCGAGTCTCGTCTCGAGCGAGTGCTGCCACGCCTTCGGCGTCTGAAGGTGAGCGTGCCCGAGAAACACGATCTCGTCCTGATGAAGGTCCTTCGGGGTGACGAGCACGACCTTCAGGCGATCGAGGCCATTCATCAGCGCTCGCCGCTCGAGCTCTCGATCCTCCTGAAGCGGTACCAGGAAGAGATGAGCGGGGCGATCATCGATCCTGCCCGGCTGAGGGGCCAGGTCCTGACCATAGTCGAGCGACTCTTCCCCTCTGGCCTGGACAGCGCCGAGAGGCAATGGCCGAGTGGTCCGGGCAGGCCGTTCCCGCGCTCGCGAGCTCCCGCACGAGCTCGGGCGCCAACAGCCGGGCGAGAGCATCGTGAGCCTCGCCCAGGGTCCGGACGGCACTTCGCTGTCGGGCCCCCGCAGTCCACCGCCACGCTCACGGCGGCGATCGCTGCGAGCACGGCAAGGCGTCTTCATGCGTCCTCACCCCCCGGGGCGGGAGCCCCGGCCCCGGCTCAGGGCAGCGAGACGGTGCTCGGCATCCCCTCGCGGATGTCCACGTCCCGGCGGACCCCGCCCTCGACCTCGAGCGTGTAGCGGCCCGGCGCGACGTTCTCGAACCGGCGCACGGGAGTGTTGAGGCGGATCTTCCCGTCGGTCGTGAAGACGTTCCACATGTAGACCCGCCCGTCCGCGCCGAGGAGCCGGGCGGTGGGCTGGGGAAGGGCGAGCGTCTGCTCCCCCACGCGGACCTCGAGCGAGCCCCCCGGGGTGAGAACGAGCGTCACCGTGCGCGACGGCACCGAGACCCCAGGCAGGCTCACCGGCGCGTAGCCGGAGGACTCCGCCCGCACCTCGTAGACGCCCGGCTTGAGCGACGGCACCTCGCCCCGGCCCTCGCTGTCGAGCGAGACGCTGCCGGCGAAGGCCGCCTGGCCGGACCCGTCGATCGCGCGCACGAAGAGGCCGCGCAGCGGCGTCGCGAAGATCCCGTCGTGGGCCTCGATGGCCATTCCATCGCCCCGGCGCAGCTCGACCCGCAGGTCGCTCTCCTCGGCCGCGGCGAGCTCGCGCGTCTCCACCTGGTACGCGGGCTTCTGGAAGGAGACCCGATACCGCTTCGGCTCGAGGTCCTCGAAGGCGAAGCGGCCCGAGCTGTCGGTGGTGGCCATGTTCATGAAGCGCATGCCCGCCGCCCTCGTCCTCGATCCGGCACTGCACGTCGCCGAGCGGCCGCCCCGACTCCGCCTCCACGACCGTGCCCCCGAGCCGCGCGGGCGGGGCCTCGAGGTCCACCGTCGTGTCGCCGGCGAGCTCCACCGTGCGGCGGATGGGGGCCCCGTCCTGCGTGTTCGCGGTGATGTTGTACTGGCCCGCCTCGAGGCCCTCGAGCGCGTAGTGGCCCGCTTCGTCGGTGCGGCCGTTCGCGCTGCGCCGGTTGCCGCCCTCGGGGAAGGCCGCGACCATCGCGTCCGTCACCGGCTTCCCGCCCCGGGTCACCTGCCCCTCCACGCGGAAGCCCTGCTCGAAGACGATCTCGGCCGCCGCCTCGGCCTGGCCCGGGCCGATCGTGACCGTCGCGGAGGCCGACCGGGAGCCGGTCAGGAAGTCGCCGGCATTGGCCCGAAGCGTGACGACGCCCTCGGGCACGCCGGTGAGCTCGAACGTGCCGCCGGCGGCCGTACGCGCGGTGGCCCAGAAGTCCTGGCCCTGGGCGCTGACGGTGACGCCCGAGAGGAGGTTCTCGGGCAGTCCCGTGACGACGCCGCGGACGAGGGCGCCCGCGGCGAGAACGAGCTGCACGTCCTGGGCGTCGTCGCCCGTCACCACGGCCTCGGCGGGAGCGCTCGACTGGTCCCGCAAGGACGCCCCCAGGCTGTAGCGCCCGGGATTGAGCCGCTCGAAGCGGAAGCGCCCGCCGTCGTCGCTGAGGGCGCTCTGCTCGCCCCCGCCCATCATGCCCGCTCCCCCGGCCGCCGAGAGCGAGACCTGGGCTCCGGCCACCGGACGGCCTCCCGCGAGAACGGTGCCACCGACCGACCCGCCCCTGCCGAGGCGGATGTCCGTAGTGGCGGGCGCGTCCTTCAGCTCCACGCTCGTCGTCGCCTCGCTCCAGTCCGGGTGCGACGCGGTCACCGTCCACGTGCCCGGAGCGAGACCGGCGATCTCGTAGCGGCCCTCGGCGTCCGTCGCCGTCTCGTTGTCGCCTCCCTCCCCACCCATGCGGATCATTGTGCGCGGCCCGCCGCCGGAGAGCTCTGCGCGCACGGTGGCGTCCAGGATGGGCCGTCCGCCGCGGGACTCGAGAACCTTGCCGGTGATCACTCCCCCTTTCGAGAGGCGCACCTCGACGCCCTCGGTGGCCTCGCCCTCGCCGACGGCGACCGCGGACGCGCTCCCCGCCTGGTAGCCCGGGGCGAACGCCTCGACCGTCCACCGCCCCGCCGCCACGTCCTCGAGCACGAAGGAGCCGTCCTCCGCGTGGAACGGCTGCTTCTCGTACGGGCCGCGCCCGCGGCCGGGGCCCATGCGCATCACGAAGCGCATGCCGCCCTGGGCGTCGGGCTGGTAGCGCACCTGGAAGTCGGGGATCGCGCGGCCGCTGTCGGCGTCCACGACGCGGCCGCGGATCTGGCCGGTGCCGGTGACGACGAGCTCGACACCCTCCGCCGGCGCCACGACCCCGGCCTTGCGCGGGCCGAGGCCGGCCTGCCCCATGACCTGCAGCTCGTAGGTCTCGCCGGTGATGAGACCTTCCAGGTAGAAGACGCCGTCGGGGCCGGTGGGCTCCTCGCTGCGGATCGCGCCGGGACCGAAGGCGGGCCCGCCGGCCTGGCTCGCGGCGCGCGCGGAGACGTACCAGCCCGACGCGCCGGCGCCGGCCTTGTCGCGCACGACGCCGCTGATCGTCGCCCCCGGCTTGAGGACGAGCTCGAGCGGCTCCGCCGCGCGGGCTTCCGCCACGTTCACGGGGTCCACGGTCGCCCGCGAGAAGCCGGGCCGTCGCGCGGAGACCGTGTAGTCCCCGGCCTTCAGGCCCCGGAACTCGAACCGCCCGTCCGCCGCGGTCTCGCGCCGCAGCTGGCTGCCGGGGCCGATGAACGACATCTGCGCGCCGCCGCGGCCGGCCCGCAGGGTGCGGGCGCTCGACAGGTTGACCTCGGCCCCGGCGAGCGGCCGACCCTCCTCGTCCTTCACGACCCCGCGGACGGAGAGCCCGCGGCGCAGGACGACGGTCACCCCCGAGCGCGTCCCGCCCGGCGAGAGGGAGATGCCGCCGACCGCGCGCTCCTCGTACTCGTCGTGGCGCACGTCGAGCCGCTGGTTCTCGCCCGGCGCGAGCCGCGTCGCCCGGAACGAGCCGTCGCGGCCGGTGCGCACGGCGCCTTCGCCCTCCATGCTGCGGATGAAGGCCCGGAACACGTCCTCGCCGCCGCGCGACACCATCACCGTCGCGCCCTCGATCGGCCGGCCCTCCTCGTCCACCACGCGACCCGCGAGCGTCGAGCCGCGGGCGAGCGGGACGTCCTGCGTCTCCGCCTGTCCCGGCGGCGACCGTGACCGTGCGAGACCACGGCACGAAACGGTCGTCCTCGGCGGAGACGCGGTACGCCTGGGGCGACAGCCCGCGCATCGAGTAGCGGCCGTCCGGGCCCGAGCGGGCGAGGAACTCCCCGCCCTGGGCCCGGGCCACGATGCGGACGCCCGCGAGGGCTTTGCCGTCCGCGGCGTCCACGACCCGCCCGGCGAGCGTCGCGGTCGGGGCGAGGGCGATCGCGACGGGCTCGGCGGCGGTGCCCTGGGCCAGCACCACCGAGGCGCGGCCGCGGTCCCCGCCGTCGGCCACGAGCGAGCCCGCCTCGCGCGGCGCGCCGTCGAGGAGGAAGGCGCCGTCCGCGCGCGCCTCCACCCAGCGCGTCGTCTGCGTGCGCCCCTCGAACCGCACGAGGGCGCCCGGGGCCGGCGTCCGCCGGTCGGCGAGGGTGACCGTCCCCCGCAGGACCTGCCCGAGCGCCAGCGTCACCGGCCGCGCGAGCGCCCCGGCCCGGACCGGCTGCCTCTCCTGCGTGGCGAAAGCCGGCGCCTCCACGCGGATCCGGTTCCCTTCCTCGGCCGCGGCCTCGAAGCGGAACGTCCCGTCGGCCTTCGTCACCGTCGATTGCGGCAGGCCGGAGGCGGGGCTCGCGTCCTGCGGCCGACGACCGCTGCCCGGCCACAGCGTCACCGTCGCCCCGACGACCGGCCCTCCCCGCTCGTCCACGACCCGGCCGGCGAGAGCGAGGGCCTTCGGCAACCGCACGTCGCCCGCGTCGTCCCCGCCCGAGTCGAAGAGCGCCGCCAGCACGCGGGGCGAAGCGGTGCCGCCGGACAGGGCGAGCCGGACCGGGGTGCCGGACGGTCCGGGCACCGCGACGGCGAAGGTCCCGTCGGGCCGGCTCACGGTCTCGGCCAGGGCCTTCGGCAGGTCCTCGCGTCGCGCCTCGCGCCGGGCGGCGGCGAAGCCGTCCTCGAACGGCAGCACGGCCACGGCGACGCCGGCGGCCGGCTTCCCGTCCACGAGCACCCGGCCGCGGATCTCGCCGGCGGGCGCCGTGGCCGCGAGCGCGACGAGGACAACGGCGGACGACAGGAGGCGAAAGGCCATGGCGGTTCTCCTGGAGGGGCAAAGGTACGCCGTCCCTGGGACGCAGTCGAGGGGGAAAAGGTCGGGCACGTCATCCCGAGGAGCTCCGTCCGGGTCGGGCGACGGAGGCGCAGCCCCGAGCACGACAGCCAGCCGATGAGCGAGGGGGATCCGCCTGTCCGCCGGCGATCCGCGGTTGCGGGGCTGGAACAGGTCGGTCGTCGGGGGCAGCCGACACATCGGTCGTCGCAAGGCAGCGACACGGTCGGTGGTCGCGATTGTGGAGCCTTCGGGCGCCGACGCGACCGCCGCCCTCAGGATGACGCGCGCCGGCGGGGTCGGCGCGCGTCAGTTCAGGCGCCAGATCGCGTGGTTGAGCGCGGCGGCGAAGCCGACCCAGGCGAGGTACGGCACGATCAGAAGCGCGGCCCCGCGGCTCGACCCTCCAGAAGGCGACGATCGTGCCGAGGATGGCGACGAAGAGGGCCACGATGCACGCGAGCGCCAGGTCGGGGCGACGCTGCGCGAAGAAGAGCCAGGGCCAGGCGGCGTTCAGCGCCAGCTGGAGCAGGAAGAGGAGCGGCCCGAAGCGGGCGCGGCCCTCCCGCCAGGCCATCCACCCGGCGACCGCGATGACCGGGTACAGCAAGGTCCAGACCGGGCCGAACACCCAGCCGGGCGGCGTCCAGGGCGGCTTTCGCAGCGCGGGGTACCACTCGGCGAGCGCGGGCAGCGGTGGCCCGGCTCCCGAGCACGGACACCCCGAAGCAAAGCACGACGAAGGCGGTGAGGCCGAGGACGTCGCGGGTGCGCGAGACCGTCACCGCCGCCTCAGGACGTCGCGGGCCGCCCGCAGGGCGGCGACGAGCCCCTCGCCCCGCCGCTTGCGCGCGGCGTTCCACTCCACCATGTCGGCGAGGAGGCTGTAGGCCGCGGGCACCACGAAGAGGGTGAGCGCGGTCGAGACGATCATGCCCCCGACGATCGCGAGCGCCATCGGCCGCTGCAGCTCCGCCCCGGGGCCGATGGCGAGGGCCGGCGGAAGAGCGCCCGCGATCGTCGCGATCGAGGTCATCAGGATCGGGCGCAGGCGCACCGGGCAGGCGTGCAGCAGCGCCTCGTGCCGCTCCATGCCCGAGGCGCGCGCCTGGTTCGTGAAGTCCACGAGGAGGATCGAGTTCTTCTTGGCGATGCCCATGAGCAGGATGAGCCCGAGGAAGCTGTAGACGTTGAGGCTCTGGCCCGCCAGGTAGAGGGCGACGAGCGCCCCGCTGATGCTGAACGGGAGGGCGAGCAGCACCGTGAAGGGGTGGGTGAAGGCGTTGAACTGGGAGGCCAGCACCATGTAGGCCACGATGAGGCCCAGGATCATCGCGAAGAGGAGCGACTCGAACGCCTCGCGGAACGTGCGCGCGCTGCCGGAGGCGACGACACGGTACCCGTCGGGCAGGACCTCCCGCGCGAGCTCCATCGAACGATCGATCGCGACGCCCTGCGACACCCCGGGGGCGACGTTCGCGGTCAGCGTGATCGCGCGCTCGCGGTCGCGGCGGGTGATCGTCTGGAGCGTGGGCCGTTGCTCGATGCGCACGACGTCGCCCAGGCGCACGAGCCCGCCGCCTCCGGTGCGGACGAGCAGCCGCTGGATGTCCTCCGGGCGCTCTCTCTGGGGCGCGAGGAGCCGGACCCGGATGTCGAAGCGCCGCCCCTTGTCCTTGAACTTGCCGATGCGCACCCCGCCGATCGCGGAGTTGACGGTGTCGCCGATGTCGGCCATCGAGATGCCGAGGTCGGCCGCCTTGTTCCGGTCGGGAATCACCTGCACCTCGGGCATGCCGACCTGGTAGTCGCTGTTGATGTCGGTCACCAGGCCCGACTCCCGCATCTTCTCCATGATCGCGCGGGAGGAGCGGCCGAGTTCGTCCCAGTCGCGGCCCCGGATGTTGAACTCCACGGGGAAGCCACCGCCGCGGCCGGCGCTGAAGCCCCGCTGCGAGAAGTCCTGCATCACGATCCGGGCCCCGGGCAGGGCGCTCGTCGCCTGCCGGGTGACGGCCATGAGCTCGTTCTGCGAGAGCCGCCTCCCGGTCTTCGGGTCCACCGGACGGTCGGCCGGCTCCTTCATGGTCACGAAGAGAAAGCCGCTGTTGACCTCGCCGCCGCCGAAGCCGCCCACGAAGCCGCCGAACATCTCGACGTCGGGCCGCGACTGCAGGAAGCGCTCGATCTGGCTGAGGATGCGCTCGCTGGTTTCGAGGTTCGACCCCACGGGGGTCTGGAAGCGGATCCCGAAGCGGCTCATGTCCTGCGAGGGGATGAACTCCTGGCGCAGCAGGCCGACGATGCCCAGGGAGAGGACGAACAGGAGCGCCGACCCCGCCAGCACGAGCTTGCGGTGGCGCAGCGCCGGCACCAGCAGGCGCTGGTAGCCCGCGGCGAGGCGGGCGAACGTGGTGCTGACCCAGCGCTCGAGCCGGCCCGCCCGCTCGCCGACCTCCAGCATGCGCGAGAGGCGCATGGGGGCCAGGGTCAGGGCCTCGAGCAGCGAGATGAGCACGGCCACCGTGATCGTGACCCCGAACTGGAAGAAGAACTTCCCGATGATGCCCTTCATGAAGGCCACCGGCAGGAAGATGGCCATGATCGCGAGGGTCGCCGCGGCGGCCGCGAAGGTGATCTCGCGGGCGCCCACCGAGGCCGCGGTCACCTTGCCCGCGCCCTGCTCGCGGTGGCGGTAGATGTTCTCGAGCACCATGATCGCGTCGTCGACCACGATGCCCACCACGAGGGTCAGGCCGAGGACGGTGTAGGTGTTCAGGGTGAACCCGAACACGTACATGACGATGAACGTCCCCAGGATCGACGTGGGAATGGCGAGCAGGACGTTGAGGGTCGTGGACCAGGAGCCGAGGAACACCCAGCAGACGACGCTGGTCAGAAGCGCCGCCAGGATGAGGGTGAAGAGGATCTCGTTGATCGCGCGCTCGATGAAGACGGTGGTGTCGAAGTTGACGGCGAGGAAGAGCCCCTCCGGGAGCTCCTTCTCGATCTCCGCGAGCCGCGCCCGCACGTCGCGGCCCACCTGCACCGCGTTCGCCCCCCGGAGCTTGGTGATGCCGAAGCCGATGGCCGGCTGGCCGTTGGTCCGGGCCAGGCGGCGGTTGTCTTCGAGCCCGTCCTCGACCACCGCCACGTCGGACAGCCGCACCGGGGCGCCGTTCCGGTAGGTGACCACGAGGTTCCGGAAGCCCTCGATGTCGATCGCCTCGCCCTCGGCCCGAACGTTCATCTCGCGCTCCGCGCCCTCGATCCGGCCGGCCGGCACCTCGAGGTGCTCCCTCTGGATCGCGCGGTTGACGTCCGAGACGGTGAGGCCCTGGGCCTCGAGGCGCGCCGCGTCGTACCACACCCTTACGTTGCGGTCGCGGAAGCCGGAAAGCTGGATCTCGCCCACGCCGGGAATCGTCTGGATCTGGGGGCGGACCACATTGCGGATGTAGTCGGCCACGAAGGTCTGGGGGCGGCTGCCCCCGATGGCGATCCGCATGATCGGCTCGTCTTCGGGGTTCGACTTGCTCACGATCGCCGGGTCGATGCCGAGAGGCAGGCGGCGCTGCAACTGGGAGAGCTTGGCCTGGACGTCCTGGAGGGCCACGTCGATGTCGCGCTCCAGCTCGAACTCGACGGTGATGTTGCCGGCCCCCTGGCGCGAGGAGGAGGAGATCTCCTTGACGCCCTCGACCGAGGTGACCGCGTCCTCGACCAGGTCGACGACGTCCGTCTCCATGATCTCGGGGGAGGCACCCTCCCAGTTGATCGAGATGTTGATCACCGGGAAGTCCACGTCGGGATTCTGGCTGACGCCGAGGCCCTTGAAGACGGTACCGAACCCGGTGAAGGTCAGGATGCCGAACCCGATGAGGGCGATCATCAGGATCCACGCGAACACGTGGTTGCGGATCGAGATGTCGGCCAGGGTCATCCCCGTCGCGATCTTCTGGGGATCCTCTTCGGGCTCCGACGCCCGACGCGTCTCGTCACTCATGGCCGCCGCTCCTTACTTCGCCGCCGGCGACGGCGACGGACCGGCCTCGCGGCCCGGCGCCCCCGGCACGCCGCCGGTCACGACCTCGACGGGAATCCCGTCGGCCAGACGGTCGGAGCCCTCGGTCACCACCGTCTCGCCCGGCTTCAGGCCCGAGAGGATCTCCACGACGCCCGTGCCCGTCCGCAGGCCCTGCTGGATGGGCCGCAGCTTCGCGGTGCCGTTCTCCACCACGTAGGTCACGAAGCCCCGCTCGCTGGCCTGGATGGCGCCCTCGGGTATCACGAGGGCGCTCTTCCGCTCCTCGCCGGCGAGGGTCACCTCGGCGAAGAAGCCGGGCTTGAGCTCGCCCATGCTGTCGACCCAGGCGAGGACCTCGACCTGGCGGGTCGTGGTGTCCGCGATCTTCCCGACGTGGTAGATCTGCGCGGTGAAGTCGCGGGGGCCGAGCGGGGCCACGCGGAAAGTCACGCTGCCCCCGACGTCGGCGCGCAGCGACTCGGCCTCCGAGACCCGGAAGCGCAGGCGCAGGCGGGTCGAGTCCACGATGGTCGCGAGCACGGTGCCGGCCCGGATGAACTGGCCGGTGTCCACCGTGCGGGTGTTGATGATGCCCGCGACCTGGGGGCGGACCTCGGAGCGCTGCAAGTTCTGCCTCGCGATCCCGAGGGCCGCCTTCGCCACGTCCACGGAGGCGCCGAGGCGCGCACTCTCGCCCTGCGAGCGCGTCAGCTCCTCCACCGACAGGAGATCGTTCTGCGCCAGGGCCTCGCGGCGCCGCAGGTCGGCCGCGGCGCGGTCCTGCTCCGCCTTGGACTGCTCGAGCACGGCCTGGGCGCGCTCGGCCTCCAGCCGGTACCGCTCGGGGTCGATCCGCAGGAGCACCGTCCCGGGGCCCACGCGGTCCCCCTCGCGGAAGCGCACGTCACTCGCGACGCCGTCCACCTCGGCCGTGACCTGGACCACGTCGCGCGCCTCGATCTGGCCGAGCGATTTGATCTGGTACACGACGTCCTGAACGGCCACGGGAGCGACGCGAACGCGAAGGGCCGGGCGTTGCTGCCGGGGGGCGGCAGCGTCCCCGCTGCCGCCGCAGGCGCCGGTGAGAGTGGCCGCGCCGAGCGCGAATGCGATGAAGGGCTTATGGCTCACGAGGATCCTCGCTGACGAGACCGGCGCCTGTCCGCGGAGAAGGATGCTCGCGCGGGGAGGGACCGCAGGTTTCATTCTCTGTCGAAATTGGACAGGGAATCCATAGCACACGAGGTAAAGACTCTGTAAAGCGCCCGAAAGCGACGTTCTCCCCTCCCGCCGCCTCGTACAATGACCCCAGGAGGCCTCTTCCCCATGCACGACCCGCGTGTTCCCGAGACGCTCGAGGGCTGGAGCGTCCTGCACCAGATCTTCCGCATCCGCTGGCCCGAGTGGCGCGTGCGGCCGGAAGACCTGCGCCAACGGCTGGCAGCCGAGGCGGCGGAGGCGCTCGCCTCCATGCGCCGGGGCGAGGCGGGCACGACGGTGCCGGTCACGTTGCTCGGGCACAAGGGCGACCTCCTGCTCATCCACCTGCGCCGCTCCTTCGAGGAGCTCCAGGCCGCGCAAGTGGCGATCGCCCGGCTCGGGCTCTCGACCTTCCTCGAGCCGACGACCTCGTTCGTCTCGATCGTCGAGCTCGGGATGTACGAGATGACGGCGCAGATCCACAAGCGCCTCGGCGAACGGGGCCTCGTGACGGGCTCGGCGGAGTTCGAGGGCGCGTTCGACGCGGAGATGGAGGAGCAGAGAAAGCGCGTCTCGGGCCGGCTCTGGGCGGAGGTGCCTGCCCGGCGGCACGTCTGCTTCTACCCCATGAACAAGCGCCGGGGCGAGGTCAAGAACTGGTACGCCGAGCCGGTCGAGGCCCGGGCGCGCATGATGCTCGACCACGGCAAGATCGGCCGGCACTACGCCGGCGAGGTCAGCCAGATCATCTCCGGGGCCATCGGCTTCGACGACTGGGAGTGGGGCGTCGACCTCTTCGCCGACGACCCCGTCGTCTTCAAGAAGCTCATCTACGAGATGCGCTTCGACGAGGCCTCGGCCTGGTACGCGGAGTTCGGGCCGTTCTACGTCGGCCTGCAGTTCTCCCCGTCCGAGCTGCCGAAGTACCTCGAGGGCGAGGTCCCGGCACTCCGGCCCTAGCCTGGCCGGCGAGGCCGTGAGCAGGGTCACGTGCGTCCCGCGGCCCGGCCGCCTACACTGCTCGGAGAACCTTTCCGGGGGCAGGAGGAGTCGGCGGATGACACGGGCACTGGTCGTGTGTCTCGGCGCGGGCGCGCTGGCGCTTCCCGGATGCGGCGGGAGCAACTCGTCACCGACACCGGTGCCGTCGGCCACGCCCCCGACCGCCTCCTGCGCGGCGGGAGCGCCGGTCGCCGGCATCCCGGCGCTCACGGCCCGTCTCGTGGCCTCGGGCTTGCGCAACCCGCTCGACCTGCAGGCGGCGCCCGGCGACCGGGAGCGCCTCTACGTGGTCGAGCAGGGCGGCCGCATCCGCGTCATCCGCAACGGCCAGCTGCAGGCGACGCCGTTCCTCGACGTCTCCGGGCGCATCTCGAGCGGCGGCGAGCGCGGCCTCCTCGGCCTCGCCTTCCACCCGCAGTTCGCGACGAACCGCCGCTTCTTCGTCAACTACACGAACCCCCGGGGCGACACCCACGTCGCCGAGTTCCGCGCGAGCTCCGCCGACGCCGCGGACCCGGTGAGCGAGCGCGTGGTCCTGACCGAGGCCCAGCCGTTCGCGAACCACAACGGCGGCGGTCTCGCCTTCGACAACGCCGGCCGCCTGCTCATCGCCCTCGGCGACGGCGGCTCGGGCGGCGACCCGCTCGGCAACGGCCAGAAGCTCGACACCTTCCTCGGCAAGATCCTGAGGATCGACGTGGACGCGGCGACGCCGTACGCGGTGCCCGCTGACAACCCGTTCCGCGCCACGCCGGGGGCGGCGCCGGAGATCTGGGCCTACGGCCTGCGCAACCCGTTCCGCATCTCCGTGGACCGGCCGACCGGCGACCTCTACATCGGCGACGTGGGCCAGAACCGGGTCGAGGAGATCGACGTGGGCCTCGCCTCCCGTCGCGGCGGCGAGAACTACGGCTGGAACGTCACCGAGGGCTCGCAGTGCTACAGCCCTGCGAGCGGCTGCAACCGGACGGGCTTCACGCCGCCAGTCTACGAGTACTCGCACTCCGAGGGCTGCTCGGTCACGGGCGGCGTCGTCTACCGCGGCTGCCGCATGCCGGACCTCGCCGGGACGTACTTCTTCGGCGACTTCTGCACCGGGCTCGTGCGGTCGTTCCGCCTCGCGAGCGGCCAGGCGACGGACGTGCGCGACTGGACGGCGAGTCTCCGCGGGCGTCAACTCGCCCGCGTCCTTCGGCCTCGACACCGACGGCGAGGTCTACGTCGTGGACTACGACGGCGAGGTGTACCGCCTCGAGCCGGCGAGCTGATCCGCCGGGAGTAGAATCGGGTCGTCGCAACCCTCACCTCCATGGACCGCCGCCGCTTCGTCCACACCACGCTCGTCTCCGCGCTCGCCGCGACGCTCCGCGCCGGGGAGCCCGGCCGGCGGCCCCGGATCCTGCTGCGCTCTTCGTGGCAGGTGGTGAACATCGGCGACATCGCGCACACCCCGGGTGTGCTGGCGCTCCTGGAGAAGCACCTGCCGGAAGCCGAGGTGCGGCTGTGGGCCTCGGCCGACCTGACCGACGAGGTGGCCGCGATGGAGCACCGGCGCTTCCCCGCCCTGCGCATCGTGAAAGGCAGCATCGGCGGCGACGGCAAGGCCTCCAACCCGGAGCTGGCGGATGCGCTGGGGTGGTGCGACTTCCTTCTGCACGGCTCCGGGCCGTCGCTCGTGGCGGCCGAGGACGTGGCCGCCTTCGTGAAGCACTTCGGGAAGCCGTTCGGCGTGTACGGGATCACGCACGGCTCCTTCCTTTCCGGCGACGACAAGGACCTCCTCGGCCGCGCCCGGTTCGTGTTCTTCCGGGACTCGGTGTCGCTGGCCAAGGCGAAGGCCGACGGGGTGCGGGGCCCGGTCCTGGAGTTCGGCCCGGACGGTGCGTTCGCCTGCGACCTGCGCAACGACGCGGCGGCGGAGGCGTTTCTGCGCCAGCACCAGCTGGAGGCCGGGAGGTTCCTCTGCTGCATCCCGCGCCTGCGCTACACGCCGTACTGGCTCATCCGCCCGGGCCAGGCCCGGGACGAGAAGCGGGCCGCCCGCAACGACGAGATGGCGGAGCACGATCACGCGCCGCTCCGAGAGGCCATTGCCGCCGTGGCGCGCGAGACGGAACTGAAGGTGCTCCTCTGCCCCGAGGACCGGAGCCAGATGGAGGTGGGCCGCCAATGGGTCCTGGAGAAGCTGCCGGCCAGGGTCCGGGAGCGCGTGGTGTGGCGGGAGGAGTTCTGGCTGACCGACGAGGCCCTCAGCACCTACGTGCGCTCGGCGGGGCTCTTCGGCCTGGAGATGCACTCCCCCATCCTGTGCATCGGCAACGGCGTTCCCGCGATCGTGTGCCGTTTCGCGGAGCAGACCAGCAAGGGCTTCATGTGGCGCGACATCGGGCTCGGCGACTGGCTGTTCGACTTCGACCAGGAGGCGGACATCCGCCGCCTGGTGCCGGCCGTCCTCGCCCTGGCCAAGGATCCTGCCGCCGCCCGAGCCAGGGTGGCGCAGGCACTGGCGTTCGTCCAGCAGCGGCAACGGGCGACAATGGTCGTCCTTAGGAAGAGCCTGCCCTCCTGAGCCTCGGCGTCGCGGCTCCAGCGGGAGCTCGAATACAATCCGGGCGGCGCGCCGCTCAGTCCGCCTGCCACGGAGGTACGAGATGAAGCCGCTCGCTCCGGCCTCGCCGGTCCTGCCCCGACGGTCCTTTCTGGCTCAGTCCTCGGCGGCGCTCGCCGCCTTCGCGGCGCCCGCGATCGTGCCCTCGCGCGTGCTCGGCGCGCGCTCGCCCGGGAACCGCATCCACGTGGGCCTCATCGGCATGGGCCGGCAGATGACCAAGCCGAACCTGCCGCAGTTCCTCGCGCTGCCCGACGTGCAGGTGGTCGCCGTGTGCGACGTCGACGCGTGGCGTCTCGACGAGGCGCGCCGGGCGGTGGAGGCCCACTACGGCGCGCAGGCCGGGAAGGACGGCTGGCGGGGGTTGACCGCCCACCGCGACTTCCGCGAGGTGCTCGCCCGCGCCGACGTCGACGCGGTGATGATCGCGACGCCCGACCACTGGCACGTCCCGATCGCGATCGAGGCGGTGAAGGCCGGCAAGCACGTCTCGGTCGAGAAGCCGCTCACGATCTCGATCGCGGAGGGCCGCGCGCTGTGCGACGCGGTCGCCCGCGCGGGGGTCGTCTCGCGCACGGACAGCGAGTTCCGCTCGCTGCGGCCCTTCGCGCGCGCGGTCGAGCTCGTCCGCAACGGCCGCATCGGGAAGCTCCACACGATTCGCACCGGCGTCCCCGTCGACACGCCGGGCATCCCGCCGCAGCCGGACATGCCGGTCCCGCCCGAGCTCGACTACGAGAAGTGGCTCGGGCCGGCGCCCGAGGCCCCCTACACCGAGAAGCGCGTCCACGGCCGCCACGACCTCGCGTCGCGCCCGAACTGGATGCGCATCTCCGCCTACGCGGACGGGATGATCGCGAACTGGGGCACCCACCTCAACGACATCGCCCAGTGGGCGAACGACAGCGAGACGACCGGGCCGGTCGAGGTCGAGGCCGAGGGCGAGTTCACGAAGGGCCTGTGGAACACGGTCCTGCGCTTCGAGGCCCGCTACCGCTACGCGAACGGGGTCGCGCTCGTCTGCCGCTCCGACACGCCGTACATCCGCTTCGAGGGCGCCGAGGGCTGGATCCGCGTCGACTACCCGTCCACGATGACCGCGGATCCGGCGTCGGTCCTCGACTCGGTGATCGGCCCCGGCGAGCAGCACCTCGCCGAGCAGCTCGAGGACAAGGCCGACTTCGTCCGCGCGATCAAGGACGGGACGAAGACGCTGGAGCCGGTCGAGGTCGGCCACCGCACGGTGTCGATCAGCCAGATAGGCCTCATCGCCATGGAGGTCGGCGGGAAGCTGCGCTGGGACCCGGAGCGCGAGCGTTTCCTCGACGACAACGCCGCGAACGCGCGGCTCGCTCGGCCGCAGCGGGACTGGAGGCGGGCGTATGGCGGCTAGGAGGCTCGCGGTCCTGGCGGTGCTCGCGGCTCTCGTCGCCTCGGGGCCAGCGGCCGCCCACGCCGGCGAGAAACCGAGGCGGGCGCTGGCGAACCCGTTCTTCGTCTTCAACAACGGCGTGAAGGACGCGACCTACGACACCCCGCAGAAGCAGGTCGCGCTCCTCGAGCGGCTCGGCTACGACGGCATGGAGAAGAACGGCCTCGACGACTTCGCCGAGGTCCAGGGAGAGCTCGACCGCCAGGGGCTGAGGCTCTTCACCGTCTACGTGAACGTCAACCTCGACCCCGGCCAGCCCGCGTACGACCCGCGCCTTCCGGAGGTGATCCGGTCGCTCAAGGGCCGCGAGACGATGCTGTGGCTCAACGTGACGAGCCGCGCCGGGACGTACGCGCCCTCGTCGCGCGAGGGGGACGCGGCCGCGGTCGCCGCGGTCAGCGAGATCGCGGACATGGCCCGCGCGTCCCGCCTGCGCGTGATGCTCTACCCGCACGTGTGGTTCTGGCTCGAGACCGTGCCGCACGCCCTCGAGCTCGTCGAGAAGCTCGGCCGCCCGGACGTGGGGCTGACCTTCAACCTGCCGCACTGGCTCGCGCAGACGCGCCCCGAGGACGAGAAAGGGCTGCGCGACCTGCTCGCGCGGGCGCGGCCGCACCTCTTCGCGGTCAGCATCAACGGCGCGACGAACATCGTCGACAAGAGCGACCGCGGGACGATCTGGACGAGCCTGATCCAGCCGCTCGGGCAGGGGACGTTCGACACCTACGCGCTCCTGGAGACCCTCGTGGACCTGGGCTTCGAGGGTCCCGTCGGGCTGCAGTGCTACGACGTTCCCGGCGACAAGGCCGACATCCTCGCGCAGTCGATGGCGGCGTGGAGAGGCTACGAGGACCGGATGGCCCGGTAGCGGGTGCCGGGCTCGACATGAGCGTTCCCTTCGTCCTCTTCGTCCTCCTCGCGATCGTGGCTCCGGGCGCCGGCCTGCAGCGGTGGGCTCGCCTTCGCGTCGACTTCGCACTCGTGCTCCCGCTCGGAGGGGCCCTGACGGCGCTCGCCTACTGGCTGAGCCTCGCGGCTGGCTGGCCCTGGCTCTTCCCTCTCGTCCTTGCGACGGCTTCGGCCGGCTTCCTGGCCCGTCGGACGTGTCCCGTCGACCCGGGCCTCACCCGCTCGCTGGCGCCGGCGATCGCCGCGCTCGTGGCGCTTCTCGCCGCGACGCAGTACCGGTGGAACCGCCCGGCGCCGGACGGCGGCTTCCTGCTCGACCCGATGGGAGACCAGCCGCTGCACGCGGGGATCTCCTGGGAGCTCACCCTGCCCTACCCGCCCCAGGTGCCGGGGCTGGCCGGGATCCCGCTGAGCTACCACGTCGGGGCCGACCTCGTGCGGGCCGCGGCGGTGCGCTGGGCCGGGGTCGAGCCCTACTCGCTGCTCAACCGCGCGGAGCCCACGCTGTGGGCGATCGCCCTGATGCTCGCCCTGGCCGGCCTCGCGCGGCGGCTCGGCGGCTCGCCCCTGGCGGTGGCGCTGGCTCCGTGGACCGTGCTCCTCGCGGACTTCTCGTTCGTCTGCGCGCTCGTGCCGGACGCCCGCTGGTGGAGCGACACCTTCCGGTCGAATCTCCTGATCTCGCTCGCCTTCGCGAACCCCGTGGTGCCGGCCCTCGCCCTCGCGCTCGGGTGCCTGATCGCGCTCCACCGACACGAGTCCGGCGAGGGCCGTGCCTGGCTCGGCCTGGCCGCGCTGCAGGCGGCTGCCGTGCCGTGGTTCAAGGTGTTCCTCGGCGCCCAGCTCGCCCTCTCGTTGGCCCTGGCCGCGCTCCTGGTCGCCTGGACCAGCCGAAGCGCGGACGCACCTGCGCCCGCCGCCTGGCCGAGAAGGGCGGCGGTGGCCGTCCTGCTCGCCGCCGTCGCCGGCCTGGCCCTCCTGCCGCTCGTCCTCGGGGGGACCGGGGAGCAGATCGAGGTGGTGGTCGCTCCCCTTCGCATGGTGGGAGAGTCGCTGAAGGACGTCGGGATGGGGGGTGTCGCGGTGGGCGGGCTGCTCCTGGCCACCCTGCCCTGGCTCGTGGTCTCGCTGGGCCTTCGCATCCTCGGCCTGCCGGCCGCGTGGAGGAGCCTCTTCGCCGGGAAGGCGGCGACGGCCGCCGCCGCCGCACTCGCGCTGTCGGGCTGGCCGCTCGGTCTTCTCTTTCACGTCGCCGCCCGCGACGTCGAGGGCCGCGAGCTCCCCTCCGCCACGATCTACTTCGTCGAGCAGTCCGGAGCCGTGCTGTGGGTCTTCACGGCGATCGCGGTGGCGGCGTGGGCGGGACGCGCGCGCCGGCCGGCTCTCGTCATCGGCGTCGCCGGCCTGCTGTCCCTGCCCTCGACCTTCGAGTTCGCGGTGCGCAAGGCGCGGGTCGGGCCCGACTCCGTGCCCGCCGGGGCCGTCCGCGCCCTGGCCGCCATCGCCCGCGACGGCCATCCGGGGGACGTGGTCCTCCAGCGCCCGGGCGGTCGCTACCCGCCGCTGCCCGCCGTCCTCGTCGGCCGCCGGGTGGTGTACGAGCGTTTCACGCCCTACCTGACGCAGTTTGCTCCGCGCGCTGAGCTGCTCCGCCGCCACGAGAGGCTGCACCGCTTCTTCCAGACGTCCGACCGGGACGAGGCGCTGTCGATCGCGCACGCTCTCTCCGGGCAGTACGTGTGCCTGTACGGAAGCGACCGGGTGCGATTCGACCCCAGGGGCATCCTGGTGCCGATCCACGAGGAGAACGACGCCCGCGCCTACCGGATCGCCGCGCCCTGAGCGCGCACGCCCCGGAGGAGAAGGGCGCCCAGCCCCCAGGCCGCGACCAGGGGATCGATCAGGTAGTCCCAGAGGTTGCGGGACTCGTACACGCCGGCCGCCCAGGCCAGGACCGCGAGCGCGAGGCACGCCGTGACCAGGGTGAGCCGGAGGAAGCCGGCGGCCACCGCGAGCGCCAGCAGGAGGGCGAGGAACCAGGGGCTCGCATAGCCGAGGCGGTAGGGATCGAACGGGCCGAGGCCGAGGGCCAGGGGATAGAGCGCGAGGCCGCCCGCCGCGACGAGGACCTGGAGCGCGAGGCGGCTCCTCGCGTCGATCGCCGTCCAGCCGAGGACCGGTCGCAGGAGGCCGCGAACGACCAGCAGCACCGTGGTGACGCTCAGGTCACCCACGACGCCGCGCAGGTAGCCCGCGACCGGCAGCGCACCCAGGGGGACGAGGGCCACGACGAGGGCCGCGAGCAGCAGGGGCGTGGGGTGGGCGCGCCTCAGGCGCGCGATCCCGGGCAGCTCCAGCAGCACGGCCGCGATCACGGCCCCGGCTCCCGCCAGCCCCGCGAGGTCAGTGAGGCCGGGCATCGGAGAGCCCCTCGTCCAGCCAGGCCTGGTTGAACTGGACGTGCTTCGTGAACGCCCGATTCCACGTGTAGACGACGTGGAACTCCCCGCGCCGCGTCTGGAGCACGAAGGGGTAGGAGAACTCGAAGTGGCACCGAGGCTCCCAGCACATGTGGCGCCGGGAGGAGTCGACCCACGCTCCCGCGTCGCTCACTCGCGGGTCCGTGGCGCGGGCCAGCGCCTCCACGGTGCGGCCGTAGCGGGCGTCGTCCACGGGCAGCTCCCGCGCCGCCACCTGGTCCTCCAGCCGACGCGCGGTTCTCCAGGTGATCCCGCCGTCCCCCGAGACGACGAGCGACAGCTCGTCGCGCTCCACCTCGACTTCGTTGAGCGCCACAAGGACACGGCCGTCGGGTAACACGACCCCCGACAGCGCGGCGTCCGGATTCCGCAACGGCAGGCGGACGGGCGGAGCCCAGCTCTGTCCGGCATCGCGGGTGGTGGTGCCGATGACCCGATTGGGCCGCTCCGCTCCCGCGTTGCGGAGGAGGGCCAGGGCCTCGGTCGGGCTTCTCACCAGGACGATCGGCTGAAGAGAGGACCGGGCATCGCTCAGTCGGCGCCGGTCGATCACCGCGCCCGTCGCGTCCAGGCACAGCATCTCGCCGAAGGTGCCGACGAGGTTCCGATAGACCGGCAGCCCGATCGTGCCGTCGGCGTACAGGACCGGCTCGCCCCGGACCATGGTGCTGAGGTTGAGGAACGGGGAGCCGACCAGGCGCCTCGGCTCTCCCCACGTCTCCCCGTCGTCGCGAGAGGTGACGGCATTGACGGTGCTGCCACCCCACCCTCCGACCGACACGGTCACGTAGAAGAGCCACAGCGTTCCGTCGGGCGCGCGGATCGAGGCCGGGTTTCCGACCTTCCGGACGTAGCGCCAGAGCGACCGCTGCGTGCCGGCCGCGGTCGCCACGGGCTTCTCCTCGCCCCACTCCCCCCGATCGGGATCGAAGACGGCGGTGTGGATCTCGACGTCCGGCGCGCCTTCGCGGCTGCCGGAGAACCAGAAGGCCCGCACGCGGGCGTCGGCCAGCTCGACCAGGCAGGCGGCGTGGACGTGCAGGCCCGGACGGGTGGTGACGAAGCGGCTCTCGAAACGCGGCTTCTCGACGGAAGGCGCGGTGACGGAGCGCCGCACGAACGCGGCGGGCGCCGGGCGCTCGAGGGCTCGCCAGAAACCCGCGCCGAAGGCGACCAGGACGACGACGAGCACGAGGAGGTCGCGGCCATCCGGTCGCACGAAGCCGCGGCGGGGCATCAGCGGGAACCCGCCGCCCCGGCGCGAGCCTCGATCAGCTGCTCGCGCACGAACAGGTGCTCCAGCACGTTTCCGCGGAGGATCTCCCGGATCTCGCCCGCGGTCTGGCGCCCGCGCAGGTCCAGGCGCTGGCCGAGGACACGGCCGTCCTCGACGGCGACGTCCCGCAAGGGCCCTCGGATCACGACGAGCGGGTACGGCACCCGCCCCTCGCTGGCACCGGTGTCGCGACCTTCGTGGTACCCCCGGACGTGGGCCCCCGGAAGGAGAAAGCGGTAGCCCTCCTCCTTGCCGATGAAGTCGACCGGCACCCACACCTCCCGGCCCTGGACCTGTCGCTGCGCGTCCGCGTCGTATCGGCCCAACGGGCCGTCGAAGGGCCGGAGGAAGGCAGCGAACGACACGTAGCAGAGGAGAACGGCTCCGGGCACGACGGGCCGGGTGAGCGCGGGCACGCACAGCCCCGCGAGGACGGCGGCACCCGTGCCCGCGAGGAGCGCCCCGTAGGCCACGGGGTAGAGCGGCGGGCCCGGGACAGCCTGCTGCAGCCGGAGCGAGAGGAAGGCGAGCGCCGCGATCGCGGCCCCGCTCGCCAGGAGGCTCAGGGCAAACACCCACCGGGGGATCCGGCGCCAGCCGAGCGCGAGGAGCACGGCCAGGGCGGGCATGGCCGGCAGGAGGTACCGGCTCGAACGCTGGCTGGGGACCGCGAACACGAGAAGCAGCGTGAGGACCCAGATCCACAGCCCGCGCTCCCCGTCGCGGAGCTCCGCGCGACGCCGCCACGCGAGAGCGAAGAGCGCCACCACGGGAAAGAAGAGGAGCCCCGCGTTCAGGGGATAGCCCAATGCGAAGCTCCAGAGGCTCGAGGTGCCCCACAGGAGCCTCGGGAGATAGCCGCCGGGCAGGTCGAACTTCCCCACGTTCTCTCCCAGCACGAACTCCCGCCACACCGCGCCGGGATCGGGATCGAGAAGGAACCACAGACCAAAGAGCGCCAGGGCGATGGAGAGGGTGATCAACACCTTCCAGAAGTCGCGCGCGAGGAAGGGAACGGACCGGCCGTCGCGGGAGTGCACGTACAACCCGGCGAGGCCGATCCCGACGGGGACGACGAGCGCGAAGGACTTGTACAGCAGCCCGATGCCGATCGCGACTCCGGCGAGGGTCGGGAAGACGAGGCGGGAGGCGGTCGCGGCCTTCGGCCAATAGAGGAGCGCGAAGAAGGGCAGGAAGAGCCAGAAGACCTCGGGAGGATTGGTCAGGAAGGGGCGCCCGTATCGGTAGGTGCTGAAGAAGGCGAGGAAGCTCAGGCTTGCCACGAGGCCCGTCTCCGGCCGACCGGACAGGCGGGAGCCGAGGAGGAACACCAGTAGAGCCGTGAGCAGGGTGTAAGCGACGCTGGGAGCGCGCAGGTGCCACAGCGTCCAGCGCCGCCCCCAGCCCGTCGACGCGATCCCCTGCCAGAAGAGCAGCGGCGGCTTGGTGTTGCGCACTCCCGGCAGCTCCGACTGCAGCGGCAGGAGCCGGCCGCTCTCGGCCGTGAGTCGCGTGATGTGCGCGTACGGGTACTCGTCGCCGTTCTTCGGGATGTGCGGGCTGCCGAGCCCGTAGAAGTACGCGAACGCGGCGAGCAGGGCGACGAGGCCGTAGCCGGCGAGGCGCCGGCCGGATTCACCCACGCGCCCCAGCTTCCCGGTCTTCACAGGCCGGCGTTGCGCCGAAGCCGCAGGAGCGCCTGGACGCTCGCCTCGGGGATCCGGCCGTGCCGGTCGGGCGGGACGTCCAGCAGCAGGTTCGTGCCGCGCGTGCGGCAGAGCTGGAGCATCTCGAGCAGCTTCTCGTCGGGCCGCGGCTGGTCGCCTTCGACCCAGAACCAGTCCTTCCCGATCGGGTCGCAGACCTCGCCGGGCAGGTAGCGCTCCCGGCCGCCGATCTCGCGCCAGCGACGGTGGCCCGACTCCGGGGGCACCGCCCGCTCGATCGCGATCAGGTCGGAGGGCCACGCGTAGGCCTCGTCGTACTTCTCGCCGTCGCCGATCCCGCTGTTCATCATGACGACGGTGTCGGGCTGCAGCTTCGCGACGTGGCCGTACAGGAACTCACGGTAGCCGGGCCCGAGGACACCGGGGATGTCGATCCACGTCTCCGCGATCTCTCCGTACTGGGTGAGGAGCTCGGTGATCTGCAGGGTCTGGAAGTTCTGGTAGACCGACGTGGTGAAGGCCGCCATCGGCTGGCCCTCGCCCGGGACGCCGGCCCAGTTGCCCCAGGTGGCACCCTCGTCCGACGGCGTGCGGCTGCCGAAGCGGTTGTGGTTGTCCCAGGAGCAGTAGTAGAAGCCCGGCCAGACGCCTTTCTTCGCGCACGCGTCGACGAACTTCGCGCAGACGTCCGTCTTGTTGGTGCTGTTCGCAACGGTGTAGCGGGTGTGCTTGCTTGGCCAGAGGCAGTGCCCCGCGACGTGCTTCGCGGTGAGGACGGCGTACTTCATTCCCGCGTCGCGCGCGACGGAGACCCACTGCTCGACGTCGAGTGTGTCGGGCGCGTAGAGCGTCGCGGGTGCGCGGCCATCCGAGAGCTCCTTGCCGTCGAACGTGCTCATCCCGAAGTGGATGAACATGCCGTAGCCGAGCGACTCCCAGGCTTTCAGGCGTTCCACGGAGAGACGTTGCGCCCCGCGGCGTGTCTCGCCGGCCCCGGCTCCGGCTGCCTCCCCGGCACTGACGCCGGGAAGGGCGGTTGCCGCGACGGCGGCGACGCCACCGCGCATCCACTCGCGCCGGGACAGGTTCTTCGTGCTCACGCCATCACCTCCGGGCTCCACCGTGGCCGAATGATAGTCCCTGCCAGCCGGTGCACTCCCTTGCCGGGCTGGCGGAGGGGTGGTAGGGTTCGGGCACAGTAATCCCACAAACGATCTGGCTGGCGGCACAGGTGCCACCGGGTCAAGGAGGAAGATGATGATGAAGAGACTCACCGGAGTCGTCTGCGCGGCTGTGTGCCTTGCTCTCAGTGCGTCGGCCGGGGCGCAGAGCGCCGATCCCGCCATGCAGAAGCTGGTCCAGGGCTACGAGCAGGCGTGGATGAAGGGCGACGCGAACGCGGTCGCCGCGCTCTACGCCGAGGACGCTCTCGTGGTGAATGCCGACGGCGTGCACCACGGCCGCGCCGCGGTCGCCAAGAGCACGGCGGCGAACTTCGCCGGGCCCTGGAAGGGGACGACGCTCGCCGTGCAGATGGGAAAGAGCCAGCCCCTCGGACCGGACATGACGATCAACGAGGGCACCTACGAGGTGAAGGGGGTCAAGGGCCCCGACGGCAAGCCCCTGGCCATCAAGGGAAGCTACCTGAACACGCTCGTGAAGAAGGGCGGGGCCTGGGTGATCGTCGGCCACATGGCGTTCGCGCCCCCGCCCGCGGGCATGATGCCGGCGGCGAAGTAGCCGCTTCGGTCCGGGACCCCCGCCGCCCGCGCCGGGCGGTGGGGCCCCGTCTATCGAGAGGCCTGACGCTTCAGCTCGGATCGTCGCTCGGCGAGCCAGGCCAGCAGGAAGTAGGCGCCCGCCAGCCCCCACAAGACGAGCCACTCGAAGCGGACGTGGCGGAGCTGCGCTCCCATCTCCGTGAGCCGCAGGAATCCGGCGATGCCGCTCGTGCTGGGGATCAGAAGCGAAGCGGCCCGCAGCCAGGACGGCACGGCCTCGACCGGCCACGCGAAGCCGGCGAGAAAGACGGACGGCAGCGAGGTGAAGAGCAGCACCTGCATGGCCGTTTCCCGCCGCGTGAAGAGGGCACCCAGGGCCAGCGCGAGGAAGATGCAGGCGAGCAGGAACGGAAGGGCGAAGAGCGAGAGGTCGAGGGCGCGGCTGCGCTCGGGGAAGCCGTAGAGGCGGTAGACGACCATGAAGACGAAGTAGCGAGTACACGGAGTAGAGGGCGAGGTAGAAGAGGGCGCGGCCGAGCAGGCGTGTCATTCCGAGGGACTTCGGGAGGACGGGTCCCGAGGAATCCGCAGTCTCCGCGCCGGCGCCGGCGGACCCCTCGTCGCCCGGCTCGGATGGAGCTCCTCGGGGTGACAAATTCATTGTCGTCGGCGACCGGCCACCGCCGGTGCCCGCTCGGGATGACAGCTCGGTGGCGGTGCCACCCAGCAGGCCGATGCCGATGAGGAGTGTCTGCTGCAGGATGAGCACGAGGACGGCGGGCACGACGTAGCTCGCGTAGCCCTCGGTCGGGTTGAAGAGCGGGCGGACGAGGAAGGGCACCGGGTCGCGCAAGGAGCGGGCCGCCCCCTCGGCGCCGCCGCGAGCCTCGAGCCTGCGGATGTCGATCCCGGCCGAGAGCGTCCCCACCGTCTCGAGGAAGCCCGTCGCCACCTGGCGATAGACGAGGAAGGTGCTGGCGTCGGCGAAGACTCCGACCCGCGCCCTGAGCCCGAGCTGCACGTCGCGCTCGAAGCCGGCGGGCACGACGAGGATGCCGCCGACCCGCCCGGCCAGCACCAGGCTCTCGGCCTCGGCCAGGCTCACCGGCCGCTCCGACACCTGCAGCAGCGAGTGGGCGTCCGCCATGCGCACGAGCTGGCGCGAGAGGGGCGTGCGGTCCTGGTCCACCACCGCGACCGGCACCTCGCGCAGGACCTGGGGCAGGTAGGGGATGGGATAGAAGAAGGAGTAGAGGAAGATCGCGCCCACGAGGACGAGAAGGGCGCCCGGGTCGCGGAAGACCCGTTGGGCCTCGGCCCGGGCGTGTCGAAAGACCGCCTTCACGGCTTCCCCCAGAAGCGCGGGTCGCCGAGGACCCTCAGCAGCCGCGGCCAGGCGAGGAGCGGGGCCACGACCACGAAGGCGAGCAGGGCGAGGAGCGAGGGCGCCGAGACGGAGAGGGGCGCGCCCTTCATCGACTGGTCCACGAGCAGCTTCAGGTAGTGCGTGAGCGGCAGCAGCGCCCCCCAGAACCGGGCGAAGGCCGGCATGCCCATCGTGGGGAAGGTGATGCCGGCGTAGGCGAAGGCCGGGGAAGCGAGGAACGCGGCGACGCTCGTGGCGAAGCGCAGGTTGGCGGAGAGCGCGACGATCAGGACGCCGACCGCCTGGTAGGCCAGCACGAAGAGAAGCGTGCCGAGGAGCACGAGCCCGAGGCTCCCCCGCATCGGGCACTCCGGCGACGCCGAAGAGAACGGCCATCGCCGCCGTGGCCACGGCGAGAAAGGCCACCGTCGAGGGAAGCAGCTTTCCGGCGATGCGCGCGAGGCAGCGAGCCCCTGGCCGTCGCGAGCCACTCCCCCGCCGTGCCCTCCCGCAGCTCCGAGCCCACGGAGTTGACCGCGGCCAGCAGGACGAAGACGTGGAGAAGCGTCGGGAAGAGGGCGACGAAGATGTACGAGACGTAGTTGAGCTGGGGGTTGAAGAGGGCGTGGATGTCGGCCCGCACCGGCTCGAATCGCACCGCGGCGCTCGCTCCCGTCTCTCCCGCCGCGCGCAGGCGGCGGAGCTTGATGCCTGCCGAGAGCGTGCTGGTGGCGGCCAGGAGGTCGCGCCGCACGAGGCTCGCCGGGACGAGGAGCTGCGCGTTCGTGTACGCGACGACCGGCTCCGCCTGCCCGCGCCTCACGCCGCGCTCGAGGCCCTCCGGGAGGAGGACGTAGGCGTAGACGCGGCCGGAGAGGACGAGCTCCTCGGCCGCCTTCGGGTCGGCGGGCCGCTCGGACACGCGGACGGTCGGCGTCGCGTCGATCATCCGCGTGAGCTGGCGGGAGAGGCGCGAGTGGTCCTGGTCCACCACGGCGACCGGCAGCTCGCGCGGGAGCCCCGCGGAGAAGATCGCCCAGGTGAGAGCGAGCGCCAGCGCCGGCAGCACCACGAGCAGCAGGGGCTCGAGGGGCCGGGTGAGGATGCGCCGCATCTCGCGACGAAGGACCGCCTTCATGACGTGGCCTTCAGCGCGCCCGGCGTCCCCAGTCCACGACCGCGCTCATCCCGGGGCGCAGGCCGTCCACGGGAGAGGCCGGCTTCGCCCGCACCTCGAAGGTCTTGAGGTCGAAGCCGCCGGAGGCGGTGGTGGAGCGCCAGGTGGCGAAGTCGGCGAGCGGGGCGAGTGTCGTCACCCGCAGCTCGACCTCGCGGGCGAGGGCCGGAATGCGCGCGTCGAGGCGATCGCCCACCTTCAGGCCGGCCAGGCGGTCCTCGCGCAGGTTGAAGACGACCCAGGTGTCGGAGAGGTCCACGAGGGTCACCACCGGGTAGCCGGGCGCGGTCAGCTCGCCGGGCTCGACGTTGCGGGCCGCGACCTCGCCGTCGCGGGGGGCGACGAGCGTCATCTCGCCGAGGTACGCCTCGACCTCCGACACCGCGCCCTGGGCCTGGCGCACGACGGCCGCCGCGGCGTCCTTGTCCTCGCCCCGGGCCCCGGCCAGCGCCATGTCGTAAAGGGCCCGCGCCGCGTCGGCGGCGGCACGGGCCGCCTTCCAGTTCGCCTCGGCCTCGTCGCGCCGCTGCGCGGGCACGACGCCGTCCCGGCTCAGCCGCTCGAGCCTCTCCCACGTCGTCTTCCCGAGCGTGGCCGCGGCCTCCGCGCGCACCCACTGGCTCTCCGCCGCGCGGATCTCCTCCCCCCGCGCGCCCCGGTCGGCCTTCGCGCTCTGGGCGCCGGCCGCCGCCCGCGCGGCCGTGGCCTGGTCGAGCTTCGCCCCGATCTCGGGGCTCGCGAGCCGCGCCAGCGTGTCGCCCTTCTTCACGCTCTGCCCGACGTCCACGAGCACCTCGGCCACGCGGCCGGGGATCTTGGCGGAGACGTCCACCTGCGCCGCCTCGACCTCGCCCTGCACGAGGTCGGGGTGGTGGCAGCCGGCCAGGAGGAGAAGGGCCGTTCCGGCGAGCACGGCGCTCGCGGTCGTTCGTGTCGCGTTCATGGGTGCACCTCGCTCGCGCTCGCGCGCGTCCTCATCTCCTCGAAACGATCCCCCTGCCCGCTCGCCTCGAGCAGCTCCGCGAGGGCGTTCACGAAACCGTAGGCCGCGGCGAGCCGTTCGAGGCGCACCTTCTCCTGGGCGAGGCGCGCGTCCACCACCTCGAGCGACGTGCCGACACCCTCCTCGAAGGCCCGGGAGCGGGCGCGGAGGTTCTCGTCGGCCAGCGCGCGGGTCGCCTCGAGCGCGGCGTACTGCTCGCGGGCCTTCTCGGCCTCGCGGTACTGCTTCTCGACGAGCGTCCCGAGGTCGCGCCGCAGCTTCTGGTCGAGAATGGACACGCGGTCCTGCTGCGCCCGGGCCGCCGCGAGCTTCTTGAGCCGGCTGCCCCCGTCGAAGAGCTCGATGCGGGCCCCGACCCCCGCGAGCCACTCCGGCTCGATCGGCGAGAGGTCGGTCTTCCGGAGCTCGTAGAGGCCGTAGGCGAAGACCTCCGGCCAGAACGTCCCCTTCTGCGCCGCCACCGCCTCCCCGGCGAGGTCGCGCTGCGCGGCCAGCCGCTCGAGCGCCGGGTGCGAGGCGAGCGCCGCCTCGCGGAAGCGCTCGGCCGGCTCCAGGTCGAAGGTCACGAAGAGCGGCGTGACGGGGTCGCCGACGGCCGCGTCCGACGCCAGGACGTTGGCGAGGCCGGCTCGGGCGATCTCGACGTCGTGCCCGGCCCGCTTGAGCTGGCGATCCGCCTCCGCCCGCGCCACCTCGGCGTTCAGGCGCTCGACCTTGGCGATGAGCCCTTCTTCCTCCAGGCGCCGCGCGTCGCGCACGTGCCGGTCGAGGCCGGCGAGCACCTCGGCCCGCACCGCCTTCTCCTCGAGGGCGAGACGCAGGCCGAAGTAGGCCCGCACCAGCGAGCGCAGGACGCCCTCCTCCGCCTGCCGCGTCTGCGCTTCCGCGTCGCGCGTCCGGGCCTCGGCCGCGCGGTTCGCGGCGCGGATCCGGCCGCCGGTGAACAGAGGCCAGCGCGCGGTGAGCGGCAGGCGCAGCATGTCCTGCTTGAAGAGCGTCTCCTCGAACGGCGGGACGAGGCTCGGCGGCACCTGCGGGTGGAGCTTCAGGATGACGTCCCGGATCGGGTTGAGGTCGAGGAGGATGTCGTCGTTCAGGTGCGTGTAGAGCGGGCACGAAGGACACCGTCGGGAAGTAGAGGCCCTTTCGCCGCCTTCTTCTCCTCCTCCCGCTGCCGGACCTCGGCCCGGGCGGCGAGGAGCGACTCGTTGCCGCCGCGGGCGGCGGCGAGGGCCTCCGGGAAGGAGAGGGGCGGCGGCTCCGCGGCCGGCAGCCGGGCCGCGCAGGCGAGAAGCAGCGTCGAAGCGAGACGGAGGGATCTCATGTCAGGTCTCCCCTGCGAGTGACTACAAGCACCGTGCCGGCCTGAACCCCGGCCAGAGGGCCATTCTCGCCGCCCGGGGCCGAAAGGAGTGCCAGGATGACGCAAGGGGTGCGGCCGACGAGCCACGATGCCGCTGCCGCATCGCCTCGATGCGGCACCCGAATGCGCTCATTGCTCGCGGAGCTTCAGTACCGCAGGCCGATCGTCAGCGGGAAGTAGTGGCCGCTGCCCCGCTGGGGCGCCTCGCCCGGCAGCCCGTACTCGGGCCCGCGGACGTAGCGCCAGCGCGCCTCGAGGAAGAACCGGCTCCGCCCGCCCTCCCAGAAGGACACCTCGACGCCGACCCCCAGCGTCCACCCGAGGTCGGTCGAGGAGCGCGAGCCGAGGATCTGCGACACCGGCACCGGGCCGGGCTCGCACACCATCAGCCACGGGTCGCACACGCGAGGGCCCCGGCACGTAGTCGCGCACCTGGGTGATCTCCGTCGTCTGCCGGTAGAGCCCGGGGCCACCGAGGAAATAGATCGGGGCGGACCCCTCGGGGTCCAGGGTGTAGCGCAGCGACAGCTCGAACGCGTGGACGTCGTGCCCCCCGTCGACGAACGCGCCTTCCAGGGCGTGGGCGACGAGGCGCTGCTGGCTCAAGCCGTAGTCGAAGCGCAGTGAAAGGCGGTCGTCCAGGCGCCGCCCGACCCCGGCGGTGGCGTACCACCCGGTCTCGTACTTCGTGCGGACCGTTCCCGCCGGGAGGATCGTGCCGCCGCCGATCCAGCCGGTGAAGTCCTGGGCGGCGGCCGGTCCGGCGAGAGCGAGGGTCAGCGCGGCGAAGCGCAAGGAAACCAGGGGCAGGCGCACGTGTCGGGTCCTCCGGATGCCAGCCTTTCCCATGGCGGGCACGCGAGTCAAGCCCGGGCGGCGGCGCTCCGGTATCATGCGCCCATGGACCTCGCCGCCCTCTTCTCCCAGCACGTCGAGCGCCTCCAGGTCGAGACGGAGAAGGCTCTCGGAGACACCGGCTTCTCTTCGCTCGTCGTCTCGAGCGGCGCTCCCTTCACCTACTTCGCCGACGACCGGGACGCGCCCTTCGAGCCCATCCCGCACTTCGCGCACTGGTGCCCGCTCGGCGGCCCGCACCACCTCCTGCACCTCGTTGCCGGAAAGAAGCCCCGCCTCGTCCGCCACGCGCCGGAGGATTACTGGTACGAGCAGGGCGGCGTGACCGACCCCTTCTGGCTCGGGGCCTTCCACTTCGAGGAGGCGGGCTCGGTCGAGGCCGCCTGGAAGGCGCTCGGCCGGACGACGAACGCCGCCTACGTGGGGAACGAGGCGGAGCGCGCGGCCGCCGCCGGGCTCGCGGTGAACCCGGCGGCGCTCACCTCGCGGCTCGACTGGGTGCGCAGCTACAAGGACGAGTACGAGGTTCGGTGCCTGGAAGAGGCGACGGCACTGGGCGCCCGGGGCCACCGGGCGGCGCGCGAGGCCTTCGCGGCCGGCGCCTCGGAGCTCGAGGTCCACCAGGCGTTCGTCCGCGCCGTGGGCTGCACGGAGGCGCAGCTGCCCTACACGACGATCGTCGCCCTCGACGACCGGGGGGCGACGCTCCACTACGAGAGCAAGCGGAGCGTCCGCGGCGGGCGCGTGCTGCTGCTCGACGCCGGCGCGCAGTCGCGCCGCTACGCCTGCGACATCACGCGCACGACACCGGCTCCCGCCTGCGACCCGCGCTTCGTGCAGCTCGCCCTTCGGGTGGACGCCCTCGAGCAGGAGCTGGCCGCGGCGGCCGTGCCCGGGCGACCCTATCTCGAGGTCCACCTCCAGGCCCACCAGGGCGTCGCGCGGATCCTGTCCGACCTGCGGCTGGTGCGGGTGTCCGCCGAGGAAGCCCTCGCGAAGGGCTACACCCACCCCTTCTTCCCGCACGGCATCGGCCACCACCTCGGCATCCAGGTGCACGACGTGGCGGGCCGCCAGAAAGACCCCTCGGGGACCCCCGCGCCCCCCCCGCCGGAGCACCCCTACCTGCGGAACACGCGCACCATCGAGCCCGGCCACGTGTTCACGATCGAGCCCGGGATCTACTTCATCCCGATGCTGCTGCGGCCCTTCCGGTCCGGGCCCGACGCGGCGGCCTTCGACTGGGACGCGATCGACGCCCTCACCCCCCTCGGCGGCGTGAGGGTCGAGGACAACGTGGTGGTGACGGCGGGCGGCCCGCGCAACCTCACGCGCGAGCACCTCGCGGACTGACCCGGGCTCAGGCCCCGGCGGCCGCCTTCAGCTCGGCGACGAGCTCCTCCGGCGTCCAGTCGCTGCCGCGGAACAGCCGGCGGAGCTTCCCCTCGCGGTCGAGGACCGCGGTGCGGAGGTTGTGGGTGAACGAGCGAGCCTCCTCCACGTAGTCGAGCTCGAGCGCGCCACCCAGCGCCCGGATCGCCTCTTCCTTCCCGGTGGCGAGCGACCAGTGCGTGAAGGGCGGCGTCGTCTTCTGGTACGGCTTCCCGAAGGCGCGCAGCACATCGGGCGTGTCGTGCGCGGTGTCGAAGCTGAGGGTCAGGAGACGCGTGCGCGCGGCGAGGTCCGGCTCGGCCTCGAGCATCGCGTGCGCGGCCGCGAACTTCTTCATCATGAGCGGACAGAAGTCCGGCAGGGGGCAGCGGGTGAAGATGAAGGTCAGGGCCACCGCCTTCCCGCGGTAGTCGGCGAGGCGCAGGGACCTGCCGTCCTGATCCACGAGGGCGACCTCCGGCATCGCGTCGCCCGGGTGCGGCTCGTGGGCGCGCGGCCCCGGCGTCGCGTTCGGGTCGGGGGTGCCCTTCTTCACGACCACGAGGTCCTCGAGCCAGTAGCGGGAGTCGGGCGCCACCAGGGTGGCGGTGACCTCGTCGCCGGGGCCCACGCTGCGCAGGAGCGCCGCGTCCTTCTCGAGGACGACGAAGGGCATGGTCATCGCCGGCATGAAGCCCGGGATGTCCTCGTGGGCGATCGTGACCTTGCGGTTGGCCACGTCGACCTCGACGACCTTGCCCTTGATCGGGTAACGCTGGCCCGGCGGCGGAGTGGAGCCTCGCGCTTGCACGCGGGCGCCGCCAGGGCGGCGAGCAGGAGCAGCGGAAGAAAGCGTTGTCGCGTCATGGGCCCACTCTAGGAGCGTCCCCGCTCCGCGTGCAAGTCGGTACGCGCACCGTCCCTCGTCTTCAGCGGGCCGCGGCGAGCGGTATCCGGACGCTGACCGCACCGCGCACGTCGCCGACCGAGAAGCCGGTCGCACGGTCGTCCGGGTACTCCCGGGCGACGACCGCCTGCACGGCGGGCGGGATCTTCGCCTTTTCGCCGTGGCAGGTGAGGCACATCGCGTTCGCGACGACGGGCTTGAGGTACCGCAGGGCCTCGCGGCCGTCCTCGCGGACCACCTCCCAGTGCTCGGCCGCCGGCCGCGCCTCGGCGGGCAGTCGGTCGAACGACTCCAGGACGCGGCGCTCGTACGCGTCCGGCTCGTTGGCCGGGTTGCGACGCCGCAGGCTGACCCGCCGGACGTCGTTCCCGAAGGTCCGGCGGTACTCGGCGGTCCGGGCCTGCGCCGTCGTCGAGCAGACGGCGACCGCCCCCTCGAGGCCTCCCCTCTCGAGCTCCCGCATCAGCAGGCCGCGGATCGCCTCGGAGAGCTCCTTCGCCGCCACCCGGGCCTCCGCCAGCGCGCTCTGGACGCGTCGCTCCGCAGGCTCCTCCGCACGCGCCGGCGACGCGACCGCCGGCCCGCCGAGCGCGGCGAGGAGCACGAGGGCTGCGCTTCCCCGCCCGCGGGCGAGGGCGCGGGCCATCCAGGCGATCGTGGCCACCGCGGCCACGAGCAGGACGACGAACACCGCGAACGGCCCCCACTGGGCCGCCACCCACGCCGGGTGCTCGAAGCCGGCGTCGCGCAGCGCGAGCTGCCGGACCTGGTCGCGCAGCAGGACCATGACCACGAGCGTCGCAGCGAGCAGGCCCACCTGTCCCCAGGTCACGCGAACGGTGTCCTTCGCCCCGAGAGCCAGGAGGGCCAGGCCGGCCGCCGCGACGCCGAGGACGATTCCGAGCGCGAGGAGCCCCATCGCCCAGGCGTCGCCGCCCACCAGGCGGATGAGGGTGGGCTTGGGCTGCGAGAGCAGGAACAGCATCCCGACGAAGACGTTCGCCGCGGTCGCCACGCCGAAGACGGTCGTGCCCCGGCGGATCGCCCAGGCCGCGAGCTGCGGCTCCCGCGCGCGCCGGAGGACGCCGTAGAGGGCGGCGCCGAGCGCGGCGACCGCCACCGCTCCCAGCAGGACGTGCAGGTAACGCGGCCAGAAGGTGGGGTCGCCCAGGTTGAGAAGGAGGCCGCGGCGGTCGGCACGGTGGGCCTCCACGAACGTGTCCGGGCGGAGGGCGCGGGTCGCATTCGACACCTGGAGGAAGGCGACCGCGGCGAAGAGGAGAGCCACGAGAGCGGCCACCCCGCGCGCCCGGCCGCCGGGCCCGTCGTCCCGGAACGCCAGGAGGTAGGCCCCGTAGTACGCGAGGATCACCAGCGGGACGATCGCGAGCCAGAGCCACGCCATGAGGATCGAGCTCGTGAAGAAGAGCCGGCCGTAGAGCACCTGCAGGAAGAGGAGCGGGGCGACCCCGAGCGTGACCGCGGCGGCGATCGCCACCGGGAGAGCCTTTGCGAAGAAGGCGAGGAGCGACGCGCGGTGGGCGGCACCCTCCTCGCGGCGCGAGAAGCGCCAGTGGAGCGCGAGGATCGAGCCTCCCAGGACCACGTTCATGGCCACGAGGTGCAGGAGGAAGGTCAGCTGCAGGAGCGCCCACAGCAGGCCCACCGGCGCCGGCAGGGGGAGGGGGTCGGCGAGGGGGATCATCGCTGCTCCTCCGTCTCCGGCCGATCGGCGGCCGGGGTCACGTCGGCGGGTGTCGTCGCCGCGAGGCCGCCGAGATGCTGCGCGAGAGCGCGGCGCTCGTCCTCGGACCCCGAGAAGGGCGGCATCTCCTCGCGCACCTGCGGCAGCCGGCCGATCATCTCGTAGAACTCCGCGGCCGAGCGGCCGCGCAGCCGGTCCGTGACCGGCCAGGGGGCCTCCGGGCCGTGGCACGCCGCGCAGTACCTCTCGAAGGCCTCGGCTCCCCCGCCGGTCGCGGCCGGCGGCGTCGAGGCCGGCGCGCTCGTCGCCTCCGAGGCGCGCGAGGTGGACCGCGAGCGCGCGCTTCTCGGCGGCCGTGCCCGCGAAGGGCGGCATGCGGCGGCCGAGCCAGGTGGCGACCCGCACCTCGGGGTCGGACCAGGAGGCCGGCCGCCCGTCCGCCGTCACCGGCTTCGCCGCCGCGTCGAGGACCGCGGTGATCGCAACGACGCTCTTGCCCCGGACCAGCCTCCGGATGCCGAGGTGGCCGCGCTCGGTGTGGCAGACGGCGCACTCGATCCGGAAGACCTCGCGGCCGGCCTCCACCTCGAGCGTGGCCCGCTCGGCGACCGGCATCCGCTCGAAGGCGGGGTCCCCTGGGCGGTAGGCGGCGGGCGCCGCCGTCCAGGGGGAGGTCGCGAGGACCCCGTGCTGGCCCAGCGCGTCGAGCGCGAACGGGTCGTCCCCGGCCGGCGCCGGACCCGGCACCCGCACGCCGTTCACGAACAGGTGGCGGTCGATCACCCAGGGCTTGCGCAGGCCCTCGCGCACCCACTCGCTGCCGCCCATCGACACGAGGCCGAGGGCCATCAGCAGCCCGGCCTCGAGACGGCCGTAGCGGCGGGCCCGCAGCGTCACGAGAGCGAGCGAGGCGACGACGAGGAGCGCCGTCCCCCCGACCGCCACCCGCGCCGCCCCCCGGACGATCGGCTGCCCGGCGCTCGCCGTGCCGAAGACCGCGGCGAGCACGGCGGCGGGCGAGGCCGACTTCGCGCCCAGCGTCTCGGCGACGGCGACGCCGGCGCCCGCCGCGGCCGAGAGGTACCACAGGAGCGAGAGGACCACGAGGACCGCGGCCGGCGCGATCCAGCGCGTGGCCGACCAGCGCGCGACCCTCGCCTTGAGCTCCGCGTCCTTCAGGAACGACGCGGCGAAGAGCGCGTAGAGGCCGGCCAGGCCGACCGCGACCGCCGTGCGCAGCGCCACCATCGGCAGGTAGGTCGGGTTGAAGTAGCCGTCGGCGAAGGCCCGGGTCTTCACCCAGTCGCCCGGAGGTGAGCATGAAGGCGAGGATCCCGGCGATCACGACGAGGCTCGCCCACGCCGAGGCGAAGTAGATCCAGCCGACCCGCAGGTGGGTCTTCGCGTCGAGGCGGTCCCAGCCGTAGTAGTAGACCATCGCCGCCGCGATCTCGGTCGCGAAGAAGGTCCACTCGATCGCCCACGCCCACACGAAGACGGTGACGAGGGCGCTCGTGGCCTGGGGCTGGACGAGGCCGATCGTGAACCAGATGCCGACCCCGGTGAGCGCGCCGAGCACGAGGGTGAGGAGGATGAAGCCGCGGCTCAGGGCCCGCACGAAGCCGAGGAAGGCCTCGTCCCCCTCGCGTCGGGCCTTCGTCTCCGCGAGAACGAGGAAGAGCCCCCCGCCGACCGCGAAGTGGGAGATGAAGACGTGGAGGATCGCGACGGCGGCGATGAGCAGGCCGGGAGCGGGCAGCCCCCACACGGGGTAGTTCATGGCGACCTCGTCATCCCGAGGGACCCGATCGGCCGGGTCCCGAGGATCCGCAGCCGGTGGACCCCTCGTCGCGCGAACGAAGGAGCTGCTCAATGGTGACGAAGACTGGCCCCTCTCCGAAGAGGCGTCAATGGAACGAACGGATCAGCCCCGGGGGCCAGGAGCCGCTTCCTTGATAGGATGAGAGGCTCGGCCGCGACCGAGAGGAGAACATGGATCTCGTCCACTGGTTCGTCGACTTCTTCCTGCACCTCGACAAGCACCTCGCGGAGGTGATCCAGGCCTACGGCACCTGGACCTACGCGCTGCTGTTCACGATCGTCTTCCTGGAGACGGGCCTCGTGGTGACGCCGCTCCTCCCGGGCGACTCGCTCCTCTTCGCGGCGGGCAGCTTCGCCGCGCTCGGCGCGCTCGACGTCGGCCTCCTGTTCGTGCTGCTCTCGATCGCCGCCATCCTGGGGGACACCGTCAACTACGCGATCGGCCACTACCTCGGGCCGAAGGTCTTCCACTTCCCGAAGTCGCGCTTCTTCAACCCCGAGCACCTGCGCAAGACCCACGCGTTCTACGAGAAGTACGGGGGCAAGACGATCATCATCGCCCGCTTCGTCCCCATCGTGCGGACCTTCGCGCCCTTCGTGGCGGGCATCGGCGCGATGAGCTACGGCGCGCTTCCTGGCCTACAACGTGGTCGGCGGGCTCCTCTGGGTGGCGATCTGCCTCTTCGCCGGCTACTTCTTCGGGAACCTGCCCTTCGTGAAGAAGAACTTCAGCCTGGTGATCATCGCGATCGTGCTGCTGTCGATCCTGCCGGCGGTCGTCGAGTACCTGCGCCACCGCCGGGAGGCGAAGCGCGCCGCCGTCTAGGCGCGCCTTGACGGCGGGAGGCACGGGCGGGAGGATGCGCACGGGACGATGGAACCGCTGAAGATCGGCATCACGGGCGTGCGGGGCGTCGTCGGCCAGACGCTCACCCCGGAGCTGGTCGTGCGCTTCGCCGAGGCCTTCGGCTCCTACCTCGACGGCGGCCGCGTGCTCGTCTGCCGCGACCCGCGGCCCTCCGGCCCGATGGTGCAGGCCGCGGTCACCGCCGGCCTCCTCTCCGTGGGCTGCGAGGTGGTGGACCTCGGCGTCTGCCCGACCCCGACCCTCCAGCTCGCGGTGAGCTGGCTCGGGGCGAAGGGCGGCGTCTCGATCACCGGCGGCCACAACCCCCCGGAGTGGAACGCGCTCAAGTTCGTGCGGGGCGACGGCCTCTACCTCAGCGCCATCCAGGGGGAGGAGCTCCTCGACGTCTTCCACCAGGGCGCCGTCGAGCGCGCCCCGTGGGACCGGCTCGCGACGCGCGTCGAGGAGAAGGACGCCGTCCCCCACCACCTCGAGGCCCTCCTGCCGCGCTTCGACGCGGCGGCGATCCGGGCGCGGCGGTTGCGCGTGGCGGTGGACTGCGGCAACGGCTCCTGCTCGCGCCTCGTCCCGCGGTGGCTCGCCGAGCTCGGCTGCGAGGTGCTGCCGATCAACGACGACCCGTCGCTCCCCTTCCCCCGCCTCCCCGAGCCCTCGATCGCGGCCGCCGCTCAGGCCCGGGCGATCGTGCTCGCGGGCCACGCCGACCTCGGCCTCGTGCTCGACGCCGACGGCGAGCGGCTGAGCCTCGTGGACGAGACGGGTCGGCCGCTCTCGGAGGAGCTGACCCTGCCGCTCGCGGTGGAAGCCGCCCTCGCGCGCCGGAAGGGCCCGATCGTCACCAACGTCTCGACCACCGGGCTCGTCGAGAAGGTGGCGGCCCGGCACGGGGCGAGGGTGTTCCGCACCCCGGTCGGCCAGGCCTTCATCTCGGAGGCCATCCTCGAGCACCACGCCGTCCTCGGGGGCGAGGGCAACGGCGGCGTGGCGGTGCCCGAGGTCCAGGCCACGCACGACAGCGCGGCGGCGATGGGGCTCCTCCTCGAGCACCTCGCCCGCACGGGGCTCTCGCTCTCCGCGCTCGTGGCGCGCCTGCCCGCGGTCGCGATGCGCAAGCTCGCGCTGCCCGTGGCGCCGCGCCTCCTCTTCTCCGCCCTCCAGGAGTTCCGCGAGGCGGTCGGGGAGGTCGAGGGCGCGACCGTGGACCACACGGACGGGGTGAAGATCGCCTGGCCCGACGGCTGGGTGCACGTGCGGGCCTCGAACACGCAGTCGCTGCTGCGCGTCATCGCGGAGGCGGACGACGCGGTGCGGGCGCAGGAGCTCGTCGACTGGGCGCGCGAGCGCGTGAGGGTCTGAGGGGGAGATGCGGGCCATCCCGACGCTGAAGATCAGCATCTCGGGCGTGCGCGGGGTCGTGGGCGACTCGCTCACCCCGGAGCTGGTGGCACGCTTCGCCCAGGCCTTCGGCACCTGGCTCGGCGGCGGGCGCGTCGTCATCGGGCGCGACCCGCGCACCTCGGGCGAGATGGTGCGCCAGGCGGTCGTGGCCGGCCTCGCCTCGAGCGGCTGCCGGGTGAGCGATCTCGGGGTCGTCCCCACGCCGACCGTGCAGCTCCTCGTGCGGCAGCTCGGCGCCCAGGGCGGCATCGCGATCACGGCCAGCCACAACCCGCCGGAGTGGAACGCGCTCAAGTTCGTGGGGGGCGACGGGCTCTTCCTCAGCGCGGCGCGCGGGCGGGAGCTCCTCGACATCTACCACCAGGGCGACTACGCCAAGGCGAAGGGCGTCGACCAGCGCACGCCCGAGCGCGTGGCGGACGCGGTGGAGCGTCACGTGCGCGCGGTACTCGACGGCGTCGGCGCGCTGCCCGCGGGACGCCGCCTCCGCGTGGTCGTGGACCCGGGCGGGGGCGCGGCCTCGCTCGCGGCCCCCCGCATGGTCGAGGCGCTCGGGGCCGAGGTCACGGCGATCCACACGACCGCCGACGGCCGCTTCCCGCGCCCGGCGGAGCCGGTGGCCGAGAACCTCGGGGCGCTCGGCGAGGCCGTGCGGGCCCGGGGCGCCGACGTCGGCTTCGCCCAGGACATGGACGGCGACCGCCTCGCGGTCGTGGACGAGGCCGGGCGCCCCATCGGCGAGGAGCTGACCCTCGTGCTCGCCGCCGACGAGGTGCTGCGCCGGACGAAGGGGCCGGTGGTCGCGAACCTCGCCACCACCGACGCCGTCGACGCGATGGCCGCGCGGCACGGCTGCCCCGTCTTCCGCACGCGGGTGGGAGAGGCGAACGTGGCCGAGGGGATGCGCCTGCACCGCGCGGCGATCGGCGGCGAGGGCAACGGCGGCGTCATCTGGCCCGCCGTCAACTTCGCCCGCGACAGCCTCGTCGGCATGGCGCTCGTCCTGCACCGCCTGGCGGCGGCGGGGCGGCCCGTGTCCGCGCTCGCGTCGGAGTACGACCGCTTCCGCGTGGTGAAGCTCCAGCGCCACTGCCCGGCCGAGCAGGGAAGGCTGATCCTGGCGCGGGCGCGGGAGGCGTGGGCGGACCGGCCGGTGGACCTCACGGACGGCGTGAAGGTGCGGCTCGCAGGACGGCTGGTTCATCCTGCGCGCCTCGAACACCGAGCCGATCGTCCGCGTGATCGCGGAGTCGGCGACCGAGGAACGGGCGCGCGCGATCGCCGAGGGCGTTCTCGGCGAGGTCGGCCGCTGGCTGGCCTGAGCTACCGCGGAGGGGACGAGACGAGGGAGAGATCGAGCGAGGGCGGGATGCCTTCGGTGCCCTCGACGGTGCCCTCGAGGGCGAGCGCATTCGCGCCGGCGCGCAGCAGCGAGGACGGCACGGCGAAGGCCTCGTCCGGTTCGCCCGGCCCGCCCCCGCGCGCCACCGTGACGCCGTTGAGGCGCACGACGAAGTCGCGCGCCCCCCGGACCCGCAGGACGGCCTCGCCGACCTCGCCGGGCCGCGCGACCTCGAAGCCCCGCCGCGCCCGAACCGTCGAAGCGAACCCCGTGCGCGCCGCCTCCGGCCAGGCCGCGTCGTCGAAGCCAGCCTCGGCCCAGCCTCGCGGCGGCGCTCCCGCGCCGGCGAAGGCGCGCAGCGCGTCCGAGGCCGCCACCGGCTTCGTGAGGGCGAGCGCGTCGATCCCCAGGCCGTTGGCGTCGGTCTGTCGCAGGAGGAGCGTGCGCCCGCGCACCTCCACGTAGGTGTAGCTGTGCCGGTCGTTGACGAAGGCCTGGGTGAAGGCGTGCGTGTGATGGCGAGCGTACAGCTCGGCCCCGCCGGCGCCGGTGGTCACGTAGACGACGCCCCCGATCGGCCGGGTGCGCTCGTACAGGTGATCGTGGCCGTTGAAGACGACGTCGACGCCGGTCGCGGTGTAGAGCGGCGCGAGGAGCGTGCGCAGCGCCGGCGACGGGGCCTGCGAGTAGTTGGGCCCGGACGAGTACATCGAGTGGTGCTGGAAGACGAGGCGGAACGTCGCGGGCCGCCGGGTCGTCTCGGTGTGCCAGGGCACGGACTGGGCGCGCAGCGTCGCGGTCGCTCTGGTTCGTGTCGTGGACGATCATCTGCGCCCCCGCCCGCTCGAGCCAGTAGGACGGACTCGGGCGCGAGGCCGGGGGGGCCGTTCCGGGGCAGGGTGAAGACGTCGAAGAAGGGCTTGCCCGCCTGGATCTCGTAGTCGTGATTGCCCGAGCGCGGCGTAGAACGGGATCGCGCGGCAGCAGCGTCCGGTAGGGCGCGAAGAAGCGCGGGTCGTAGGACGCGTCGTCGGCCGGCGGGTAGATGACGTCGCCCACGATCAGGACGATGTCGGGCGACACCGCCTCGGCGCCGATGGCGCTGCGCGACCGCGTGCTGGCCGGGGCTGCCGTGGCCGGAGTCGCCGAACACCACGAGGCGGAGGACGTCGGGCTCGGGCGCGCGGAACGAGAAGTCGACCGTCCCCGCCGCCCCGGCGAGGAGGCCCCGGCCCGAGTACATCCGGTAGGTGTAGCGCGCGCCGGGGCGCAGGGACGAGATCACGGCCTCGTGGCGGGTGGCGACTCCCGCCGAAGAGACGACCTCGCCCGTCGTGTCGTCGTCGAGGTACCAGCGCACGCGCCCGTCGGTGGGGGCCTCCGTGTACCAGACGACGGTGACGCCGGTCTCCGCGTGCTGGAGGTAGGGGCCGCGCGTCAGGGTGCCCACCGGCTGCGAGGAGCCGCCGCCTCCCGGCGGGGCGCCGGGGACCGATCGGCGGCGTCGGGGTGGACGGGCCTCCCCCGCAGCCCGCCTCCAGCAGGGGCACCAGGAGGACGACCGCCAGCGCGGTCCCTGCCCGCCGAGAACATCGGCCCCACGACACCCGCCCGCTCCTCACCCGCAAGGCTTCTCCAGCAAGGAGGGTGCCGCGGAAGACGCCCCACAAGTCGTTTGTTTCTCGCGCGTTGCGCCGGAGTCCGGCGTCCGGCCGGACCCGGCGCGTCCCGTTTCCGGACGGAGCACTCTCGCTTCCGTCCTATCTCTGGGCGCGGACGTCGCTCTCGCGCGCGGCGATCACGCCCCGCACGCCGTCCACCGCGGCCTCGAACTGCGCGTTCGTGAAGGGCTTGCGGGTGTCGGCCTGCGACCGCCGACCGGATCTGCTGGTAGGCGGTCTCGAGCTGCGGGGTGAGCCAGCGGGGGTTGACGTACGAGCTCGTGGCGCGCACGACCGCGTCGGCGTAGACCTGGCGCTTCGCGGGGTCGGCGGTCAGGCGGCGGGTGAGGACGTTCGTCTCGAGGTTGCGGTAGAGCGGCCAGGCGCCGCTGCGGAACGTGTTGTCCTTGTCCCAGGGGATGAAGACGAAGCGGTTCTTCGCGCCGTACTCGTAGAGGTAGAAGTTGTTGAGGCCCTGGTCGCCCACGACGCCGTCGCGCCTCCGCGAGCGCGTTCTCGATCGCCACGTGGGTCAGGAAGCGGTCCACGTCGAGACGTGACCCCATCGCGGAGACGAAGGAGGCGTCGGGCGTGTCGTTGATCGCCTGGACGAAGGCGACGAGGCCGTCCGCCACGTCGGGCTTCGACTCGTTCGTCTCCGGCTGGAAGGGCTCCGGCACGTAGGCCGAGGGCTCGGAACCGCGCCAGGAGAAGTCGTAGGGGAAGATCCACTCGTAGTCGAAGAGCGTCCCGCTCTTCTCGCCGAGCCGCGCCTCGAGGAACGGCTTGCTCACCGGCTCCACGAGGGCGAAGAGGCCCCAGTACTCGCCGTTCACGGTCAGGCGGGCGAACGCGTTGCGCGGAGCGGCGATGCCCATGGCCTCGAAGACGAGGAAGGACAGCCGCTCGCGCAGCATGCTCGCGTCCGTGGTCAGGTTGTCGATGACCAGGCTCTTGTAGCCGTAGTACTCCTGGGCGGGGACGTACTTGTCGAACTCGACCTTGAGGCCCGGCTTCTCCTCGCTGCGCGAGCCGTCGCCGCGCGAGCGGACGCCGACCTGCAGCGACGGCCACGCCGTCGATCGTCAGGTTGGCCGCGTAGTACTGGTTGGACTGGTAGTTGCTGCGCAGCGCCTGCCAGGCCGCGGGGTCGAGGTCGAGCCGTCGCCTCGTGCAGCACCGACGGATCGAAGATCGGGGCGCCGCCGGGCGCGCCGGGCGCGGCAGTGGGAGCCGGCGCCGGCGTCGCGGGGCTGCTCGGCGAGCCCCCTCCGCCGCCGCCGCACGCAGCGAGCAGCGCGAGGAGAGACGAGCGCCCCCGCGACCGGCCGCTTCTGAGCGACCGCATCGTCCTCCTCAAGGCAGGTGCACCTGGACGCGCCCGAGGAGGGTCACGTAGTTGCCCTTCTTCCCGGGCTGCGGCGCGCGGAGGGCGTCGTCGTAGCGCTCGACGACCACGTCGCCCATGAGGCGCAGGAACGAGCTCGGCCACCAGCTGAGCCCGCCCGTGAACGCGCGGTAGCCGGCGGGGCGGACGTTGGCCGGCCCGGCTGCCGGCCGACTCGAAGCCCTCGTTCTCGACGTCGTCGAAGCGCAACTCCTCGTAGCGGGCGGCGAGCTCGACGGCGCCCGGCCCGCCGAAGAGCGACCGGTCGGGCCGGATCGTGCGGGTCTTCTTCTCGCCGGTCACGAGCCAGGTGGCGGTGGCCGACCAGCCGTCGCCCCGAACCTCGGGCAGGTCCACGAGCGTCGGCCCCTGGCCCTGGCGCTGCTCGCGCGTCTCGAGGAACTCGCCCCACAGCGAGAACGGGCCCGCCTGGACCCGCGCGTCGGCGCCCCAGCCGCAGGCGCCGCCCGTTCGACGAACACCGAGGGGAAGAAGCGGTAGCCGCTGACGCTCGTGCCCGCAGAGGCCCTTGGGCTCGGGGTCGAGGCCCGGGCCCGCGGGGCTCGGCCTGCACGTCGCCTTGCGAGAACGAGCCGCCGAGGTCGAGCCACCGGGCCGGCTTGAGGACGAGGCGGGCGGCGGCCGTCGTGCCCGCCCGGCCGTCGCTCGCGCGCGCGTCGCCCGGCGAACACCCCGGCCTGGTACTCGAGCGCGCGGGAGATCTCCCCGTGGACGAGCGCGCCCCAGTCGCGGTTGGGTCCGATCGAGTCGACGACGGCGGCGCGCTCGACGAAGTCGGTCTTCGCCGGCGAGATCAGGAACTCCGGGCTCACCGGCAGCTTCATGTAGCCCGCCGCGGACCTGGATGCGCCTTGGTCGAGCCGCAGGCCGATCCACGCGTCCTTCAGCTCGTCCCCCTCGTCGAACGCGGGGTCGACGTCCGCCTCGAACGAGAGCCGCCTCCACTCGCCCTCGAGGCCGATGCGCGCCCGCCGCCACTCGAACTCGTCGGCGGGCAGCGTGCTGCCGCTGTCCGCGTCCTCGGCCGTCCAGTCCTGGTAGGAGCGGAAGTCCGCCTGGACGTAGCCCTTGAGGGCGATCTTGAAGCCGGCCGACGGGGTTCTCGAGCGAGAAGGGCTTCGCCTGCCAGCCGGGCGGCGGCTCGGGCTTCTTCTTCTCCTGCGCCCGCGCGCCGCTCGCCGCGAGAGCCGACGCCACGAAGGCGGCGAGGAACGCAGACCTCATCGGCCGCCCCCGCTCCGCTTCCCGTCTCCGCGGCGAGGGCGGCGGCGAGGGCCTCTTCGGCGCCCGGGAAGCGCAGCAGCCCCTGCCTCTCGTCGGCGACCCAGAGCGCGCCGTCGGGCCCCAGGGCCAGCCCCTCCTGCTGGCCTCCCGGCAGGGGCTCGTCCGCGTCGATCGCCCCGTCGGGCGAGACGACGAGGAGCCGGTCGGCGCTCTCGGCGATCACGAGCAGCCGGCCGAGCCGCTCGCTCCACGCGACGGCGGTCAGGTCGTCGTAGGGCTTCAGGGGTGCCGGGAGACGACGTCCGAGGCGCCCAGCGTGCGCGCCTCGCCCGTGGGGTCGAAGGCCAGGGTCACGAGTCGCGCGGGCTTGCGCTGGTGGACGAGGTGGAAGACGCCGCCCGCCGGGCCGCCCCGCCTCGGGCGCGGAAGACGATCCCCTCGAAGCCCTGGTTCCGGTCCGCGGGCTCGCGGCCGAGGATCGCCGGCGACGTCGAGCGGGAAGCGCGCCGTCTCGGAGGCCGAGGCCGGGTCCCAGACCACGAGCTCTCCCTTCTTCTCCGCGAGCAGGACGAGCCTCCCGCTCGGCGCGTGGACCGTCACGTCCTCGAGGTTGCCCTTCACCCGGTGCGTCGCGACCACGGCACCCGAGGGCTCGAGCTCGGCGAGCGACCCGCGGTCGCCGACGACGAAGAAGCGGCCGCGCGACGGGTGCCAGGCGATGCCCGACGCCTCGCGCACGCCGGCGGCCGCCATCGACTCGGGCCTCCCGAGACCGGAGGCCGCAGGCTCGGCCATGCCCGGGTCGTTCGCGGTGACCGACGCCACGACGGGCGGCCCGGCTGAAAGAACAGCATCGACAGGGCCAGCATGGCGAGGAGGCCGCCGGCCAGGATGGTCAGCACGCGCAGGCCGCCGTAGAGCCGCCGCAGGGAGCGGAACTTGTCGAGGTTGATGCGCGCCATGACGTGGTTCTGCACCGACAGCTCGGCGTTCAGCTGGCCGAAGCGCACGTCGCGCCACGCGCGCCGGTAGGCCTCGAGGTCCCGGAGGACGATGTCCTCGTAGTAGCGCAGGCCCTCGGGGTAGTGGTCGGGACCGCCCTCGCCCGGGTACGGCACGTGCGGGCGGAAGCGTCGCGGCCGGAGCGACTCGATCGCCTCGAGGAAGAAGAAGAGCGCGACCCCGGCGTAGACGAGGAGATAGAACCCCAAGAACGGCCGCAGCCACGACGGCAGGTAATCGACGAGCTCGGTGCGGGTGGCGAGGAAGAAGAAGGCGATGTTGAGCGCGCCCATGATCACGAGGGCGAAGCGGGCCTTGCGGTCCGCCAGCTCGACGAGGTCCTGTGCCTCCTCGAGCGAGTCCACGAGGGCCCGGTAGCGCTCCCAGGGGTCGAGGGGGCGGACCGACTCGGCCTGGACGCCTGGCCTCCTTCTTGCGCCGCCTCGGGTCGTCCTGCTCCGGCTCGGCCGCGGTCTCCTCCGCGCGGCTCGGGCGACGCCTCCTCCTCGACCATCGGGCAAGTATAAGGCCCGGCTGGCATAGAATCGCTGCCCCCGTGGCTTCTCCGGCGCCTCGCGCTCCGCTGGCCCTCACGGCCGTCGCGTTCTTCGCGAGCGGCCTGGCCGCCCTCGTCTACCAGGTCGCCTGGCAGCGCATCCTCGCCCTGCACACCGGGGTCGGCATCTACTCCGTGGCGATGATCGTGGCCGCGTTCATGGCGGGCCTCGGGATCGGCAGCCACCTCGGCGGCGCGCTCAGCCTGCGGCTGTCGCCGCAGCGCGCGCTCCTCGCCTTCGGCCTGCTCGAGGTCCTGATCGCCGTGTTCGGGGCGGTCTCGGTCCCCTTCTACTACGACCTGCTCTACACCCGCGCGCCGGGGCTCTACGCGGCGCCGTGGCTCGCCGGCCTCGTCCACTTCGCCTCTCTCCTGCCACCGACGGCGCTCATGGGCATGTCGCTGCCCTTCCTGACCCGCGCGACGGTGGAAGACGCCGCCTCCGCGGGGCGGACGATCGGAGTGCTCTACGGCATCAACATGCTGGGAGCGGGCGTCGGGCGCTCTCCTCACGCCCTGGGTGCTGGTGCGGCACCTGGGGCTCCCGGGCGCGGTGATGGTCGCCGCGGCGGCCAACGCCGTCGCGGGGCTGGCCGCCCTCGCCCTCGCGCGAGGGCTGGCGCGCCGGCGCCGAACGCGCCGCGGCCCCACCCACCGTCGCCGCGGCCGGCGAAGCGAGAGGTCGCGTTCTCCTCGTGGCTGGCGCTCTACGCCGCGTCCGGCTTCTGCGCGCTCTCCCTCGAGATCCTCTGGTTCCGGCTGCTCGACGTGACCACGCGCTCCACCGCGTTCACCTTCGGCACGCTGCTGGCCATCTACCTCTTCGGCTCCGCGGCCGGCTGCCTGCTCGGCGCGCGGTGGGCGCCGCGCCTCGGCCGGCCGCTGCGGGTCTTCCTGCTCTGCCAGTGCGGCCTGCTCGCGTACTCGGGCCTGGCCGTCCTCGCCCTCGTGGCCCTGCCCGCGACGACCCCCGGCCTCGCGTGGTACCACGAGTACTGGCGAAGCGGGGCCGTCTTCCACCTGGGCGACACGTGGGAACCCGGCCGCGTCGCCGCGCTGTACCTCGCGCTGCCGCTCGCCCTCTTCGGGCCCCCGACCGTCCTCATGGGGCTCTCGTTCCCGGCCCTCCAGCGGGCGGTCCAGGACGACCCCGCGACGTGCGGGCGCAAGGTCGGGCCTCCTGCAGGCGGCCAACATCGCGGGCTGCGTCGTGGGCAGCCTCGCGGTGGGCCTCGCCGGGCTCACCTGGCTCGGGACGAGTGGCTCGCTGCGCCTCCTGCTGGTCGCCGGGGTCGGCTTCGCCGCAGTGGGCCTGCGGGAGTACGGTGCGCGGAGCCCCTTCGCGCCCCTCGCCGTGCTCCTCCTCCTGGTGGCCGCCGCGCTGCCCGGGCGCGATCGGCTCTGGCTGCGCCTGCACGGGGCGTCGTCGTCGCTGGCGATGGCGGCCGAGGACGCCACCAGCGTCGGGGCGATCCTGCCGTGGACCGACGGGTGGCACGTGGTCGGTCAACGGCAAGCACCACAGCCGGCTTCCCTTCGGCGGCGTCCACACGCGGCTCGGAGCGATCCCGGCGCTCGTCCACCCGTCGCCGGTCGACGTCGCCATCATCGGCCTGGGGTCGGGCGACACCGCCTGGGCCGCCGCTGTGCCGGAGCGAGACGCGGTCGCTCACCGTCTTCGAGATCGCGGGGCCGCAACGCGCCCTGCTCGACCCGCCTCGCGGAGCGCGACAGCCTGCCCGAGCTGCAGAGCCTGCTCCGCGACCCGCGCCTCGCCGTGCGGCTCGACGACGGGCGCCACGCCCTCGCCCGCGGGCCGGAGCGCTACGACGTCATCGAGGCGGACGCGCTGTGGCCCTACGCCGCCTACAGCGGGAACCTGTACTCCGTCGAGTTCTTCCAGGAGTGCGCGGGACGGCTCGAGCCGGGCGGGCTCATGTGCACGTGGGCGCCCACGCCGAGGGTCGTGGCGTCCTTCCGCGCGGCCTTCCCGCACGTGGCGGGGCCGGGCACCCGGGCCTTCCTCCTGGGCAGCAACGAGCCGATCGCGATCGAGCTCGACGTCTGGCGCGCGAGGCTCGCGTCTGCCGGGGTGGCCTCGCGCCTCGGGGCGGAGCGGAGCGCAGGACATCCTCCACGCGCTGGAGAGGATCCGCATCCTCGAGGGCAGCCGGACGAGGGCGTCGCCCTGAACCACGACCTCTACCCGCGCGACGAGTTCCTCGCGCCGTGAGAGGGACCGCGCGGTCAGGGTGCGGCGCCCACGACCCGCGTGTGGCCCGGGAGCGACGGCGCCGCCGCGGGGCGCAGCGGCACGAAGACGTAGTCGCCGGCGGCGTGGGTCAGCGTCACGTGGCGTCCGGCCGCGGCCAGGTCGGCGAGGAAGTCGGCGCGCGTCGCGCGGATACGCCCGGCGGTCGATCAGGATCCCGGCGAAGCCGTACCGCTCCAGGTCCGCCACCATCCGCGCCGGCGGCTGGGCGGCGGTCTCGATCTGCCAGGACTCCCGGGGGCGGCCCTTGTCGGCGCCGAAGCTGAAGCGCAGCCGCCGCGCGTGAAGGTACGGCCGGAGGTGCTCGTACTCGTCCGCCCCGAGCACGGCGCGGCCCTCGGGGAACTCGACGAGCGGGAGCATGAAGAGCATCGCGCCCGGGGGCAGTGAGCCTTCGAGCGCCGCCACGAACGCCTCGTCCCCCGCCACCGCCACCTGCGTCTGCCGCAACGACTCGCGGCTGGCTCGCAGGGGCACCTGGTCCGCGACGGCCACGGCGGCCACCAGCGCCGCCGCAACCGCGGCGAAGCGGCCGGCCGTGAACCGGCGGGTCACCAGGAAGAGGAGCACCAGCGCGAGAATCCACACGCTGAACCGGTTGGTCCCCCTCAGCCACAAGAACCCGAAGATCCCGAGGAGCTGGTTCACCCCCCCGAGGACCGAGTAGAGCAGGATCCAGGCGATGGCGACGGCGGTCGGGGGGAGGCGCCTGGGCGGGGCGGCGCAGCGCCGCCGCCAGGGTGAGGGTGAAGAGGCCGGCGAGCGTCGCCGCGCCGACGATCCCGAGGTAGGGCGAGCCCCCCTCTCCCCGGTAGATCCGGCGCTCCCAGTGCACGCGGGCCGCCTGGCCCCAGTCCGCGAGCCCGTAGCCCGGCGGGGGAAGAAGAGCTCGAGCGGCTTCAAGGCGTACCGCTCCAGGTTCCCGTAGGGGCGCGAAGCAGCGGGGTTCGCGCCGTTTCGCCACTGGTAGACGAGCGAGCCCGCGTTGTCGAGGAGGAACGTGGCGGCCAGGATGCCGGTCAGGGCGAGCGGCGCCAGGACCGCCGCGCGGCGGGCGCGGCGAATCGCCTGCGCGGCGACGGCGAAGAGGAGGAACTGGGCGTACAGGCAGGCGAAGTACGGGTTGTGCAGCGCCGTCACCACCGTGATCAGCACCGCGACGGGGAAGCGCCGGGAGCGCACCGGAATCCCCCGGCGGCCGAAGGCCCAGGTCACGACCAGCACGCACAGCGGAAGGTGCCAGCACAGCGCCAGGTCGAGGTGGGCCTGGGCTGCGCCAGAAGAGGAAGTGCCCGAGCCCGAAAGCGACGCCGCCGGCGAAGGCCCACTCGCGCCGAGCCCCGAAGTAACGAGCCACCGCGTAGAGGGACAGCGCGGCGAGGACGTGGGCCAGGAGCAGGAGGAGGTTCAAGGCGGCGAAGAGCCCCACCACCCGCGCGAGGCCTCCCGCGGCGAGGAATACCGCGCGCAGCGTGCGGGGGTGATCGTCCCAGCTCGCCTCGAACGGGGCGTTCAGCTCCGGGACGACGAGGCTGGCGCCGGGGAAGACGTGCCCGTCGCTCGCGGCCTTGAGGTAGGCGGCCAGGAAGAGCGCGTCGCCCTCGTAGGTGATCGGCGTCCGCCACGCCGCGAGGCTCGTCCGGCCGTAGGCCGCGCACCACACCGTCACCACGACCAGGACGAGGACCGCCACCCACACGGCGTCCCACCGCCCCAGCCGTGCGCGCCCGACCCTCACGCCTCTCGCCTCCGCAAAGGCATTGATCTGGTGATCCGTCGATGAGCGGGCGGAGGATAGCAGAAAAGGCTAGATGAAGCCCTTGAGTCGGGGCCAGAGGCCGGCGATCGGCGGCTTCAGCCCACGGACCGAAGACGCAGGCCTTCGCACGGTCCTCCGCGGGCAGCGCGTGGACGACGCCCGCCACCGCCTCCGCCATGGCGCGCCAGCCGTGCACGTCGGCGTAGAACTGCGGGAGGCGGCCGAGGGCCTGGCGCCCACTCCGCGAAGCGCTCCTTCCCCCTCATCGTGCCTTCGCCAGCGGCCAGGCGAGCTCCCCGGCGAGCCCCTGCGGCATCTCCTCGACACCCGGGTAGCCGAGCGTCTTCGGGCTGCGGTCGCGCGGCCAGAAGACGGTGCCGAAGAGGAAGTCCCAGAGGCTGAGGACGATCCCGAAGTTCTTGGCGACCCCGCCCTCGTCCGACGCGTCGTGGTGCCACAGGTGCATCCGCGGGCTGTTGAAGACGTAGCCGAGCGGCCCGAGGCCCACGTCCAGGTTCGCGTGGTTGAGGTGGCCCCAGAACGTGCCGAAGACCGCCACCACGAACGCCGCCTCCCCGGAGGCCCCGAGGAGCGCGAGCGGCAGCCACTGCGCCGTCTTGTAGACGAGGATCTCCATCCAGTGGAAGCGGAAGCTCCCGATGAAGTCCATGGTGGTGATCGCGTGGTGGACCTTGTGGAAGGTCCAGAGGAACGGCACGCGGTGCAGCGCGTTGTGCACGCACCACTGCAGGAAGTCGGAGACGAGGAGGAAGACGACGACCTGCGCCCAGAAAGGCCATCGGGGGAGCGGCGAGGCGTCGAAGACGAGGCCGGCCTCCTGCAGGAGCCTGGTGGCCTGAAGGGCCAGCCAGCCGTTCACGCCGGCGGTCAGCAGCGAGAAGAAGTGGCCGTTGACCGCGAGGAAGCCCACGTCTCGCGCGAGGCCCGGCCGCAGGAGCGCCTGCCCCTTCCTCCAGGGGAAGACCCGTTCCAGGACCACGAAGAGGATGCTGATGCCGACCAGCCAGTGAAGGTAGCTCCAGAGCATGCCCGAGCATAACGCCGCCCGGGGCGGGAGGCCCCGTCCTCGGTTAACATCCGCGCATGGCCCGCTATCGACGCATGGACGTGCTCAACGCGATGTACTCGACCGGCATCGTGCCGGTCTTCTACCACCCGGACCTCGAGGTCGTGACGAGCGTCGCCCGCGCGTGCGCGCGGGGCGGCGCCCGGCTCCTCGAGTTCACGAACCGCGGCGACTTCGCGTGGGAGGTCTTCCGCGAGCTCGAGAGGTTCTGCGCGAAGGAGGTCCCGGAGATGATCACCGGGGTCGGCTCCGTCGTGGACCCCGGCACGGCGACCCTCTACATCAACAACGGCGCGAGCTTCGTGGTCGGCCCCGTGCTCAACCCCGACGTCGCCCGCGCCTGCAACCGCCGCAAGGTCCCGTACTCCCCCGGCTGCGGCACCGCCTCGGAGATCTCCGCGGCGGAGGAGCTCGGCTGCGAGATCGTGAAGATCTTCCCCGGCGCCGAGGTGGGCGGCCCGCCGTTCGTGAAGGCCGTCCGGGGCCCCTGCCCCTGGACGTCGATCATGCCCACCGGCGGCGTCGAGCCCACCGAGGCGTCCCTCTCCGCGTGGTTCAAGGCGGGCGTCGCGTGCGTCGGCATCGGCTCGAACCTGATCACGAAGGAGATCCTCGCGGCGAAGGACTGGGACGGCCTCGCGAAGAAGGTCGCGGAGACGCTCGCGATCGTGCAGAAGGTGCGCGGGAAGCAGCCCTGATCGACACGAACCGCTGGAACCGGCTGCGCTACACCTTCTGGGCCCCCGTCTACGACCTCGCGGTCCGGGGCATGGACCGGCTTCGGCGGGAGTCGCTGGCGCTGCTGGACCCGAGGCCGGGTGAGCGCCTCCTGATCGTCGGTGCCGGGACGGGCGCCGACCTGCCGCACCTGCCCGCGCGGTTGCACGGTCCTCGCCACCGACCTGACGCCCGCCATGCTGCGGCGCGCCCGGCCGCGAGCGACTGGAGGCACGCGCCTCGTCGTGATGGACGGCCACCAGCTCGCGGTCCCGGACGGTGCCTTCGACGGCGTCGTCCTGCACCTCGTCCTGGCCGTGATCCCCGACCCCGTCCGCTGCCTGCGCGAGGCCGCCCGCGCGCTGCGCCCCGGCGGGCGCGTGGTCGTCTTCGACAAATTCGTGCGCACCCGCCGGCCACCGCTCGCTCTGCGCGCTCTCAACGTGGTCATCCGGGTGCTCTTCACGGACATGACGCGACGGTTCGAGGACATCCTCGAGCGATCGGGCGCCGACCTCGTCGTCGTCCGGGACGAGCCCGCCTTCGCCGGCGGGCTCTACCGCCGCCTGCTGCTGCGGCGCGCGGGTGAGCCGCTGGGCCTTCCGGGCGCCCCGCCGCGTGTGGGAGAGAAAGACAGCTCATCGGCGAGAACCGGCAGCTCATGAGAGGAGGCCGCAACCCGATCACGGGCGCGGCCTCACGGCGCTCCGTCGGACGCGGCTCAGTCTCGGGTCGTGTGCGGGGCTGGACTACTTGCGACAGCCGCAGCCGGGGCGATTGGCCCATTCTCCGAGCAGATCCCGGTTCGCCTCTCGGCTCACGACACCCCGGTAGAGACGCACGTCCTGCAAGAGACCCTCCCAGTACAGGGGTGTTGCGTACTCACCCACGAAAGCGCCCGTGTCCGCTCCGACCGTGAGCGGCTCGGCGGACGCTCGGGCCAGCAGGCTGCCCGGAGACTGCGCGACCGGCCACGTGTCGACCAGGAGGGTGAGCCCTCCCTTGGCGTCGATGACGCCGGCCACGTGGACCCACTGGTCGAGCACCACGGCCTCGGGGGCCACGGCCTGGTGGAGGGCGCCCTTCGTCCGGACCGCGAAGTGCGGCACACCGCCCTGCAGGTAGAGGCTGAAGCCGTCTTCCGCATCGCCCATGGCGACGATCACGCCGTCCGGGGCGCTCGGCCTGCACATCGCTCCAATCGTCAGCGGTCGTGACGTGAAGTCCATGTCCGCCGACACGTCGGGTGTCGTGAGCAGTCCCTTGCCGGCGAACTGCACGGCGGGCTTGTTCCGTCCGGAGACGATCTCCCCTGCCTGGAGGGTGCCCCTGTGCCCGTGGCCCGAGCCGTCGGGCACGCCGGTGCCCTCGACAGAGTAGAAATCGTACAGAAGCGCCAACTCCGGCTCGGCCCCGCCGACGTCCGCCCCGACGCTCACCGGCACGGGGAGGAAGGAAACGCCGAGCAGGACGCCGCACAGGATTGCCTCTTGCTTCAAGCCACACCTCGATCGGGTTGGAGGTTCGCCTATCGAGGCTACCTGGATCAATGACGCCGAGAACTCACGCCCTCGCGCGATGTGACGCGGGTCGGCGACGGCTCGTAGAAACCACGCTCCCCCGAACGCATTGAGCAACGGGGCGCACGGTGGTAGCACATACGCCCTATTCGGGAGCCCCATCTTCTTTGCGAGGGCCGGGGTTGAGCCGTTTGCCTCAGAAGCCGACCTGCGCCTGGACGGTGAGCGCGCTCGTGGCCGTTCGTGAGCCTCGCGGGCATCGGCTCCAATCAGCGGTCAGCTTGAGGTCGTGACTGCGAAGCAAGTAGTTGAGGCCGGCGCCGGGAAGCGACGTGTCGTCACCGTCCGACACGAGGATCCTCTCGGCACGGCCATAGACTTGGAGACGGCCGGTGCCGAGGCGCCACGGCAGCAAGAAGCCCCCCTGCAGGTAGGCCATTCGGCTATCGGCACCCACGGGGACGCCGGCGAAGGGCAGGCCCAACGGAAGGGCGTGGGCGTCCGAATACGACGCCTCGACCGTGAGCGCGCCCCGGCCCACGGGACGGTCCAGAAAGAGGTCGGCGGTCCACGCTCGGTACGTGCGCGTGGCGTCCGTGATCACGAGGTCAGTCTGCCGGTCGAAGCCCACGCTCAAGGCGAGCACGCGTTTCTCGCCGAGATAGGTACCACGGTTGAACCACCCTGTCTCGGGATCGAGCAGGTTGAGAGAGACCCGCCCGGCGAAACGGAGCGAGTCGCCCGGGTTGGACTGGACCTTCGACGCCGTCCATCACGCCGGCGCGGTATTGAATCCGACCTCGCCAGAAGCCTCCCCACACGACGATGCCGTCGTCCCTCCCGACCTTGCTGGGGTAGAAGATCGCCCCGCGGCCACCGCCCTGCGTCTGCGGCAGGTCCAGCGTGAGCAGCGTGAAGGTGGACTCCGTCCCGTAGGCCCTGGTGAAGGGCACGTACATCCGTCCCGCCTGAACGTGGAAGGCCGGGTGCGGCTGCCAGGCGACCCATGCGTCCCGCAGCGCGAGCCCCGTGCCCAGGCCCAGGCCCGGCGCATCGAGGCCGGTCTGGCCGATGCGGTCGCCGGCCACGTGCACGAAGGCGGACACGGTCGAGGTCAGCTTCCCGGTGAGGGACAGGTAGCCGCGGCGGAGCAGGAAGTCCTGGGCCGTGCCGCCGTCCGGGGCGCCGTGCTGCTCCGCCACGTACCAGCCCTGCAGACGCAGGCCGACGGTGAGCGAGGGCGTGTCGGCGGCGCGGGCCGTCGAGACGCTCGCCCCGGCGGCCAGCGCGAGCGCGGCGAGGACGGTCCTCATGGTGGTCCGCCTTTCAGAACACGAGGACCTTGTCCGCCTCGAGCGTCCAGTCCGTGAGCTCGTCCATGGTGCTGCGGCGCGCCCCTTCCGCGAGCTCGCCCTCGGTGATGCCGCGGGCGTCGATGCAGGTGCCGCAGACCCCGACCGCCGCGCCGTTGCGGATGACCGCGCCGAGCATGCTCTGCGTGCTGTAGTAGCCCGACGGGACCTTCTGGCCGGTCTTGGCGCAGGCCACGGCATCGCCGATGAGGAACAGCCGCAGATCTCCTCCCTTCCGTGCGAGGGATCCGGCGAGACGAAGCCCGTTGTAGGTTCGCTCGCTGCCGTAGGGTGCGTCGTTCAGGATGACGAGAGTCTTCATGAATGCATCTCCTCAGTTGGAGTTGGAGGACGGAGCCAAGGGAGCCGGAGGGGCGTCCAGTCGTCGCGCGACGAGCGCCGCCCCGGTACTGCCCAGCGAAGATGGCGCCCATCACGACGAAGCTGCTGGGCGCGAGGAGGGCCAGGCCCGTGAGGCCCTGGCCCACGGTGCATCCGCCCGCGACGGACGCGCCGATCCCGAGGCCGAGGCCGCCGGCGAAGCGCTTCAGGAGGGCGGTCGAGCTCGGAGCGCTGAGCGCGATCGGGCCCTTCTGCCGGGCCGCCAGCCCGCCGCCGGCCAGGACGCCCAGCACGAGCAGGACGTCCCACGCGGGGAACGCCAGCCCGGCGAGGGCGGACAGCAGACCCGTCGAGCCGGGCACGACGGCGAGACCGAAGTCTCGGCCGGCCGACCGCCGAAACGGGCCAAGCGATCGCGGCCACGATGCCGATCCACAGGCCCGTCTTGCGCCACGACCACGCGCCGGCGCGGCCATCGGCCAACCAGAAGAGACCGGCCAGCACGAGGAGGCCCGCGCCGACGGAGGCGGCCGCAGGCGGACTCCACGAAACGGCGGGGATCGCTTCCTGCAACGAGGTGCGAACTCCGCGCAGCGGTCCCGCGTCGGCGGCCGATGCGCCCAGCGCCATCCCGAGCACGGCCAGCAGCGACCCGATGTCGCCAGCGCCCAGCTTGTACCAGACCCCCGCCGCGCAACCTCCCGCCCAGCGCATCGAGGCGCCGAAGAGAACGCCGCCCGCGACCGCGGCCAGGGCCTTGAGCGGCAGTTCGGCTGGACGGGCCAGCCCGGCCGCGAAGACGACCGGGAGCAGGACGAGCTGAATCGCGACGGCGAGGCCCAGCGCCTTCACCTTCGTCCACTCGCCATCGAGAACACCGCGCAGGCCGGAGCTCATGCAGAACGCCCCCCGCTGCGAGCCGTAGCCGAAAGCCATCCCGACCGCGAGGGCGCCGAGCATGCCGAGCGAGCTCACGGCGCGTCTCCGACGGCCACCGGCAAGCCCTGGGCCCGCCACTCGGCGACGCCGTCGCCCAGCGCGATGGCCCGGTAGCCGCGGGCTCGCAGCAGCTGCACCGCCTCCGGCGCCAGCACGCAGTAGGGGCCGCGGCAGTAGGCGACGACGTCCTGGTCGGTCGGCAGACCTCCGAGGCGCTTCTCGAGCTCCTTCAGGGGAAGGGAGACCGCCCCCGCGATGTGAGCGGCGCGGTACTCCTCGGTCGGACGCACGTCGAGCACGATCACGTCTCCGGCTCGGATGCGCTCGATCAGCCGCTGCTTGTCGATCGCCTCGAGACGGCCCCTCTTCTCGACGAAGGCGTGGGCGATCTGCTGCACCTCGGCGAGCCGCGCCTCCCCGAGCCTGCGCAGGGCACCGTAGAAGTCGTCGACGGCCTGGTCGGCCACGCGGTACGTCACGAAGACGCCCCGCTTCTCGGTTTCGACGAGGCGGGCCTGGCGCAGCACCTTGAGATGCTGGGAGGCATTCGCGAGGGTGAGTCCGGCCTCTCGCGCGACGGCCTCGACCGTGCGGGGTCCCTGCCTCAGCAGGTCGAGGAGAGCCAAGCGTGGCGCGCTGGCCAAGGCACGCCCGATCCTCGCAAGATGTTGATAAAAAGGATCATGAGCTTTCATAAGTAATCAATTGATTACTTGATTATATAGATCGAGCCGGGGCTGTCAAGAGGATCTGCGCGTCGCTGACCAACCGGAATGACCTGGGCGAGGATCAGGCAGCCGCCCTGGGGCGGCGGAAGAAGCTGTAGAGGGTGGGCAGGACGAGGAGGGTCAGGAGCGTCGAGGTCACGAGGCCTCCGATGACGACGGTGGCCAGGGGCCGCTGGACCTCGGCGCCCGGGCTCGTGGACAGGGCCATCGGGACGAACCCGAGCGAGGCCACGAGCGCCGTCATCAGCACCGGCCTCATCCGGAGGGCGCACGCCCGGCGCAGGACGTCGAGGACGCCCAGGTCGGTCTTCTCCTCGAGGTCACGGATCTGCGTCATCAGGACGACGCCGTTGAGGACGGCCACGCCGAAGAGCGCGATGAAGCCCACGCCCGCCGAGATCGAGAACGGCAGCCCGCGCAGGGCCAGCGCGACGACGCCGCCCGTGGCCGCGAAGGGGACGTTCAGGTAGATGAGGGCCGCGGGCTTCACCGAGCCGAAGGTGAAGTAGAGCATCGCGAAGATGAGGCCCAGGGCCAGCGGCACGACGATCGCGAGGCGCGCGCTGGCCGCCTGCAGGTTCTCGAACTGGCCGCCCCAGCGGATGTAGTAGCCGGCGGGGAGTTGCACCTCGCGGGCGAGGCGCTCGCGGGCCTCGGCCACGAACGACGCCACGTCGCGACCGCGCACGTTCGTCTCGACGACGATCCGGCGGCGGACCGCCTCGCGGCTGATCTGCGCCGGCCCGGTGTCGAGCTCGATCGCGGCGAGCTGGCCGAGCGGAACGCTCGCGCCCGTGGGCGACGCGACGGGGACGTTGCCGAGCGCGTCGAGGGTGCGGGCCGCCTCGTCGTCGAGGCGCACGGCGAGCGAGAAGCGGCGCTGGCCCTCGAAGACGGTTCCCACCATCTTCCCGGCGCGGGCGGCCTCGACGGTGTCGAGCACGTCGCCGACCGAGATGCCGTAGCGGGCGCAGCGGTCGCGATCGACACGCACGCGGATCACCGGCAGGCCGGCCGTCTGCTCGAGCTTCACGTCGGCCGCTCCCGGGACGCCCGCCACGACGCGCGCGATCTCCTCCCCCTTCGTGCGCAGCGTGTCGAGGTCGTCGCCGAAGAGCTTGACGCCCACGTCGGAACGGACCCCGGCGATCAGCTCGTTGAAACGCATCTCGATCGGCTGGGTGAAGGAGAAGCCGATGCCGGGCACGGCCTCTTCCAGGGCCTCGCTCATCTTCTCGACCAGCTCCCCCTTGCTGCGAGCCGTCGTCCACTCGGAGCGGGGCTTCAGCATCACGAACACGTCCCCGAGCTCGATGCCCATGACGTCGGTCGCCAGCTCCGGGCTGCCCGAGCGGCTGACCACGGTCGTCACTTCCGGGAATCGCTTCAAGACGCGCTCCATCCGCCCCGTGCCGGCGGCCACCTCGGAGATGGCGACCGAGGCCGGACGGATGGCGCTGATCGAGATGTCGCCCTCGTCGAGCCGAGGGATGAACTCGCCGCCCAGCCTCGTGGCGAGAAGGCCCCCCGCGATCACGGCCAGCAGGCCGGCGGAGAGCACGAGGGCGCGGTGCGAGAAGCAGGCGTCGAGCGCGCGCAGGTAGAGCCCGCGGAGCCGGCCCACGAAGCGCGGCTCGTGCTCGTGGCCGGTCTTCCGAAGGAAGAGCGAGGCGAGGACCGGCGTGAGAGTGAGGGTCAGGAGGAGGGACCCGGCCAGGGCGAAGACCACCGTCCAGGCCATGGGCCTGAACATCTTCCCCTCGATGCCACCGAGGGTGAGGATCGGAAGGTAGACGATGATGATGATGCCGATCCCGAACGTGATGGGCCGGACCACCTCGTGGGCGGCCTCGGCGGTGATCTGCCGCACCGTCTTGTCGCGCCCTTCCGGCTCGCCGAGGCGGCGGACGATGTTCTCCACCAGGACCACCGCCCCATCCACGATCAGGCCGAAGTCGATCGCCCCCAGGCTCATCAGGTTGGCCGAGATGCGGGAGTGCACCATGCCGGTGAAAGCGAGCAGCATCGAGAGCGGGATGGCCGAGGCCACGATCAGCCCCGCCCGGATGTTGCCCAGGAAGGCGAACAGGACGGCCACGACGAGGAGCGCCCCCTCGAGCAGGTTCGTCTCGACCGTGCGGATGACGCGACGGACGAGGACCGCGCGGTCGTAGTACGGGACGATGCGGACTCCCTTGGGCAGGGACGGCTGCAGCTCCGCCACCGCCTGGCGCGCGCGGGTCGCCACCTGGAGCGCGTTCTCGCCGGCCAGCATCTGGACGAGGCCGATCACGGTCTCGCCCCGGCCGTCGATGGTGGCGACGCCGATGCGCAGCATCGCCCCCTCGCGGACCTGGGCGATACTGCCGACCGTCACCGGAGTGCCGTCCTCCCCGGCCTTGAGGACGATCTTCTCGATGTCGGCGAGCGACCCGACGAGCCCCTCGCCGCGCAGGATGTACTGCTCCCGGTTGTGCTCGATGTAGCCCCCGCCGGCGTTGCGCGTCCCCTTCTCCACGGCCTCGAAGACGTCCTTGAGGGCGATCCGGTAGGCCAGGAGCCTGGCGGGGTCCACCACCACCTGGTACTGCTTGGGGAGCCCGCCCCAGGTGTTCACCTCGGTGACGCCGGGCACCGCCCGCAGCCGTGGGGCGATCAGCCAGTCGAGGATCGTGCGGCGCTCCATCGCGGAGACGCCGTCGCCCTCGACCGTGAACTGGAAGACGTCGCCGAGGCCGGTGGTCACCGGCCCCATCTCGGGGCTGCCGAGCCCGGGCGGGATGGCCTCCCGCGCCTGCGACAGCCGCTCGTTCACGAGCTGGCGGGCGAAGTAGACGTCGACACCGTCCTCGAAGACGACGGTGACCGCCGAGAGGCCGTAGCGTGAGATCGAGCGGATCTCGTGGAGCCTCGGCAGCCCGTTCATCGCCGCCTCGATCGGGTACGTGATGAACTGCTCCATCTCGACCGGGCCGAGAGCCGGGGCCTTCGTCAGCACCTGGACCTGCACGTTCGTGATGTCGGGCTGGACGTCGATCGGGAGCTGGGTCAGGGCGTAGCCGCCCCCGAGGATCGTGAGGACGGCCGCGATCAGGACGAGCGGCCGGTTCTCCAGGCTGAAGTCGACGATGCGCCTCAGCACGTCACTCCTCCTCCACGAGCGACGCCTTGGCGAACTCCGACTTCAGGACGAAGCTGCCCTCGCTGACGATCAGGTCCCCGGGCTTGACCCCGGAGAGGATCTCGGTGAAGCCCTCGAAGGTGTGCCCGGTCTCGACGAAGTGGCGCACGAAGACGCCCGGCTCCGTCTGGACGAACACCGTCGTCCGCCCCTCCAGCGTCTGGAGGGCCGCCTGCGGCACGGCCACGGTCGCCTTCGCCTCGGCCTCCGGCTTGGGCACGTGCACCTGGGCCGTGACGAACATGCCGGGGCGGAGCTTCTCGGCGCGGTTCCCCACGGTGGCCCTCACCCGCACGGTGCGGGTCGCCTTGTCCACGACGCTGCCGAGGAAGTCCACTCGTCCCTCGAAGGTGTCCTGGGGGAACGCCTCCGTTCGAATCGTGACGGGCACTCCATCGTGCAGGAGCGCGAGGTCCTTCTCGTAGGCCTGCAGGAAGACCCAGACCGAGGAGAGGTCCGCGACCGTCACGAGAGGCTGCATGGCCTCGAAGAGCGCCCCCGGCGTGACCTGGCGGTCGATGACGCGGCCGTCGAACGGGGCGCGCAGGACCAGCCGCGGCGCGTCGTGCCCGGAGGGGAGCGTCCCGTTCGACTCGACCGAGGCCCGCAGCGCCGCGATCTCCCTGTCGTCGACGCCGTAGAGATGCAGCGCACGCTCGGCCGCCTCCGCCGCGGCCTTCTTCGCCTGGTAGTCCCCCTCCCGCGCCTGGAACTCCCCCGCGCTGATGGCCTTCGCCTCGGCCAGCGTCTTCGCGCGCTCGTAGGCGCGCGCCGAGACGCGCAGGCCCACGAGCTCCCGCAGCAGCTCCTCGCGGGCGCGGCCCAGCTCGACGCTCTCGACCTCGAGGATCGGGTCGCCCTTGCGCACGCGGGCGCCCAGGTCGACACGGATCGCCGCCGCCCGGCCCTTCACGTTCGCGGCGAGCTGGAGCAGGCGGTTCTCGTCGTAGTCGACACTGCCGGTGAGGACGAGCATGTGCTCGAGGTCCACCGGCTGGACCTTCCAGGTCGTGATCCCCGCCTCGGAGAGGGCGGCCGGAGTGAGACGCACGCTCTCCGGGAGGGCCTCGTGCGAGGCGGTCTCCTCGGGGGCCGCCTGGGTGGCCTCCGCCGCGGTCTCGCCTCGGACGCCGGTGGCTTGCGGCACGCGGCCCCGGCCGCGCCGGCCGCCAGGATGAGAAGCAGGGCTCGAACGCTCTTCGCGGTCATGTGTCCTATCTCCAGGGGTCGAAATCGGGCCCGGCGAGCCGCTGCACGTCGGCGACCGCGAAGGCCTGGGCCAGGTGCGACTGGAGGCGCTCCCGCTGCGCCTCGCGGAAGGTGCGCTGCGCGTCGAGGAGGTCGAGGAGCGAGGTCTCCCCTTCCTCGTAGAGGAGCCGCGCGAGCTCGAGGCTCCGCGTGGCCTGGGGCAGGATCTCGCGCTCGAGGAGGGCGGTCTGGTCCGCCGCCACGACGAGAGCCGTGAGGCGCGCCTCCAGCTCCGTGAGGACGTCGATCCGCTCCCTGGCCGCCGCCGCCGCCGCGATCCGCTGCTCGGCCTCCGCGCGCGCGATCTCGCCCCGGTTGGCGTTCCAGAGCGGCAGCTTGATCCCGACCGAGAAGCCGTTCGCCTCCTTGTCGATCTCGCGCTGGCGGAAGACGCTGACGCCGAGGTCGGGGATGCGGGCGCGGCGGGCCACGGAAGAGAGCGCCTCCCGCCGAGCCGCCTCCGCGTGCGCCGCGCGCAGGCGGGGGTTCGTCTCGGCGAGGCGGGCCGCGAGCGCCGCCGGGTCGAGCGGCGGCAGGGGCGGATGGGCGGTCGCCTTCAGGGTCAACGGTCGGGGCAGCGGCTCGACCGCGAGCGCGCGCAGGATCGCCTCGGCCACCTGCGCCTCGCGCTCGGCGGCGGTGAGCTGCCGCTGCTGCCGCAGCCACTCGACGGAGGCCTTGATGCGGTCGGACTCGCGCGACTCGCCCAGCTCCGCGCGCCGCGCGACGAGGTCGCGCAGGGACCGCGCGTCCTCCTCGGCCCCGCGGACCACGTCCAGCAGGCCGCGGGCCGCCTCGAGCCGCGCGAAGGCGAGCCGCGCCCGGGCCTCGATCTCCCAGGCGACGCCCTCGGCGCCCGCCCGCAGGACGTCGGCGGCACGCTCGCCGGCGTCGGCGCCGGCGCGCCAGGTCCCGGGCCAGGGCAGGGTCTGCGAGAGCGCGTAGCCGGTCTCGTCCCCCTTCGCGCCCGGCAGATCGGTGGGGTGCGCGCGGTCCCACGAGAAGTCGAACACCGGGTCGGGCAGGACGCGGGCCGCGCGCCGCTCCGCCTCGGCCGCCTGCTCGAGGCCGGCACGCTCGGCCGCGGCGGGATGGGAGCGCTTGACGATCTCGACGTAGCGGCCCACGTCGAGGGCTTCCTGGGCGAACGAGAGCGGGCCGGCGGCGGCGAGACCGGCCGCCAGCACGGCGGGACGGATCCTGGGCAGCGACACACGAACCTCCTGAGGACGGGTTCCGAATCGACGCACCTCTCGCGGGCGGGAGGCCCGGAGGGCTATCGGGACGGCTGGCTCAGGAGAGGGCGAGCGGAGGGGGTTCGGGGACCGGCTGAACGACGGCAGGCACGAAGGCGGGGTTCGCGGCCCCGGCCTGCGCCAGCGACGGAAAGACCTGGCAGGATCAGCGCGGGGCCGGCCGTCTCGCTGCGCGAGCAGCAGAAGCAGTCGGCAACGCATGTGTCCGCACACGCATCACCGGTCCCGGTGTCGACGGAGACGGCGGGTACGCTCGACGCAGGGCCGGGGAGCGCGATCGGGTCGCAGGCCGCATCCAGAGTCACGTCGGCGCAGACGACGGCGGCCAGCAGCAACGCCACGAGCCGGGGGCCGGTCCTGCGCCAGAAGGTCATCGAGAACAGCCTAACACGGAGGACCTGCCCGTTCCCCGCAGCTCGGTGGCATCCAGGCTCACCCCCCGACGAGCGGGCGCAGCCGCGCGGAGAGCGCCGCCAGCCGGTAGCCGCCGTCCTTGGGGTTGTGGTAGCCAACCGCCCGCTGCTCCGGCGTCAAGGTGGCGGCGTCGGCCATCGGCTCGAACGCGTGCCCCTCGTGCCACTCGTTGAAGGAGTTGATGTAGACGAGCAGGAAGCCCCGCTGCGCGTTCGAGAGGCCGGGGTCGGTCTGCACGCGGAGGGTGGCGTCGAAGGACTCCGCGATTCGCGCGGCGGACTGCTGCGCCGCCCGCTCGCGCCCCGCGGCCTGCGACCAGTCGAGGGCCGCGGTGGGCGGCGCGAAGGGTCGCGGCTCGCAGGGACAGGGGCCAGCCGGGGGCTCTCGCGGCTCGATCTGGTCGTAGCCGGGGTTGACGTTGAACGAGAAGAGCAGCCCCGCGGACGAGGCGCCCGCCGCGTAGCCCGCGTAGTCGGCGGGAGCCACGAAGTTGTCGTAGATCCCGATGCCGTCGAATCCCGCGGCCGGCGTCCGCGCGAACTCCAGGGAGTCGGCGAGGAGGGTGACGTGGTCGAAGTCCGCGCGCAGGGCGTCGCGCAGGGAGTCCGTCTGCCGCCGCCAGACCGCGTCCGACGTGTAGTCGGACACGCGGGAGACCGTGCCACGGCAGTCCGTCGTGGTCTCCGGCAGGATGCAGCGGAAGCCCTTGAAGACGGGGCCCTGCCGACCGTCGGCGTCGCGCACGAGAAGAAACGCGTCCCAATTCCGCTTCTCCCCGTACTCGTGGAGCAGCCACCGGACATCGGCGGCGAAGCGCTCGCCCCGGTCGTCGGCGTAGGGCTCCAGGGCGAAGGTGACCTTGATGTCGTGGTCACGCATGACGTCCATGATCAGCGAGACGCGTTCGTCCTGCCCAGCTCCCGCGTCCCCACCACGACAAGGCGACGGCGCCCGCGCCCGAGTCGTGGATCCAGCGCGCGTGCTGCTCGAGCACCGCCGGGCTGCGCACGTCGTAGGCGCCGAGGCGAGGCACGTACGGAGACCCGAGGTCGACCGGCGGGTGCCGGTCCGGGTAGTCCCAGTGCTCGTAGTCGGGGGGTCCCCCGTACCAGGGGTAGTACTCGAAGACGAAGTGCCGCCGGAGGTCGGGGAAGCGCGCGCGCAGGTCCCCTCCCGGCGAGGAGCCGCTGGTTGCGGGCGCGGTCGGTGACTCGATCGAGGAGCCGGCGCGGCACCCGAGCAGGCCCGCGAATGGCGCCGCCAGGCCGGCCCTCATCCCCTGTGAGAGGAACTCGGCGGCGCGCTACTTCAACCATCTCGCGAGCCACTCGTGGACCTCGCGGTAGAACGTGCGACCGTTCTCGCCCTTCAGGATCCAGTGGTTCTCTTCAGGCCACACCAGGAGCCGTGACGGCACGCGCATGCGCTGGAGCACAGCGTACATCTCGAGCGCGTTGTTGAGGGGCACGCGGTAGTCGTTCTCGCCCACCGAGAGCAGCATGGGCGTCTTGAAGCTCGGCGCGTGGCTGGCCGGACTCTGGTCGCGCCAGGCCTCGGGCTTCTCCCAGAACGGGCCGCCCATCATCAGCTCGCGGTGGTGGATCGAGTCGCTCGTGGCCCACTGGCCCTGCAGGCTCGCGAGCCCGGCGTGGCTGACGAGGCACCGGTAGCGCGTGGTCGTGGCCTCGAGCCAGTTCGCGAGGTGTCCGCCGTAGCTCGCGCCGCCCGCGGCCTGCCGTGCGGCGTCGATGAAGGGGTAGCGGCGGATCGCCTCGTCGGCGGCCTGGTTCACGTCCTCGGCCGGCCCGCGCAGCGGGTCGCCGAGGATGTCGAGCGTGAACGCCTCCCCGTAGCCCGTGGAGCCTCGATAGTCCGTCAGGAGGACGACGTACCCGGGGCTCGCGAGCAGGTGGTAGTTCCAGCGCAGCGTGATCGAGTCGCGCCACATGTTGGCGTGGCCGCCGTGGATCAGGACGAGCAGCGGGTACTTCCGGGACGGGTCGAATCCCGGAGGCCGGACCACGAAGCTGTGGATGCGCCGCCCGCGCCCGTTCGTGAACCAGAGCTCGTCGAGGGGCTTCCAGTCGAGGGCGGCGGCGGCGGCCACGCTGAAGTCCGTGAGCCTCGTGCGGGTCTTCGCGGCCGGGTCGACGCGCACGATCTCGACGGGCTCGGTCGCGCTCCCCCACCCGGCCACGATCACGGGCGCTGGGGCGCCCTCCGGCGACTCGATCGCGCCGAAGGCTCCCCGCGAGTCGAGGAGCGGCGTCACCGCACCGCCTTTCACCGGGACGGAGTACAGGCGCACGAACCCCGCGTCTTCCGCGGTGAGATACAGGGTGCGCGAGTCGGGCGCGAAGGCGAAATCGGCCACCGAGCGGTCGAACCCGGGGCTCAGCACCCTCGGCGCGCCGGCCCACGGCCACGCCGCGCACGCGAGGCGGTCGAGGGCGTAGATCCGTCCCCACTCCTCGGTGACGCGGACGCAGAGGGACGTCCCGTCGGGCGAGAACGCGGGCGAATCGTAGGTCGCGGTTCCCGAGGTCAGCGCGCGCGGCTCACCGCCGGCGAGGGGCACCTCGTAGAGATGCGTGTTCGTCGGGGCGTAGGCCGACGACGACTGGTTGACGGAAGCCACGATCACCAGGGAGCGGCCGCCCGGGGCGAACGCCGGCCGCAGGTCGTCGCTCGAGCCCTCGCCGCCGGCGCCCCCGAACCCCGCCTCCGCCGCGAGCCTCGTCCCCGCGAGCAGGTCGCGGGCCGGCGCGTCGCCGTCCACGGGGACGACGAAGACGTGGGTCCGCGTCTCGTCGAGCCACTTGTCCCAGCGCCGGATCGGGAACGACTCGTAGCGACGGACCTTCGACTTCGCCTCCTTGCGCTCGGCGGCGAGCCTGCGATTGCTCTCGAGGTCCGTCGCCCCCGGGTAGACGGCGCTCTGGTAGGCGATCGTCGCCCCGTCCGGGCTCCAGACCGGGCCGCGCGCCGCGAGCGGCGACGAGGTGACGCGGCGGGCCTCGCCGCCGGCGGCGAAGTCGAGCACGTACACCTGCGCGACCTCGTCGTCGTCGCGCTTGGCCGTGAACGCGAGCCGCCGGCTGTCCGGGCTCCACGCCGGCGAGCCCTCGCCGGCGCGGCCGGACGTCAGCCGCCGCGCCTTCGCGGAGCCGTCGACGGGGACGACCCACAGGTCCTGCGTCTCCTTCTTCTCGTCGTAGGCGGGCTCCGTCACCGGGAAGACGGCCCACCGGCCGTCGGGCGACACCGCCGGCGAGCCGACGCGCTTCATGAGCCACAGCGCCTCGTGCGTGATCGGCTGCAGGCCCGTCGCGGGCGGCTGTGCCACGGCCGGAGAAGCGGCCGAGGTCGCACAACAGAGAAGGAGGAGGACGCCGGAGGATCGCACCATCCGCCGATCTTACCCTCGCCTCTCTCGGCGGCCCGCGAGGCGCTCGCCCGGCAACGCTCGCGGCCGTGTCAGAATCGGCGGCGGCCGGGACGACCCGGCCCCCCGCGGGAGGGACGCCATGACGCGTGCGAAGAGGCTGTGCCTGGGAATCGCTCTCTCGACGCTCGCGGCCGGGACCGCCGGGGCCGAGGTCCGGCTGCCGGCCATACTCGGGGAGCACATGGTGGTGCAGCGCGAAGTCCCGCTGCACTTGTGGGGCCACGCAGCGCCCGGCGAGGCGGTGACGGCGAGCTTCCGCGGCCAGAGCCGGAGCAGCGCGGCCGACGATCTCGGCCGTTGGAGCGTCTTCCTCCCGCCGTCCGCCGCGGGCGGACCCTTCACCCTCGTCGTGAGCGCGTCCAACACGATCCGGCTCGACGACGTCTGGGTGGGCGACGTATGGCTCGCGGCGGGCCAGTCGAACATGGAGTGGCCCCTCGACGCCGCCGAGGGGGCGGCCAACGAGATCCCGCAGGCCAACCACCCCCAGATCCGCTTCCTGCGCGCGACGCGGGTGACGTCGCGCTTCCCGCTCGCGGACGTCGCGACCGAGGGCTGGAAGGCCTGCACCCCGGAGACGGCTCCGAAGGTCTCGGCGGTGGCGTACTTCTTCGCGCGCCACGTCCGCGAGCACCATCCGGTGCCCGTGGGCCTCGTCGACGTCTCCTGGGGCGGGGCGCCGCTCGCCGCCTTCACGCCGCTCACGACGATCGCGAGCGACGCGGCGCTCCAGCCGGCCGTCCTCCACTGGTCCCGCATGGCCGACCGGCACGCGACGACGCTCCTCGAGATCGAGAAGGAGAAGCGGGAGATCGCGGCGGCGGCCGCGCGGGGCCAGGAGCCGCCGGCGCCAGTCTGGCGCCCGGGCCTCGAGGCCTGGTCGCCGGCGGGGATCTACAACGCGATGATCGCCCCGCTGACCCCCCACGCGATCCGGGGTGTCATCTGGTACCAGGGCGAGAGCGACGCCTCGCCCGAGCGCGCGCCGGTCTACGCTCGCCTCTTCGAGGCGACGATCCGCGAATGGCGACGGGCGTGGGGTGTCGGCGACTTCCCCTTCCTCTTCGTGCAGCTCGCGAACTGGACGGCGGGCCCCGGCAACGCGTGGCCCGAACTGCGCGAGGCGCAGCGGCAGACGCTCTCCGTCGCGAACACCGGCATGGCCGTGACCATCGACGTGGGGAACCCGACCGACATCCACCCACGCGACAAGAAGACGGTCGGGACGCGCCTCGCCCTCGCCGCGCGCGCCCTCGCGTACGGCGAGAGGATCGAGCACTCGGGGCCGCTCTTCCGCCAGGCCGTGCCCGACGGCTCGGCCCTGCGGGTCTTCTTCGACCACGCGGAGGGTCTCGCCGCACGCGGCGGGGCGCCGGTTGAGGGCTTCGAGATCGCGGGGCCGGACGGACGGTACGTCTCCGCGGAGGCCCGCGTCGAGGGCGCGACGGTCGTCGTCTCGAGCGCGGCGGTCCCGGCGCCGCGCTCGGTGCGCTACGGCTGGGCCGACAACCCACGGGTCAGCCTCGGCAACGCGGCCGGCCTCCCGGCGTCCCCGTTCCTCGCGAGCCACTCGTGGACCTCGCGGTAGCCCCGTGGGGCGTTCCCGAGGCCGGGGTCCGTTTGCACGCGGAGGGGGCGGCGGCGGTGTGGAACGGCCCGGGATGCCGGCTCAGAAGGCCGACGGTTCGCAGGCGGCGGCGAACTTGCGCAACACCCAGTGCTCGGTCGGAGTGCTCCAGCCCATCCGTGACACGACGATCCACTGTTCGTTGAACGAGTTGTCGGACTTGACCGCGACCTCGCCCTCGGCATCGACGTGGGCGCACAAGCCGGCCTCGCCGAGGGCCGCAACCACCGCGACCATGAAGGCGTCGATGTTGAGAACCCTCGGGCCGGGGTTCATGTCCTTTGAGTCGAGAAGGTCGGGCCGCTCCGCGATCACTCGGTCGACGGCCGCGTTGACTTCTGCCCCCAGCCTCGGCCGCTCCCTCGTGCAGGTGTAGCTCGACCCCACCTTGCTCGGGAGCGGGCAGGGCGGGATGACGCTCAGCGCCACGGGCTTGGGGGTTGGCTGGGGCGTCGGCGTGGCGGCGAGAACGGGCGCGGGTTGCGCGGGAGACGAGCCTCCTCCGCACGCGGAGAGAACCGACAGTGACAGGGCCAGGTTGAGGGCCCCGACCACACGACTGTTCGACATCAAGCCTCCAGAAGTGACAGGTTGCGTGCGCGACGGTCTCGGCTCAGGCCCGGGCGCGTCCAGCGGTCGCCCCCCGGAGGCCGTGTCCGCCGTGGCGGGCCGGCCTCACGGCCGACGCCCACCAAACGCCGACACCAGAAGTATAGCCAGCGAAGATGGTGTCGTCACCCCATTGATCAAGATGGGTTTAGCTGCACTGGACACTCCAGCATCACGGAGCCCCTCTCCACCTTGATCCGGCCGGAGGCGCACGGGCGAACCCGACGACGAAGCGCCCGTGCGCCGTTCCGGCAACTACCGCGTCACCACCGCCTCGAGGTACTCGCCGGGGACGCAGAGGCCGCCCCCGTTGCCCCGGTGGAAGCGGGCGAGGAGGTCGAGGAGGGCGGTGTGGAGCGCTTGCCGGCCTGCCTCGTCGAGGGCGGCGAAGGCCTTGTGCGTCGGCCCGTAGAACGAGCGGAAGAACTCGACCCAGTGCTCGGCCGAGCGGTAGCGGAAGGTGTACGTCCTCCGCCGGGTGCGGATGTCGGCGGCGCTCGGGCCGAAGAGCTCGACGAGCCGCGTCTCCATGCCCCACTCCATCGGGGAGCGGAGGCCCGGGGGCGGGGGCGCGAAGCCGCGCATGAGGTCGAAGAGCTGCCCGATGAAGCCCTCGGGGGTCCAGCTCGCGAGGCCGATCCGGCCACCGGGCCTCGCCACGCGGACGAGCTCCGCCGCGGCGCGCTCCTGGTCCGGCGCGAACATCACGCCGAACGTCGAGAGGACCACGTCGAACGAGGCATCGTCGAACGGGAGGGCCTCGGCGTCGGCCACCTGGAAGGTGATGGGGAGCCGGTCGGCCTCCGCGCGGAGCCTCCCCTGCTCGAGGAGCGCGGGCACGTAGTCGGTGGACGTGACGTCGGCGAAGTGGCGGGCCGCGGCGAGCGAGGCGTTGCCGTTCCCCGCCGCCACGTCGAGGACCCTGTCGGCGGCGCCGAGGTCGACCGCCTCGCAGAGCCGCTCGCCGACGATCTGGAGCTGGACTCCGATCCGGCCGAAGTCCCCCGCGGCCCACGTGGCCTGCTGGCGGGTCTTCACGGCGCCGAGATCGGGGGCGGGACGGTTCGCGATCTGGTGCATGGCACTCTCCTTGTCGGGTGAGGTTTCGATGACAGGAAGGTGCGCCCGGACGGGGGTTGACGTCTGGCCCGGCGTCGCCAAAACTTGACCAAACAGCCGAATCACGGAGTCGTCCCTGCCGGGCGTCCGCCCGCCGATGCCGTGCGTCCGGCGGGCCCCGAGGGCACGGGAGCCGAAGGTGAGCCGAGACATCCTCTCCGACGTGCTGCGCGCCGTCCGCTTCCACGGCGCCGTCTTCTACTACATCGAGGGCGCTTCGCCCTGGGTCGCCGAAGCGCCTCCGGCGCGCGAGATCATCCCCGCCATCCTGCCCGGCGCCGGGCACATGATCGAGTTCCACGGGATCGTGAAGGGCGCGTGCTGGGCGGCGGTGGCCGGGGAGCCGCCCGTCCGCCTCGAGGAAGGCGACGTCATCCTGTTCCCCCAGGGCGACCCGCACGTGATGTCGAGCGCCCCGGGGATGAGCGGCCCCGGGGCCGACAGGGACTTCTACTTCTCGCCCCGCCCGCCGCAGCTGCCCTACGCGCTCAGCCTGTCGGGCTCCGAGATCACGACGGCGCGCCTCGACGGGGGCGGGCGGGACCGGGCGACGATCGCCTGCGGCTTCCTGGGGCTCGACGCGACTCCCTTCAACCCCCTGCTGGCCGCCCTCCCGCGCGTGCTGCGAGTGCCGGGGAGCGCCCTCGGGCCCGACTCCTGGGTCAGCAGCTTCCTGCGCGCGGTCGTGGCCGAATCGAACCAGCGGCGGCCGGGCGGCGAGGCCGTGCTCGAGCGGATGAGCGAGATGCTCTTCGTCGAGGTGCTGCGCCGCCACATCGACACGCTCCCCCCGGGGCAGACCGGGTGGCTCGCTGGAATGCGCGACCCGGTCGTGAGCCGGGCGCTCGCGCTCCTTCACGATCGGCCGGTCGAGCCCTGGACCCTCGAGAAGCTGGCCGACGCGGCCGGGCTCTCGCGCTCGTCGCTGCACGAGCGCTTCGCCCACCTCGTCGGGACGCCGCCAATGCAGTACCTGACGCGGTGGCGGATGCAGCTGGCCTCGGGCCTCCTCCGCGACACGTCCGCCAAGCTGGTGGAGATCTCCCTCGCGGTCGGCTACGAGAGCGAGGCGGCGTTCTCGCGGGCGTTCAAGCGGGAGGTGGGCGTCTCGCCGGGGGCGTGGCGCCGGCGAGCGGCGCCCGTGGCAGCCGGCGGATAGCGACGTTGGGGCCGGCGCAGTGGGCTGGAGCGCGACCCTGACGAAGTTTGACCGACCCGACGACGACGCTCCCTCGTATCATTCGTCCATGATGCGCTACGCGACTGCCCTGCTTGCCGCCGTGACCACCGCCCTTGCCGCGCCCGCGGGGGCCGGCGATCTCCATGCCACCCTCGAGGGGGGAGCCGCGTGGCAAACCCGGAACGACTTCCGGATCCCCGGCGACGGGGGCACGCTCGTCGCGCTCGCCGACTACGACTCGGGACCGGTGCCCGCCTTCCGAGCGACGCTGACCTGGGACCTGACGTCCCGGCAGTCCCTGCGGCTCCTCGCCGCCCCGCTGCGGCTCGAGACCACCTTCACGCCGGAGTCCCCCATCGTCTTCCAGGACCTCGTCTTTCCGGCCGGCCAGCCCACGGACGCCACGTACGTCTTCAACTCGTATCGGCTCACGTGGTACTGGCGGTTCCCGACGAGCGGGAAGTGGTCGTTCCGTCTCGGGGCGACCGTCAAGGTGCGGGACGCGCAGATCGGCCTCGCCGGCGCCCCCGGGAGCTCGGTGAAGGACAACCTCGGGGCCGTGCCGCTCCTCTACGCCTACGCACGCTACCAGGCGACCGACCGCTTCGCTCTCGAGCTCGAGGCGGACGCTCTCGCCGCGCCGCAGGGCCGCGCCGAGGACGTATCGCTCAAGGGGGTCTTCCGCGTGTCCGACCGGGTCGACGTGGACCTCGGCTACCGGCTCCTCGAGGGCGGGGCCGACAACGACGAGGTCTACACGTTCGCCTTCTTCCACTACGCCGTGGCCGGGGTGCGCGTCCGCTTCTGACCCGGAGCTCGCGAGGCGCTATCGCCCTGCGCGGCGCAACCACCGGGGGCCCAGGGGGTACCATCGAACCTGGGCATCCCGGAGGCGAGCATGGGACTTTGGGCACGGAGAGGGTGGCTCCTGACGCTCGCGGCGCTGGCCCTGGCCTCGGGCGGATGTGGCTCCGGCGGCTCCGCGCCCATCGCCCCATCGCCGGCTCCCGCCGCGCCGCCGGCCGTGGCGAGCGAGCCGCTGCCCGCCGCGCCCACGGAGGCGGCGCTCCTCGACGACGTCTTCCGGATCGACGTCGAGCGCGTCGAGGCCGTGTTCGACGTCTACCCGGCCGAGCGCCGCGTCCAGGCCCAGGCGGCGGTCACCTTCCGGATGAGGCCGGGCCAGTCGCGCCCGATCGTCCACTTCGAGCCGGCCCGGTCGGCGGGGGTCGCGCTGCGCCTCGACGGCCAGGACCTGGACCCCGGCCGCGCGAGCGACGTGCGACTCGTCTCCTACCAGGGATCGGGCCAGGTCTCGCTCGAACTGGAGCGGGACCTGGCCGCGGGCGTTCCTCACCGGCTGGAAGCGAGCTACCCGCTTGCTCTCGCGGACGCCGACGGACGCTTCTTCGCGAACGTCAACGACCTCGACGGCCACGGGAACGAGACCCACTTCCCAACCCTCAACACCCCGCACGAGCTCGCCCACCACGTCCTCGTCTTCCGGGTCCACGCCGCCGAGCCCTACCTCGCGGTGGGCTCCGGCCTCGTGACCGCCCGAGCGGCAGGCGACGTCCAGGAGTGGGTGCTCGACACGGAGCGCCCGGTCGCGTCCTACACGGTGATGTTCCACCTCGCCCCTGCGCGCTCGCACACCCTGGCGGAGCGGAGGCTGCGTGGGGTCGACGTGCGCGTCCTCTCGCCGACCGGCGGGGTCTCCCCCGAGGAGGCGTTCGCGACGCTCGACCCCTGGCTCGCGGAATTGCAGGGAGCGCTCGGCCCGTTCCCGATGCCGCGCGGCCTGAGCGTCGTTCTCACCCAGACGGGCGGCGGAATGGAGTACTACGGCGCCACCACGACGTCGCTGCGCGCGCTGCGCCACGAGGTCTTCCACATGTACTACGCGTGCAGCACGGTGGCGCGCACGTACCGCGACTCGTGGTGGGACGAGGCGATCGACATGTGGTACGAGCTCTCCGCCGACCCCGCCTACGCCCCGATCGAGGAGACCTACCGCTCCGACATCGTGAGCGGGCGCTCCGCGGTGGCGGTGGGCTTCGACCGCCGCGCCTACGACCAGGGCTCCCGGATCATGCAGGCCGTCGCCGCGGAGATGGGGGGCCGCGACCGCATGGTGCGCTTCCTGCGCGACCTGCACGCGCGGCGCTCGTTCGACCCGTTCACGACGTGGGACCTCGCGGACGAGATCCAGTCCGCGAGCGGTGTCGACCTGCGCGAGCGGTTCCGGCTCTGGCTCTACCAGTCACCGACCACCCAGGCGGCCCCCGCCCCGTCGGCCGGGGACTGGCTGCATCGGGTGGATCTGGCGCTGCCGGCCGGCCGCTGAGGGAGTCAAGGCGACCGCGGAGCGGAAGTAGAAGTCGAGCATCGCGGTCAGCGGCGAGGGACTGCGCCGCAAGCGGCTGCGCAGCGCGGCCCCCTCCCAGCAGTCGACGAGCAGGCTGGCCAGTCGAGACGGGTCGGAGTCGGGCGGGATGTCGCCCCTCTTCCGGGCTTCCTCGAGACACACCGCCATGCGCGCGGCGATCTTCGAGAAGCAGGAGTCGACCTTGCGCCGGAACACGTCGCTCACGCCCGACAGTTCCTGCCCGAGCCCGCCGAGCAGGCAGCCCATGTATCCCTCCTTCCGGTAGTGCTGCGCCGTCATCTCGAAGAACCGCCGGATGCGGTCGAGGGGGGGACGCCCCGCGTCGCCGAGGCAGGCGTCGAGCCCGGCGTGGACACCGTGCATGTAGCGGTCGATCACCTGGAGCGCGAAGTCCTCCTTGTCCTCGAAGTGGTGGTAGAAGGAGCCCTTTGGCGTACTCGTGGCCGCGAGCAGGGCCTGGATGCCGAGATCGTTGTAGCCGTGCTCCAGGAGCATGGCCAGGCCCGCGTCGAGCAGCCGCGCCTTCGTCGAGTGCATCGGCCGATTATGGATCGCCCCCCTGCCGCCGAGCACGTCGAGGCCTGCGACGTGCTCGGCTCCGGGCCTTCGGGGGGGCTAGCCCTGAAGCTTCGCCTTCATGTGGTCGATGACGCGGCTGTGCTCGCGCTGCGGGCTGAACATGACGATCTCCGCGTCGGCGTCGACCTTCACGTTGTGCCCGGGCGGCCAGTAGAACAGGTCGTTGGCGGTGACCGTCTCCCGCGCGCCGCTCGCGTCGGTCGTCGTGATCCGGCCCCGCAGGACGAAACCCCAGTGGGGGCACTGGCAGAGGTCTCCCTCTAGCCCCTGGAAGAGCGGGGTCGTGTCGACCCCCGCCGAGAGCGTGAAGCACTCGCCGCTGATCCCGCCGAACCCGCTGGCGTCCCCGAACCCGGTCCGCTGGCGGATGACGGCGCCCGGGATCTCCATCTTGACGTCCACGTCGCCCTTCGCAACTCGCATGGTCTTTCCCCCTGAACCTCGAGCGCGTCGACTAGACCGCTCGGTCTACTGAGAAGATACGCCGGATCTTCGCAGTGTCAAGGAGCCCGGGGCAGGTCGTTGTAGCGGACGGCCTTGGCGAGCCACTCGAAGGTGCGGTCGGGCTCGCGCGGCTTCTCGAAGCGCGGCCTGGGGGTCACCCTCGAGGAGCGGTGCCGCGGCAACGGCGCGGTGGGCGTCGATGAAGCCGGGGCTGAGGCGCAGCGCGGTGCGGAAGGACGCGATGGCGTCGTCGAGGCGGCCGAGGCGCGGTGGTCCGCCGCCGAGCTTCGAGACGATCCTGTAGCGCGAGACGGTGGCGCCGATCATCGGGGGCGAAAAATCTACACCCTCGGCACGAGTCCGGTGTCCTGGCTCTCACGGCTCCGGGACGGCTGCCGCGGTCTGGCGCACCTCGGTGTGCCAGCGCCAGAGCAGGTAGATCGGCGGGATAGACGAGCAGCTCGAGCAGGAAGGACGTGGCGAGCCCGCCCACCATGGGCGCTGCCACCCGCTTCATGACGTCCGAGCCCGTGCCGATCGACCACATGATCGGCATGAGGCCGACCATCGCGGCGGTGACCGTCATCATCTTCGGCCGGAGGCGCTTCACCGCGCCGTGGACGATCGCCTCGTGCAGGTCGGCCATCGAGCGCAGGCGTCCCTTCGCCTTCGCCTCGTCGTAGGCGAGGTCGAGGAAGAGCAGCATGAAGACGCCGGTCTCCGCGTCGAGGCCCATGAGGGCGATCATGCCCACCCACACCGCGATCGAGACGTTGTAGTCGAGCGCCCAGAGGAGCCACACCGCGCCGATGACCGAGAAGGGCACGGCGAGGACGACGATCAGCGTCTTCGCCAGCGACTTCGTGTTGGCGTAGAGGAGGAAGAGGATCAGGAAGAGCGTGAACGGCACCACGAGCTTCAGCCGCTCCGTGACCCGCTGCATGTTCTCGTACTGGCCGCTCCACTCGAGGGCGTAGCCGGACGGGAGCTTCACGGCGCCGCGCGACCGCGCGCTTCGCGTCCTCCACGTAGCCGCCCACGTCGCGGCCCGTGATGTCCACGTAGACGTAGCCGACCAGCAGGCCGTTCTCGTTGCGGATCATGGAGGGGCCGGTGACGGTGCGGATGTCGGCGACCTGGGCGAGCGGGACCTGCGCCCCGGAAGGGGTCATGACGAGCACGCGGCCGAGGGTCTCGAGGTCGCTCCGCAGGTCCCGCGGGTAGCGGACGCTCACCGGGAAGCGGGCCCGGCCCTCGACGGTGGTGGTGACGTTCTCGCCGCCGATCGCGGACATCACGACGTCCTGCACGGCGGCGACGCTGAGGCCGTAGCGCGCGATCTCGTCCCGCCGCAGGTCGAGGTCGACGAAGTAGCCGCCCGCGGCGCGCTCGGCGAAGGCGCTGCGCGTGCCGGGCACGTCCCGCAGCGCCGCCTCGACCTCCGTGCCGAGCCGCTCGATCTCGGCGAGGTCGGAGCCGTAGACCTTGATCCCCACCGGGGTGCGCACGCCGGTGGTGAGCATGTCGATGCGGGCCTTGATGGGCATGGTCCAGGCGTTCGTCTGGCCGGGGATGCGCAGCGCCTGGTCCATCTCCGCCACCAGCTCGTCCCAGGTGATCCGGTCCCGCCAGACGCGCCGCAGGACGGCGTCCTTCAGCCACTCGGGGGCCCAGCCCGAGTACCACCGCTCCTTCGGGCGCCACTCCGAGTCGGGCTTCAGCTGGACGACCGTCTCCATCATCGAGAAGGGCGCGGGGTCGGTGGAGGTCTCCGCGCGGCCGGCCTTCCCGTGGACACTCACGACCTCGGGGAACGCCTTGAGGATCCGGTCCTGGACCTGGAGGAGCCGCGAGGCCTCGGTGACGCTGATGCCCGGCAGCGTCGTGGGCATGTAGAGGATCGTGCCCTCGTTGAGCGGCGGCATGAACTCGTGGCCGAGGCGGAAGTAGACGGGGACGGTGGCCGCCATCACCGCGAGCGCCATCGCGATCGTGGCCTTCGGCCAGCGCAGGACGAAGCGGCACACCGGCTCGTAGACGGCGAAGAGAACGCGGCTCACCGGGTGCCGCTCCTCCGGGTAGTAGTGCCCGACCGTCACCTGGTTCCACGTCCACGACAGCCACCGCGGTCGGAAGTGGCGCCAGTCCATGCGCGTGAAGAGCATGCGCATCGCGGGGTCCAGGGTGAGGGCCAGGAGCGCCGCCATGAGCATGGTGAGGGTCTTCGTCCACGCGAGCGGCTTGAAGAGCCGTCCCTCCTGGTCGAGGAGCGTGAAGACGGGGATGAAGGCGACCGCGATCAGGAGGAGGGAGAAGAAGACGGACGGCCCCACCTCCATGAGCGCCTCGAGGCGCACCTGGTGGAAGTCGCCCTTCCGGCCCTCCGTGTTCCAGATCTCGAGCTTCTTGTAGGCGTTCTCGACCTCGATGATGGCCCCGTCGACGAGGACGCCGATCGAGATGGCGATGCCGGCGAGGGACATGATGTTGGACGAGATGCCGAGAAACCACATCGGGATGAAGGCGAGGAGGACGGAGATCGGGATGGTCAGGATGGGCACGATCGCGGAGGGGATGTGCCAGAGGAAGAGGAGGATCACGAGGCTCACGATCACCATCTGCAGGACCAGCTCGTGCGTCAGGGTGTCGATGGCCCGCTGGATGAGGTCGGAGCGGTCGTAGGTCGTGACGATGCGCACGCCCTCGGGAAGCGAGGGCTCGACCTCCCGGAGACGCTCGCGCACGCGCTCGATCACGGCGCGCGCGTTCTCGCCGTGGCGCATGACCACGATCCCGCCCACGGCGTCGCCGAGGCCGTCGAGATCGCCGACCCCGCGGCGGATCTCGGGGCCGAGCGCCACCTCGGCCACGTCGCGCAGCAGCACCGGCGTCCCGAGCGGGTCGGCGCGCAGGACCGTCTTCTCGAGATCGGCGGTCGAGCGGACGTAGCCCCGCCCGCGGACCATGTACTCCTTGCCCGACATCTCGACGAGCCGGCCGCCCACCTCGACGTTGGCGCGGCGCACCGCCTCGGTCACCTCCATGATCCCGAGGCCGTAGGCCTTGAGCCGGTTCGGGTCGACCGTGACCTGGTACTGCTGCTGGAAGCCGCCGAAGGTGGCCACTTCCGCGACGCCCGGCACGGACTGCAGGCGGTAGCGCAGCGTCCAGTCCTGGAACGTGCGCAGGTCGGCCAGGCTGTGCTTCCCCGAGTCGTCCACGAGGGCGTACTGGAAGACCCAGCCGACGCCGGTGGCGTCCGGGCCCATCTCGGTGCGCACGCCCTCGGGCAGGACGGGCTGGATCTTCGAGAGGTACTCGACGACGCGGCTGCGGGCCCAGTAGATGTCGGTCCCGTCCTCGAAGATCACGTAGACGTAGCTGTAGCCGAAGTCGGAGAAGCCGCGGATCGTCTTCACCTTCGGCGCGCCGAGGAGCGCGGTGACGATCGGGTAGGTGACCTGGTCCTCGACGATGTCGGGGCTGCGGTCCCAGCGCGAGTAGACGATGACCTGCGTGTCCGAGAGGTCCGGGATCGCGTCCACCGGGATCGTCCGCAGGGTGTAGACCGCGAAGAGGACGAGCGCGGCCGTCGCCAGGAGGACGACCCAGCGGTTCTCCGCGCTCCACTTGATGATGGCGCGGGTCATGGGCGCCTCAGGGGCTCGAGGTCCATGCCGCAGATGCGGCAGGAGGCCGGCTTGTCGGACGTCACCTCCGGGTGCATCGGGCAGGCGTAGGCGGCGACCTTCGGCGGGGGTGTCGACCGGGCCCTTGGCGGCGTGGCCGGGGCGGGGCTCGCAACGGGTGCCGATGCGGGCTGGCCGACCGCGTGGCCGGCGTGGGGGCCACCGGCCGCGGGCGCCGCGCCCATCGACGAGAGCACCGCCTTCAGGCTCGACTCGGAGTCGATCAGGAAGTTGGCCGAGGTGACGACCTTGTCGCCCTCGGCGATGCCGGAGAGAACGGCGTACCCGCCCTCGACCCGGGCGCCGGTCTCGATCTCGCGCGGCGCGAGCCGGCCGTCCCCGAGGTCGAGGAAGACGATCTGGCGGTCGCCCGGCTTCAGCACCGCGCTCTCCGGAACGAAGAGCGCGTCCCCCAGCTCGCGGCGCAGCACGACGTCGGCGAACATGTCGGGCTTGAGCGCGTAGTCCCCGTTCGCCACCTCGATGCGCACCTTCACGGTGCGGGTGCCCGGGTCCACGATCGGGTTGACGAAGGCGACCTTGCCCCGCCACGTGCGGCCCGGCTGGTAGGGCAGGGTCACCTCCGCGGCCATGCCCAGCTCGACCGTGGCGAGGTCGGACTCGTAGACGTCGGCGAGGATCCACACCGCGGACAGGTCGGCGATGTCGAAGAGGATGTCGGCGGGCGTCACGCGCATGCCGTGCACCGCGCTCTTCTGCAGGACGTAGCCGGGCAGCTCGGCGTGCAGGTCGACGGTGCGCTCGACCTTGCCCGTGCGCTCGAGGGTGGCGATGTCGGCCGGGGCCACGTCCCAGAACAGGAGCCGCTGCCGCGCCGCCTCCAGGAGGTCCGTGCCTCCCTTGGCGACCGAGGCGATGCCGCTCTGCGCGAGGCGCTGCTGCGCGCGGTAGGCGAGCAGGTACTCCTGCTGGGTGGCCACGAGCTCGGGCGAGTAGAGGGCGGCGAGGTGGTCGCCCTTGCGGACCATCTGGCCGACGAAGTTGACGTAGAGCTTCTCGACGTAGGCCTCGTACTTGGTGTGCACGTGGTGGAGGCGGCGCTCGTCCATCGCCACGCGGCCGACCGTGCGGATCGTGCGGTCCAGGTGACGGCGGGTGACCGCCTCGCTGCGGACGCCCAGGAGCTGCCGGCGCTCCGGCGAGAGGGCGACCATGGCCCGGTCGGCCACCACCGGTGGCGTGGTCGCGGCCGCGGTCTCGATCGGCACGAGGTCCATCTTGCAGATGGGGCACTGGCCCGGGCGGTCGGACACGTAGGTCGGGTGCATCGGGCAGTGGTACTGCGGCTTCGCGGCCTCGGTCTTCGCGGCCGCGCCGCCGCCGCGGCGGCACGCGGCGAGGCCGCCGGCCAGGAGGAGGACCGCCGCCAGGACGGGGATGGTTCGCGTCATCGTCGTTCTCATCGCTTCCCCCTCAGTTCCCCATCGAGCCCGACATCGCGGCCGAGCCGGCGGCTGGCGCGCCGGACGTCCCGCCCGCCGTCGCGCCCGCCGCGCCGAAGGCGCCCGCGACCGAGCCCATGCCCGCGGCGCCGCCCGACGGCATCTCCGAGGTGGCCTCGAGGCTCGCCTCGGCGATCGAGGCCTGGATCCGCTCGTGGGCCGCGAGGACGCGCAGGTGGTCGATCCGGTCGCGGTAGAGCGTCGAGAGCGCCTCGAGCACGGTCAGGAACGGCACCTTGCCGGCCTGATAGCTGGCGATCGAGGCCTCGTACGACAGCCGTGCCTGCGGGAGGAGGCCGTCGGCGTAGACCGTGGCCATCCGCTCCGCGGCCCGGAGCTGGGCCTCGCGCTCGCGCGTGCGGAAGCGGATCTGCGCGCGCACCGCCTCCACCTGGAAGGCCGCGGCGCGACGGCCCGCCTCCGCCTCCGCGACGGCGGCGCGGCGTCGCCCGCGGTAGAGAGGCAGGGTGACGCCGACGCCGGCCTGCCACATCGGGTCGAGGCCACCGCGGTTCATGTAGCCGGCCTGCACGGCGAGGTCGGGCTTGAAGTCGCGCTGCGCCAGCTCGATCGCGAGCCGCTCGCGCTCGACGCCGGCGGCTCCCGCGCGCAGCTCGGGAAGAACGGCTTCGGCCTGGGCCTGCAGCGCGGCGAGGGCGCGCGGCTCGGGCCGCAGGGAGAGGTGGACGCCGCTCGCGCACTCGCGCGGCACCTCGCGCCCGACGAGGCGCGAGAGCTCGGCCAGCCGCGACTCGATGTCGGCCTCCTGCTCCGCGCGCAGCTGCTCGAAGCGGGTGATCTCCAGCTGGGCGCGCAGGACGTCCTGCTGCGCGCCCTGGCCCACGGCGTAGCGCGCGCGCGCGACGCCCTCGGCCTCCTTCCAGACGTCCGCCTGCTCGTGGAGCACTCCCAGCGATTCCTCGGCGAGGACCAGGCTCCAGAAGGCCCGGCGGACGCCGGCGGCGACCGCGAGGCGCTGGCGCTCGAGGCGCTCCGCCGGGGCCGCGGCGTCCTGCGCGGCGATCTTCTCGCGGAGGCCGCGCTTGCCCGGCCAGGGCAGGGTCTGGCTGCCCATGAAGCCGAGAGTCGTCATCTCCTGCTGCCCGAGGCTGGGGCTCCAGCCGTCGTTGACGTAGAGGACCGAGAGCATCGGGTCGGGCAGGGCCCTCGCCTGCTCGGGCCGAGCGCGCGACGCCACCAGCCCCTCCTGCAGCGCCTGCAGGTCCGGGTTCCGAACGAGAGCCTCGGCGACCAGGGCTTCGAGCGCCGCGGGGCCCGCCGGCGGGACGGCGGATTCCTGGGCGGCAGCCACGGGCCGCGCCGAAACGACGGCCGCGACCACGACGGAAACGAGCACGACGATTCGAAGAGTCCTCACGATCCCACCTCACCTGCGAACGGACCCACGGCCGAGGGCGGCCGTACAGACCCTGCTCGGGGCCTGCCGGCAGACGCCCGTCACACGCGCGGGGACACTTCTCCCGCGCGAGGTGGGATCAGATGCGCAGGACGGTGGGAGGAGGCGAGAAGGCCGGGCTGACGGCGAGACGCGCGGGCACGAGAAGCGCGGACGGCGCTTCGGCGCGAAGAACGGCCACCAGGACCGGCGCCGTGGCGGGGCCGACGGGCGAGGGCGCCGCGTCCGCGATCACCGGGCTCTCGTCGCAGCAGCCCCGGTCGGCGGCGCTCACGCCCGCGGGCGGCACGCAGCACGCGTGCTCGTCGGCGTGCTGGGACGTCGAGCGCTCCGGCGCGCAGCCGCAGGGCGCCGGCAGCGCGGCCACGAGGGCCAGGCCGGCGAGCACGGCGGCGAGCGTGCGGATCGTGCGTCCCATCCTCTTGATGGAAGCACGTCGGCGTGAACGGGTCAAGCGAAGGGTCGTCCCGGTGGCCGCATTCATCGCGACACCTTCCTCGTCCGCCGACGCTCGAACTCGAGCTCCTCCCTGGCTTGGGCCCGGGTTCGTGGACTGTTCAGCCAGATCTCGAACTGGTCGAGCGTCCGGTAGGCCGTCGCCAGCTCCCGCGCTCGCGCTTCGGTCTCGGGGTGCAGGAGGACCAGGATGGCCGCATCCATGAGGTCCTTCGGGCCCTGCGCCTTCAGCTTGAGAGCCAGCAGGTCGCCCAGGGGAACGACGCGCAGCGAGCCCGCGCCCTTGCCCTCGACCCGCGGCGCCGCCTCCCAGTGAACGGGCACGAGCTGCGGGAGAACGTCGAACGGCAGGCCGTCGCACTCCCCTTTCAGGCAGGAGAACCCTCCCTCGAGCGGGTCGCCACGGAGGAGGCGAGTGGAGAGGCCGCTCGCCTCGAGGCGGACCCGGGCTTCCGACAGGGGCAGGCGGGTGAGAATGTCCACGTCGCGCGTGCCCCGGACGAATCCGTGCGCCATGACCGCGAGACCACCGGCCAGGAGGCAATCCTCGGTCCCGAGAGCCTCGGCGATCTTGCGGGCGACCCGGACGAAGCGGGCCGGCCTCCGCCTCATGCGGCCCGACCTCGTCGGGAGCGCGGAACGCTGAGCGAGAGCAATCCTGCCGTCTCGCTGAGCTCCGCGCCGAGCTCGATCCGCTCGAGCATCCGCCGGCACTCGTCGGGGCCCGGCAGCTGAGGGCTCCTGGGGACCGCGAGACGGAGGAGGGTCACCCGGTCTGCCTCCGAGGCCCTCACCCCCCGCTCGGTCAGCTCGTAGTAGGTCCGGGCCCGTCCGCCGCGCCGGCGGCCGGGCACGACACCCCAGCTCCGCACGAGCCGAGCCGCCTCGAGGCGCCGCAGGGCCGGGTAGATCGAGCCCTCGGCGAACCGTAGCCGACCGGCGCTCGCCTGACGGATGCGACGGACGAGATCGCGCCCGTAGCCGGGGCCCTCTCGGAGGACCTGCAGCAACGCGGTCCGGGCCGTGACCATGATCGATTATACTCGTATTTCGTTAGAAATGTTCAGGCGGGCACGGCGCCGCAGATCCGGGGCAGGACGTCGTCCACCATCCGGCCCGCGAGCGCCCGCATGTCCGCCTCGAACTCCTGCGGGTCGAGCTTCGCGAGGCCGGGCTTCCGTACGACGCTCCAGACCCCCCGCATCGGCCGCCCGCCCAGGGACGAGAGAGCGCCGTCCGCCATCATCACGACCGGGGGGCGAAGGCGGAGCTTCGCGAGGCGCTTCACCACCTCGACGCCGCCGCGGAACGAGTCCCCGGCCGAGGCGGGCATGTTGAGGTCGGCGACGAGAACGAACCGAACGCCCGCCTCGCCCAGGCTGGCCCCACGCTCCACCGCCGACTCCACGTCGCCCGCCTCGACCACGCGGTAACCGCCCTCGACGAGGTAGCGGGCGAGGAGCCGCCGAACCAGGTCTTCGTCGTCGACGAGGAGGACCGAGGGCCCGGCCGGCGACCCCGCGGTCCGGACGGGTCGATCGGACGAGTCTCTCGCGTCCTCGTCCTGCCTCCAGGCCATCTCGAGGAGGAGCTCGACGATGTCCATTCCCTGCGGCAGGGTCTCCCGGGCGATGTTCCGGCCCTGGACCCGCAGCGGCGGGTCGGCGGAAACCTGGAAGTGGAATTCCCCTTCCCGGGCGCGGGCGTGCCGGGCGACGGAGGCCACGATACGCCTGCGCAGGAACGTGTCCCGCGGGCACTCGGGCCGCGACGCGAGGCTCCTCTCCAGAGAAGGACTGCCGCCGTCGAACGACGCGATGACGCGCCCGGCCCGAAAGACGATCGCTCCCGCCCCGGCCGGCGTGTCCACGGACAGGTGGCCGGTCTTCTGACCGAGAGCCAGGATCTGGAGGATGTCCTGGATGGAGAATTCTTGGAGGCTGCCGTTCAAGCCCACGGGCGGACCCCTTCCTGGGGGCCGAGAATGCAAGGCAGGTGCCAGAAAGCGTTGCCTTTGTAACCACCTGGTCCGATTGGGCCTGCCGCCCGGGCGACCGGGATCCTCCGGGAGAGAGTTTCCAGACCCCGGACGAAAGGGTCTCCCTCGTGGACGGGGGGCCTACAGCCTGACGCCGCGCAGCCGCAGCGCGTTCGTGATGACGGTGACCGAGCTCAGGCTCATCGCCGCCGCCGCGACCATCGGCGAGAGGAGCCAACCCAGCCAGGGGTAGAGGACGCCGGCCGCGATCGGGATCCCCACCGCGTTGTAGAAGAAGGCCCAGAAGAGGTTCTGCCGGATGTTGGCGATCGTGGCGCGCGAGAGGCGGCGCGCCCGCACGATGCCACGCAGGTCACCCTTCACGAGCGTGACGCCGGCGCTCTGCATGGCGACGTCGGTGCCGGTGCCCATCGCGATGCCGACCTGGGCGGCGGCGAGCGCGGGGGCGTCGTTGACCCCGTCGCCGGCCATGGCCACGACTCGCCCCTCGGCCTGGAGCTTGCGCACGATCTCGGCCTTGCCCTCCGGCCGCACCTCGGCCTCGATGCGCGGGATGCCGAGCGCGCGGCCCACGGCCTCGGCTGCCGTGCGGTTGTCGCCGGTCAGCATCACGACGTCGACCCCCTCGGCCCGGAGGTCGCTGATGGCCTCGCGGGCCGACTCCTTGAGAGGATCGGCCGCGGAGAGAAGAGCGCGCAGCTGGCCGTCGACGGCCAGGAAGACGACGGTTCGCCCTTCGCGACGCTCGGCCTCCGCCCTCCCGGCGAGGGCGGAGAGAAAGACACCGCGCTCCTCGAAGAAGGCCGGGTTGCCGAGGCCCACCATCCGCCCCTCGACCGTACCCCGCACCCCGCGGCCGGTCGAGGAAGAGAAGCCCTCGACGGGAGCGAGAGCCAGGCCGCGCTCCTCGGCCGCGCGCACGACGGCGGCCGCGAGCGGGTGCTCGCTCCCCCGCTCGAGGCTCGCGGCGAGGCGGAGGGCTTCGGGGTCGTCGAGGCCGTCGAGGCCCTCGAAGGCGACGAGGCGCGGGCGGCCCTCGGTGAGCGTGCCCGTCTTGTCCACGACCAGCGTGTCCACACGAGCGAGGATCTCGAGGGCCTCGGCGTTCTTCACGAGGATGCCGGCCGACGCCCCCCGGCCCACGCCCACCATGATCGACATCGGCGTCGCGAGGCCGAGGGCGCAGGGGCAGGCGATGATGAGGACGGAGACCGCGGCGACGAGGGCGTAGGCGAAGCGCGGCTCGGGCCCGACGAGCGCCCAGGCGACGAAGGCGAGCACCGCGACGGCGAAGACGGCGGGGACGAACCAGGCGGCGACGGAGTCGGCGAGGCGCTGGATGGGCGCGCGGCTCCTCTGGGCCTCGGCCACGAGCTGCACGATCCGCGCGAGCAGCGTTTCCTTCCCGACCTTCTCGGCGCGCATCACGAAACCGCCGGTGCCGTTGAGCGTGGAGCCGGTCACGCGCGACCCCGGCCCCTTCTCCACCGGCACCGGCTCGCCCGTGATCATCGACTCGTCGACGCTCGTCGTCCCCTCGAGGACGACGCCGTCGACGGGCACCTTCTCGCCGGGGCGGACGCGCAGGCGGTCGCCCGGCCGGACCTCGTCGAGGGGCACGTCGGTCTCGGACCCGTCCGCGCCGAGGCGGCGGGCCGTCTTCGGGGCGAGGCCGAGGAGCGCCTTGATGGCACCGCTCGTCCGCTGGCGCGCCCGCAGCTCGAGCACCTGGCCCATCAGGACGAGCGTGACGATCACGGCGGACGACTCGAAGTAGCGCCCCACCTCGCCGTCGTGGCCGCGGAAGGAACCGGGGAAGACGCCGGGCACGAGGACGGCGGCCAGGCTGTACAGCCACGCGATGCCGGTGCCGATCCCGATGAGGGTGAACATGTTGAGGCGGCCGGTGCGGAAGCTCGTTCCCATGCGCTCGAAGAAGGGCCACCCGCCCCAGAGGACGACCGGGGTCGCGAGAAGCAGCTCGAGCCAGCCCTGGGCGAGAGGCGACACGAAGCGGTGGACGAGATGCCCGGGCAGCATGGCGCCCATCGCGAGCGCCACGAGCGGCACCGTGAGGGCCAGCGAGACCCGGAACCGCCGCGTCATGTCTTCGAGCTCGGGGTTCTTGTCGTCGGCGAGGCTGACGGTGCGCGGCTCGAGCGCCATGCCGCAGATCCGGCATGGACCCGGCTTCGTCTCGAGGACCTCAGGGTCCATCGGACACACGAACTCGACACGCTCCCCGGCCGAGGCGAGGGGCGGGAGGGGCACGGGCCCGGGGGCGCTCATCGCGGCGATCGAGGGCCCGGCGTTCAGCCAGTGCTCGGGATCGGCGGCGAAGCGCTCCCGGCAGCGCGGGTTGCAGAAGTGGTAAGTGTTCCCCGCGTGCTCGTGCGAGCCGCCCCGAGCCGACGCGGGATCGACCTTCATCCCGCACACCGGGTCCGTCTGGAGACGGACCGAGCCGGGACGCCCGATGGTGACCTTGATTCCGCCGTCGCTCATGTGTCCTCCGCGCTCACGGTCAGTGTATCTTCACTGGAGCGGGAGCCTTCCATGAGCACGCTGCTGGTGAAGAACGCCGACGTCCTGGTCACGATGGACGCCGAACGACGGGAGCTGCGAGGCGCCGGGCTCTACGCGGTGGACGGCCTCATTCGGCAGGTCGGGCCAACGGACGAGCTCCCCGCCACCGCCGACCGGGTCCTCGACCTCACCGGCCAGATCGTGCTGCCCGGCCTCGTCAACACGCATCACCACCTCAACCAGACGCTAACCCGCGCGTTCCCCGCGGGGCAGGACGCGGGGCTCTTCGACTGGCTCACCGCCCACTACCCGACCTGGACGCGCATCGACGCCGAGGCCTCGCGCACGAGTACGCTCGTGGGCCTCGCGGAGCTCCTCCTCTCTGGTTGCACCACCGTCTTCGACCACACCTACCTCTACCAGAACGGCAACTGCGTGGACGTGCAGGTCGAGGCGGCACGGGAGATTGGCGTGCGCTTCCACGCGAGCCGCGGGTCCATGTCGGTCGGCCGGTCGAACGGGGGCCTGCCGCCGGACGAGGCGGTGGAGGACGAGGCCGCCATCCTGAAGGACTCCGAGCGCGTCATCGACCGCTTCCACGACCCGCGGCCGGGGGCGATGACCCGGATCGTCCTCGCCCCCTGCGCGCCGTTCTCGGTGAGCGCCGATCTCCTGCGCGAGTCCGCCGCCCTCGCCCGCGCGCGCGGGGTCCGCCTCCACACCCACCTCGCGGAGACCCGGGACGAGGAGCGCTACACGCTCGAGCGGTTCGGGGTGCGCCCCGTCGAGTGGATGGACCGCCTCGGCTGGGTGGCGGGTGACGTCTGGTTCGCCCACGCCGTCCACGTGAGCGACGCCGAGATCGCCCGCTTCGCCCGCTCCGGCTGCGGCGTCGCGCACTGCCCGAGCTCGAACATGCGCCTCGCCTCCGGCATCGCGCCGGTGAAGAAGTACATGTCGGCCGGTGTCGCGGTGGGCCTGGCCGTCGACGGCTCCGCGAGCAACGACGCCTCGAACATGCTGCTCGAGGCGCGACAGGCGATGCTCCTCGCCCGGCTCGAGCTGGGCCTGCGCGTCGAGGGGAAGGCCCTCCCGGCGGACTGGATGACGGCCCGCGAGGCCCTGGAGCTCGCGACGCTCGGCGGCGCGCGGGTGCTGGGCCGCGACGACGTCGGCTCGCTCGAGCCCGGGAAGTGCGCCGACTTCTTCAGCCTCGACCTCGGCGCGGTCGACTACGCGGGGGCGCTGCACGACCCGGTGGCGGCGACCCTCTTCTGCGCGCCGACCCGCGCGCGCGTCAGCGTCGTTTCTGGCCGGGTGGTGGTCGAGGAGGGCCGGGTCGCCACCGTCGACATGGGGCCGGTGGTCGAGCGCCACAACCGTCTCGCGGCGGCGCTCGCGCGCGGGCGAGCTACTTCAGCTCGATGACCTGGCGGTCGAGAAGCCGCGAGAAGATGAGCAGCACGTCCTCTTCCGGCATCGGGCACAGCTTCAACAGCGATCGGACGTCCCACTGGCCGTTGATGCGGGAGAGGACGAACCCCTCCTGGGGATCGAACTGCTGCTGCGAAAGGGCCATCGCGGTCAGCCGCAGGACCGGCACCCGCTCGAGCGGGATCTTCTTCGCGGTCTTCGCCTTCTGCCGCGCCTCCGCCACGGCGAGGAGGCCCTTCTTCGCGGCCTGGTTGAGCCCGTCGAGGGTGAGCACTCTCTCGTAGGCCTCGAGCGCCGCGTCGAAGCGTCCTTCCTTGAGCCGCATCTCCGCCCCCGCGAGGAGGGTCAGGATGATCCCCACCGGGTCCCCCTCTGGGGCCCCTGCCTCGACCCGGTCCACGACGAGGATGCCGTCGTCGCAGAGCCCGGCGATCAGGAGCGTCGTCTCGTACTCGGATCGACGAGACTCCAGGCTGATCCCGGCGAGCGTCTTGCCCCAGACGGCAACGTCGAGGATCTGCCGGCGCGCCGGGTTCGTGACCGACACCGGGTCCGCCAGGAGGCGAAAGGTGATCTCGTTCGAAGGGAAACGCACGCGGAGCTTGTTCCAGATCTCTCGCCGGTGACGGCCTTCCTCGAGCACCGGCTTCAGCTCGATCGCGAGATCCGAGGGCTCGGGCTTCGGCGGCCGCTCGTCGTCGAACTCGAAGCGGCCGTCCCCCCAGAGGAACAAGTCGTGAAGGTGCGCCTCGGCGTTCGTCCGCAGCGTCTTCATGAGCTGCGGCTCGGTGAGGTGGGCGTCGGCGATGAGCAGCTCGCCCAGGCGGCGCTTGTCGGTCTCCTGCTTCAGCAGGGCCTTGAAGAGCGCTTCCTCGGTGACGAGCCCCTCGCGCACGAGGGCCTGGCCGATCGTCTCGCGCGGGTCGTTGGAGCTCGTCCACTGCACGGCGCCGTCGCGGAAGGCCAGCCGTTTCTTGGTGGAGCGGCGGGTCATCTGGAGGATGCCCGCCTTCTTCCGCCCCATGAGCCAGCCCAGGAGGTCGAACAGGTCGAACGTGTGGAGGTCGCCGGCGAAGCTCATGCGCTCACGGCTCCACGATCAGGTTGGACCGGGGCCGCGCCCCGGGGGGCGGGCCGAGCCGGGCCGCGAGCCGGGTGGCGGTGTCGAGGAACGCGTGGTCCGACTCCCCCTCCCGCAGCGTCGCCGCCACCGCCCGCTCGAGCCGCGAGAGCGCCTCTCCCAGGTCGCGATCGGCCGGCGCGTGGGAACGGCCCTCTTCGTCCGTCGCCAGGAAGAGCTCGCCGAGCTCGTGCGCCAGGGCCTGGGCCCGCGCGTCCGCCGCGGGGTGCTCGTACAGGATCCCCTTCTCCCGGGTCTCGACCGTCTTGCGCTGGGCCTGGACGGCCTCCAGCAGGAGGCGGTCGTCGAGGTCGCGACGCCGCGCCCGGATGGCCGTGACGCCCACCAGGGAGAGGAGCACGAGGCGGCCCTGCGCCTCGGAGAGGCCCTCGAGAAAGGGGCCCACGCGCCGGGCGTCGCGGTCGCGGTCCGCCGATCGGCCTTCCCACGACCCGGCGTGGGAGCCGTCGAGGTACGCGCAGTCGGGCGGGCAGTCGATCTCGACCCGGCGCTTCGTCCCGCAGCACTGCGAGCAGACGGCCTCGCCTTTCGCGGGGCAGGCACGCTTGCCCCGCCGTTTCCGGCACACGGGGCAGTTCATCCGAACTTGACCATCTCGCGCAGCTCGCGGACGAGATCGTCCGCGCTCGCGAGCCTCAGCTCCGGGCGAGGGTGCAGCCCACGCAGGAGCAGCTTGTCCATCGCCTCCGGCACGCCGGGGGCGAGCTGCGAGGGCAGGGGCAGGCCCACGCCCTGGGCCTGCGAGAGCGGGTGGGTCCCGGTCAGGAGGTGGTACATGACGGCGGAGAGCGCGTAGAGATCCTCGGCCGCGCCGAGCCCGCCCTCGGGCGCGTGGTAGGAGGGCGGCGCGTTGACCGACTGCGCGAGCCGGCCCAGCCCGAGGTCGGCCAGCTTGATGACGCCCGAGGCCACCATCACGTTCGACGGCCGCACCGAGCCGTGCACGAGGCCCTTCGCGTGCACCACGCCGAGCACCTGGGCGACGATGCGGCCGAGGGCGTGCACCTGCTGGAAGCCCAGGCGGCGTCCGCTCGCGATCGCCTCGGCGAAGTTGCGCCCCGCCACGTGCTCGGTGACCAGGCACCGCTCGCCCTTCCACTCCATGAACCCGATGACCTTCACGAGGTTGGGGTGGGAGACCTGGGACGCGACCTTCAGGTCGGCGGTGAGCGCCGGCAGCAGGCCCGCGGGGGCGAAGAGCGCGGCGGGGATCATGCGCATCGCGACGCTGCGTCCATCGGCCGTGTCCTCGCCGCGCCACACCGCGCCCAGCGGGCCGCGCGCGATCTCCTCCTTCGGCACGAACCGCGGCGCGCGAGCGACTGGGGCGGCGACAGGCGGGGCAGCGGGCGCGGGCGGTGGCGTCGGCGCCGGAGCCGAGGGGGCCACCGCTGCGGGG
>CAWFSB010000013.1:0-108441 GCA_963818355.1 uncultured Acidobacteriota bacterium | reverse complement strand
GGCGCGACGTCGTCCTCCTGAACGCCGCCGCCGCCCTCGTGGTCGCGGGCCGGGCGAAGGACCTGCGGGACGGCGTGCGACAGGCGACCGCCGCCATCGACGACGGGCGGGCCATCCGCCTGCTCGACCGCGCGCGGGAGGCCCTGGCATGAGCGATCGGCCCGATCCCGCCTCGGTCCTCGACGCGATCCTCGCGCGGACGCGCGAGCGCGTGGCGACGGAGCAGGAGCGCCGGCCGCTCGGCTTCTCGCACCCGGCGGTGACCCGGGCGTCCCCGGTGCGCCCGTTCGGCGAGGCCCTGGCTCGCCCCGGCCGCGTGAACGTGATTGCCGAGCACAAGCGCCGCTCGCCCTCCCGCGGGGCGATCCGGGAGGACCTCGCCCCGGCCGACGTCGCTCGGCGGTACGAAGCCGCGGGCGCGGCCGCGATCTCGGTTCTCACCGACGAGCCGTTCTTCGGCGGCCGCATGGACCACCTCGTGCAGGCGCGGGAGGCCGTGGCGCTGCCGGTGCTGCGCAAGGACTTCGTCCTCGACCCGTGGCAGGTCTGGGAAGCGCGCGCGGCCGGGGCCGACGCCGTGCTTCTGATCGTGGCCGCCCTCACCGACGCGGAGCTCCGCGGTCTCCTGGCGGTGGCGCGCGAGGCAGGCCTCGACGCCCTCGTCGAGGTGCACGACCGCCCCGAGCTCGATCGCGCGCTCGCCGCGGGGGCGCGGATCGTCGGTGTCAACAACCGCGACCTGAAGACGCTCGCCGTGTCGCTCCAGACCTCGCTCGCCCTCGCCCCCGTCATCCCGGACGACGTGGTGGCGGTCGCGGAGAGCGGCATCCGCACGGGCGCCGACCTCGTCCGCCTTCGCGACGCCGGGTTCGACGCGTTCCTGGTGGGCGAGCGCCTCATGAGCGCGCCCGACCCGGGCGAGGCGCTGAAGCAACTCCTGGAGGGGGCATCGTGAGAGGGACGAGGCACCTGGGCGAGGCGACGCGGGACGGTCGGCTCGTCGTCAAGATCTGCGGCATCACCTCGCCGGCCGACGCCCGGGTCGCGGTCGAGGCCGGGGCCGATGCGCTCGGCTTCGTCTTCTGGTTCATGAGCCCGCGGAAGGTGGACCCGGCCCGGGCCGCCGCGATCGCCCGGGACCTGCCGGAGTCCGTCCTCCGGGTGGGCGTCTTCGTCGACGCCCCGCTCGACGAAATGACGAGGGTCGCCGACGAAGTGGGCCTCGACCTCCTGCAGCTCCACGGCGACGAGCCGCCGGAGGCCCTCGTCTCTCTGCCGCGCCCGGCCCTCAAGGCGGTCCGGGTGGGGAAGGGCTTCGCCGCGGAGGAGGCCCTGCGCTACACGGATCACGCGGCCGGGCTCGTCGTCGACACGCGCCTGCCCGGGGAGACGCAGATGCCCGGCGGCACCGGCATCCCGTTCGACTGGTCTCTCATCAAGGGACTGGCCGATCGGGTGCCGTTCCTCATGCTGGCGGGAGGGCTCGGCCCCGCGAACGTGGTCGAGGCGATCCGGGCGGTGCGCCCGCACGCGGTGGACGTGTCGAGCGGCGTCGAGGGGCTTCCCGGGCGCAAGGACCCCGCGAAGGTCCGGGCGTTCATCGAGGCGGCCCGCAGCGTCGAGAAGGAGGCGGTCCGGTGACACGACACGCGGGCGTCTGGCCCGATGCGGGAGGGCACTTCGGCCCCTACGGCGGGCGCTACGTCCCGGAGACGCTCATGGAGCCGCTCCGCGAGCTGGAGGAGGCGTACGCGGTCGCGCGCCGCGACCCCGCCTTCGAGTCCGAGCTCTCGCGGCTCCTCCGCGACTACGTGGGCCGGCCGACGCCCCTCGGCCTCGCCGCGCGGCTCTCGGAGCGGCTCGGCTGCCGGGTGTGGCTGAAGCGCGAGGACCTCTGCCACACGGGCGCGCACAAGATCAACAACGCCCTCGGCCAGGCCCTCCTCGTGAAGCGGATGGGAAAGACCCGCGTGGTGGCCGAGACCGGCGCCGGCCAGCACGGGGTCGCGACGGCCACGGTGTGCGCGCTCCTCGGCCTGGAGTGCGTCGTGTACATGGGCACCGAGGACATGGCGCGCCAGTCCCCGAACGTGGCGCGGATGCGCCTCCTCGGGGCCGAGGTGCGCGGGGTCGACTCGGGCACGCGCACGCTCAAGGACGCGATCAACGAGGCGATGCGCGACTGGGTCACGAACGTGCGCACGACGCACTACCTGCTCGGGTCGGTCCTCGGCGCGCACCCCTACCCGGCCATGGTGCGCGACTTCCAGGCGGTGATCGGCCACGAGGCGCGCGCGCAGATGCTCGAGGCGGACGGGCGCCTGCCCGACCTGCTCCTCGCCTGCGTCGGCGGCGGCTCGAACGCCATCGGCCTCTTCTTCGCGTTCCTCGAGGACGCGGGCGTGCGCATGGTCGGGCGTCGAGGCCGGGCGGCCGCTCGGGGCGGCCGGGCGAGCACGCCGCGCGATTCCTGGCGCGAGCAGGGCTCGGGCGCCGCGGTGGGTGTCCTTCAGGGCACGCGGACCTACCTGCTGCAGGACGAGGCCGGGAACGTGCTGCCGACGCACTCCGTCTCGGCGGGCCTCGACTACCCGGCGGTCGGGCCCGAGCACGCGCTCCTGCACGACGAGGGGCGGGTCGAGTACGCGTCGGTCACCGACGACGAGGCCCTCGCGGCCTTCCATCTCCTGGGCGAGACCGAGGGCATCCTGCCCGCCCTCGAGTCGTCCCACGCGGTGGCCTGGCTCGTCCGCGAGGCCGCGGCGCTGCGTGGCCGGACGGTGATCGTCAACATGAGCGGCCGCGGCGACAAGGACCTGGGGATACTGGAGGCCCACCCATGAAGCGCGTGAACGTCAAGGGGAACAGCCCGTACGAGCCGGTCGTGGGCTACTCGCGGGCGGTGCGGGTGGGCCAGAGCGTCTACGTGGCGGGCACGACCGCCACCGGCGAGGACGGGAAGATCGTGGGCAAGGGCGACGCCTACGCCCAGGCGATCCAGTGCTTCAAGAACGTCGAGAAGGCGCTGCACGAGGCGGGCGCCAACTTCCGCGACGTCGTGCGCACCCGCATGTACGTGACCGACATCGCGCGCTGGGAGGCGGTGGGCCGGGCGCACGGCCAGATCTTCCGCGACATCCGTCCCGCGGCCACGATGGTCGAGATCAGCCGCCTGGTGGACCCCGACATGCTGGTCGAGATCGAGGTCGAGGCGGTGGTGGGCGAGGACACGACCCAGCGCCTGCCGAAGAAGGGAATCCGCTGAGGCCATGGGACGGATCGGGGAGCGTTTCGCGAAACGGCGGGCCGAGGGGAAGCCGGCCTTCGTCGCCTTCCTCACCGCGGGCGACCCGTCGCTCGACCGCACGGTCGAGGCGGCGGTGGAGCTCGACCAGGCGGGAGCCGACGTGCTGGAGCTGGGCGTGCCCTTCTCCGACCCGCTGGCCGACGGGCCGGTCATCCAGCGGGCGAGCGAGCGGGCCCTCGCCCGGGGCGTGACGCTGTCGGGGGTCCTGGATTCCGTGCGGCGGATCCGGGCGCGGTGCGACCTGCCGCTCCTCCTCTTCAGCTACTACAACCCCCTGCTGCAGTACGGCCTCACGCGCCTCGCTCGCGAGGCGAAGGCGGCGGGGGTGGACGGCGCGCTCGTGACCGACCTGCCGCCGGAGGAAGCGGAGGAGTGGATCGCGGCGGCGCGCGCCGCGGACATCGACACCGTCTTCCTCGCTTCGCCGACGAGCCCGCCGGAGAGGCTGGGGCGGGTGGCCGAGGCGAGCCGCGGGTTCGTCTACGCCGTCAGCCGCACCGGCGTGACCGGCGAGCGGCAGGCGCTCTCGCACGACGCCCGCCCCCTCGTCGAGCGGCTGCGCGCGCTGACGGACGTGCCGGTGGTCCTCGGCTTCGGCCTGTCGACGCCGGAGCAGGTGCGAGAGGCGGCCGCGGTGGCGGACGGGGTCGTGGTCGGGAGCGCTCTCGTGCGCTTCCTGGAGGAGCACCCGGAGGGCGACCTCGGGGCTCGAGTGACATGGCTGACGAGCACGACATAGGCGGGCAGTCGGACAAGCCCCCGGAGCCCCCGGGGCGGCGGGCGCGGCCCGTGGCCGCGGCCGAGAGGGCCCCGACGACGGGGCCGCCGCGCACAGGGGCGAGGCGCAGGTCGACGACCTGCGCCGCCGCATCGACCAGATCGACGACCAGCTCATGAAGCTGCTCAACAGCCGCTCGGCCTGCGCGGTCGAGATCGGCCGCATCAAGCGGCACATCGGGATGGCCGTCTACCAGCCCGAGCGGGAGAAGTGGATCCTCGACCGCGCGGAGAAGAACAACCCCGGCCCGCTCGACAGCGGGGCGGTGCGCCGCGTGTTCGAGCGCGTCATCGACGAGAGCCGCCGCCTGGAGCGATTGGCAGCGTCCGAGCCGCCGCCCGACCCGCGCGAAGCGCGGGTCGAGTTGGACAAGCGCCGGCCGAAAGGAACGGGAGTGAGCATGGTCATCGTGATGGAACACGCGGCCGCCGAAGAGAGCGTCCAGAAGGTCATCGAGGCGCTCGTCGAGGGCGGGTACGACGTCCACCGCTCGAGCGGGATCGACTTCACGGTCCTGGGGGCGGTGGGCGTGCCGCACACGCCGATCGACCCGCGGCGCATCGAGGTCCTGCCCGGGGTGCGGGAGGTCGTGCGCGTTTCCGAGCCCTACAAGCTCGCCGGGCGCACCTTCAAGGCGGAGGACACGATCGTGGACGTGGCCGGCGTCCTCGTCGGGGGGACGGAGGTGATCGTCATGGCCGGGCCGTGCTCGGTGGAGAGCGCCGAGCAGGTGGGCCTCGTGGCGAAGTCGGTCGCGGCCTCCGGCGCCCGGATCCTGCGCGGCGGGGCCTTCAAGCCCCGGACCTCGCCCTACTCCTTCCAGGGCTACGGCGAGGAGGCCCTCAAGTGGATGCGGGCGGCGGCCGACGCCAACCGCATGGCGGTCATCAGCGAGGTCATGGACGTGCGGCACATCGAGATGATGATGCGCTACGTCGATTGCCTGCAGGTGGGCGCGCGCAACATGCAGAACTTCGATCTCCTGAAGGAGCTCGGGCGGGTACGCAAGCCCGTCCTCATCAAGCGCGGCCTCTCCGCGACCATCGAGGAGTGGCTGCTCTCCGCCGAGTACGTCCTCGCCGGGGGCAACGGCCAGGTCATTCTCTGCGAGCGCGGGATCCGCACCTTCGAGACCTACACCCGCAACACGCTCGACATCTCCGCGATCCCGGTGGTGAAGAAGCGCTCCCACCTGCCCATCGTGGTGGACCCGAGCCACGGCACGGGCCGCCGCGAGAAGGTCATCCCCATGGCCCGCGCGGCGGTGGCGGCGGGCGCCGACGGCCTCATCATCGAGGTCCACAACAACCCCGAGAAGGCGCTCTCCGACGGCCCGCAGAGCCTCTACCCCGACCAGTTCGACCGGCTCATGGGCGAGCTGCGGATCATCGCCCCCGTGCTGGGGAGGACCGTACCGCTCGCGCGCGGGTGAGTGGCGCCTCAGCCCCGCGCGGGGAGGAGCGGCACGATTCGCGAGGCGCGCAGCTTCGGGTCGCGCGTGACGAGAGGAACGTTGTGGACGACGCTCGTCGCAGCGATGAGCTCGTCGGCGGGGTCGCTGTGCACGTCGAGGCGCGTGCTCTCCCGGGCGATCTCCGCGGTGATGGGCCAGACCTGAACCGCGGCCAGGGTCCGGACGACATCCGGATCGTCCAGGTCGACCTCGATCCGCCCGAGCTGGGCCAGCTTGGCGATCTCCCACAGCACGATCGCGGAGATGCTCCAGCGCTCTTCCCTGAGGGCCGCGAGCTCCCGCGGAGTCAGTCTGCCCGCGACGGCGTGGAGCAGGATGTGCGTGTCAAGGTTCAGCATCCCACCGCACTCCGGTGGAGAGGATGTCTCCCTTGATCTTGATCTTGCCCTGGAGCGCGCCGATCAGGCTCGCCGAGTCGGTGTGGATCGGGATCAGCTTGGCGACGGGCTTGCCCCGCTTCGTGATCACGATGCCGTCCGGGCCGACCCGGTCGAGGATGGACAGGCAGCGCTCCTTGAACTTCGCGGCGGCGATCTGCTTCACGGTGCAAGAATAGCACTGGTCATCTCAAGTGTCCACTTGAGATCCGCCGCCGCCTGAGCCCCTTCCGCGGAGGCCCTGTAGCCCCGAGGAGGCTTGTCGGGCTACTGGAGCGATCCCAGCAGTGCCTGCAGGTGCCCGGTGACGGCGAGCCAGACGAGGCCCGCCCCGAGCCCGGTGAGCAGCGTCGCGGTCACCGCGACGCTCCAGGCGGAGGACGGAAGCGCGTGGGCCGCGCGGCCGAGCCGCTCGGGCGGGCCGGTGACGACGGTAACCGTGCCCGGCCCCGCGTCCCCCGAGTCGGGCACGACGGCCTGGCGGTCCGTCGACCACCGGCCTGCGGCCGTCACCGTGGCCCCCACCGCCAGCACCGTCTCCTCGAGGAGCAGCGACGAGGGGTCGCGGTCGTCGCCCTTCCGCCGCCAGTCGCGACGGCTCTCGCCGTCCTCGTCGGCGAACATCTCTCCCGCGCGTTCGAAGGCGGTGCCCAGCGCGCCGAGCAGGTCGGCCCCGACCTCCTCGAAGCGCGTGGCGCCGACGTGCTGGCGAGCGCGCTCCACGTCGTCGGGGGCGGCAAGCTGGGCCGCCTCGTCGGCGAGCCGGGGCACGGCCATCACGCGGATCGCCCTGCCCGCGGTGTCGATGCGGAACGGCCGGCAGGCGTGCCCCCAGTACACGGGCACCGTGCGCCGGCGCCGCTCGGATGCGTCCGAAGTCCGGTAGTACATGCGGTACTGGTAGGCGACGCACTCGACCCCGGAGAGGGGAGCGCGCAGCGTCGGCCCGAGAGGTCGCGCCGCGCCCGTCACCACCACCGGACCGTCCTCCGGCGGCGGCTCGCCGGTCCGCGCGCGACTCAGGAGCACCCGCCGCGAGGCGTCGCCCCGGCCGTAGCCGCGCGCGAGGCTCCAGAAGCTCGACAGGCCGAGGGTGAGCAGCACGGCCGAGGCCGCGGCGATCCACGGCCGCAGGTGAGGCGCCACGTGCGGGGCAACCACCTCGCGGGTGGCGAGGAAGACCGCTGCGAGGGCCACGAGGTGGGCCACGCACCCGAGGGCGCCGCGGCGAAGGGAACTCCCGAGGGTCTTGGTCGTGGCCATGGGTTCCGGTGATTCTAGGCGAAGTGACCGTACCGCTCGCGCGCGGGTGAGCGTCAGCGCTCCGCGGGCACGAGGAAGCCCAGCGCCACGAGCCGGCGGGCCACGGCCAACGTCGGCCCGGTCAGGTCGGCCGCGTCGGTCCCGGCCGAACGGGCCATCTCCGCCACGACCTGGCGCAGGCGCCGCCGGCCGTCGCAGAGCTGGACGAGGCGGAGGGTCCCGGCGTCGGCGCCCCCGCGCAGCGGGAGCCCGTCCACCAGGCTGAGCTCGGCCTCCTGCACCTCGGGGACGCCGTCGCGGAACGCGACCGTCTGGCGCAGGCGCAGCGGCTCCGCGGCGCGGAGGACCTCCTCGAGGAGGGCGGCATCGCCCCCGAGGGCGCGGAGCCGGTCCTCGCCCGCGAAGACGCGCAGGAGGGCGGCTCGAGGAGTCCCCGTCGGGCGGCGCGGGCAGCTCGTCGGCCCGCACCCAGCTCGGACCCGCGGTGCGCTTGCGCAGGACGAGGGCGCCCATCACCAGGGAGCGGATGCCGAGCGCCTCGTAGTGCGCCGTCCAGCGCTCGAGCGCGTCGACGTACCCGGCCGCCTCCGGGCCCCGCGTCCACGCCGCGGCGTAGGTGAGCGCGTCCTGCGTCTCCCAGCGCAGGATCCACGCGTCGCAGCCCGTGCCCTCCACCCAGCGGCGCGGACGGTGCGACCAGGGCTCGCCCTCGCGAAGCCCCCAGTTGGCGAGGACGGTGGCGAAGCCGCCCTCGGCGAGGTGAGACCCGAGGTCGCCCACGATGCGCGCGCAGATCCCGTCGCCCGCGCCTCCGCCGTCGCGGAAGAGGAGCCACGACTCCGGCGAGACGACGTAGGGCGGGTTCGACACCACGAGGTCGAAGCGCTCGCCGGCCACGGGGGCAAACAGGTCGCCCTCGCGCCACTCGACGTTGCGAACGCGGTTGAGCCGGGCATTGAAGCGGGCGAAAGCGAGCGCGCGGGGGTTCAGGTCGACCCCCACGACGTTCTCCGCATGGCGCGCGGCGAGAAGCGCCTGCACGCCCCCGCCGCAGCCCAGGTCGAGGACGCGCCCGGCCGCCTCGCGAACGGTGAGGCGCGCGAGGAGAAGCGCGGGCGGGCTCACCCCGAGCACATGGTCCGGCTGGACGGCGAACGTGACCGGGTCGGGGCGGTCACGGGCCAGGATGAGCCCCTCCGCCACCTCCAGCGCGACGAGCGGCCGGACGAGCTCTTCCTCGCGCTCGATCAGCCCCAGCGCGGCCAGGTCCTCGATCGGGAGGGGACCGAACGCGCGGCGGGCGTCAGCCTCGGGGACGGCCTGGTGCAGCGCGAAGAGCTGGATGAGCGTGTGGAGGGGCGTGGGCTCCGCGAGCCGGCGCCGGTAGAGCGGCAGGTCGGCGGGGCGGTGCTCGGGGCCGATCGGGGCCCCGAGGGCCGCCGTCGCCTCGGGCCCGGCATAGCCGTGCGTGTCGAGGATGTCCCGCAGCCGGTCGACGGCGTCCCCGCGGCCGGGGTCAAGCATCGGTCATCTCCGCACCGTCTCCTGTAACCTGGCGGGAAGGCGCAGCTCCACGCGGAACGAGGAATCGCCCGGGAGGACGCGCAGGTCGGCGGCGTCCCCGTGCAGGGCGAGGAGCCGCCGCTGCACGTTCTGGAGGCCGATCCCCGTGCCCTTTCTCCCCGGCGAGTCGGCGTCGCGCGGGTTCTGGATCGTGATGCGCAGCTCGGGCCCGAGGCGCTGCGCCTCGATGCGGATCTCCCCGCCCTCGATCGTCTGCGCGATGCCGTGGGTGACGGCGTTCTCGACGAGTGGCTGCAGGAGGAGCGGCGGCACCGCGCAGGCCCGCGCCGCGTCGTCCGCCACCACGGTGTGCGAGAGCCGCTCGCCGAAGCGGACCCTCTCGATCGAGAGGAGCTGCTCGGCGAGGTCCAGCTCCTCCGCGAGCGGGATCGCCTCGCGGGAGCCCACGGTGAGGCTGCGCCGGAGGAAGTCGGCCATGCGCACGCACAGCCGGCGGGCTTCCTCCGGCCGTGAGGCGATGAGCGCGTTGATCGAGTTCAGGCTGTTGAAGAGGAAGTGCGGGTGGATCTGCGCGCGCAGCGCCCGCAGCTCCGCCTCGCGCGAGGCGATCTCGAACTCGAGCGCGCGGCGCTCGGCGGCCTGCGAGGCGCCGAAGGCCAGAAGGAGGTAGTGCAGAGAGGCGGTCAGCAGGAAGAGCGCGACCCCCAGCCCGAGGAGGAGGGGTGCCACCTGCAGCTGCTTGGCCACCAGGCCGGGAAAGACGTCGAGCCGCTCCAGGAGCGTCGCCCACCCGCGCCCGGCGGCGAGCCAGAGTGCGGCGGAGACGATCGCGGTGACGAGCTGCGTGCCGAGCGAGCGGACGAGCCGGGACAGGTGCAGGGGGGCGGCCTGGCACACCCAGAAGGCCCCGAGGCCCACGAAGCCGAAGAGGAGCGACAGGGGCACGGCGAAGGCCAGCGCCTCGACCCACGCGAACGGGGCCGCGATGACGAGCTGTGCCGCGACGAGCGCGCCGACGAGGGCCCAGGCGACCAGGTAGGCGCCGAACCGGCGCCAGTCGGCGAGGATCGGGTGCACTAGTTCTTGACCTCGACGCCTCCCATGATCGCGAGGCCGGTCACCACGAGGCGCCTCTGCGCGCCCGGGCGCGACCGCGCGCTGTTCACGAAGCCCCCGAGCACGGCGTTGCCCTGGCTGACGACCTCCCAGTCCTCGGGGACCTTGATCTCGATGCCGCCCCAGAACGCGAAGGTGTCGAGGACGACGGCGCGGCCCTCGGGCATCGAGGCGTGGCGCAGGTCGATCTCGCAGCCGCCCATCACCGCCGTCGCCTGGCCGCCCTTGAAGTCCGACGACGTGATCATCGTCTTCGTGCCGCCCATGAACTGGATCATGTCCACGGCCGACGACGGGTCCTTCGGGAGGCCCACCGGGCGCAGCGCCTTCCAGGCGATGTTGGCCCCGACCGCGAAGATGATCACCGCCCACACGCCCCCGAACGACATGCGGCCGAGGGTGACCAGCAGGAAGGCGACGCCGATCACGATCCAGAGGAGGCCGGCCGAGCCCTGCCGTCCCGGAGCGATCGCCTTCAGGATGCCGACCGCGATGATCGCGAGGGGCCAGAAGCGGAAGACGACGCCGCCGTCCACGAGGCCCAGGCTGTCGAGGGCCATGACGAGCCCGGCCAGCATGACGGCAAGGCCGATCACGAGCCTGGGCGTCGCCCGGAAGTCCGGGGCCGGCTCCTCGGGGTTCATCGGGGGGTTCATCCTGTGCCTCCGCTCATAACTTACGGCCAAACAGGGGCTTCCGGAAGTCCGGAATCGGCTAACCCCCGGAGGGGACCGGCGGATGACGGGTCCTTTCGGCCTAGAATGCCGTAGGTCACGACGGCATGATCGGCAAGACGCTCTCGCACTACAAGGTGCTCGAGGAGATCGGGCGGGGCGGCATGGGCGTCGTCTACCGCGCCCTCGACACGACCCTCGGGCGCGAGGTGGCGCTCAAGGTGCTGGGCTCCGCCGCCGGGCGCGATCCGGAGCAGGAGCGCCGGCTCGAGCAGGAAGCGCGCGCCGCCGCGTCGCTCGCGCACCCGTCGGTGTCGGTCGTCTACGAGATCGACGAGGCCGAGGGGGCGACGTTCATCGCGATGGAGCTGGTGCGGGGCCGGCCGCTCGCCGCTGCTCCTCGCGGGGGCCCCCCTGGAGCCCGCTCGCGCGCTCGACATCGCGATCGAGGTGGCGGAGGGGCTCGCCGAGGCCCACTCCCGAGGCGTCGTCCACCGCGATCTCAAGCCGAAGAACGTGATGCTCACCGAGTCGGGCCACGTGAAGATCATCGACTTCGGCCTGGCCAAGCTCCTGCGCCCGCGCCCGCCCTTCGAGAGCGGCGCCGACACCCCCGCCTGGGGAGACACCGACCCCGGCCGCATCCTCGGCACCGCCGCCTACATGTCGCCCGAGCAGGTCCGGGGCACGGAGGTGGACGCCCGCAGCGACCTCTTCGCCTTCGGCGCGCTCGTCTACGAGATGCTGTCGGGAGAGCCGGCCTTCCGCCGGGAGACCGGCGTCGAGACGCTGCACGCCGTGCTCAAGGAGCCGGCCCCACGGCTGCCCGAGGCAGGGCTCGACGCCGCGGCGCCGGTCCTGCAGCGGGTCCTCGACCGCTGCCTCGCCAAGGCCCCCTCCGATCGCTACGCCGCGGCCGCCGATCTCCTGACCGACCTGCGCGAGGCGCGCCGCCGCCTGGCCCCCGACTCCGGCGCGCGCCCCGCGCTCGCCGTGGCCCCGGCTCCGCGACCGTCACCGCCGCCCGGGCCGCTGCGCGTGGTGATCGTGGACGACGAGGAGCCGGCTCGATCGCTCCTGCGCGAGTACCTCGGCCGCGCGGGCGGGGTCGAGATCGTGGGCGAGTGCCGCAACGGTTTCGAGGCGGTCAAGGCGGTCCACGACCTGAAGCCGGATCTCCTCTTCCTCGACATCCAGATGCCGAAGCTCAACGGCTTCGAGGTGCTGGAGCTGCTCGGCCGCGAGGTGGCCGTGGTCTTCGCCACGGCCTTCGACGAGCACGCGATCCGCGCGTTCGAGGTGAACGCGGTCGACTACATCCTGAAGCCGGTGTCCCCCGAGCGCGTGAAGACCGCCCTCGACCGGGCGCGCGAGCGGCTGGCCGTCCGAGCCCCCATGCCGGTCGCCGAGATCGCCGCCGCCGCGCGCCCCGCGGGGCAGCCGGCCTCGCGCATCGTCGTGCGGCAGGGGCCGAAGGTGCACGTGATCACCGCGGACAAGCTCGACTTCGCGGAGGCGCAGGACGACTACGTGAGCCTGCGCTCGGAGGGCAAGTCCTACCTCAAGCAGCAGACGCTCGGCGACCTAGAGTCCTCGCTCGACCCCTCCCGCTTCGTGCGCATCCACCGCTCGTACCTGCTCAACCTCGACCGCCTCGCCCGCATCGACACCGAGGGCGGAGAGCCCAAGGCGGTGCTGCTCCACGACGGGACGCGGCTGCCGCTGAGCCGTTCCGGCTACGGCCGGCTGAAGGGGCTGCTCTAGCTCTCGGGCGCCGTGTCGTCTCGCGGCAGCAGGCGATCCGGCACCGGCTCGTCGAGGAAGCGCAGGCTGACGCGCGGCTGCCCGTCGGCGCCGATCGCGATGCTGCTCACCTCGGCGCGGGTGCGGAAGTCGCCTCCCTTCTCCTCGACCTCCAGGACCGCTCCGCGGGCCACCGGCAGGTGCGTCGTCCGCACGAGCGCCACCCGCGGGCCCAGGTGCTCGACCGGCACGTCCTCCTGGGCCGGGACGCCGCCCGGTGCGTTCTCGGCGTCCAGGCGCAGCCGCAGAGTCACCGCGGGGCGGGCCGGCCGCGCCACGCGCTCGCCCGGCATCAGGAAGGTCTCGGCGGGCAGCGTCTCCGCGCCGCGCGGCGGGTGCCGGCCGAGGAACAGGACGCCCACTCGCGCAGAGCTCGCCAGGGGCCGGGCGTGGCGCACGAGCGCGTAGGTCCGGTAGGAGGAGTCGTTGATGTCGTACTGGCGGAAGCGCGGGGGCAACGGCACCGAGAGGTGCAGGACCTGCCCGGGACGAACCGGGTGGGCCACCACCAGGGCCACCCCGTTCATCGAGGCGTCCTCGCACCTCGACATCTCCTCCCAGCCCGCCCCGTCGGCGTCGCGGCCGCGGACGCGGACGGGCACCTTGAGCGGCACCCGCCGCTCCCGTCGTCGCTCGGGCTCGGGCTGGCCCTGCATGCGCTCTAGCCGGCCTCGTCGGCGCCCACTTCGGGCAGGAGCCGCTCCGGGGTGGGGGCGTCGAGGAAGAGGAGACTGAGGCGAGGGTGCCCGTCCGCGCCGATCGAGACGTTGCGCACCTCGGCCCGCGTCTTGAAATCGCCGCCGATCTCCTCCACCTGGAGGATCGCGCCCTTCCCGACGGGCAGGGTGGTCGACCTCACCTGAGCGCCCCGCTGGCTGATGTCCTCCGCGATCGTCCTCTCCTCCACCGCGATCCCGCCCGGGGCCTGCTCGGCCCCGAGCTTCAGGCTGAGACGAGCGACGTGGCGCTTGAACTTCCGGCGCTCGACCGGCGTGGGGTCGCCCGGCATGAGGTAGAGCTCCCCGGGCAGCGCGTGCGCCCCGCGCGGGGGGTTCTTCCCCAGGAACACGACACCGACGCGCCGGCTGCCGCCGGGGCCGGGCCGCACGTTGCGCACGAGCGTGTAGGTCCGGTACGACGGGTCGGTGAGATCGTACTGGCGGAACCGCTGCGGCAGCGGCAGCGAGAGGTGGAGCACCTGGCCGAGGACCACGGATCTCTTGAGCAGCAAGCCCACCCCGCCGGGGGAGGCGTCCTCGCAGAACGACATCTCCTCCCAGGTGTTCCCGTCCGACTCGCGGCCCTGGACCCGGACGGGGATCTTCATCGGCACGCGTCGTTGCCGGCGCCGCTCCGCTCCTCCTCCGCCCTGGGTCATCGGTTGGCGGGAAAGCTAGCACAAATCGGCTAACCTTGCGTGGATGAGCGACACCGACGCGATCGTGGTCGAGGGCCTGACGAAGACGTTCCGGCGGCAGACGGCGGTGGACCGCCTGTCCTTCCGCGTGGCCCGCGGCCGCTTCTTCGGCTTCCTCGGCCCCAACGGCGCCGGCAAGAGCACGACGATCAAGATGCTGACGGGGCTCCTGCGCCCCACCTCGGGCGACGCCGTGATCGAGGGCGTTCGCCTCTCCGGGGACCTCTTGGCCCTGAAGCGGAAGATCGGCGTCCTCACCGAGGAGCTGCCCCTCTACGAGCGGCTCAGCGGGGAGGAGCACCTGCTCTTCGCCGCGCGCATGCACGGCCTCGCGCGTCCCGAAGCCCGGCGGCGCACGGAGGAGCTGCTCGACTTCCTCTCCCTCGCCCCGGAGCGAGGCAAGCTCGTGGTCGACTACTCGCAGGGCATGAAGAAGAAGCTCGCGCTCGCCTGCGCGCTCGTCCACGGGCCCACGGTGCTCTTCCTCGACGAGCCGCTCAACGGGATCGACCCCGTGTCGGGCCGCGTGGTGAGCGACCTGCTGCGCCGGCTCACCGCCCGGGGGGTGACCCTCTTCTTCACCTCGCACGTGCTCGACGTGGTGGAGCGGCTGTGCGACGAGGTGGCGATCATCGATCGCGGGAGGATCGTGGCCCAGGGCACCCTCGACGAGATCCGGGCCCAGCGCGCGATGGTCGGCGACGCCAGCCTCGAGGACGTCTTTCTCAAGCTCGTTCACGCCGACGTGCGGCGCGAGGACCTGTCGTGGATCGGCTGAGAGCACTCGTCGCGCTGCGCTGGCGGCTCGAGGCGCGCGCGGTCTCGGGCTCGCGGGGGAGGATGGCCGCGCTCCTCGTCGCGGTGCCCGCGCTCGGTTTCTTCTCGCTCGCCTCCGCCTTCGTCGCCTTCTCGCTCACGCGGTTCGCCGAGCGGGCGCAGCCGGAGCTGACGCTGCCCGCCCTCTCCGCGCTGGCGACGCTGTTCGGTCTCACCTGGGCGCTGTCGCCTCTTCTCGCCGGGGTCTCGGCCACCGAGACCCACGACCTCGGGAAGCTGCTCCCGTACCCGGTCCCGATGCCGACCCTCGTCTTTTCCTCGCTCCTGGCCAACCTCCTCCAGCCGATGGTGCTCGCGCAGCTGGCGCCCCTCGCCGCCCTCTCCCTCGCCCTGGGCGGGGGGGGCGCGCGCGGCCCGGTGGCGCTCGTGGGCCTCGGCCTGGGCCTCGCCCTCGTGCTCGCGAGCGGCCAGGCGGTGGGCATCGCCCTGCACGCCGTGTCCCGCAACCGGCGCTGGCACGACCGCGCGCTGCTCGTGGGGATCGGGCTGGGCGTCGCCTTCAGCCTCCTGCCGATCCTGCTGCTGAGCCGGGGCGGATCCTCTTTCCGGCGGCTCGCGCTCCTGCTCCTCGAGCGCGACGTGTTCGCCCTCGTGCCCTTCTCCTGGGGTGCGCGCGCCGCCGTCCACGCCGGCCGGGGGGAGGCCCTCGCCTTTCTGGGCTGGGCGGGCGCCTCGACCCTCGCCCTGGCGGCCGTGGTGGGCGTCTCGGTGGCCCTGGCGCAACGCCTGTACCGCGGCGAGCTGGATCTCGGGGAGGCCTCCGGGGGCGGGGCGGCCCGGGCCCGCATGCGGCTCCGCGGCGTCGTGGGGGCCCTCGTGGAGAAGGACCTGCGCGTCGCGTGGCGCGACCCGCGCACGCGGGCCCTCGTCTTCACCGGGGTCATCGGGCCGCTCGTCCTGCTTCTCCTCCTCTGGCAGGGCTCGGCCGGACCCCTCCGGCCGGGCCTTCTGCTCGCGATCGCGTCGTTCTCCGGCCTCGGCGCGCTCGGCTCGAACGCCTTCGCCCTCGAGCGCCAGGGGCTGGGGCTTCTCTTCGGCTTCCCGGCCGACCGCCTCTCGATCCTCGTCGGCAAGAACCTCGGGGTGATCGCGCTGCGCCTGCCCGCGCTGGTCGCGGTCTCGCTCGCCACCCTCGTGGTCGCCGGGCCGGGCTTCGTCCCCGCGATCGCGGCCGTCGTGCTCCTCACCCAGGTGCTGGCGGCGGCGGCGGACAACTACCTCTCGATCCTCTTCCCGTTCCCGGTGGCCGCGGCCGGGCGGGACCCGGGAGCGCCCGTCTCGGGCACCCGGGGCCTCGGCGCCGCCGCGATGACGCTCCTCGCCACGCTCGGAACGCTCGTCGCCTCGGCCCCGTTCGTCTTCCTCGCCTGGCTGCCCGAGCTCCTGGGCGAACGCTGGCTCTGGGTCCTGACCCTGCCGCTCGCCCTCGGCGGCTCGGCGGCCGTCTACTTCATGACCACCTCGGGCGCCGCGCGCCTGCTCGAGCGGCGCGAGCCGGAGCTCGTCGCCCGCATGGCGGGGGAGGACTGAGGTGGCCCGGCGTCCGCGCGTCGCGATCATCGGGCTCGGGCTGGTGGGCGGCTCGCTGGCCCGCGCCCTCACCGCGGCCGGGTACCGCGTGACCGGCATCGACTGGCCGCTGGTCGTCCGCCGGGCCCTGCGCACGCGGGCGATCGCGGTGGGCGCGACGCGCGCCGAGGCCGCGGCGGCGGCCGACCTCGTGGTGCTCGCGGCGCCGCCGGCCACGAACCTCCGGCTGCTGCGCCGGTTGGCGAAGGTGGCCCGGCCGGGGCTGGTCATCACCGACGTCTCGAGCGTCAAGGGGGAGATCGTCCGCGAGGCGGCGCGGCTGGGCCTGCGCGGCTTCGTGGGAGGGCACCCGATGGCGGGCACGGAGAAGCGCGGCTTCGGCGCGTCCTCCGCCGGCCTCTTCCTCGGGGCGCCCTGGTGGATCGTGCCCGCCCGCGAGGAGCGCGCGACGCGCCTCGTGCGCGCGGTGGTGCGCGCGACGCTGGCGCGGCCGATCACGACCGACGCGGCCACGCACGACCGCGCCATGGCCTTCCTCAGCCACGCCCCGCAGGTGGTGGCCTGGGCGCTCCTGGAGGCGGCCCGGGGCGACGCCGTGGCCGGGCGGCACCTCCGCCGGGCCGGCCCCGGCTTCCGTGGCATGACGCGACTCGCCCACAGCCCGCGACCCCTGTGGAGGGACATCCTCGACGCCAACCGCGTGGAGGTCCGACGAGCCCTCGCGGCGCTCGTGCGCCGCCTCGACCTGCCGAGCCGGCGGAGGTAGTGGTCGGCCGGGCCCGCCCGGCGGTATGATCCGGCCAGTGCCGTGAGCCGCCGTCGTGGTCGTCCACGGATCCCGCACCAGAAAGAAGGAGAGACCATGCGTCACCTGACGAAGGGGATCGCCGCGCTCGCCGTGGTGTCCCTCGCCCTCCTTGCCACCGGCTGCAACAAGGGGCCGGCCCAAGCCGCGCTCACCGCGGCCGACCAGGCGCTCGCCGCCGCGACGCCGGAGATCCAGAAGTACGTGCCGGAGGAGCTCGGCGCGCTCACCAGCTCCGCGCAGGCGGCCCGCTCGGAGTTCGAGAAGGGGAACTACACCGAGGCCCTGAAGGCCGCCCAGGCGCTGCCCGCGCAGATCCAGGCGGCGCTCGCGGCCGCGACCGTGAAGAAGGACCAGATGGTGGCGGCCTGGAACGACCTGTCGGGCAGCCTGCCGGGCCTGGTCGAGGCGATCACCGGGAAGCTGACCGGCCTCGCCGCGGCGAAGGCGCTCCCGAAGGGCATGACCAAGGACATGCTGGCCACCGCCCAGACCGACCTCGGGTCGGTGACCCAGGCCTGGACCGAGGCCACGGCGGCGTTCCAGGGCGGCGACATCCCGAAGGCCCTCAAGACCGCGCAGGACGTCAAGGCCAAGGCCGATGCGCTCGCGGGGATGCTCGGGCTCGCCGGGCCTGCGCTCCCCCGGCGGTCTCCGGCCCCTACTAGAAAGACGCGCCTCGTCGTCGGCCGGGGCCGCCCCAGCGGTCCCGGCCGCCTTGCTCGTGGGCGCGCCTCCTGCAGGGCCCTGATAAGATCGGCTCGTCCGGGCGCGGCCCGGGGAGAAGCCCATGAACAAGGTCGTGAAGAGCGCGGCCGAGGCCGTGCGCGACATCCCGGACGGCGCCACGGTCATGGTGTCCGGCTTCGGCCTGTGCGGGATCCCGGAGAACCTGATCCTGGCCCTGCGCGACCACGGGGCGAAGGGCCTCACCGTGATCTCGAACAACGCGGGGTCACCGACTTCGGCATCAGCTTCCTGCTGAAGAACGGCCAGGTCCGCAAGATGATCGCGACCTACGTCGGCGAGAACAAGGTCTTCGAGGCCATGTACCTCGACGGCTCGCTCGAGGTCGAGCTCAACCCGCAGGGCACCTTCGCCGAGCGCATCCGCGCGGGCGGGGCCGGCATCCCCGCCTTCTTCACCCCCGCCGGCCACGGCACGCTCGTCGCCGAGGGCAAGGAGGTGCGCTGGTTCGACGGCAAGCCCTTCGTCATGGAGACGGGGCTGCGGGCCGACTTCGCGCTCGTCAAGGCCTGGAAGGCCGACACCGCCGGCAACCTGGTCTTCCGGCGCACGAGCCGGAACTTCGCCCCGATGATGTGCCAGGCCGCGCGCACCACGATCGTCGAGGCCGAGCACCTCGTCCCCGCGGGCGGCATCGACCCCGACGTGGTCCACACCCCCGGCATCTACGTCCACCGCCTCTTCCAGGGGACGGGGTGGGAGAAGCGCATCGAGCGGCGGACCGTGCGCGGCCAGGGCGAGACGGAGACCGACCCGAAGCGCGTGCGCATCGTGAAGCGGGCCGCGCTCGAGATGAAGGACGGCGCCTACGTCAACCTCGGCATCGGCATGCCCACTCTCGCCGCGAACCACGTGCCGAGTGGCGTCTCGATCGTCCTCCACTCGGAGAACGGCATGCTGGGCGTGGGCCCCTACCCCGAGCCGGGGCAGGAGGACGCCGACCTCATCAACGCCGGCAAGGAGACGGTCTCCGAGCTGCCGGGGACGTCGTACTTCTCGAGCGCGGAGTCGTTCGCCATGGTGCGCGGCGGGCACGTGGACCTGACGATCCTGGGCGCGCTCCAGGTGGACCAGGAGGGCAACCTCGCCAACTGGATGATCCCCGGCAAGATGGTGAAGGGGATGGGCGGGGCCATGGACCTCGTGGCCGGGGCGCGCCGCGTGGTCGTCACCATGGAGCACGCCGCCCGGGACGGCAGCCCCAAGATCCTGACCCAGTGCACGCTGCCCCTCACCGGGCGCCGCTGCGTGAACCTGATCGTGACGGAGATGGCGGTGATCGAGGTGGTGAAGGAAGGCCTTCTCCTGCGCGAGATCGCCCCCGACACGACCGTGGAGGCGGTGAAGAAGGCGACGGGCGCGCCGCTGCTCGTAGCGGGCGAGCTCGTGACGATGGCGTTCTAGTCGAAGGGCGCGCGGGTGCGCGCCAGAGAGGCCATGGGAACGCAGCGGGTCGCGATCGACTGGGACGGCCTCGAGCGGGCTCTCACCCGCCGCTCGCGCGAGTCGGAGGCGTTTCTCGACACCCGCACCGGCGACATCGTCTGGGTCACGCGCGGCTGGAGCGACGACCACGGCTTCTCCGACCCGGAGCTCGACGAAGGCCTCGCCGCGCACCGCCTCGTGCCGGTGCTGCCGGTTCCCCCCCAGACCGAGCACGGCTGGATGCGCGCCTTCGCGGAGGCGCTCGACGACGGGTGGCCGCGAGACATGCTCCTCGCGGCGCTCGAGGGTCCGGCGGCGGACCTGCGTTTCGAGGACGCTCTCGGCTTCTTCCCGGAGGACCGGCTGCGCTGGGTCGCCTGCCGGGACGCCCGGCTCGCCGCGGTGCTGCGCGCCTGGCTCGAGGCCAACGACATCGAGCCCGCCAGCGAGCCCCCGCGCCGGTACCGCTGAGCCCAGGTTATTCTCGAAATTGGCCATTTGCGAAAACAACTCGCGCGGCTATTATCGTCAGCGAGAGGTGCATCGGTGACTCAGGGCGCTCGTCAGCACGGAAGGATCATTCGTGTACCCGCAGGCTACTCGGCCTACGTACCGGATCCTCTGCCGCCGGCCCTGGTCTACACGCCGGCTCTGGTCCGGGCCCTCTCCGACGCGGACCGCGCCATTGGCCGCCTTGCTGGCGAGGGAGGCCGACTGCCGAACCCGCACCTCCTGATCCGCCCCTTCGTGCGCCGCGAAGCCGTACTTTCCAGCCGTATCGAGGGCACCCAGGCGACGCTCGGGGAGCTGCTCGCGGCTGAGGCCGGCGCCCGCGTCGATCGCAGCCCCGACGACCTCCGCGAGGTCGCCAACTACGTCGCTGCGCTGGAGCATGGAATCCGCCGCCTCGAGACGCTCCCACTGTCGCTCCGGCTGGTGCGCGAGCTCCACGCGCGGCTCATGCGGGGCGTGCGGGGCGATCAGGCCTACCCTGGCGAGTTTCGCCGCAGCCAGAACTGGATCGGCGCTCCTGGATCCACCCTCCAGAACGCCGTGTACGTCCCGCCGCCGCCCCAGGAAATGGAAGAGGCGCTCGGTGCGTGGGAGAGCTTCCTCCACGACAGGACACTGCCGCCTCTCGTCCAGGCCGCCCTCGTGCACTACCAGTTCGAGGCGATCCACCCGTTCGTCGACGGGAACGGCCGGGTTGGGCGGCTGCTCGTCAGCCTCTTCCTCGTGGAGCGCCAGATGCTGCCCTCGCCGCTTCTGTGCCTTTCCGCCTTCTTCGAGGCCTCGCGTCGCGACTACTACGAGCGCCTTCTCGGCGTCAGCCAGGGCGGCAGGTGGGAGGAGTGGGTGTCCTACTTCCTGAACGGGGTCGCTCGCCAGGCCGAAGACGCCGTTTCCCGGGCCGTCCGCATCAACGACACGCTCGGGCGCTGGCGAACGGCCGTGTCCGGTGCCTCCGTGTCGGCACTGCGCCTGCTGGACCTCCTGGCCGAGAACCCGTTCTGGACGGTGAAGGGGGCCGCCGAGCGTCTCGGTGTCGCTTTCACGACGGCGGCGCGCGCGATCGAGAGGCTCGAACGGGCTCGCATCCTGAAGCGAACATCGAAGGCCCGACGAGACCGCGTCTACTGCGCCCGGGCGATTCTCGACATCCTGGAAGAACCGGCGCGGCTGGTGCCCTGATCGGTTGACAGCCGCGCGCATCCTCCACTATCGTTCTCCCATCCGGCCCAACTGAGCGGGCGCGTCGCCCAGCTCCTCTCCATTCCGCGTTCTCCACCCAGGGACACCGCCATGGCCAACGACGAACCGCCCACCCCGCCGGGGCCGCCCGGAAACGGCCCGGCCGGCGAGGGCCGCCCGGGCAACGCGGGCCACCGCGCCGGCGGCCACCGCCGCGGCCGCGGGCCGAAGGGCGAGCCTCAGCCTCGCAAGCCGCGCCTGCCCCAGCGCGACGTGGCCGAAGACGAGCCGGTGGCGGTCGAGGGCGCGCCCGGCGCGCCGCCCGCCGACGGGGAGTCCCCGGGTGAGGATGACGGACGCAGCCGGCTCGACCTCGCGGTCCTCAAGGAGCTGAGCATCCAGAAGCTCATCGAGGTGGCCAAGGCGCTGGAGATCACCGGCGCCACCTCGATGAAGAAGCAGGAGCTGGTGTTCCAGATCCTGCGAGCCCAGGCGGAGCAGGAGGGGCTGATCTTCTCCGAGGGCGTCCTCGAGATCCTCCCCGACGGCTTCGGCTTCCTGCGCGCGCCGGAGTACTGCTACCTGCCGGGGCCGGACGACATCTACGTCTCGCCCTCGCAGATCCGCAAGTTCGACCTGCGCACCGGGGACACGATCAGCGGCCAGATCCGCCCGCCCAAGGAGGACGAGCGCTACTTCGCCCTCATCAAGGTGGACGCGGTCAACTTCGAGCCGCCCGACCGCGCGAAGGAGAAGATCTTCTTCGACAACCTGACCCCGCTCTACCCGCAGGGGCGGATCCGCCTCGAGACGACCCCGGACCAGCTCACCACGCGGGCCATGGACCTCCTCTGCCCGCTGGGCAAGGGCCAGCGGGCCCTCATCGTCGCCGCGCCCCGCACCGGCAAGACGATGATCCTGCAGGCGCTCGCGAACGCGGTCACCACGAACCACCCCGAGATCGTCCTCATCGTGCTCCTCATCGACGAGCGGCCCGAGGAGGTGACCGACATGCAGCGGTCGGTCCACGGCGAGGTCATCTCCTCGACCTTCGACGAGCCGGCCGACCGCCACGTGCAGGTGGCGGAGATGGTGCTGGAGAAGGCGAAGCGCCTCGTCGAGCACAAGAAGGACGTGGTGATCCTGCTCGACTCGATCACCCGCCTCGCGCGCGCCTACAACACGATCGTGCCGCCGTCGGGCAAGGTGCTCTCGGGCGGCGTCGACTCGAACGCGCTGCAGCGCCCCAAGCGCTTCTTCGGGGCCGCGCGCAACGTCGAGGAGGGCGGCAGCCTCACCATCATCGCGACCGCCCTCGTGGAGACGGGCTCGCGCATGGACGAGGTGATCTTCGAGGAGTTCAAGGGCACCGGCAACGCCGAGATCGTCCTCGACCGCAAGCTCACCGACAAGCGGATCTTCCCCTCGCTCGACATCAATCGCTCGGGCACGCGCAAGGAGGAGCTCCTCATCCCCGCCCCGGAGCTCAACCGCGCCTGGATCCTCCGCAAGGTGCTCTCCGCCCTCTCGCCCGTCGAGGCGATGGAGCTGCTCCTCGAGCGCCTGTCGAAGACGAAGAGCAACAAGGAGTTCCTGGACAGCATGTCGGGCGGGTAGGCCCCGTCACTCCCCGGGTTCGGGGCTGATGTCTCCAAGGCCGGCGCGGACCGTCACCTGCACGGTCTGGGACGTGATGTTCTTGCCAGACTTCCGCAGCGTCACCTTCGTCCGGTAGAGCCCCGCGAACTGGAAGACGTGGTGGGCGGTGAAGCGACGCTCGATCTTGGTGGTCGGGGTCCAGGGGTCGCAGTCCGCTTCCTGGACGCTCTTCCCCCCGTCGCCCCACTCCCACTCGACCTCGGGGCAGTACACCTCCTCGATGTCGTCGCCGCCCTTGAGCTCGGCGGTGAAGAAGATCTCGGCCGGCGAGAACGAGAAGCGGGGAGTGGCCCGCAGCTCGAGGCCGGGTCTCTTCCCCTTCTTCGGGGTCTCGTCCTCGGCCGCCGGAGCGAGCGCGGGCGCGAGAAAGGCCAGGACGGCGAGAAAAGCGGTGGCTCTCGGCAGCACGGGAACGCTCCTGTTCGTTTGGAAGACCCCGCAACCATTCTAGACCCGGAAAGGCGCCAAGTCCCGAACCGAGCCCTGCCGGACGAGGCACAATCCAAGACCTGATCCCCATGGACCCCGTAGAATCCGTGGCGGGATGAGCGAGCCCCTCCGCCTGCAGCCGAGCGCGGCCGTGAAGGAGAAGCGCCTTGCCGCGCTTCTGGACGCCGGTGGCCTCTCTCCCGACGACCCCGGGCTCGCCGCGATCGTCGAGGACGCACAGCTGCTCGGCAGCCTCGAGCTCGCGGGCTTTCGTTTCACCTGGGACGAGGTGCGCGCCTCACGCGTCGCGGGGGAGGGCCCCGCGGAGGTCCTCGCGCTGCGACGGGCACGCGCCGCGGTCCCGGCCGATGCGCCGTTCAGCCTCGCCGCGATCCGCGCGTGGCACGAGGCGCTCGCGGGGCCCGTGGGCCTGCGCCGCAGCGCGAGGGAGCGGGACGGCGTCCCGCCCGCGCCCGCCGAGCGCGTCGAGAGGCGCCTCGCCACCCTCGCGGAGTGGCTCGAGGTGGCCGGCCCGCGCGACCTGGCCCCGGATCAGGCGGCCGCGGTCGCCCTCGCGCGACTCGTCGAGATCCTGCCGTTCGACGACGCGAACGGCCGCGTCTCCCGCCTCGCCGCCTCGCACCTGATGGTGCGCGGCGGGATGCGACCGCCGATCCTGGTGTCCGGAGACGCCGCCCGCCTGCGCGCGGCGCTCGAGTCCGCGTTCCGCCTGGAGACGGAGCCGCTCGTCGCCCTCCTGGCCGAGGCCTCGGGCCGTGCCCTCGACGTGATGGTCCAGTCCCTCAGCGGGCGCTGATCCGCTCGCCCACGACGGCGCCCATTCCGGCCACCACCTTCCGCTCTCCGCTCGCGAAGTCGATCCGCACGACACGCTCCTCGGCATCGCGGAAGAAGTGGACGGTCCCCAGCCGGGCCCCGGCGGGGATCTCCGCCCCCGCGCCCCAGAAGCCCATGGCCGACCGGAGGCCGGACAGCGTGTCGACGACCGCCCGGCTCGCGACGTCGACCACCAGGGTGTCCACGGAGAAGACCGGGCTTCGGACGCACGACACGAGGATTCGCCCGGGCGCGATCTCCGGCCCGAGGCTGAGGCCCCACGGCGGGCGCGGGAGGTCGATGTCGCCGAGCGCCGCTCCCGCGGGGTCGAAGACCCGCAGCCGCGGCTCCAGCGGCCTGCCGCCGCCGGCGCGACTGACATCGACCACGATCCGTCCGTCCGCGAGGAAGAGCGACGGGATGGCCCTGGAGCCTTCGACGAGAGTCGCGATCAGCTCGCCCGTGGCTCCGTCCCGCAGGTGGAGCCCGGCGTCTCCGGTGACGATCCGCCGCCCTCGGCGTCAGGGACGACGGCGTTCCATCCGAGCCGGCCATCGCCCATCGGATCGGGGAGCGTGGCGATCGGAAACGTCATGGCGCTCGATGCGCCGTCGGCCGCGAGGTTGACGACGCGCATCTGGGTCGGCCGGCGCAGCGCGGCGGGGTCCAGGCTCGAGGGGACGAGCCAGGCGCGGGCCGCGCCTTCCGCCAGGAAGCGGGCGGCGGCCGGGCGCCAACCGGGCGGGATCGTCACGGTCGCCACGCGCCGCCCCGACGGCAGCGCGTAGACCGAGGCCCCGGACTCGTGGACCACGAACACCGACGCCGCCGAGGGGGACAGGGCGAAGGCGGTCGTCCAGGTCGGCGGCGGACTCGATTCCAGCGCGACGACGGTGACTCGCAGCGCTGGCTCGCGGAGGTCGAAGAGTTGGATCGCGGCTCCGCCCTGGAACGCGCCAGGGAGCGCGCCGAACTGCCCGTCCGCCGAGAACAGCACTCCGCGGCCGTAGCGCTCGAGGTCCCAGTCGGGCAACGGACGTGCCAGGTAACGGCCGGTTGCCGTATCGATCAGGAACCGGTGCGGGTACCACCCGCTGTGCGGGCCAGTGCCCTCGACGTAGACCCAGCGTCCCGCGGGATCGCGGGTCACCGCGTTCACGCTCACCTCGGCCGGGCTTGCCGATCGGACCCAGAGCCAGTAGCCCGCCGGTACGGCCAGGGCCAGACCGACCACGGCCCAGAAGGCGATCGACATCGCGCGGTGCGCCCGCCGCACGTCGGTCCGGCCGAAGGCGACCTGGGCCAGGCTGCCCGCGACAAGTCCGAACGCGAGGGGCAGGAGCGCCAGCATGCCGGTCCAATCGTCCTTGCCGAGGATCCCGTAGAGCCACAGGGGGGCGACGTACTGTCGGATGGCCCAAAGCGCCGCCAGCAGCAGGACGAGGTCGAGCGCCAGCCACGGCGAGCGCGAGCGCAAGGCGGTCGCGGTGAAGTTGGCGAGGCCGACGACGAGGACGATGAGGGTCAGTCCGAACACCCACCCCTGTCCATCGAGCATCGCCCGGAGCCAGGAGTCGCCGTGATGGCCACCGATCGACGCCGCCGGGAAGGCGGCCATCCACGGGATCGCGGCCAGGAAGGCGCTGCTCACGACGAGGAAGAGGGCCGCCAGCCATTTGCCGCCCCAGATCGCGGGCCAGGACACGGGCCGCGAGAACAGGAAGCCCAGCCGGCCGTTCGCCACGTCCCGGGCCAGCATGGTGGAGCCCATCACCACCGCGGCCCCCGCGCCCAGGAGGACGGAGGTCATCAGGCCGACCTCGGGCATGACCCTCCTGTCGACACCGAAAGCAGGGAGCACGAGGGGGTTGAAGCCGAGCGCGAAGCTCGCCGGAAACAGCAGCCATCGCTCGCGCATCTCACGGGCGGCCACGGCCAGCAGCGTCCTCACGAGCGCACCTCCGCCAAGGAGGCGTCCGCCGCCCGGGTGCCGGCGACCGACGCGAAGATCTGCTCGAGCGAGACGCCCCGCTCCGCCTTCAGGGCCTCCAGCCTCCCGCTGAGAACGAGACGCCCGCCGTGCAGGATCGCGACGTGCTCGGCGATTCCCTCGATCGCCTGCAGGTCGTGAGTCGTGACGAACACGGTGGTCCCGCGGTCGGCGAGGTCGCCGATCACCTCGCGGAACACGGCGTCGCGCGCGACGACGTCGAGGCCGAGCGTCGGGTCGTCGAGCAGGAGCAGCCCGGGCGCGTGGCCGAGCGCGAGCGCCAGCATGACCGCGCCCTTCTGGCCCTTCGAGAGCCGGCCGAACTCCCGGTCGGTCGGCACCTCGAACCGGCGGAACCGCTCGTCCACCGCCGGGGCGTCCCAGCGCGCGTGGAGCCGGCCGCAAAAGGCGGAGAGGGCCCGCGGCGTCATCTCGGGTGGGGCGTCGGGCTCCTCGGGCACGACGCCGACGCGGGCCATGAGGCTCGTGCGGTGCGTCCACGGGTCCTCGCCGAGGAGGCGGACGCGGCCCTTCGCCGGGGGGCGCTGGCCGAGGAGCACGCGGAGCAGCGAGGACTTGCCGGCGCCGTTGCGGCCGAGCAGAGCGAAGACCGAGCCGCGGGGGACCGCCAGGGTCAGCCCCTCGACCGCGTGCGTGCGGCCGTAGCTCACGGTGAGCCCGTCCATCTCGAGGGCCGGGCCCGCTGCGGCGGCCACGGCGGGGGTCGTCTCCGCGCTCATCGCCTGCCTCCCTTCGACGTCGGCTCGTCCCAGGCCGTCTCCAGGGCCGAGACGGTCTCGCCCTGCGTCGCGCCCAGGTTCACGGCCAGCATGGCCAGTCGTGTCGCGCCCTCCCGCAGCAGGCGCGTCTTCTCGGCCGCCGGCATCGCGGGCGGCCGCTCGGCCACGAACGTCCCCTCGCCACGCCGTGACTCGAGGACCCCCGCCTCGGCCAGCCGCTGGTACGCCTTGGCCACCGTGTTCGGGTTGATCCGCTGCTCGCGCGCGAGGTCGCGGACGGAGGGCAACGGGTCCCCCGGCCGCAGCGCCCCCGAGGCCACCAGGTGGCGCACGCCTTCCTCGATCTGGCTCCAGATCGGAGTGGGGAGCGCGGGATCGACCCGGATTCGCGGGACGGGCGCCATTGCTGTACTAATGTACTAGTACAGCAGTACGCTGTCAAGGCCTTTTGCGGTCCCTCGCCCCACCGCGGGCGCCCGGTGGCAGCGGCTACAAGCTGTCGCGCCCGCCCGAGAAGGCGTCTCGGGCGCTCCGAAGCGCATGAACCAGTGGTGCCGGTAAGCGAGCGAGGAGACGACCCGAGACGCCCACCACGCGGGCGCCCGGTGGCAGCGGCTACAAGCTGTCGCGCCCGCCCAAGAAGGCGTCTCGGGCGCTCCGAAGCGAGCGCATGAACCAGCCCTGCCGATAAGCGAGCGAGGAGACGACCCGAGACGCCCACCACGCGGGCGCCTACTGGCCGGAGTCCGCGAGGCGCGTGCTACGCTCAGGCCGACCCATGAGCCTCGACCTGCCCGCCGGCCTGGTGCGGCTGCTCGCGACGCTGCGCGCGGAGGGCGGGACCCCGTACGTCGTCGGCGGGGCCGTGCGCGACTTCCTGCTCGGCCTGCAGCCCAAGGACTTCGACGTCGAGGTGTTCGGACTTCCGGCGGCCCGACTGGAGCCGCTGCTGGGCGCGCACGGCCGCGTCGACGCCGTGGGTCAGGCCTTCCGCGTCTACAAGCTCTCCGCGGTCGAAGGCGCAGAGGGAGCGGTCGACGTGGCCCTCCCGCGGCGCGACTCGAAGGTCGGCCCGGGCCACCGGGGCATCGCGGTCGAGGGCGACCCCTCGCTCTCGATCGCGGAGGCCGCGCGCCGCCGCGACTTCACGATGAACGCGATGCTCTACGACCCGGCCACGGGCCAGTTCCTCGACCCCTGGGGCGGCCGGCGCGATCTCGACGCCCGCCTCCTGCGCGCGGTGGACGCCCGGACGTTCGGCGAGGACCCCCTGCGCGCGCTGCGGGCCGTCCAGTTCGCCGCCCGGTACGAGCTCGAAGTCGACGAGGCCACCGCCGCCCTGTGCGCTGCGATGCCCCTGGCCGAGCTGCCCGCCGAGCGGGTCTTCGGCGAGATCGAGAAGCTCCTGCTGAAGGCGCGGCGGCCGTCCCTCGGCCTCGCGCTCCTCAAGGCCTGGGGAATGCTGCCGGTCGTCGCGCCGGAGCTGCTGCCGCTCGAGGCGACCCCGCAGGACCCCGCCTGGCACCCCGAGGGCGACGTCTGGGCTCACACCCTCCAGGTCGTGGACGAGGCCGCGTCGCTCCTCGACGACCTCGCCGAGGATCGGCCACGACAGATCGCCGTGATGCTCGCCGCCCTCTGCCACGACCTCGGCAAGCCGCCGACCACGAAGTTCGAGGACGGCCGCATCCGCTCGCGGGGCCACGAGGAGGCCGGGCTGCCCCCGACGCTGTCGCTCCTGGATCGCTGGGGCGTCCACACGCTCCTGGGCTACGACCTGCGGGCGCAGGTCCTGGCCCTGGTGGCGCATCACCTCAAGCCCGGCCAGCTCTTCGACGAGCGCGAGAAGGTGGGCGACGGGGCCATCCGTCGGCTGGCCCGCAAGTGCGAGCCCGACCTCCTCTACCGCGTGGCGAAGGCCGATTGCCTGGGCCGCCGCCCCGGCGCCTTCGAGCCGGTGGCGATGGAGTGGTTCCGGGAGCGCGTCCGCCAGCTCGACGTGGCGGTGCGCCCGCCGGAGCCGTTGCTCAAGGGGCGCGACGTCATCGCCCTCGGGGTGGCGCCGGGGCCCGAGGTCGGCCGCGTCCTGCAGGCCGTCTACGAGCGCCAGCTCGACGGCACGATCGCGACCCCCGAGGAGGCGCGGGCCGAGGCCTGTCGCATTCTCGGGTTCCCGGCTACAGTCTGAGAAGGGGCCCCGCGGGGCATTCCGGCCAAGGAGGTTGACAGTGGTGCGAGCTCTCGCGCGTGTGGCGGTGGTGTTTGCGGTCGCGGCGGTCTCGTCCGCCGAGGCGGGCGTCAAGACCGAGCAGAAGACCCAGGTCCAGTTCGGCGGCCTCCTCGGCGGGATCATGAACAAGTTCGGCGGAAAGGCCGCCAAGGAAGGCCTGGTCGACACCGTCGCCGTGGTCGGCGATCGCAAGCTCACCCTGAACGAGTCCACGGGACAGATCGTCGACCTCGCCGAGGAGAAGATCTACGACCTCGACGTGACGAAGAAGACCTACACCGTCACCACGTTCGCCGAGCTCAAGAAGCGGATCGAGGAGCAGCGGGCGAAGGCCGAGAAGGAGGCCGCCGAGGCGAAGGAGAAGGCGGCGAAGCAGGAGAAGGACGAGCCGCAGGCCGCGGCGAAGGAGTTCGAGGTCGACTTCGAGATGAAGGAGACGGGCGAGAAGCGCGCGATCGCCGGCGTCGACGCGCGGCAGGTCGTCATGACGGCCACGGTGCGCGGGAAGGGCCAGACGCTCCCGCAGTCGGGCGGCGTCGTGCTGAAGACCGACACCTGGCTCGCCCCGAAGATCGCCGCCATGAAGGAGATCGAGGAATTCGATCGGCGCTACGCCCTGAAGATGGCCGAGCTGTTCGGGCTGGCCGGCCCCTCCGGCGTCGCCTCCATGGAGCAGATGACCGCCATCCTGGCCATGTACCCGGGCATCCAGACGGCCATGGAGAAGGTGAAGGCGGAGTCGGCGAAGGTGAACATGGAGGGCACGTCGGTCGCGACGGTGCTGACCGTCACCGGGGTGAAGAGCGCGGCCCAGGTGAGGGAAGCCCAGAAGCAGCAGGACGACACCGGCGGCGGCCTCGGCGGCATGCTGGCGCGCAAGATGATGAAGAAGCAGGGCGACCCGAGCGACCCGCGCTCGATGCTGATGACGTCGTCGACGGAGCTGCTGAAGGTGACGCCGGACGCGGTCGCGGCGGACGTGGCCCTGCCCGCCGGCTACAAGCTGAAGTAGCGCTATCGTCCGTACGTCGTCTCGCGGTCGAGGACCTCGAGGGTGTGGGCGTAGAGGTCGTCCACCTGCGCCGGGCTGTTCGCGATCGCGGTCAGCCCCAGCTTGCCGAACTCGGAGAGCGCCCCGATGAGGTGGAAGAGGACGCCGGACTCCGTGCCGTGGCTGTAGTGCAGCTTGTTGACGGTCAGGATGTCGACGAGGTCCTCCGGCAGCAGCCCCTGGTACTGCTCCGAGAAGAGGTTGTCGGTCGCCTTGTAGTACTTGGCGTGGCCGCTCGGGGAGAGGAAGAGCCCGGTGGCGGGGTCGAGGCTGCCCCCGGTGAGGAACTGCAGGGCCAGGTAGGGGTGGGTCGTGCCGCCCATGCGGAGGTTGATCTCGAGCGCGGTGAGCTTCCAGTCCGCGGCGGGGTCGTCACGGTAGACGAGGAAGTCCACCCCGAAGCGGCTCACGACGCCGTGCGCGGCGAGCACACCGGCGATCCTCGCGCCCGCCTCCTGGATCCGCATCCGGTAGTCGTCGCGCGCCGGGAAGCGGCAGCCGAGGAACACCTGGCCGCTGGGCCCGCCGAGGATCTGGTCGTGGGTGGAGATCACGAGGATGTCGCCGCGCGGGCCGACTCGCAGCTGGGCGCTCGGCGAGGTCTTCTCCTCGGCCTCGATGAACTCCTCGACGATCCCGCCCATCTTCGCGAACTTGTCGAAGTAGGCCTCGGGCGTCTCCGACGCCACCGAGAACTCCACCTGCTGCATCGCCTCGCGCAGCGCCGGCCGGCTGCTCGACTCGGGGTAGCGCACGAGCGCGTTGCCCTCGCCGGAGAAGCTCTCGTCGAGCTTGACGACCGCTCTGCGGATCCCCGGCCGCCGCCCGCGCAGCTCGGCGAGCGCCTCCTCCACGTCGTGCGGCGTGTGCAGGTCCTCGAAGCCCACCGGCAGGTCCACCCCGGCCTCGCGGAAGACCTTCCGGCTTCCCGACTTCGTGCCCAGGTGGGCGAGGAGCGGGTCGCAGCCGTTGAGCGGTATCCCGAGCAGGACGGCCAGCTTCCTCTCGTGGGGCGTCGAGTTGAAGACCGTCAGGTACGCCTTCGACGGGTCCATGATCCCGGCGCGGATCCGCTCGATGAGGCGCGGCCGCTCCAGGATCTTCTCGGTGAGCGAGCGCGGTGAAGCGTCGTCGGCGCACAGCAGCGTCAGGCGCGAGCGGGCGTGGCTGGCGGGGATGCCGGCGAGGAACTGCAGGTAGTACTCGAGGATGATCGGGTGGATGGGCTGCGAGGTGACGTACACCATCCGCGCCCGCGGGTTGCGCAGCCGGATGAGGAGGAAGAGCAGCCGCTCCTCGTAGAAGCTCGCCCCCGAGATCTTGCGCAGCTCGCTCTGGTCGAGGGTGAGCGAGGGCACCACCACCGCCGTGTGCGGCTCCTCCTCGCGCATGGTGAGCGAGTCCCAGACCTCGGCGAGCCGCGGCTTCAGCCGCTGGAACTCGGAGATCTCCTGCTCGGGGGTGAGGTCCTTGACGAAGGGGGGCTTCGGGATCATCGGCCCGCCTCAGAACACCTCGGCCGCGCGCCCCACGGCCACGGCCTCTCCGAGCAGCGCGTGCAGCACCCGGTCCTCGTGGAACCCGTGGGCCCGTCCCAGCGACTCGGCGCGCTTGCGCACCTGGCGGAAGAGGTGGAAGCGCAGCGGGCCGAGGAGGGTGAAGTCCGAGGTGAGGTGCAGCCGCTGGTCCACGTCCTCCTCCGGGAAGGCGCGGGTCAGGATGTCGAGGCGCTCGCGGTACCACTGGTCCGTCACCTCGCCGCGGTCGCGCTTCTGGTTCAGGATCATCACCTGCCGGAAGCGGTCCACGATCTCGGGGTGGTGGTTCACCGCGAACATGCGGGGCATCACCCCGCCGCGGTCCCGCGCGAACTCGATCATCGTCACCGCGTCGCCCGGCTCGCCCCCGACCCCGAGCGTCTCGAAGCCGATGGGGACGGCCCAGGCGGGCCGATCCGGGCGCGGGATGAGGTCGAAGAGGCGGTTCTCCACGACGCGGAGTCGGGCGGTCGGCCCCAGGAGCTCGGCGAAGCGGCGGAACCAGGGGTGCTGCCCGGCGGGCCAGGCGAGCACGTTCTCGAGGACGCCGGTGCACTTGCCCTTCTCGGGGCTGCGCAGCACCGGCTCGGCGGCGCCCGACCAGCGGCAGAGGATGCCGAACGTGTGGCAGACGGCGAGGAGCGCCGCGTCCTCGCTGGCGCGGATCGCGTCGAAGAGGCGGAAGGCCGGCTCCTCCCAGGCGGGGTTCTCGTGCACGCCCTGGGCGAAGGACGCCACCCCGTCGTTCTGCCGCGGGTCGATGTGCCCCGGCCCGCCCGTCCCGACGTAGAGCGAGTAGCGGCCGCCCGGCTCCTCCGGCAGGACGCCCGAGCGGCGCACGTCGAACGAGAGCACCCGCACCCGCAGCCCGGCGTCCTCGAGCGCCCCGATCGTCTCGCAGCTCGAGTCCATGATCGCGTGGACGAGCGAGTCGTGGCCGAGGTTCGGCCAGCCGTGGTTCATGTCCAGCACGGCCACGTCGATCGCGTGCGGGTCGGCGGCCGGGACGTCCTCGGGGCGCTCCACCCGGACGTACTCGAAGATCCCGCAGGGCGCGCTCGCCGGGCAGTCGGTGACGCAGAACTGCCGGCCGTGCTTCTGCTTGAAGGCGCACTCGAGGGGCATGGTCCGAAGAGTCTACCGGGGCCGTCCGCCCCCGTCCACCGCGTGCTCTTGCCACGCGCGCCCGCGGAGAGGGAGACTCGGCAGGATCCCGGAGGGAAGGCATGGGCCTCGAGCTGAAGCTGGTCGCCGATCGACAAGCCGGCCGACGTGAACCTCATCCTCGGCCAGTCGCACTTCATCAAGACGGTCGAGGACCTCTACGAGGCCCTCGTCGGGTCCGTCCCGGGGATCAAGTTCGGCCTCGCCTTCTGCGAGGCCTCGGGCGCGTGCCTCATCCGGACGGAGGGCACCGACGAGGCGATGAAGGCGGTGGCGGTCGCCGCCGCGCAGGCGATCGGCGCCGGCCACAGCTTCGTCATCGTCCTGAAGGACGCCTTCCCGGTCAACGTGCTGAACGCGGTGAAGGCCTGCCCGGAGGTGTGCCGGATCTACTGCGCCACCGCGAACCCGCTGCAGGTGGTCGTGGCCGAGACGGAGCAGGGCCGCGGCATCCTCGGCGTCGTCGACGGCTCCTCGCCGAAGGGCGTCGAGGACGCCGCGGGCGTCGCGTGGAGGCAGGAGCTGCTGCAGAAGTTCGGCTACAAGCGCTAGCGGCCGGATGCAGCGGACGAGCGCCGCCAGGATCGAGCGCTCGCCGCTGATCCGGCCGCCGAGGGCTCCCCTCGCGGACGCGAGCGGGCGAAGAGAGGACCAGATGGGACTGGCCTTGAGCTCGCCGGCCTTCGCGCCGGGCGGGGAGATCCCCGCCCTGTTCACCTGCGAAGGCCGTGACCTCTCGCCCGCCCTCGACTGGACGGGCGTCCCCGAGGCGGCGAAGAGCCTCGTGCTGATCGTCGACGACCCCGACGCCCCGGACCCGAAGGCCCCGAAGATGACCTGGGTCCACTGGGTGCTCTACAACCTGCCCCCGACGACCCGCGGCCTGCCCGAGGCGGTCACCGCAGCCTGCCCGCGGGCACGAAGGAGGGCACGAACGACTGGAAGCGCACCGGCTACGGCGGGCCCTGCCCGCCCATCGGCCGGCACCGCTACTTCCACAAGCTCTACGCCCTCGACACCGTCCTGCCCGACCTCGGCGCGGCGACGAAGCCGCAGGTCGAGGCGGCGATGAAGGGGCACGTGATCGCGCACGCGGAGCTGATGGGGACCTACCAGAAGAAGAAGTAGCCGAGCCGTCGTCGAGCGGAGGGACTCCCATGAGGATCCACTCCTTCCGTGTCGTGCCCGCGCTGCCGGAGCGCCTGCAGGGGCTGCGCGACATCGCCTACAACCTGCTCTGGTCCTGGGACGACGACCTGCGCGTCGTCTTCAGCCGGCTCGACCGGGACCTCTGGGACAGCACCTACCAGAACCCGGTGCTGATGCTCGGCACGATCGCCCAGGAGCGCCTCGAGGCGCTCGCCCGCGACGAGAGCTTCCTCTCGTACTACGACCGGGCCCTCGAGCGGCTGCACGCCTACCTGCGCGAGCCGACGTGGTGGGACCGGCGCCTCCAGGAGCGCCCGCTCGTCGCCTACTTCTCCGCCGAGTACGGCCTCGCCGAGTGCCTGCCGATCTACTCGGGCGGCCTCGGGCGTCCTCTCCGGCCACCACCTGAAGAGCGCGAGCGACCTCGGCGTCCCCCTCGTCGGCGTCGGGCTGCTCTACCAGCAGGGCTACTTCCGCCAGTACCTCACCTCCGACGGCTGGCAGCAGGAGAGCTACCCGGTCAACGACTTCTACAACGTGCCCGGTGCAGGCCGCGACGGGCCCCGACGGCGCCGCCCGTGCGCGTCGAGATCGACCTCGCCGGCCGGCGCCTCCTCGTCCAGGTGTGGCGCGTCGAGGTCGGCCGCGTGCCCCTCTTCCTCCTCGACACCAACCTGCCCGAGAACCCGCCCGACCTCCAGGACATCACCGACCAGCTCTACGGCGGCGACCAGGAGAACCGCATCCGCCAGGAGATCGTCCTGGGCATCGGCGGCCTGCGCGCGCTGCGGGCCGTCGGGCCTCGACCCGGCGGTCTGCCACATGAACGAGGGCCACTCCGCCTTCCTCGGCCTCGAGCGCATCCGCGTGCTCGTGAAGGAGCAGGGGCTGTCCTTCGCGGAGGCGCTGGAGGCCGCGCGCGCCGGCGGCGTCTTCACCACCCACACCCCGGTGCCGGCCGGCTTCGACGTCTTCCCGCCCGAGCTCGTCGACCGGTACTTCGGCGGCTGGCTCCGGGAGGTCGGCGTCGGCCGCGCGCGAGCTCCTGGCCCTGGGCCGGCCGGACGGCACGGACGACAAGGCCGGCTTCAACATGGCCGCCCTCGCGCTGCGCACCTCCGCCTTCGCCAACGGCGTGAGCGAGCTGCACGGCGAGGTCTCGCGCCGGCTGCTCGGCGCCTACTTCCCGGGGCTGCCCGAGCACGAGGTGCCGGTCGGCCACGTCACCAACGGCGCCCACACCCGCAGCTGCGTCTCGCGCGACATGGCGGGCCTCTTCGACCGCTACCTCGTGTCCGACTGGTCGCGCCGCCCGGGCGTCGCCGAGACCTGGGAGGGCGATCGACACCATCCCCGACGAGGAGCTGTGGGCCACCCACGAGCGGCGCCGCGAGCGCCTGGTCGCGTTCGCCCGGCGCCGCCTCGCCCGCCAGCTCGAGCAGCGCGGGGCCTCCGCCCGCGACATCGACCGGGCCCGCGGCGTCCTCAACACCCGCGCCCTGACCATCGGCTTCGCCCGCCGGTTCGCCGACCTACAAGCGGGCCGACCTCATCCTGCGCGACCTCGAGCGGCTCAAGGCCATCCTGCTCGACCGCCGAGCGGCCCGTGCAGATGATCTTCGCCGGCAAGGCCCACCCCAAGGACCGCGAGGGCAAGGAGGTGCTGAAGGCGGTGCGTGAGCGCCTGCCAGCGCGACGAGCTCCGCCGGAACCTCGTCTTCATCGAGGACTACGACCTCGTGGTCGCCCGCTACCTGGTGCAGGGCGTCGACGTCTGGCTCAACACCCCGCGCCGCGGCATGGAGGCGAGCGGCACCTCGGGCATGAAGGTCGTCCCGAACGGCGGCCTGAACCTGAGCATCCTCGACGGCTGGTGGTGCGAGGGCTACCGGCCCGAGGCCGGCTGGGCCATCGGCAAGGGCGAGGACTACGCGGACCACGACTACCAGGACGCCGTCGAGTCGAGCGCCCTCTACGACCTGCTCGAGAACGACGTGGTGCCGCTCTTCTACGGGCGCGCGGCGGACGGCCTGCCGCGCGCCTGGATCGCCCGCATGAAGCGCTCGATGCGGCTGCTGACGCCCGGCCTTCAGCACGAACCGCATGCTCTGGGAGTACGCCGAGCGCTACTACGTGCCGGCCGCCCACTGCTTCGAGCGGCTCTGCCGCGGACGGCATGGCGCGGGCGCGGCAGATCGCCGGCGTGGAAGGCGGCGATCCGGAAGGGCTGGGGCGCGGTGCGGGTCGAGTCGGTCGAGGACGCGAGCCCCGGGACCCGCCGCGTGGGCGAGGGCTTCGAGCTCGCCGTCGTCGTCCGCCTCGGCTCCGATCGAGCCGAAGGACGTCGCCGTCGAGGCCTACTTCGGCCCGCTCACCGCCGACCCGCGAGATCCAGCGCGGCCGGGCCGTCGCTCCTGCGCACGCACCTCGCCTGATCGTCAGGGCGCGACCGGGCGCACCGTCCCCAGGCCGCGCACCTGCGCCTCGACGGCGAGGGCGAAGCCGCCGCCGCCCTGGGTGACCTTGAAGAGGATCTCGTTTCTCCCGGCGGCGAGCGGCACGTCCACCTCGTCGTCGCCCTTCTTCAGGCCGCGCATCACGTCGCGGGCGAGGAGGCGCTTTCCGCCGGCGAACACGGCGAGGCCGTCGTCGCTGCCCAGCGAGAGGTGCAGCAGCGCGGCGCGGTCGGCCTCGAGCGTCACGCGGGCGTAGGCCACCACGTTCGTGGCGCCGGCGAAGCGGGCGCCGATGTCGAGCTGGCCGTCGTCGAGGGGCACGCGCGTCCACGCGACCGACGCCGGATCCTTCTCCGGCGGGTGCGGCGCGTCGAAGCTCTCGAACGGGTAGAGGGGCGAGAGCTCGACCGACGGGATCGGCACCGGCGCCCCCGGCACGCTCAGGCGCACGTGGTACGGGCGCGGCCGGGCGAGCTCGCCGAGAGAGCGGCCCATCTCGTCGGCGTACGCGCGCTGGGCGCGGGCGTGGGGCTCGAAGGACGCGAGGCCGGGCATCATCGTGGCCGGCCGCTCGAGCCCCATCTGCCGCCAGGCCTCGAAGTGCTTCTTCCAGCGCAGCTGCGCGGCGTCCCACAGCGTCCGTCCGGCCTGCGCCCACGGCGCGTTGTCGAGGAGGGCGAGGTCGATCCCGCGCTCGAGCTCGGCCTTCTCGAAGGTCCCGAGCGTCCGGCCGTCGACGGACAGCACGAGGCGGTCCGCCGCGGTCCCGGCCTTCGCCCGCAGGCGGAAGCGGTTGAGGTCGTCCTGCAGCGGCACCAGCTCGAGCGCCCGGCGCGCCTCCTTCGGGACGTAGAAGGGCAGGAACGGCAGCTGCAGGTCGAACTCGACGCTGCCGTCCGCCGCGGTCACGTTCGTCGCCGTCGCCCCCTCGGCCGCGGTGACCGACGAGCCGTCGACCACGATCTCGCCCACGCTGCGCGGCGCCTCGATCTGCCGCATCGCGAGGTAGGCCATCACCAGGTGGCCGGCGGGGTCGGGGTGGACCGTGTCGGGGATCATCGTGAAGGCCGGGTCCTTCTCCTTCGCCAGGCGCTGCACCTCCACCATCGGGTGCAGGAGGTCGATCACCGGCAGCTGCCGCTCGCGGGCGAGGTCGACGACACCCCACGCCATGCGCGACAGCGTGTCGTTGTAGACGCCTCCGTCCTTGCGCAGGACGTCGTCGATCGGGGACGTCGTGAAGAGCACCTGCCGCGCGCCGGCGGCCCGGATCGTGTCGGCGAGCGCGCGCTGCGCGTCCAGGTAGTTGCGGAAGGTGGGCTCGTCGTAGGCCTTGTAGCCGCCGTCGTTCATGCCGAAGTTCACGAACACGAGCGACGGCTTGACCGGCAGGACGTCGCGCGCGAAGCGCTTGTTGCCGCCCGAGGCCGTGTCGCCGCCCCAGCCGAAGTTGAAGGTCGCGAGCTTCTTCCCGGGGAAGCGGGAGAGGAGGAACGTCTCGAGGTAGGCCGAGTAGAGGTTCTGCTCGGTGATCGAGTCGCCGTAGAAGACGATCGTCTCCTCGTCGCCGATTCTCACCGGGGCGAACCGCGCGGTGGCGGGAGACGCCGCGCCGGGCGGGTCGAAGACAGAGAGGTCCCAGCGGTCCCACCACTCGACCGTCATCCGGTCGCCCTCGAACCGGACGGGCAGCCACAGGTAGCGCGAGTCGCGCAGGTTCGTGCTCTTCCAGCGGTCGAGCATCAGGACGAACGCGTCGCGCTTCCCGGCCACGGGTAGCACGAACGTGCTCTGCCCGAAGTACGTCCACTCGGCGTCCGGCCCGAGGAGGGGATTGCCCCGGACCGTCCAGGGGCCGGTGACCTTCGGGGCGGTCGCGTAGAGGGCGCGGTTCGGGTACCAGCCCGTGCACCCGGACGTCACGATGTAGTAGAGGCCTTTCCGCTTGAAGACGGCCGGCGCCTCGCGGTACTGGCCCTCGAAGATCCGCACCACCTTGCCGACCGGCTTCAGGTAGTCGTCGGAGAGGAGCGACACGTGCATCGTGGCGTTCCACTCCGACGAGTAGACGAGGTAGGCCTTCCCGTCGTCGTCCTGGAAGAGCGTCATGTCGCGGCTCTCGCCGCCGTCGGGACGCACGCTGCCGAGGTAGCGGTAGGGGCCGGTGGGGCGGTCGGCCACCGCCACGCCGGCGCTCGCCTTCTTGTAGTCGGCGCTGTCGACGTGCAGCCACATCACGTACTTCTTCGTCCTCGCGTTGTAGACGACCTTCGGCCGCTCGATGACGCCGGACGGGTGGAGGTCGTGCTTCGGGTCGTCCTTCACCGCCGGGAGGACGACGCCCTCGTGCTTCCAGCGGAGGAGGTCCTTCGACGAGTAGCAGGAGATGCCGACCGCGTCGATGCGCCCGAGGAGCGCCTTCTCGCTGACCGTGTTCGGCGCGTCCTTGTTCTCGCCGAACCAGTAGTACGTGCCGCGGTCGTACAGGATGCCGCCGCCGTGGGCCTGGATGGGCCGGCCGTCCACGTCGAGCCAGACGGCGCCCGGCTCGAAGGCGGGTGCTGCGGTCTGGGCCGCGGCGGGCGCCGCGATCAGCAGGGGCCACAGGAGCAGAAGCGACGACACCCGGAGAAGACGCACCCTCCACCTCCTCGCCGCGAGTGGCCGGCGCGGCATTCTACGCCCGCGCTCGCCCCACCCATCGCCCTGCCTAGGGCCTAGGCGTCCTTTGGGGGCCTCGCGTTCGCTCCTACCGGACGACCGGGCCGCGCGGGACGGCGTTGAGCCGAATGTACTCGTCCATCTCCCCTCGCGAGTACCCGAGGCCGAGGGCGTTCGGCCCGACGTAGTGGAAGGCCTCCGCGTACTCGAGCCCGTGCGTCCGCCCCAACTCCCGGTTGGCCCGGAGGACGAACTCCTTCACGTACTGGCGGTTGGCGGTGGCGTCGTCGTCCCCTAGGACGCTCAGCTTCAGCTGGCGCTCGGCGAGGCTCGCCCGCAGCCGCTCCCCGGCTCTCCCCGCGGGGCCCTGCGCCACGTTCGCGAGGTTCGCCTCCACCTTCCGGTCGATGGTGGCGCCGATGTCCACGACGCGGTTGACGAGCTGGGGGCCTCGCGCGAAGTAGTACTTCTCGCGCACGGCGTGAGGCTCCATCCCCGCCGCGAAGTGCTCGGGGTAGTCCTTGCTGCCCCCCGCCATCCAGCACGCCGCCTCGACGCACTGCGCCGTGACGGAGTGATCAGGGTTCTCCTCGTAGTGGCCCCAGGGGTCGTAGCAGACGACGGTGTCGACCTTCAGGAGCCGGATGAGGAAGATGAAGCGCAGGCGCAGCTCGGGCCTCGAGACGCCGTCCATCCAGTGATTGTTGTAGTTGAGGTTGAAGATCTTCTCGAGGCCCAGGACGCGCGCGACCTGGTCGTTGTCCTTTTCGTTGGCCAGTGATCCCTCACTGATCGTGCCCGGCCCCGTCATGTCGTCGTTGGTCACCCGGACGAGGTGCCCCGTGTAGCCCTCGTCGAGGAGCTTGGCCACCGTGCCGGCTGCGAAGAGCGGGATGTCGTCCGCGTGGGGCTGGATGGCGAGCAACACCTTGCCCGTGTGCGGCCTTCCGGTGCGCGCCCGCTCGACGAAGACGTCGGCCGAGGCGGCGCGGCCCGAAGGGCCCGGGGGCGATTCCTGCTGCCCCGCCACCGACGCTCCAACCGAAGCCGTGCCGAGGAACTCGCGTCGCCTCATCCTGGCCTCCCTCCGCAAGAGCGGGCCCATTCTAGGCCCGCTGGGCTCCGACCGAGCGTCCCGGGCGTTCAGAACAGGTAGTCGGTGTTGACGAAGTTCGACGTGCGGCCGTTCAGGATGTCGCGCAGCAGCGCGCGGTTCGCGTCCTCGCCGGGGGCCGCCACCATCGACCGGATCGAGAAGCAGCGCAGCGCGTCGGAGACGGAGAGCGTCGCCTCGGCGCTGTCCTTGCGCCCGGTGAAGGGGTACACGTCCGGGCCGCGCTGGCACTGGGCGTTGAGGTTCACGCGGCACACCTGGTTCGCGAGCACGTCGACGAGCGGCCCGACGACCCGCGCGTCGCGGCCGAAGACGCTCGCCTGCTGGCCGAAGTCGGAGGCGACGATCTCGTCGACCACGTCCCGGACGTCGTCGAACGGGACGACGGGGACCACCGGGCCGAACTGCTCGACGGAGTGGAGCGACATCGCCTTCGAGACGGGATAGACGACCGACGGGAAGTAGAACGTCCGGTTCACGAGGCCGCCGTTCGCGTTCACGACCCGCGCTCCCTTCGCCACCGCGTCGTCGACGAGCTTCTGCAGCGCCTCGGCCTTGCCCTCCTCGGGCAGGGGCGTGAGCTTGACGCCCGGCTCCCAGGGCAGGCCGAAGGGCAGCGCGTCCACCGCGTCGGCCAGCTTCTGCAGGAAGCGCTCGGCCACCGGCCGCTGCACGTACAGGAGCTTCAGGGCGGTGCAGCGCTGGCCGTTGAACGACAGCGCCCCGGCCACGCACTCGCGCACCGCGAGGTCGAGGTCGGCGTCGGCGAGGACGAGTGCGGGGTTCTTCGCGTCGAGGCCGAGGATGGAGCGGAGGCGGTTCGGCCGCGGGTGCTGCTTCTTGAGGACGTTCGCAACGCGCGAGGAGCCGATGAAGGCGAGGGCGGCGAGGTCGCCCCTCTCGACGAGCGGGCCGGCCACCACGCGGCCTTCGCCGTTGACGACGTTCACGACTCCCGGCGGAAACGCGTCGGCGAAGGCCCGCAGCAGCGGCGCCTGGCACAGCATGCCGTAGCGGGGCAGCTTGGCCACCACCGTGTTGCCCATGATGAGGGCGGGGACGAGGGTCGTGAACGTCTCGTTCAGCGGGTAGTTGAACGGGCCCATGCACAGCACCGGGCCGAGCGGGGCGCGACGGATCTGGGCGAGGATCCCCGCGCTTGCGATGAAGCGGCCGGCGGTGCGGTCCATCTCCTTCAGGCTCTCGACCGTGTCCCGGACGTACTGGACGGTACGGTCGAACTCCTTCTCCGAGTCGGCCCGGGTCTTGCCGATCTCCCACATCAGGAGGCGCACCGACTCCTCGCGGGCCTTCTCCATTCCCGCGACGAAAGCCAGCACGGCGTCGATGCGCGCCCCGACGCTCATCGTCGGCCAGCGTCCGCGGCCGTGGTCCCAGGCGCGGACGGCGGCGGCGAGCGCGGCGAGCGCCTCCTCCTTCGTGAGCGCGGCGTGGGCTCCCATGCGCCGGCGCTCGATCCGCCCGTTCCGGACGACGCAGACGGGCGACGTCACCTCGCTCGTCGCGCCCGTCCAGCGTCGCACCTCGCCGTCGATGAGGTAGAGCGTCCCGTCCGGGTGGACGCCGCCGCCCGGGGCGAAGTCCGCCGCGGCCGGCACGTCCTCGATCCGCGGGAAGAGCGCATCGAGGCGCGGGCGGACGTCCAGCGTGGTCATGGGAACCTCCGATTCAGGCGTAGACGGCGGCGGAGAGGCCGGCCGCGCGAGCGGCGGCGGCGATCGCCTCGAGGCGCTTCGGATCGAGAGGCCCGCAGCGCGGGTCCGACGGAGCCCGGGCCACCGTGTAGACCTGCACGTGGTCGATGCGCCCGCCCTGCGCCGTGATCTCGCGCAGGCGGTCCGCCCACGAGGCGATCTCGGCGTCGTCTGGACCGACACCGTCGAGCGTCAGGAAGAGGCTCTGGACGACGATCGGCCGCTCGCGCGCGACGAGCAGCAGGTTGTCGAGGATGCGCTGGAAGGGCAGGCGCGTCCCGTCCACGACGTGGAAGTACGCCTCGGTGCCCGCGTCGAGCTTGCACCAAAGCTCGTCGAACTCGGCGAGCGCCGCCCGCACGCGGTCCTTGTGGAGGAGCGTCGCGTTCGTCAGGAGCCGCAGCGGCACGCCGGGGGCGAGGCGGTCGCGGGCCTCGCGCGCGGCGCGGGCGGCGGCGGGGAACTCGGGCGGGGTGGTGGGCTCGCCGTCGCCGGCGAAGGCGACGTCGGCCACCCGGCGCAGCTCCGGGGCGACCGTGTCGAAAGGCGGAGTCGCCCAGAGGTCACCGACCGCGCGCCGCAACAGGTCCTCGAGCTCGGCGGCGAGGTCGGGCACGATCGACGCGCGAGGGCCCGCCCGGGATCGTCCGGTCCACCTGGCAGTAGGGGCAGTCGAAGTTGCAGGCCTTGTCGGGGTTGAGGTTCACGCCGATCGACAGGCCCCGCGCGCGCCGCGACACCACCGCGTAGACGTAGCGGTTCTCGTCCAGCTCGCGGCGATGGTCCTTGTAGTCGAGGCGGCGGGCCACGGGCCTATCCTAGCGGATCGGCGACCGGGCGCGACCGAGGGCTTGGGGAGAACCAGCACTCGCGCGACAATGGGCGCGAGAGGTGTCCATGCGCTCCCTCAGGGCCGTGCTCGTGGTCGCGCTGGCGTTCGGCGTGTGCAGCATCGCCCTCGGCCAGGCGCCCCCGGCGAAGCCCGTCCCGCCGGGCCAGGCCAAGAAGGAAGACGCAGCCCCCGGCCTCGCGAAGAAGGCCCCGCTCCCGCCCGGCCTCGCGAAGAAGTTCGGGCCCGAGCGGCCCGAGGAGACCTGGATCGCCTTCCACCCGACTCGGGACGACGGCGCCTGGTTCCTCATCGACTACGAGTGGACGCTGATGACCGGCTTTTCCGCCGCCGTCCGCGCGGAGGTGAGGGAAGCCCGCAAGCAGCCGGTCAGCCTGCCTCCGATACCGCCGCCGAACGTCGGTGTCGCGCTGCGCGTCGTGCAGTTCGAATAGGCTACGGCTTCGCCTTCTCGTCCTTCTCGCCGAAGACGGCGTTGCGCGCCAGCGCCTTCGGGTCCCACGGCGAGGGCGCCGCCGCCCAGGTACGTGTGGAACCAGTCGAGGTGGGCGGCGTAGTAGAGGACCATGTCGTACCACCCCGGCCAATGCCCCGAGTCCTCGAAGACCACGAGCCGCGAGGGCACGCCCATCTTCTGGAGGTCGGTGAAGAAGGAGAGCGACTGCGTGTAGGGGACGCGGAAGTCCTTCTGGCCCGGTGACGACCAGCGTCGGCGTCTTGAACTGCGTGACGTAGGACGACGGGCTCTGCTTGCGGTAGCCCTCCGGGTTCTGCCACGGGGCTCCCCCGAGGTCCCACTCGGGGAACCAGAGCTCCTCCGTCGAGGAGTACATCGACCGCAGGTCGTAGACGCCCATCATCGAGGCGATCGCCTTGTAGCGGTCGGTATGGCCCGCGAGCCACATCATGGCGTAGCCGCCCCACGACCAGCCCATCGCCCCCATGCGGTCCTTGTCGACCCAGGGCTGCGCCGCGAGCCAGTCGCTCACGGCCGCCACGTCCTGCATCACCTTGCCGTCCCAGTCCTTCGAGATCGCGGCGGTGAAGTCCTGTCCCCAGCCGGTGGAGCCGTGCGGGTTGGGGAAGGCGACGACGTAGCCGGCGCCGGGGTAGACCTGCGCGTCGCCGCGGAACGCGTCGGCCCACTGGCATCTGCGGCCCGCCGTGGACGTTGACGATCGTCGGGTACTTCTTCGCGGGGTCGAAGCCGTGCGGCTTGACCAGCAGGACCTGGATCTTCTTCCCGCTCGGGCTGTCGACGAAGACCTCCTCCATGGGGCGGACGTCCACCTCGTCGAGGAGGGCCTGGTTCTGGCTCGTGAGCGCGCTCTCGGCCCCGGCTCCGGCCAGGGCGACGCGGTGAAGCTCGGTCGGCCGGTGCATCTGGCGCCGCGCGACGACGGCCCACGTCCCGTCGGGCGAGACCTCGAAGGCGTCCACGAGGCCGACGTTCGAGACGACCGAGATCTTCCCGGTGGCGAGGTCGAGCGCGTGCAGCGGCGTCCGGCCCTTCACCTCCGCCGTGAAGAAGACCCGCTTCCCGTCGGGCGCGAACCGGAAGGCCTTCACCCAGTTGTCGAGGCCCTCGGTGAGGACGCGGCTCGTCCCGGAGGCGCGGTCGTAGAGCGCGAGCACGGACCGGTCCGACTCGTAGCCGGGCACGCGCTGCATCGTGTAGCCGATCGAGCGGCCGTCCGGGGAGTAGCGCGGCGAGCCGTCGGAGGCGCGGTTCGACGCCGTGATGTTCCTCGGCGCCGCGAGCGCCTCGGGGCTGCCGTCGATCGGGACGACCCACAGGTCGGAGTTCGTGGAGGTCGCCGGCTGCGCGTCCCGGTTGGACGTGAAGACGAGCTCCTTGCCGTCGGGCGAGACGTCGAAGTCGCCTCCGCCGCCCACGACGAAAGCGGGGGAGTCGAAGTCGCCCGGGGTCAGGTCGCGCAGCGGTGCCTTCGCGTCGGCGAGGTCGACGACGAGCACGTGGGTGCGCTTGCCGTCCTCCCATGCATCCCAGCGGCGGACGAAGAGGCGATCGGCGACGTACGCCTTCATCTTCCCCTTCTCCATGGCCTCGTCCTTCTTGCGGTTGCAGGCCGCGTCGGCGCCGCACTCGGGCCACACCTCGGCGGTGAGCGAGGAGGCGCTTGCCGTCGGGCGTGAAGAGGAAGCCGCCCACCCCGCCGGGCACGTCGGTCTTCTTCTCTGCCTCGCCGCCCCCGGTGGGGAGGAAGAAGACCTGGGGGTCGCCCGCGCGGGTCGAGAGGAACGCGAGCACGCGTCCCGTCGGGGGAGAAGGCCGGGCTCGCGTCGCGCTTGTCGGACAGGGTCAGCGCGCGGGCGCCCCTGCCGTCGGCGTCGACGCGCCAGAGGTGGGTCTGCCGCCGGACCGTGGGCAGGTCGGTCGTGGTCACCGCGAAGGCGACGCTGCGGCCGTCGGGCGCGATCGCGGGCTCGGCGACGCCCTTCACCGCGTAGAGGTCCGCGATGGCGCAGGCGCGCTTCTCGGCGGCGCTCGCGGAGAAGGGAAGGGCCGCGAGGAGCGCGGCGGAAAGGGCGAGGGGTCGGTTCATCATGGTCGTCTCCGCGTCACAGAGTCATCGTATCCGGGTCGCGTGAGGAGTCGCCGGTCCTCGACCGCGCCGCCCGACCGTGAAGTGGTAGAGGTCGCGGAAGCGGCCGTCCGCGAGGCCCAGCGTGTCGTGGACGACGTCGTCGAAGAAGCAGCCGATACCCGTCGCGCGCACGCCCGCGGCCTCGGCCTCGAGGTACAGCACCTGCCCGAGGAGGCCGGCCTCCCAGTGCAGCCGCCGGTACCACCACGCTCCGGCCTCGAGGGCCGGTCCGAGGTCCGCCAGCATCGCCACCGCGAAGGCCGAGTCGGAGGCGATCTCCTGCTGGCAGCTCGCGGAGCGCGCGAACGAGCGGGTGTCGCCCTCCTCGAGCCGGAAGAGGCGGAGGCCCTCGGGGCAGCCATTCGGACGGTCCCAGGCGAACGAGGGTCGCAGGGCCTCGCGCAGCGGCCCGTGCGCGTCGGGCGAGCGCTCGAGCACATAGAGACCGCGCGCGAGGCCGTCCACGCGGTGGACGAGGAGAACGGGGTGCACGCGGGGCGCCCAGGGCAGCGCGTCCCACGGGGGAATGCCAGGCCGCGGAACGAGCCGATCGAGCAGGCCGAAGAACGTCGCGGCCGACAGGCCGGTGGCGCCGTCCATGGCCACCGCGCTGCGCCGCTGGCGGATGAGGCGGACGGCGGGAAGCGCGGATCCCTCGGGACCCGTCGCGTCGAAGTCCCTCGGGATGACAGGGTGGGAGGACGTCCGGTCGAAGTCCCTCGGGATGACAGGGTCGGGGGCCGGGAGCGTCGTTCGTGGCTTCACGGCGGCCGCCGCCACCTCGGCGATCGCCGGCCACTCCACGTGCTCCGGGCTGAGGGGGTTCGGCGTTCCGGCCCACGTCCCGCCACGAAGCGCCTCGCGCAGCGCGGCAAGGCCGAGCTGCAGTCCGCTCGGCCGCCGCGTCGATCCCGGCGCCCGGCGCGACGATCACGAGGCCGTCGGGGTGCTCGCGGTCCGCGGGCGCCAGGTCGGCGACGTCGCTCTCGCGATCGAGTCCGAGGAGCGCGGACACGTCGTCGTCGCCGGGAGTGTCGAGGAGGCGAGCCGCCCAGCCCAGCACCGCCGCCGCGTAGCGGACGGCGCCGAGCGCGTGGCCCACGTCGTGCTGGCAGTAGCGGAAGGCCCGCTCGCCGTACTTCCAGGCCTCGCGCCAGTGGATGGACGCGAGGCCGACCAGGAAAGCGCCGGGGGGCAGCACCCGCGCCAGCGTGTCCGGGGCGGACGGCGCCCAACGCAGCTCGAGGACGTGGTCGCGGCTCAGGTAGTGGTGGAGGCCCGCGGGGAGGCCGATCCGCGGCGGCGACGAGCAGGTAGCCTTCGGTCGGGTGGAGGTTGCCGCTCGAGGGGTTGGCCCGCAGCGCCCACCGGGCGCCGCCGTGCTCCTTCCACGCGGTGAGGCCGAGCGCCAGCTCGAAGAAGGCCCCGAGCGACGCCCGGCCGAGCGGGCGCGGCGCGACAGCGCCCGGCCGGTGCAGATCGCCCCAGGTGGCGCGAGACATCGCCGCTCGCCACCGGGAGCTCGACGCGAGGGGCGCCCGCGTAGGACCGGAACGGCTCCGGCTGGTTCGCCCAGTCGAGGCGCCCGGGCCCGGGAGCGAAGCGGTGGGGGTGATGGGTGCTGCGCTCGTGGTAGCGGAGAACGGCCTCGAGCCCCTGCGCGCCGGTCACCTCGGGAGTGTACGCCGTCACCCGGGCGCCCGCGGATGGCGGCTCGCGGCGGCCTCGTGCTATCGTCGCCGCAGGAACCTCGAACTCATGGAAGAAGCAGGGGACGTCGTCTACGCCCGGCGGGAAGGGATCGTCCTCCGCGAGGTCGCGGGCGAGCAGATCCTCGTGCCGATCCGGCGCGACGTGGCGGACCTCAAAGCCATCTTCGCGCTCAACACGGTCGGGCGCTGCATCTGGGAGCTGCTCGACGGCACGCGGGGCACCGGCGCGGTCCTCGCCGGGCTCGTCGAGCGCTTCGACGTCTCTCCCGAGGAGGCCTCGGCGGACCTTCACGCCTTCGTCGAGCGGCTGACGCAGGCGGGTCTCGTCGAGAGGAGGCGCTAGGTGGAGGGTTCGACCGGGCTGCGCGACCGTGCACAGAGCGTGCTCAACGCCATGATCGATCGCGCCGTGGCGCAGCGAGTTCCCCTGAACGGCTCGATCGCGATGACGCACCGCTGTCACCTGCGCTGTGTCCACTGCTACCTGGGAGCTGAGCGGCAGACGCGGCCGGACGAGGGCGAACGCGACACCGCCTTCTGGACGTCGCTCATCGACCAGGTGGCGGAGGCCGGCTGCCTCAACCTCCTGATCACGGGCGGAGAGCCGCTGCTGCGCCCCGACTTCGCTCAAGTCTACCGGCAGGCGCGGGAGCGCGGGATCCTGGTGACGGTCTTCACGAACGCCACTCTGATCGACGAGCCCGTCGTGCAGCTGTTCGAGGATCTGCCTCCGGAGGAGGTGGAGGTCACCCTCTACGGCGCATCGGAGGAGGTGTACGAGCGCGTGACCGGCGTCAAGGGGTCCTACCGGCGCTGCCTGGCGGCGGTCGACCGGCTTCTCGAACGCGGCGTGTCCGTCGGTCTGAAGTCCGTCATCCTCACCGACAACCAGCACGAGATCTCCGCGCTTCGGAAGATGGCGACCGATCGTGGGGTCGATTTCCGCGTGGACGGCGCGCTTTTCCCCTGTCGCGACGGAGACCACGCCCCGCTCGACCATCGCGTCTCGGCCGCCGACGCGGTGGCCATCGAGATGGAGGACGAGGGCCTTCGGAAGAGGACCGCCGACTACTTCCAGCTCACGCGCGGCGCTGCGCCGTCCGAACAGCTCTACGACTGCACGGCGGGCCTCACCAGCTTCCACGTGGACCCCGAGGGGCGCCTCCTCCCGTGCCTGATGGTCTGCACGCACGGGTTCGACTTGCGCTACGGCACCTTCCGCGAGGGATGGGAGAGCGCCATCCCGCGCTTCCGCGAGCAGGAGATCCGGCCCGGGTACCACTGCCACGAGTGCGAAATGCGCTTCCTCTGCGGCGCCTGCCCGGCGCAGGCGGGCATGGAGAGCGGGAGCCCCCACCAGAAGGCCGAGTACATGTGCCGCCTCGGCGAGGCGAGGCTCCATGCCGTGAGCCGCAAGCTTGACAAATGAGCGAGGCCCGCCCCAGACTTCCACCGATGAAGCTGAAGGAACCCTACGAGAAGCCTGAGCTGGTGGTCATTGAGCTGAAGGCCGAGGAGGTTCTGGCCGTGGGCTGCAAGACGATCGGCAAGACCGCCGTGGGCATCCCCGCCGATTGCGGTCGGGCCGTCCGCTGCAACCAGCGCGGCTCGTAGGCTGCTCCTGCCGGGCTCACGTCCGGACCCGCTCGTCGCCCGTGAGGTCTGCCTCTCGCTGGGTGGCTTCGAGTTCCTGCTCTCGGCCGAGGGCCTCCCCCTGGCCCACCAGGCAGACGCGGCCTACCGGCCGTTCCTCCTGTCCGATCCGACCGCGCCGCCGGCCCTCGAGATCGTCCGCGTCCGGTTTGAGGTCTCGCCGGACCCCTCCTACGAAGGCCAGGCCATCCTGGAAAGCACCGCGACATGGTCGATCGTGGCCCGGGACGGGGAACGAGCGCTCGTCTTCCGCTATCCGTCCGAGACCGAGCCGGCCTGGGTGGCGCGATTCCGCCCCGGCTCCGCCGACGTCTCCGTCGCCTGCTCGCCCCGGTTCGTCGAGACAGTCGGAGGCACCGCCGTCCTGCAGTGCAGCTTCTTCGGCTACCCGCTCGACCAGGTCCTCGCGATGTACCTCCTTGGAAGCCGGGGCATCCTGCTCCACGCGGCGGGAGCGATCATCCACGGCCGGGGGATGGCCTTCTCGGGCGTGTCCGGGGCAGGCAAGAGCACCCTCACCGGCCTCGCCGCGGGGCGCCCGGGCTGGGAGCCCCTGAGCGACGACCGGGTGATCGTGCGCGTGGGGGAGAGGTCGCCCACGCTGTGGGGGACCCCCTGGTCGGGAGAGGGGCAGGTTTCGGAGCACCGCTGCGGCGAGCTGGCAGGGCTGCTCTTCCTGGATCAGGGGCCGACCCACGAGATCCGCCCTCTCACCCCCAGCCAGGCCCTGCCCCGCCTGCTCCAAACGGCCTCGCTTCCCTGGTATGACGCCGAGTACCTGGAGGCGACCCTCGCCGCCTGCGGCCGGATCGTCGAGACCATTCCATGCGCTGTCCTCACGTTCCGGCCGGAAATCGGCGCGATCGAGGCCGTGGAACAGCATCTGGACCGGACCGGTGCGACAACCCCAAGCCCTTGAGCCTCTTGGGGGGATCCCCCAACTGGCGAGGCTGGCATGGGGCGTGCATGAGGTTGCCCCGATGGCGTACGCCCGTCCAGGAGCGAGACAGATCGGCAGTGTTCGGTGGGCTATCCTGCCCACGGGCGTCCCGGGAGACGCAGGAGCAGATTGATGCGCACCGACCCGTCGAGATTCGAAACCGTCCGCTGGCTGCGCTGGCTGGCCGCCGCCTGCCTCGTGCTCCTCGCCGTCCCGTCCGCCTACGCACAGGTGGCCGCCGGGTACTCGGAGTACTACATCCCCGGCGACGAGGACGAACATGGGCCGCGTCCTGTGCGCCTACGGCGCCGCGTCGTACCCGTGCCCGAATCCCACGCGCACGCACGCGGTGATCAGCGTGACGGCCTGGTCGGACAACACCACCGTCTACTACGACCACTGGGAGAACGGGTACGGCTTCGACCCCACGAACCCCGGGACCGCCGACGAGACCTTCATCCTGGTCAACACCGGCGACCAGCGCGTCTTCGAGTCCGCCAACATCCCGACGAACCCGCGGCGCACCACGACCTGCTACGACGGCGGCGACCGGATCTACGTGGCGGGCGGGGTGGTCACGGTCACGCGCGTCGGCTGGATCGAGGCCGGCGGGGTCGGCGCCAGTCGGCGGCATGGGAGATCTACCCGGTCAAGCCGCAGCTCACGACCTACGTCCTTCCGTTCGGCGAGAACCTGCGGCTGGAACGGCTTCCAGCACGTGTGTCCGTCCTGATCCAGGCCACGCCGAACAACACCACGTTCACGATCGACCTCGACCACGACGGCACCCCGGACCCGCTCGACTGGAACAGGGACGCGACACGCTCGATCCGGCGACCGCCAGTCACCCTGCAGCGCCGGCGCAGACCTTCCTCCTCGACCGCGTCAGCGCGTGCACCGACGCACGCCTGCGCACAATCCCGGCACGCTGAACGCCGGCGATCGTCATCCAGGGGAGCGAGACGCTGCAGGTCAAGTTCGTCACCGGCAACCCGGCCAGCACCTACTGCGCGCGGGGCTACAGCGCCTTCCCCCGGGGGTTCTGGACGAAGGACTACTATGCCCCGCTCGACCAGCCGACGACCGCGGCGCACGGGACACCGACTACTACCTCTACAACCCGCACGGCGCCCATCACCGTCAACTGGGCAGTCGACGCTCGGCAGCGGGTCAGTTCACCATCCCCGCCAACACCACCGTGTCGTTCCGGACGGCGACCGGTGGCACCGTGCCCGTCGACTCGGGCCTCTACTTCAAGGGAAGCGACGTCTTCTGGGGGGTCGGCATCGGCGACGCCGATGGCGCAGACCTACGAGTGGGGCTACAGCCTGCTCCCGTCCACGTTCCTCTACCAGGAGCACTTCCTCGGATGGGCCCCGGCCTCGATCCCCTCGACATCGCCGGTAACGCCCCGAGACCAGGACAACGACGGCGTCTTCCTCACGGTCGCCAGGACAACACCACGGGTCTTCGTCGACTTCAACAACGACGGCACGCGGACCTGATCGACGCGACCTACACGCCTGAATCCGCGTACGCCTGAACCGCCTCCAGACCCAGTTCATCTACGACCCCACTAACGCCGCCGGCGGCGGAGACCTCTCGGAGGCGCACTTCTGGGCGACGGGGACTTCACCATGGCCTACGGCGAGAACGCCGACACCGCCCCGACGTCGACCCCGTCGCTGGACCTCGGCTACGTCGCGCTTCCCGGCACCGACTTCATCTCCCTCGTGCTCGGCGTGGACAAGTCGGTGAGCCCGCAGGTCGTGCCCTCGCCCGTCCGGGTCCATGGCGACGTTCACGATCCAGGTCGACTCGCAGAAGTACACGGTCGACGGGGTCGACGTCACCGACATGCTGCCGCCGAGCTGGGAGCTACGTGGTGGGCACGGACACGACGACCATCACCCGTCCCGGACCAGACGACGCTCACCGGCGCGACCATCTCCGGGGCGGGCACCGTGGCGAGCCCCTACGTCCTGACGTGGTCGAGCGTCAGCTCGGCAGGACATGGCCGAGAACCAGGAGATCGCGATCGCGTTCACCGCCCAGACGACGGCGGTGCTCGCCGCGGGAACACTCAGCCAGAACCGGGTGCAGGCGGTCGGGACGCGGACGGTGGGCGGCTCGATGCAGACCTTCACGGCCACGGACTTCGCCTACGTGGCCACCGGCAACGTGCAGATCACCAAGACCTCCAACGCCGCCGCACACCCGCTCTATCCGGGGGACCGCTTCACCTACACGGTGGCGGTGACCAATCCGGCCGGGGGCACCACCCTGACCGGCGTCTCGCTCTTCGACGCCCTGCCGGCTGGCGTGACGGCCGTGGCCGGCACCACCAGCCTCAGCCGCTCGTCCGTCGCCGACGACTTCACCACGGCGGTCTACACGAACAACCTCGGCACGAGGAACTGGGCCGCGGGATGGGTCGACAGCCAGGGTGACGGCGCCACGGCGGGCAGCATCCAGATCACCGGGGGTCGGTTGCGCCTGACCACCGCCCAGAACATCTACCGCCAGGTGAACCTGACGGGAGTCGCCAACGCCACCCTGGCGTTGACCTACACGACGAGTGGCACCCTCGAGGACGCCGACGTGGCGTACTTCGAGGTCGCGACCAGTGCGGCCGGACCGTGGACCACCGCCTTCTCCTTCATCAACGACCGGACCGGGACCCTCACTTATGCGATTCCGGCGGGGCTTCTGTCCGCGACCACCATCGTGCGGGTCCGTACGACCGGCTACAACCGCGCCGGCGAATATCTGTACGTCGACGACCTCTCGGTGTCGTACGACGTAGCCGTCACGGTGGGCAATCCCCCGGAGTTGCTCTCCGGCAGCGCTGGCTACGCCCTCCTGCCCGGCCAGAGCCTGACCGCGACCTTCGACGTGACCGTGGACGACCCGCTGCCGAGCGGGCTCACGTCCCTCACGAACACGGCGTCGACGACGTCGGCCCAGTTCCCGATCGCGATCAGCGACTCGGTCACCGAACATCGTCGTGAACCCGAGCGTGCAGAGCGCCAGCGTGGGCGACAGGGTGTGGCTGGACGCCGATGGGGATGGCAGCCAGGACATCGGCGAGCCGGGGATCGCCAACGTCGAGGTCACGCTCAAGGACCAGTTCGGCGCGCCCGTCGACACCACGATCACCGACGTGAACGGCCGCTATCTCTTCTCCGGCGTGAGGGCCGGGAACGGCTACTACGTCGAGGTGACGCCGAGCACGCTGCCGAGCGGAGCTCACGAGTCCTTCCCCGCGCTGTTCACCAACAACCGGACGACGACCTTCACGCTCTCGACGGGCAGAGCTACACCGACGCGGACGTGGGCTACAAGCCCTCCGCGACGACCGCCACCTTCGGGGACCTGGTCTGGGTGGACGCCAACAACAACGGCGTGCGCGACGCGGGCGAGATCGGCATCGGCGGCGTCACCGTCCGGCTCTACCAGGACAGCCACAGCAATGGCGTGGTGGACGTGCGGCGAGCCCGTCGTCGCCACGACGACCGCTCCCGACGGCAGCTATCTCTTCACGGGCGTGACGGCCTCGGGCACCGAGGACTACATCGTCTTCGTCGACGCGACCCAGGCGCTGTTCGTCGGGTACACGGCCACCACCCCCACGATCCGCAGCTACCCGGATGTCTCTGGCGGCGGCGCCTATCTAAACGCCGACTTCGGCTTCCGGGCCAACGGCGTGACCACCTACTCCCTCCAGGATCGAGTCTGGCTCGATGCCGACGGGGATGGGCGTCTTCGACGCAGGGGAGACCGGCATCGGCGGGGTCACGATGGAGCTGCTGAACGCCAGCCTCCAGGTGATCGGCACGACCACGACGGCGGCGGACGGGACGTTCACGTTCAGCGGCCTCGCGGGGGGAGGTGCCGACTACACGACCCGGATCACCGACACGTCGGGTGTCCTCGTCAACTACTTCGGCACGACCTCCTACGCTCAGGCGCGGCAGCGCGCCGAGAGCAACCTGGTCGCGAACCTGGACCGCACGGCCGCGCCCAGCTACGGCTTCCTGGCCTCGCGCAGCCTCGGCGACACGATCTTCTACGACCTCAACGGCAACGGCGTACAGGACGCGGGCGACAACGGGATCGCCGGGGTCGTGGTGAGCCTCTACGGGGACACGAACGGCAACGGGGCCATCAATGCGGGCGAGCCGCTGGTGGGGACGGTCACGACGGACGCCAACGGGAAGTACCTCTTCTCGGGGCTCTCGAACGCGAGGTACGTCGTGAGTGTGCCGACTCCCTCGGGTTACAGCTTCACCGGCCCGGGCACGGACAGCGACGGCGTGACGGCCGGGATCCAGAAGGGGCGCCAGATGACCGGCGCGAACATTCTCGACGTCGACTACGGCTTCCAGTCCTTGAACCCGCGCAGCGTCTCAGGCCGAGTCTGGAACGACACGAACACCAACGGGACATTCGACGGCAGCGACGTCGCGATCGCGGGAGTGACAGTGGACGTGCTCTCGGGGACGACGGTGGTGGCCACTGTGACCACCGATGCCACCGGAAACTACTCGGTGTCGGGTCTGTCGAACATCGTCTACACCGTCCGCGTGACCGACACCGGCAGCGCGCTCACCGGCTACGCGCCGACCTACGAGCGGACCGAGCTCACGACGGCCCCGTTCAACTACCAGGAGTCGGTCAGCCTGGTCGCCGGCGACGTGACGGGCGTGGACTTCGGCTACGCGAAGCCGCTGCCGACCTACGCGGCGGTCGCGCAGCTGAGGGCGTACCTGGACGACGGGTCGGTGACGGTGGAGTGGCGCACGTCTCTCGAGGTCGGGACGGTGGGCTTCCACGTCCTGCGGCTCGACCCCGCGACGGGGCAGTACGCGCAGCTGACGGAGCGTCTCGTCCCGGGCCTGGTGGTGCACCCGCAGGGAGGTGTCTATCGCTTCCGCGACGCGGGGGCGCCGACGGAGGGGCGGCTCACCTATGCTCTGCTGGAGCAGGACGTCCACGGCCGCTCGCACCCGTACGGGCCGTACACCGTCCCCGTGTCCACGCGAGGCGCCAGCCGGGCTCTCGATGCGGGGGGCGCCCAGGACCTGCGGCGGCGGGGGTTCAATCGTCAGGCCGTGGCTCCGACCCGGATGCGCCAGGCTCTGCGCGCCACCGTCGCGGCCGAGCGTCGAGTGGCGTCCGTGCAGAGGTCGCGGCGACAGGGCCTGGTCTTCAAGGTGACGACGCGAGAGAGCGGGATCCACTACCTCTCCGCCGCCGCCATGGCGCCGGCCCTCGGCCTGCCCGCGGAGCGGGTGACGAGCCTGATCCGCACCCGTCGGCTCACGCTGAGCCATCTCGGTCGCGTCGGACCCTACGTGCCGGACGGATCGGGCGCGGGGATCTACTTCTACGCCGAGCCGGTCGGGAGCCCCAACACGGACGAGAACGCGTACTGGATCACCGTCTCCCCGGGTCCGACCATGAGCGCCCGGCCCGCCGCGCCGGGGGGGCTGCTCACCACATCCTTCACGGAGACGGTGCACCCGGAGGTGGACCAGTATCCGCTGCTCACCAGCTTCCAGGACCCGCAGCGGGACTTCTGGGTCTGGGACTACCTCTACGCGGGGTACGACGGGGAGGACGCGAGAAGCTTCACGATACGCGCGACTGGCGCCACGGGGACGAGCGACGCGTCGCTGAGCGTCCACCTCCTCGGCGGCACCGACAGCATGCCGGGCGACGATCACCACGTACAGGTCTTCTTCAACGGGCAGCCGGTGGGCGAGGCGCGGTGGGACGGGCTCGCCCCCTTCGACATCGGCTTCCCCGTGGCGGCGGCGAGCATTCTCGAGGGCGACAACGTCGTGGAGGTGAAGGCCGTTCTCGACGGTGGCGTTCCCGAGAGCCTCTTCTACGTGGACTCCTTCGACCTGATGTACGAGCGCCGGTACCAGGCGGTCGACGACGCCTTGTCCTTCACCGCCGCGAACGGGACGGGCGTCGCGGTCGGCGGCTTCTCCGGACCCGGGGTGATGCTCTTCGACGTGACCCTCCCCTCGCGCCCCGTCCTGATGACGGGCTACGCGGTCTCGCTCGCGAGCGACGGCCGGTACGAGGTGACCTTCGGCGCGACGGGGGCGAGCGAAATGCTCCGCTACCAGGCTCTGCTGCCGGGCCGGGCGCAGTTGCCGACGAGCGTCGTGGCGTGGCGAGACACCGGCCTGCGCCGGGAAGCCAACGCGGCGGAGTACGTCCTCGTGGCTCCCGAGTCACTCAAGGAGGCCGCTCGCTCGCTGGCCCAGTACCGGAGCAACCTGGGCCTGTCCACTATGGTCGTGGGGCTCGAGGACATCTACGACGAGTTCAATGCCGGCCTCGCCGAGCCGGGCGCGATCCGCACCTTCCTGCGCCACGCGACGTCGCGCTGGAGCACCCCTCCGCGGTACGTGACCCTCGTGGGGCGCGGGACCTGGGACTACCGGGACCTGCGCGGGTTCGGCGACAACCTCGTCCCGACACTGCTCGTGGGCTCTCCCGACGGGCTGGTCGCCTCGGATCTCGCGTATGCCGATCTCACCGGCGAGGATGGCATTCCCGAGGTGGCCATCGGGCGGCTGCCGGTGCTGACGACCCAGGATCTGCTCGACTACGTGGCGAAGATCCAGGCGCACGAGAGCGCGGCGAGCGGCGAGTGGCAGCGTCGGGTGCTCCTGACCGCGGACAACGCGGACGCGGCCGGGAACTTTCCGGCCGACAGCGAGTCTGTGGCCGCCCTTCTTCCGCCGGAGTACACGGCGGGCCGGGTCCACCTCGACACGACTACCGCCGCGGCGGGGAAGCAGGCGATCCTGCAGGCGGTCAACGACGGGGTGGCGGCCTTCAACTACATCGGCCACGGCGGCTTCGACCGTCTCGCCGACGAGAACCTGTTCACCAGCGCCGACGTCGCGGGCCTGAACAACGCGGGGCGGCTGCCCATCTTCCTGGCCATGACCTGCTCCGTCGGCGACTTCGCCCAGCCCGGGTATCCTTCGCTCGGCGAGGCGATGCTGCTGCGCAAGGACGGCGGGGCGTTCGCGGTGTGGTCGCCCTCGGGGCTGTCGCAGAACTCCCTGGCGGTGCGGCTGGATCAGAGCTTCTTCCGCGGCGCGTTCGTGGACAACGAGAAGGTCGTCGGCGACCTCGTCGTGCGCAGCCTGGGGGAGCTCGACACCCCGGGCTCGCAGTACATGCGCTTCATGTACAACCTCCTCGGCGAGCCGGTGACCCGGCTTCCCGAGTAGCGCCAGGAAAGTGACGCCGGCGGGGCCGCAGGAGCGGAGGCCGGACGAGCTTCTGCGGCCGCTCCTGGCGGACCTGTTGCGCGGCGGCACGCCGGTTCGGATGGAAGTGACCGGCCACAGCATGACGCCCTTCATCCGAAGCGGCGATGTCGTGACGATCGAGCCTCTGTCGGGCCACCACCCCGCGCTGGGCGAGGTCGTCGCCCTGGCGCCCGGGGGGCGCTTCCTCGTGCACCGGCTCGTGGGCGGGGACCGCGGACAGGCGCTCTGCCGCGGCGACGCGGCCCCCGGCGCGGACGCGCCGGCGTCCCCCGACGACCTGCTCGGGCGGGTCATCCGCGTCGAGCGGGGCGGCAGGCGCGTGCGGCTTGGCCTGGGCCTCGAGCGGCTGCCGATCGCCTGGCTGTCCCGCGTCGGCCTCCTGCGCGTCCTGGCCCGTCTGAGGGAACGACTCAGGCCGGCAGCGGCTCGAACAGCGCGGTGAAGTGCCGCAGCACCGCCGGCGCCTTCGTGATGCGGTAGCCCCGCAGCGCCTCCTTCATCCCCGCGACGCCGATCACCGCCTCCGCCACGTAGTCGATGTGCGACTGCGTGTAGACGCGGCGGGGAATCGCGAGGCGAACGAGGTCCATCGCGCCCGGCTTCTCGGTGCCGTCGGGCTGCCGGCCGAACATGACCGTCCCGATCTCGACGCCGCGGATTCCCGCCTCGACGTAGAGGGCGTTCGCGAGCGCGATGCCGGGGTAGGCGAGCGGCGGGATGTGGGGGAGCAGTGCCCGGGCGTCGATGTACACGGCGTGGCCTCCGGCAGGCCGGATGACCGGCACCCCCGCGCCCACCAGCCGCTCGTGGAGGTACTCCGTCGAGCGGATGCGGTAGCGCAGGTACGGCTCCTCGACCACCTCCTCGAGCCCGCGGGCCACCGCCTCGAGGTCGTAGCCGGCGAGGCCGCCGTAGGTGGGGAAGCCCTCGGTCAGGATCAGCAGGTTGCGGCAGCGCTCCGCCAGCGCGTCGTCGTTGAGGGCCAGGAAGCCGCCGATGTTGGCGAGGCCGTCCTTCTTGGCCGACATCGTGCAGCCGTCGGCCAGGGAGAACATCTCCTGCGCGATCGACTTCGGCGTGCGGTGGGCGCAGCCCTCCTCGCGGATCTTGATGAAGTACGAGTTCTCGGCGAAGCGGCAGGCGTCGAGGAAGAAGGGCTTGCGGTAGCGGTCGCAGAGCTTCCGCACGCCGCGCAGGTTCTCGAGCGAGACCGGCTGCCCGCCGCCGGTGTTGTTGGTGACCGTCACCATCACGAGCGGCACGCGCTCGCCGTCTTTCTCCAGCGTCCGCTCGAGGGCGGCGAGGTCGATGTTGCCCTTGAAGGGGTGGATCTGCGACGGCACCCGGCCCTCGGGGATGACGAGGTCGCGCGCTTCCGCCTCCTCCACCTCCACGTTGGCCCGCGTCGTGTCGAAGTGGTTGTTGTTGGGGACGACCTGCCCCGGCTCGAGCAGGCTGTGGAACAGGATGCGCTCGGCGGCGCGGCCCTGGTGGGTCGGGATGATGTGACGGAACCCGGTCAGGTCGTGGACCACGTCGCGGAAGCGGAAGAAGGAGCGGCTCCCCGCGTACGACTCGTCGCCCTGCATGATCGCGCCCCACTGCGCCGCCGACATCGCGCCGGTGCCGGAGTCGGTGAGGAGGTCGATGAGCACGTCCTCGGCCCGGAGGCGGAAGACGTTGTAGCCCGCCTCGGCAAGGGCCCGCTCCCGGTCCTCGCGGTGGGTGAACTTGACGGACTCCACCGACTTGATGCGGAACGGCTCGATGATCGTCTTGAAGTGCAGCATCGGGCGCCTCGCTCGCCGGCGCCAGTATAGTCTCCCCCTCCCGACATCGCCCCGGGGGCGCGTCGGCCGGGGTGGGTACTCGCTCCCTCGCTCGACGAAGATCGGCTGTGCTAGGCTCTGGCATTGATCGACAGCCCAACAGCTTCCGATGAGCGAGCCCGCCCCTTCCACCCGGCGGTGTCCCTACTGCGACGCCACCAATCCGCTCGAGGCGGTGTCCTGCGCCTCCTGCAAGCACTCGCTTCCCCTCGGCGAGTCCGAGGAGGCGACCGGCTACCTCCCGGCCACTCGCCGGCCCGACTTCCGCGAGGCGCTGCCGGAAGACACCGAGTCTCCCACCGGATACCGGACGGCACCTGGCCAGACGGACGTGGACGAGAAGGAAGCGCCCACCGGCTACCTGACGGCACCCGGCTCGACTGACTTGGAGGCCGAGGCGCCGACCGACTTCTCGCCGCATCCGGGTGGCCGCGCCGCTTCCGGGGCCCGCCGCGAGGACGGTCCCCTGGAGGTCGGGCAGAAGTTCGGGCGGTACCACATCATCAAGCTCCTCGGCCTCGGCGGGATGGGCGCCGTCTACCGCGCCTGGGACGAGGAGCTCGGGGTCGGGGTCGCGGTCAAGATCGTGCGCCCCGAGATCGCCACCGACCCGGAGCTGGCGCGCGACCTGGAGAAGCGCTTCAAGCGCGAGCTCCTGCTCGCCCGGCAGGTCACCCACCCCAACGTCGTGCGCATCCACGACATGGGGGAGATCGGCGGCATCAAGTACATCACGATGCCCTACGTCGACGGGGTCGAGCTCGCCTCGATCCTGAAGAAGAGCGCGGGCGGACTCCCGGTCGAACAGGTCGTGAGGGTCGCTCGCGGAGTGGTCTCCGGTCTCGTCGCGGCGCACAACGCGGGCGTCGTTCACCGGGACCTCAAGCCGGCCAACATCATGGTCGAGCACGGCACCGACCAGGCCATGATCATGGACTTCGGGATCGCCCGATCCTCCGCCGCGGGCGATCCCGCCGAGAAGCCCGGGGCGAAGCTCTCCCAGGAGGCCCTCGCCTCCGGCCTCACGATGGCGGGCGCCATCGTCGGGACGCTGGAGTACATGGCCCCGGAGCAGTTCCGGGGCGAGGCGGTCGACCACCGCGCCGACATCTACGCCTTCGGCCTGATCCTGTACGACCTGCTCACCGGCCGTCGTCGCAAGGGCGGCGCCCGCACGGCCTTCGAGGAAGCGGCCCGGCGGGAGAAGAAGGCCCTGCCCCCGCTGGCGGAGCTGCGGCCGGACACTCCCGCGCCCCTCGAGCGGATCGTCACCCGGTGCATCCAGACGGACCCCGCCGCGCGCTACGCCACGACCGGGGAGCTGGCGGCCGACATCGACCGCCTCGACGAGAAGGGCGAGCTGCGGCCGCTGCCGAAGCGGTTCCCGAAGGGCTTCCTGGTGGCCGCGTCGGCGGTGATCCTGGCGGCGCTCGTGGGCACCTGGCAGCTGGCGCGGTCGCGGGCTGCCGGCCGAGGCGCCGCCGCCGATGTCGGTCCTGGTGGCGGACTTCGACAACCGGACGGGGGAGTCGGGCTCCGGGGGCGCGGGAGTGGTCACCGGCACCCTCGAGACGGCCATGGGAACGGCGCTCGAGGGCGCGTCCTTCGTCAACCTCTACTCGCGGCGCACGGCCCATCAGCTCGCCGAGGAGATCGGCGCGGGCCGCCCGCTCGACGTGTCGATGGCCCGGCTCGTCTCGGCTCGCGAGGGGATCAAGGTCGTCGTCGGGGGGACGATCGAGCGTACGCCGTCGGGCTACGACCTCAAGGTCGAGGCGATCGACCCGGCCAACGGCAAGGTGCTCGGCACCGCCACCGCCACCGCGCCGTCGCCCGAGCGCCTGCTCGTGGCCGTCAACACGGCGGCCGCCCGGCTTCGCGGCGCGCTCGGCGACACGACCCCGGAGAGCGCGCGGATGGCCGCGGCGGAGACGGTGACGACCAGCTCGCTCGAGGCGCTCGGGGCGTACGTGCGGGCGCAGGAGCTCGCCGCGAACCGCAAGGACCAGGAGGCCCTCGACGCCTTCCGGCAGGCGCTCGAGCTCGACCCCGAGCTTCGGCCGCGCGTACGCGGGCATGGGCGTCCTCTACTTCAACGGCAAGGACATCCCCAACGCCCAGGCCGCCTTCGACAAGGCGCTGAAGCTGCTCGACCGCATGAGCGACCGCGAGAAGTACCGGACCCTGGGCAGCTACTACCTGGGCGTGGCCCTCAACTACGAGAAGGCGGTCGAGACCTACGAGGCGCTCGTCAAGAAGTACCCCGCCGACGAGGTCGCCCACGCGAACCTGAGCCTGTCCTACCTCTACACGGGCGACGTGCCGCGCGCGATCGAGCAGGTCCGCGAGGTCCTGAAGCTCAACCCGCGGTCCGCTTCCGACCGGTACAACCTCGCGATCCAGTCCGTCTACGCGGGCGACTTCGACGGCGCCCTGGCCGAAGGCAACCGCGTGATCCAGGAGCAGCCGACCTACGAGCAGCCCTACCTGCCGGTGGCCCTCGCCACGCTCTACAAGGGAGACCTCGACGGGGCCCGCGCGACCTACGAGAAGATCGAGCCGCTGAGCCCGTTCGGCGCCTCGCTGGGACGCCTCGGCCGGGCCGACCTGATGCTCTACCGCGGGCGCTACCGGGAGGCGCTGCCCCTCCTGCAGCAGGGCATCGCGGCCGACGAGAAGGCCGGGAACACGGGCATCCTCGGCCCGCAGTACGTCGCGCTGGCGGAGACCCTGCTCGCCCTCGGTCAGAAGGACAAGGCGGTGGCGGCGGCGCTCAAGGCCGCGGGCCTGAGCGAGCACGAGAGCGTCCGTTTCCCGGCGGCCCTGGTGCTGGTCGAGGCCCGCCGCGACGCCGAGGCCGAGAAGATCGCCGTGGCCATGGAGAACACCCTCCAGTCGCACATGACCGCGTACGCGCAGCTCGTCCGGGCCGCGATCGCGGTGCGCGACAAGCGCCTGGGCCCCGCCGTCGAGCTGTTCCGGGAGAGCCTCAAGCGGCGGGACACCTGGCTCGGGCGCTTCATGCTCGGCAAGCTCTACGTCGACACCGGGCGCTACACCGAGGCCATCGGCGAGCTCGACGCCTGCAGGAAGCGCTACGGCGAGGCGGGGGACGTCTTCTTCTACGACTTCCCGACCGCGCGCTACCTTCCGCCGCTCTTCTACTACCTGGCCCGCGCCCAGGAGGCGCTCGGCAGCGCCGACGCGAAGGCGAACTACGAGCGCTTCGTCGGGCTGCGCGGCGACGCGGACCCCCGCGACTCGCTGGCCGCCGACGCGAAGAAGCGCCTCGGCTCCTAGCCCGCCGGCAGCCGGACCGACACCCGGGCGCGCAAACGAAGACGGCCGCGGGTTGCCCCGCGGCCGTCCCCGTCGAACCCGTGCGGGCCCCTCTTCCTACTGCGGCGTGATCTTGAAGGGCCCGAAGGGCTTCAGCCCCGGTGTCTGGCTGCCGATCACCTGTCCGGTACGCCGGGACCTCGACGTACATCGAGTAGCACGTCCCCCGGGGCAGGCCGGTCGAGTCGAAGTTGAACTGCCACGAGTACTGCGGCCGGCTCATGCCCGTCGTTGGCGAAGTACTGCCAGCCGCTCGAGCCGCTCGTGAGGTCCGCCGCGTTCGGCGCGGAGCTCGCCAGGATCGCACCGGACGGGTAGCCGTTCGGGCCCGACGGAGCCGGGCAGCTGGCGTAGAACTTCAGCCGCGGGAGGGTCGAGACGCTGTCGACCGGCGTCGAACCGTTGGTGAACTGCCAGGCCAGGGGCATCGTGCCCGTCTTGTTGCAGGTCATCCCGGTGCAGGGCGTCTGCAGGCCGAGGAACCCGTAGCCGCCGGCGCCTCGACGATGATCGGGCCCTCCGTCCAGTGGTTGTTGGTCTCGTCGAGCTCGTTCACGAGCCGCCCGCGGTCGTCGTAGAAGTGCAGGTAGTACGTGCCCGTCCCGTTGTTGGGCCGCGGGATGTTGGCCGGGATCGTGAGGCTGCCGACGCAGCCTCCGTCTCGGTCCGTCCGACGGGCAGTGGGCCGTGGCTGCCCGGTCGTCAGCAGCACCGTGACGGTCCCGTTCGCGGGTCGTCGTTCAGCTTCACCGTGCCCGAGACTGTTCGTCCCGCAGGCGTCGGGCACGGCTGCAGTCCCAGCCGGGGCACCTTCTTGAAGTCCGCCTCGGTGGACGCGTACACCGCCCACTGTGCGCCCGGGCGTCGCCGCACGGCCGCGGCCCGTCGGTGCCGCACTGCCCGTCCACCCCCTCGTTCTTGATCGTGACGGTGGGGAACGTGACCTGCTCGCCCGGCCTTGACCCGGGTGTTGGGTATGATCGCTGGGCGAGGGCGCCGGGCTCGTCTGGACGACCAGGTCGGGGCCGAGCGCCGCCGTGCAGCTCGGGTCGTCGCAGGAGTACTCCGCCACCGCGACGCTGGGCGGGGTCGGGAGTTCCCGTCCGGCTGCCGTCCGGGTCGTACACGACGGTCGGGCTCGGCGTTGACCTGGTACGCCCGCACCAGGATCGTCACCTCGTTCGGCAGCCGCGGGGCGGCCAGCGTGCAGTCGTCGATCAGGCAATTGCGTGCTCGCGCCCGTCGGTCGTGGTCGCGGTCGTCGCCGACGAGAGGTGCCGGTCCCGGTGCTCGTCGAGGTCGGTGCTCGAGCCGAGCGTGAAGGACGTGTTCTGGACGAGGGGGTCGCCGTCGGACGGGATGGCGCTGCGGGCGGAGCCGCTGCGCGCCGATCCGCTGCGGGCCGACCCGCTGCGCGCCGACCCGTTCACCAGGGGGTTCGTCGGGTCGCTGATGTGGCCGACGAGCGCGCCCTCCGTCCAGTTGAAGGCCGAGCACTCGTCGAGCCGGTCGGTCATGAACGAGGTGAGCGGCTTCGTGACGAACACCTGGAACACGTAGTTGCCCTCGTAGGCGGGGTCGATGTTGAAGAGCGAGAGGTAGGTGCCCGCATCGTCCTGTGCTGCCGGGCGTGACCACGTAGGTGTAGTCGATCACGTCGTAGACGGTCTGGCTGGGGACCGGGCGTCCTCCGCAGCGGGTAGTCCGGGCGGAGTCGCTGCGCGCCGAGCCGCTCCGCGCTGAACCGCTGCGGGCGGAGCCGCTGCGGGCGGACCCGCTCCGTGCCGACCCCGACGCGAGGTTCACCGTGCTCGGCACGTAGGTGAAGTCGCTCGCTGCGGACGCCGCCTTCGACGGCGGGGTCGTTGAACGTGAACGTGGCCGTGTCGGTCCCCGCCGTGGCGGTGACGGTGACCGGGTTGTCGTCGAACGCGTAGACGTTCAGGGAGTAGCTGGAGTACGGGTAGATCGTCACCTTGCCCGTCTGGAGCGGGTAGCTGTAGAGGGTCGCTGCCGGCGTCGAGCGTCGCGTCGTACGGTCGCTTGGCGAACGAGGCCGAGCCGGAGAGGGTCGAGGGTGACCTCGCGCTCCATCGCCGTGTTGTTGCGGACGTTGAGCGGGAACTCGATGCAGCTCGTGGCGGCCGGCCCGCCGCAGGCCGGCAGGGCGCCGCTGAAGGGCTTGCGGTTGGTCGGTGCGGTCAGACTGCAGCGCCGAGGCGCTGACCTTTGCGGTCATCACGCTCTGCACCCGCGACCCGTAGTTCACGCACGAGACGCCGGGGACGATGTTCTCGGGATCGTCGGGAGCCATGAAGACCGGGTAGTACTTCCACTCCTGGCCCGGCCGGCACGAGCCCGCCCGTCTCCGTCTGCCACGGCCAGATGTTGTAGCGGTTGTCGGAGAACGCCACCATGAACGTGGGGCTGGCGCCCGGGGCCGCGACCTCCTTGACGCCGATGTAGTCGCCGGCGAAGGCGACCCGGCCGGCGCCCGAGTGGTTGAGGTTGCCCCAGTCGAACATCGGGTAGGAGGTGCCGTTCGGCAGCTCCATCTTGGCCACCCAGTCGTCAGTGTCGCTGAACCTGGCCCGGCGTCTCTGTCCGCTCGAGCTCCCGGTAACCGTAGCGGGACACCTGGAAGCTGGCGCCGGCCGTGGCGGCGCGTCCCGAGAACGTCACCAGAGCCCCGCGCACGTCGAACCGACGGTTGATGCCGGCGGTCACGTACGAGCCGAGGTTCTCGGAGCCGCCCGCGGTCAGGGCGGCGTCGAAGCTCTGCTTCCAGACGACCATGCACTGGTTGCCGACCGTGCAGGCCACCGCCGGCATCAGCTGCGCACCCACCGGCCTCGCCGGGCTGAAGAAACCCAGGCGCTCGGGCGAGGCGGGGACCTGGTCCCGCTCGCCGTTCGTCCAGTTCAGCACGTAGCGCGGAGACCAGGTCGCGCCCTTGTCGGTCGAGACCTTCATCACGACCATCGGCATGGGGCGCCCCGTGGTGCCCGGCTTGCCGGTGTTCAGGTCGATCCACTCGGGGAACACCACGATGAGCTTGGAGCCGTCGGGCGTGTAGGCGGCCGACGGGAAGGCCAGCGTGCGGAAGGCGACCCGGTTCGGGTCGGTGTTGATCGCCTGCGAGTACTGGTCGAAGGCCTTGTAGGGCCCGCCCGGGTCGGTCGCGAAGAGGTCCACGTTCTTCGCGCCCTTGGCGGCGCTCTTGAAGATCAGGCTGTTGTTCACGAACGTTCGCCACAGCACGCCCACCGCAGCGGCGTCGGTGGGGTGCACGAGGGCAACGGTCCCCTGCCCGTACTTCGCGTCCTTGTCGATGGAGGCGGAGGTCCACGACCGGCCCCCGTCGACCGACTGCGCGAGGAAGATGTTCGAGCTACCGGAGCTGCCGGTGAACCGCGTGTAGGCGATGTAGAGGATGCCGGTGGGCCCCACGGTCGCCGAGACCTTGTCGAGGAACTGGCCCTGGGTCAGGTTCTGGCTGAGCGACACCTGGGTGCTGAACTCGTACTGCCAGTCGTGGACGACGTCGCTCGCGTTGAGGTCACGGTACCTCGTGAAGAAGATCCCGCTCTGCGTGCTCTGGCCGCTGACCTTGTCACGGGTGAACCCGATGTAGGCCACGCCGACCCGGCCGTCTTTCATGCTCACGGCCCAGGGGTCGCTGTAGCCCTGCAGGTTGAGAGCCTTGCCGGGATGCGCGAGGCTGGCCGACGTGCTGTCGTTCGGGCCGCCCGGCACCATGAAGCCCTGCCAGGTGGTCCCGCCGTCGTAGCTGACCCCGCCGCCGATGCCGGCTTCGGCGCTGGCGATGATCCGGGGCGCCTTGGGTTGCGGGCCCGGCCGTCCGGTGACCCACGCCAGGAAGGTCTTGACCCCGTTCCATGCTGACGCCACGAGGGTCGTCTTGCCGGAGGGGACGAGCGAGTCGTCCCAGTTGAACGTCGCACGGTAGTCGTTGCAGAAGACCATCATGTGGTCGCGGTTGATCGATGAGATCCCGATCGACGGCTCGTTGCAGCGCTGCCCGAGGAGGTTGCCTCGCAGGTAATCGTCGTTGGGCAGCGGCCTGTCGCTCTTGTAGATCGGGAGGATGTTCGCGTTGTCCCCGACGTTGGCCGGCAGGGACGACTGGGCGCCCACTGCCCCGGGAAGCGCGAACAGGAGGACGAGGGCCAGTCTCACGGTCAATCTCATCGATAGCTCCGTTGCGGTGGCGCCATGCGCCCCGCAGAAACCCGGATCACGCCGGGCACTTCAACGCTCGTTCGCACGGCTCTGGGATTGCCACCGCCCACGCTCCGGTGAACGACCGATGACTGGACTGATGCGGGCGGATCACCGGCGCGTCAGGAAGCCAAACGTGGGCAGCAGATATGCCGTTGAAGATAGCAGGCGGGGCGGGCGGATGCAACGTTTGTATCAGGCCAAGAGGCAGAATCTAAATCATTTGGCTCATGCTCGACCCGTACGATTTGTGCATTCCTATTGATCGGACCTCCGGAGGCGTGTGCGTGTCCGAACGAGGTCCTGCGTCATGGCCCTGGCTTCCATCGGCCGAGAAGCTCGACCTCGTCACCGACCTCGATCCTCGCCGCCTCCACCACCGCGGCGTTCAGGCACAACCGGCCGTCGAAGCGGCGCGCGATGTCGCGCAGGACGCCCACGTCCTGCGCCTGGGTGTCCGGGTCCCACGTCGTCATGACGCAGCGGCCCCGCAGGTCGGCCAGGCCCACGACCGCCCGGCCGACCCGGATCGCCCGGCCCTCCCACTCCCGCTCGGCGAGCCCCTCGACCCCCGAGATCACGAGGTTGGGGCGGAGGCGCCGGGGGTCGCGCCCAAAGGCGGCGAGGGAACCGTCCGTCGCGACGAGGAGCGGCAGGATGTCGAAGCGCTCCTCCCCCTCGAACCGCCGCAGGCGAGCCCCGCGGCCCGCCGCCGCCTCGACGCGGCGCGTGACCTCGGGGTCCGCCCAGGGAAGCCCGTCGACGAGCGGCTCGCCGTCCTCGCCGATCGTCGCCCGGTGGCCGAGCAGCCCGGGTTGGGTGCGCGCGGTGAGGATCCGGTTCCGCGCGTCCCACGCCTGCACGACACGGTCGCCCTCGATGCCGTCCGTGCGCAGCTGCGCCGCCGCGAGCCGCTCGCCCGCCATCGACTTCACCGGGTACCGCCAGATCTCCGCGAGACGCACGTTCCCTCCCGTCCAGAAAAGGCCCGGCTCCTGCTCTCAGTCGAGGCTTCCCTACTCTGACGCAGAACGGCCCGACTTGGTTACGGCGCGGGACACGCTCCGTTGACCCGGGGACGGCACAGCCTCAGACTCGCGCGATGAGCCGGCCCACCCGCGTGCGCTACGGGGTCGTGGGATTCGCGGTCGCCCTGGCGGTGATCCAGTACATCGACCGGGTCTGCATCTCCCAGGCGGCGCCGCTCGTCTCGGAGGACCTCGGCCTGTCGCCCCGGCAGATGGGCTACGTGTTCTCCGCCTTCACCCTGGCGTACGCCCTCTTCGAGATTCCCGCCGGCTACCTCGGCGACCGCATCGGCCCGCGCAAGGTGCTGCTGCGGATCGTCCTGTGGTGGTCGTTCTTCACCGTGGCGACCGGCTGGGCGTGGAGCTGGCTCTCGCTGGTGACGACGCGCTTCCTGTTCGGCGCGGGCGAGGCCGGCTGCTTCCCGAACCTCGCCAAGGCTCTCCACCGCTGGCTGCCGCTCGCACGAGCGGACGCGGGCCCAGGGCCTGCTGTGGATGAGCGCCCGCTGGGGGGGCGCGGCGACGCCGCTGCTCGTCTACTTTGCCCTCCAGCACGTGCACTGGCGCACCGCGTTCCTCCTCTTCGGCCTGCTCGGCGTCGCGTGGGCCGCCGTCTTCTTCGCCTGGTACCGTGACGACCCTCGCGACCACCCGGCCGTCAACGCCGCCGAGGCCGCTCTCGTTCCGGCGAGCGCCCCCCCGTCCCCGGGCCATCTCGGCGTGCCGTGGAGCAGGTGGCTGCGCTCGCGGACCGTGTGGTGCCTGTGCGGACAGTACGCGGCGCTGAGCTACGTCTGGTACTTCTTCATCACCTGGTTTCCCACCTACCTGCTGAAGGCGCGGGGCTTCGACATGAGGCAGAGCGCCTGGCTGGCCGGGACGCCGCTGCTGCTGGGCGGGTTCGGGTCCCTGGCCGCGGGCTGGCTCTCCCCCTGGCTCGCCGGGAGGCTCGGCGGGATGCGCCCGGTGCGGCGCGGGCTGGGCGCCTTCGGCTACCTCGTCGGCGCGTCGCTGCTGGTCCTCTCCACGTTCCTCGTGAACCCCTACCTCGCGGTGGCGGCGATCGCGCTCGTGAGCTTCTTCAACGACCTCGCCCTGCCCGGCTCGTGGGCGACGTGCATGGACGTCGGCGGGCGCTACGTGGCGACGCTGGGAGGCGCCATGAACATGATGGGCAACTTCGGCGGCTTCCTCTCGCCGATCGTGACCGGGTACGATCGTCGAGCGGACCGGGAGCTGGACGGGGTCCTTCTACGCCGCGGCCGCCGTCTACGTCGTGGGGGCTCTCTGCTGGCTCGCCCTCGACCCGGTGACGCCGCTCGAGGAGCAGGCGGGAGAGGCGCGGGCATGAGCACCGACGGCGACGTCTTCGACTCTGGCGCCCCGGAGATCTACGAGGTCGAGACGCGAGCTCCGGGCCCCGCGGGGCGCCTGCCCCTGACCGAGGACCTGCTGCGCCACAGCCCGAGCGGCGACCTCTTCGGCCTGAGCCAGAACGCCGGCATGGGGTGGGAGCCCTCGGAGGCCGGGCGCCGGCAGTTCCTCATCCTCAGCACGCAGGGCGGCCTGCGCGCCCCCGACGGGAAGCCGATCGCGCTCGGGTACCACACCGGGCACTGGGAGATCGGCCTCCTGGTGCAGGCCGCGGCGGAGGAGCTGCGCCGTCTGCAGGTCATCCCGTTCGCCGGGGCCTGCTCCGACCCCTGCGACGGGCGGACCCAGGGCACGCCCGGCATGTTCGACAGCCTGCCGTATCGGAACGACGCCGCGATCGTCCTCCGCCGGCTGGCCCGGTCGCTGCCCCTGGGCCAGGGCGTCCTGGGCATCGCCACGTGCGACAAGGGGCTGCCGGCGATGATGATGGCGGTGGCCGGGCTGCCCGCGCTCCCCGGCGTGATCGTCCCCGGCGGCGTCACGCTGCCTCCCGCGGTGGGCGAGGACGCGGGCACGATCCAGACCCTGGGGGCCCGCTTCGCGCAGGGACGCGTCTCGCTCGAAGAAGCGGCCGAGCTGGGCTGCCGCGCCTGCGCCTCGCCCGGCGGCGGCTGCCAGTTCCTCGGCACGGCCGCGACCTCGCAGGTGGTCGCCGAGGCCCTGGGCCTGTCGCTGCCGCACTCCGCGCTCGCGCCCTCGGGCCAGCCGGTCTGGCTCGACATGGCCCGGCGCTCGGCCCGCGCGCTCGTCGCCCTGGCCGAGGCGAAGCGCACGGTGCGCGACATCCTGACCCCGGCCAGCCTCCGCAACGCGATGGCGCTGCACGCCGCCTTCGGCGGCTCGACCAACCTGCTGCTGCACATTCCCGCGATCGCGCACGCGGCCGGGCTCGCGCCCCCGTCGGTCGAGGACTGGATCGCGGTGAATCGCCGCGTGCCGCGGCTGGTCAGCGTCCTGCCGAACGGTCCCTTGCCTCACCCCACGGTGCGGGTCTTCCTGGCCGGCGGCGTGCCGGAGGTGATGCTGCACCTGCGGCGCCTGGGCCTGATCGACACGGGCGTCCTCACCGTCACCGGCCTCACGCTCGGCGAGAACCTGGACTGGTGGGAGCAGTCGGAGCGCCGGCGCCGCTTCCGCGAGCTCCTGCGGGAGCGGGACGGCGTCGACGCCGACGAGGTCATCTTCCCCCCGGCGCAGGCCCGCGCGCGCGGCCTGACGCGCACGCTGGTGTTCCCGCGCGGCAACCTCGCCCCCGAGGGCTCGGTGGTGAAGGCCACCGCCATCGACCCCTCCCGGCTGGACGAGAACGGTGTCCTGCACATGGAAGGCCCGGCCCGCGTCTTCGTGAGCGAGAGAAGCGCGATGGCGGCGATCAAGGAGGGCCGCATCCGGCCCGGCGACGTGCTCGTGCTGACCGGCATCGGGCCGATGGGCACGGGCATGGAGGAGACCTACCAGGTCACCGGGGCGCTGAAGCAGCTGCCGTTCGGCCGCGAGGTGGCGCTGCTCACGGACGCGCGGTTCTCCGGCGTCTCCACCGGTGCGTGCATCGGCCACATCGGCCCGGAGGGGCTGGCCGGGGGGCCGATCGGCAAGGTCCGGGACGGCGACCTCATCCGCATTCACATCGGCCGCGACGAGGGGAGCATCGACCTGGTCGGCGAGGGCGATCGCCGCTTCACCGCCGAGGAAGGGGCGTCGGTGCTGGCGAGCCGGGCCACGCGGAGCGACCTCGCCGCCCACGCGCTGTTGCCCGCGGACACGCGCCTCTGGGCCGCGCTGCAGCGGGCCGGCGGCGGGACGTGGAAGGGCTGCGTCTACGACGTGGACCGCATCGTCGCGGCCCTCGAGGCGGGCCAGGAGGCGCTGGCGAAGCCCGAGGCCTGAGCCTCAGGCCCGTTCGCGTCCCGCGCGGGGCCGCGCGAGGCGCAGCAGGCCGAGGCCCACGAGCACGGCGCCCGCGGCCACGAGGCCCTCGCGCGCGGTGGCGCCGGCCACGACCAGCGCCGCCGCCACCGCCAGGGTGGGGACGGCGGGCCAGGCCTGGAGCGGAACGAGGCCGCGCTCCCGGCGCCCGGCCAGGACGAGGAGCGCGAGAGCGCTGGTCCCGAACTGCATCAGCACCGCGATGCTCGACAGGGCGAAGAGCTCACGCAGCTCGCCCAGGCTCACGATCGTGGCGACGACCAGCCAGGTGACCGCGACGGCCCGCATCGGCACGCCGTTCGGCGACGCCGTCTCCAGCTCGAAGAGCGACCGGTCGCCCGACGAGAGGGCGGACAGGTAGCGGGGCGTCGTGACCATCATCCCGAAGGAGATGCCGAGGGCCGAGACGCTGGTCCCCACGGCGACGAGCCACGCGAGGCCGGTTCCCCAGACCACCCCGGCCGTTTCCGCGAGGGGAGCCGTGGACGACGCGAGCGCGGGCAGCGCGGTGACGCACGCCAGGACGAGGGCCACGTACAGGCCGATCGCGAGGACGAGCGAGCCCACGGTGGCGAACGGGACGGCGCGGGACGAGGAGCGGACCTGGCCGGCGATCACCGGCACGATCTCGAAGCCCTGGCAGGCGAAGACGACGATGAGGGCGGCGCGAAGCCAGCCGGAATCCGGCGCCGCGGCCGGCGGGGCGGGGAAGCGTCCCCAGGCGAGGGCGAAAGCGCCGACCAGCAGCACGAGCGGCAGGAGCTTGAGGGCGGTGAGGCTCGTCCAGACGCGGGCGGAGAGCCGGAGGCCCGACGCCACCACGGCCGCGAGGAGCGTCACGAGGAGCGCCGGGGCCACCCTCGCGGCGAAGCCTCCGGCGAGGCCGAGGGCGGGCAGCGTCGCGCGCGTCAGGCCCACCACCACCGCGGCGGTGCTGAACAGAGCGCTCACGTAGGCGACCCAGCCCACGAGGAACGACACGCGGTCGCCGAAGGCGGCGCGGGCGAAGACGACGGGCCCGCCGTCCTCGTCGAAGCGGCGGCCGAGGGTCGCGAAAGTGAGCGCCGCCGGGAGCAGCGCCAGGCCGGTGAGCGCGAAGACGGCCACCGCGCCGAGCCCCGGGGCGCTCCCCGCGACCGAGGCGGGCACGAAGAAGATGCCGACGCCGACGATCCCGTTGAGCCCGAGCGCGAGGAGCTGCAGCGCGCCGACCGGGCGCGGGCGCGCGTCGGGGAGGGGGCATCTGCCGGGGGAGTTCACCACAAGGCGCGAGGGAAGACAAAGACGTCTTGCCGGCCGGCCGGCCGCCAACCTATCATTCCGTCAAGGCAGAACCAGTCGAAGACGGGTCGGGGGAACTCCTATGTGATGCCTCGGATCGAGCGGTTGTCTCCTTCTCGTGGCGGCCCTGGCGGCGGGGGCGGACACGCCCGTCCCGCCGGGCCCCGTCCCCGGCCAGGTGAAGCCGGGCCCTGCCCCGGCAGTCCCGGGATTGCCGGGGTCTCGGGCGCCTACGCCTACCGCACCTACTGCGCGACCTGCCACGGCGCCGACGGGAAGGGCGAGGGCCCGCTCGCCGAGAGCCTCCGCTTCCGCCCGCCCGATCTCAGCCTGATCGCGAAGCGCAACGGCGGCGAGTTCCCCGCGGAGAAGGTCCACCGCATCGTGGACGGCCGCAAGCCCCTCCCCGGCCACGGCGGGCCCGACATGCCGATCTGGGGCGACGCGTTCCGCAACGCCGACACCGGCTACGACGACGCGAAGGTCAAGGAGAAGATCAGCTCGGTCGTGGAGTACCTGCGCACCCTGCAGGCGTCGGGGAAGTAGTGGGATGAGCTCACGCGGGCCAGCATATCCCCAGGTCGGCGGCCACCGCCGACAGGTCCGAGTCGACTGACCACAGGACCGCTGAAGACGTGAGCGCGCTCGCCAGCAGGTGCGCGTCGACCCAGCCGATCCCACGCCTCGCGAGCCGCCGGTGCCGGACGAGCTCGAGCACCTCTCCGTGCGGCACGACGCCCGCGCTCGGCAGTCGCACGAACAGGCGCTCCTCGCGGGCGGAGAGACCCCCCAGGACCATCTCGCCGATGATGAACGGGTGGACGAGCACGGCGCCATCCTCGTCGAGGAGGCTGCCCAGCCCTCGCACGCTCGCCGTCCCGCTGAAGTACCGGCGCCACACGGACGTGTCCACGAGCACCGGCTTCATGCGCGCCGCCGCCTCACCGGTTGGAGGCGGGGGCCGTCGCCGAACAGCGACTTGAGGCGCTTGCGGGCCTCTCGCTCGAGCAGGGCACGCAGGCCCATCTCGATGACCTCCGTCTTCGACCGGGCCCCGGTCTCGAGGAGCGCCTGGCGCACGAGGTCGACGTCGAGATCGAGTGTCGTTCGCATGCATATGAGTATGCATGATTCTTATGCGCTCGGCCATGGTCCGTCGACGATCGCGGCCAGCCGCCCTCCGCCACGAGGAGCGGAGCGCTGCTATGATCGCGGCGGACGCTGCCCGCCTTCATGGTCGATCCTCGCCCCCCCGCTGACCCGGTCCTGGACATCCGCGTGCGGTGGCGCGCCGGCAGGGTGCTGCTCGGCCTGGCCGGGACGCTGACCCTCGTCGCTCTCGTCCGGCCGCTCGCCCCCTGGTCGCCGGACTGGCTGAAGGCCGCGGGCGCGCTCCTCATCGGCCTCGGCGTGACGGCCGCCGCGCTCCTCGCCAGCCTGCGCGGGCGGAAGCTGCCGGAGACGCTCGCCCTGCAGGCCTTCCTGGTCCTTTCCGTGGACGCCCTCGGCCAGGTGATCGGCGCGCGGGGCTTCCCGGTCTGGCCGCTCATGACCCTCCTCGTGGCCGCGCTCGCGGTGGCGGAAGGCCTCCCGCTGGCGCTCGCCGTGGCCGGGCAGGCCACGCTGCTCGCGCTCGCCGACGCCGTGCGCCCGCTCTTCCCCCCGCTGCCGCCGGGCGGGGCGCTGCCGTTCGACGCGAAGCCGGTCCTCGCCGCGGCCCTGGGCTACTTCGCCCTCGCTTTCGCCGTGAACCGCGCTCTCGCGGGCGAGAAGAGCCGCCTCAGCGCGACGCTGGCCGAGCTCGCGCGGCTCGAGCACGGCATCGAGCAGCTCGACGACGAGCCCACCGGCGCCCCCGCGTCGCCGACGAGCGCGGCCGAGGCGCTGCGGCAGGTGACCGGCGAGGGCCGGCGTTCCCGGCAGCTCGACCGCGCGAGCGAGCTCGACGAGGCGCTGCAGAGGATCGTGGACGTGGCCCACCTCGCGGTGGGCGCGCACGGCGTGCTCTACTTCGACCTCGACCGCCAGCGCGAGCAGGCGCACCTGCGAGTGGCGCGAGGCCCGGCCGCGCTCCTGCCCAGCTGCGCCGCCCCGCTCGGCGCCGACCCCTTCTCCTTCGTCGTGGAGCGCGGCCAGCCCTTCTACGCCACCGACTTCAAGCGGCTCCTGTGGGAGCTGCCCTGGTACCGGGGGCAGGTGAAGGTGGGCTCGCTCCTCGTGGTGCCGGTGCGCGCCGGGGACGTCATCGTCGGCGCGCTCGTCGCCGATCGCCTCGAGATCCAGGCCTTCACCGCCAACGAGCCGCGTCTGCTCGACGGCTTCGCCGGCCTCGCCGCCGAGGCCCTCCAGCGCGCCCGGGCCTCGCTGGGGCGCGAGGAGCTGGACGCCGAGTTCAAGGCGGTCTACCCGCTCTCCCAGCGGCTCGCGACGCTGTCGCGCGAGGCGGAGGTGCGGGAGCTGCTCCTGCGGGCGGCGCGGCACCTGGCGACGCTCGAGGGCGGGGCGGTGGCCATGGCCGACGACCTCGACACGCGCTACGTGGTCGAGGCGGGCTTCGGCTGGCCGGCGGAGTTCCTCAAGCGCGAGGTGAGCCTCGACGAGCGCACCTGGGCCTCGTGGGTGCTGCGCAGCGCCGAGGAGTCGTACCTGCTCGACAACGTGGGCGGGCAGAAGGACCCGATGCCGGTCTTCGTCCTCGACGAGGGAGGGGCGCGCGCGGAGTCGCTGCTCGCCGTGCCGCTCCGTGCCCGAAACCGCACGCTCGGGGCCCTGGTCCTCACCGGCGCGCGGGGCTCCTTCGACGCCTCCTCACGCCGCGTGCTCGAGATCCTCGCCAACCAGGCGGCGGCCACGATCCAGCTCATCAAGGACAAGGAGCAGCAGCGCCAGCTCGCGGTGCGCGACGGCCTGACCGGGCTCTACAACCGCCGGGCCTTCAACGAGCTGCTCGCCTCCACGATCGCCAACGAGGACCGCCGGTCGGGCGGCAGCCTCGGCCTCGTCATCCTCGACATCGACCACTTCAAGAAGCTCAACGACACCTACGGCCACCCCGCGGGCGACGCCGCGCTGCGCTCGCTCGCGCGCCTCCTGACCCAGCACCTGCGCAAGGGCGACCAGGCGGCGCGCTACGGGGGCGAGGAGTTCGTGGTGATCCTCCCCGGCTCCGACGAGGAGCGCTCGATGGGCGCCGCCGAGCGGCTGCGCAGCGCGCTCCAGAAGCACCGCTTCGTGTTCGAGGGCGCGCGCATCCCCCTCACCGCGAGCTTCGGGGTCGCGATCTGGCCGGCGCGACGGGAAGGAGCCGGAGGCCCTCCTCTCCTCGTCCGACCGCGCCTTGTACGCCGCCAAGCAGACGGGCCGCAACCGCGTGGTCGCGGCCTCCAGCCTTCCTCCCCCCGCCAACGGAGCGCCATGACGAGCACCTTCGACCCGCCCCTCGACTACGCCGCCGTCGGCCTCATCTCCGGCCTCGAGGTCCACCAGCAGCTGCTGACGGACCGCAAGCTCTTCTGCCACTGCCCGGCCGGGCGCTACACCCGCACCCACGACGGCACCGTGCTGCGGCACATGCGGCCGACCCTCTCCGAGCTCGGCGTCTACGACGGCACCGCGCTCATGGAGTTCAAGACCCGCAAGCACATCATCTACCTGCTCAACCGCGAGAACACCTGCACCTACGAGATGGACGACACCCCGCCGTTCCCGGTGAACCAGGGGGCGGTGGACGTGGCGATCGAGCAGTGCCTGATGCTCGGCTGCGACATCGTGGACGAGGTGCACATCGCGCGGAAGCAGTACCTCGACGGCTCGATCCCGACCGGATTCCAGCGGACCGCCATCGTGGGCGTCAACGGGAAGCTGCCCTTCCGGGGGCGCGAGCTGTCCATCACCCAGGTCAGCGTCGAGGAGGACTCCTGCCGGGAGGTGTCGGACAAGGGCCACCTCATCGTCTGGCGCACCGACCGCCTGGGCATGCCGCTCATCGAGACGGTGACCGGGCCCGACCTGCGCACCCCGGACGAGGTCGAGGAGGCGATCCTGCTCGTGGGCCGCGTCTGTCGCTCCACGCGGCACGTGCGGGTCGGCATGGGCGCGAGCCGCCAGGACGTGAACGTGTCCGTGCGCGGCGGCCGGCGCGTCGAGATCAAGGGCGTGCCGAAGGCGGGATGGGCGCCGCGGCTCGTCCACGGCGAAGCCTGGCGGCAGGTGAACCTGCTGCGGCTGCGCGACGAGCTCCACCGCCGGGGCCTCCGCGCGCCGGAGGACGTCCGGGTCGAGACCACGGACGTCACCGGCTTCGTGGGGTCGTCGTCTCTCGCCCCGCTGCGGTCCGAATCGTGGGAGTGGTGGGTCCGCAGCCAGGGCCGCCGGCCGGAGTTCGAGCTCGGCCTGGGTCCTTTCCGCGTGCTCGCGGTGCGCCTCCCCGGCCTCGCCGGCACGCTCGGGTGGCCGACGCAGCCCGGGCGCACGTTCGGCGACGAGCTGGCCGGCCGCGTGCGCGTGATCGCCGGGCTCGACCAGCCGCCCATCCTCTTCCACTCCGAGGCCTGGCCCCGGGAGGCGGGAGAGCACCTCGCCCGGCTGCGCGCGAAAGCCGGGTGCGAGGAGGCGGACGGCCTCGTCCTCGTCTGGGGGCCCGAGCGCGACGTGCACACGGCGGCGGACGAGATCCGCCTGCGCTACGTGGATGCGATCGAGGGCGTTCCCAACGAGACGCGCCAGCCGTTCGCCGACGGCAGCACCGACTTCGAACGGATCCTGCCCGGGCCCGACCGCATGTACCCGGACACCGACTCTCCGCCCACGCGGGTCGTCCGGGAGCGCGTCGACCGGCTGCGCGCCTCGCTCCCCGAGCGCCCGTGGGATCGCGAAGCGCGCTACCGCGCGGCGGGCGTGCCCCTCCACGTCGCCCACTACCTCGTCCGCCGCGGCGGCGCCGCCCTCGTGGACCGGGTGGTGGCGGAGGCGGGAGCCGACCTGCGCTCGCGCCGCCTTCTTCTTCGGTGAGCGGCTGCGGGGCATGCGGCGGGCCGGGGTGGCGGTCGACCTCGTCCCCGAGGACGAGTGGGTCGAGCTCTTCCACGCACTCGCGGCGCGCCCGGCGCGGCGCGAGGCCTGGGCGATCCTGGTCCGCCGGATGGCGAATCGCCCCGGGGAAAGCCTGGTCGGCATCCTCGGCGAGCTGGGGCTCGACGGCGAGCCCCCCGGCTGGCGCGCGATGCTCCCGCGCTGGGTGGAGGCGGCGGAGCGGGAGGCGTACGACCGCGACCCGGGCCGCATCCTCCGCCACGCGACCGGGCAGGTCATGCACACCCTGCGCGGGCGCATCCCCGCGGCCGTCGTGATCGAGGCGGTCCAGGCCGCCGTGGAGGCCTCGCGATGAGCGCGCCGGATCCCCTCAAGGGCTACAAGGGGCGGGCGCGGGCGCGGCTCGAGGCCTTCGGCGTCCGCGTCTGGAGCGACGTCCTGGCCACCAACGACGCGGGCAGCGTGTTCGAGGGGGTCATCCTGCCCCGCAGCGAGTCCCTCGACGACGAGCACGTCGTCCTCAAGCTCAAGACCGGCTACAACGTGGGCCTGCACGTGGACCGGGTCCGGAAGATGGTCGAGATCGGCTACAAGGAGGCCTTCTACAAGATCCCGGAGAAGGAGTTCCCGTCCCGGCCGCACCTGCCGACGGTGACGCTCCTCGGCACCGGGGGCACGATCGCCTCGCGGCTCGACTACCGCACGGGGGCGGTGATCCCCGCCTTCACCCCCGGCGAGCTCTACGGCGCGGTGCCGGAGCTGGCCGACCTCGCGAACCTCACCACGAAGAAGCTCTTCGGCGTCTTCTCCGAGAACATGGCGAAGGAGCAGTACGTGGCCCTGGCCGAGGCCATCGGCCGCGAGATCGAGGCGGGGGTGGACGGCATCGTCATCGGCCACGGGACGGACACCATGGGCCACACCGCCGCGATCCTGTCCTTCATGGTCCAGGACACCCCGGTGCCGATCGTCATGGTGGGCTCGCAGCGCTCGAGCGACCGGCCCTCGAGCGACGCCGCGCTCAACCTCATCCACGCGGTGCGCGCGGCCGGCCGCGGGGAGATCGCCGAGGTCCAGATCTGCATGTTCGGTCCGACCTCGGACCAGTACGCGCTGCTTCACCGCGGCACCCGCTGCCGCAAGATGCACAGCTCCTACCGCTCCACCTTCCGCACGATCGGGGGCATCCCCCTCGCCATGGTGGGGGAGGACTTCACCTACCTCTCGGACGACTTCCGCCACCGCGACCGCTCACGCCAGGTGAAGGTGGACACGGCCTACGAGGACCGGACGACGATCCTCTACTACTACCCCGGCATGAAGCCCGACCTCGTGGACGCGCTCGTGGAGAAGGGCTACCGCGGGATCGTCATCGCCGGCACCGGCCTCGGCCACGTCAACAAGCCGCTCTACCCGGCGCTCCAGCGCGCGGTCGTGGCCGGCGTCCACGTGGTGATGACCGTGCAGACGCTCTGGGGCTACGCGCAGATGTACGTCTACGACACCGGCCGCGACCTCCTCGACCTCGGGATCGTGCCCCTCGACAACATGCTGCCGGAGACGGCCCTCATGAAGCTCAGCTGGGTCCTCGGCCACACCGACGACCACGCCGAGGTGATGCGGATGATGCGCCACCCGTTCAGCCGCGAGACGACCGACCGTGAGCCGCACAACGGCTACCTGATCCTGCAAGGCGGCCTGCCGGAGACGGAGGAGTTCGTCTCCAGCCACTGGAAGTAGGCTACTTCGTGATTCCCACCTGCTCGAGCATCCAGGCGACCTCGAACGCGCGGTCCTTGAGCGCGTCGTAGCGGCCGCTCGCGCCGCCGTGGCCGGCCGGCTGCATCTTCGTCTTGAGGACGAGCGGGTTCTGGTCGGTCTTGAGCGTCCGCAGCTTCGCCACGTACTTCGCGGGCTCCCAGTACATGACCTGGCTGTCGTTGTAGCTCGTGGTCACGAGGATCGCCGGGTAGGCCTTCTTCGCCAGGTTGTCGTAGGGGCTGTAGGAGAGCATGTAGTCGAAGGCGGCCTTCTCGTTCGGGTTGCCCCACTCGAGGTACTCGCCGACCGTCAGCGGCAGGCTGGCGTCCATCATCGTGTTGATCACGTCCGTGAACGGCACCGCGGCGTGGACGGCGCGGAAGAGGTCGGGGCGCTCGTTCGTCACCGCGCCCATCAGGAGGCCACCGGCGCTGCCGCCTTCGATCAGGAGCCGGCCGGGGGCGGTCCACTTCTCCTCGACGAGGTGCAGGGCGCAGTCGATGAAGTCGAAGAACGTGTTCTTCTTCTTCATCAGCATGCCGTCGTCGTGCCACGCCTCGCCCATCTCGTTGCCGCCACGGACGTGCGCGATGGCGAACGGGATCCCGCGGTCGAGGAGGCTCAGGCGGCGGCTGTCGAAGGTGGCGGACATTCCGGCGCCGTAGGAGCCGTAGGCGTAGAGCCACAGCGGGGCCTTGCCGTCGCGGGCGAAGCCCTTCGGGTAGACGATGCTGATCGGCACCTTGACGCCGTCGCGCGCCGTGGCCCAGAGCCGCTCGGAGACGTAGCGGCCGGGGTCGAAGCCGCCGAGGACCTCCTCCCGCTTCAGCAGGACGGAGGTGCCTTTCGCCATGTCGTAGTCGTAGACGCTCGGGGGCGTGGTGAGGCTCTGGTAGCTGTAGCGAAGGGCCTTCGAGTCGAACTCCGGCGTGCCGGACGCGATAGGCCGTGTAGACGGGCTCGGGGAAGGCGACCTCCTTCCAGCGGCCGTCGGAGAATCCGTGGACGCGCAGGCGGTTGAGGCCCGCCTGCTTCTCCTGGAGCACCACGAAGTCCTTGAAGACCTCGACGTCCTCGAGCAGCACGTCCGGCCGGTGCTCGACGAAGGGCTTCCAGCCGGCGGGTGAAGGGTCGGCGAGCGGCGCCGTGACCAGGCGGAAGTTCTTGGCGTCCTTGTTCGTGCGGATGAAGAGCGTGCCGTCGCGGTGCTCGACGTCGTACTTGTGGCCCTTCTCGCGGGGCAGGACGGGGCGCAGCTCGCCGCCCGGCGTCGCCGCGGGAAGGAGCCAGCGATCCCACGTGTCGGTCGACCCGCTGCCGAGGACCACGAACTTCTTGTCCTTCGTGCGCCCGACCCCGATGGAGAACCGCTCGTCCGTCTCCTCGTGGACCTTCACCGGCTGGCCGCCGAGCGCAAGACGCCACAGCGTGTCCGGGCGCTTCGTCACGGGGTGCTCGGTCACGTAGAAGACGGTCCGGTTGTCGGCCGCCCAGGTCACGCTCGTCACCCGCTCCGCGAGCGGGCCCTGCACGGCGCCCGTCTTCAGGTCCTTGACGAACAGCTTGTACTGCCGGAAGCCGGTCTCGTCGGTCGAGTAGAGGAGCCGGTCGTCGTCGTCGCTCACCGCGAACGCGCCCACCGACAGGAAGGGCAAGCCCTTCGCCATCGCGTTCTGGTCGAGGAGAACCTCTTCCGGCGCGGACTCGCGGAAGGCCCCGTCCGGTCCCGCCGGCTTGCGGCAGCGGATCGGGTACTGCTGGCCCTCGACCGTGCGGCGGTAGTAGTAGAAGCGGCCCTCGCGCGTGGGAACGCTGAGGTCGGTCTGCTTGATCCGGCCCAGCATCTCCTCGTACAGCGCCGCGCTGAACGGCTTCAGATCCGCGGTCGTCGCCTCGGTGTAGGCGTTCTCCGCCTCCAGGTAGCTCACGACGTCGGGAGAGCCCTTCTCCCGGAGCCAGTGGTAGGGGTCCTCGAACGTGCGCCCGTGCCAGACCTGCGTGTGGTCCTTTCGGGGCGCGACCGGGGGCGTGGGAGCCGCGCTCGAGCCCATCAAGAGCACCGCCCCGGCGAGGGTGAGGAGGGTGGACGTGGCGGTTCGACTCATCATCGGGGACCTCCTTGGGCGGCGGCGCTCAGACGGCCCGGGTGAACCGCCGGCCAGCTCCGCCGACAGGATCTGGTGGCAGGCGGGGCAGGCCACCACGTATCCGCGGCGCGGCAGCATCGAGATGAAGTTACGCGGGTGCGCACGGGCGCAGGACCTGGACGCTGGTGATCGTGTCCTTGCAGTGCGGGCACTTCAACGGGGACTCGAGGGCGTACTCGGCTTCGAACGCCGGCGCAGCGGGTGCGGGCTCGGTGATCTCGGGCAATTGGCGACCTCCGCGTCGATGGGCCGCGGGCTCCGCGGCCCGCAGGGAGAGTAGCGCAGGCCAGAAAGGGGCGCCACAGCCGCCTGGGCGGCCGCGCGGCCGCCGGTGACGGGTGATAGGCTCTGGGCGTCCGCCGACCGTTCTCAAGGAGGATCACCATGAGCGTTTCCGGGATCACTCGCCGCGAGCTGGTCCGCAGGGGGGGCCTCCTGGCCCTGCCCGTGCTTCTCAGGGGTCGCGTGGCTGCGGCCGAGCCCTTCGGCGCCACCGCCGCTCCCGTCCCGCCGACCGTGGTGCCCGGCCTGAGGGTCGGCCCCGAGATCTACCAGTCGATCGGGGTCCGGCCCTTCGTCAACGCGCGGGGCACGTACACGATCCTCACCGGCTCGACGATGCTGCCCGAGCCGCGCGCGGCGATGGACGCGGCGTCGCGTCACTACGTCCACCTCGACGAGCTGGCCGAGGCGATCGGCCAGCGCCTGGCCGAGCTGACGAAGGCCGAGTGGGGGATGGTGACCACGGGGTGTTCCGCGGCGATCACCCACGCGACCCTGGCCTGCGTCACCGGAGGCAACCCCGACCTGCACGTCCGCGTCCCCGACCTGCGCGGCTTCCCGAAGGACGAGTGCATCATCCCGAAGCACTCGCGCAACGTCTACGACGCCGCGGTCCGCGCCGTGGGCGTGAAGGTCGTCGAGGTCGGGACCGCGGAGGAGCTGGAGGCGGCCTTCGGGCCGCGGACGGCGCTCATCTACATCCTCGCCGGCCCCAACGCCGACGAGGGGCCGCTCAACACGAAGGCCCTGTGCGAGGCGGCGAAGAAGCGGGGCGTGCCGGTGGTCGTGGACTGCGCGGCCGAGATCCTGACGGTGCCGAACGTCCACCTGCAGCTCGGCGCCGACCTCGTCACCTTCAGCGGCGGCAAGTGCCTGCGCGGGCCGCAGGCCGCCGGCCTCCTCCTCGGCCGCAAGGACCTCGTGAAGGCCGCCTGGGTGGGCAGCGCGCCCCACCACGGCTTCGCCCGCGGGTTCAAGGTCGGCAAGGAAGAGGCGATGGCGATGCTCGCGGCCGTCGAGGCGTGGACGAAGCGCGACTACGACGCCGAGATCCGCGTCTGGGCCTCGTGGATCGACACGATCGCGAAGCGCCTCGCCCCGATCGCCGGCGTCACCACGTCGGTCACGCCGGTCGAGGGGCTCTCGAACCGCATGCCGGTCCTCCAGATCCGCTGGGACCAGGACGAAGCTGGGGACGACCGGCGAGGCGGTGGCGAAGCTGCTCTTCGAGAGCGAGCCGCGCATCTCGCTCTTCCCCGCGCGGGGAAGGACGGAGGGCAACGAGACCGGCCTCACCATCGGCCCTTACATGATGGCGCCGGGGGACGAGAAGGTCGTGGCCGAGCGGCTCTTCGTCGTCCTCTCGAAGCCGCCGCAGGTCGAGGAGAGGCCGAAGGCCCCGCCGGCGACGACCTCTCCGGCACCTGGGACGTCCGGATCGAGTACGCGGCCGGCGTCTCGACGCACCGCCTCGACCTGAGGCAGCGCGGCAACGACCTCGACGGCACCCACCAGGGCGACTTCGTGTCCCGCGACCTGCGGGGCACGATCGACGGCGATGCCGTGCGGATCCGCAGCTCCTGGGAGCACGGCGACTCGCTCAACTACACCTTCAGCGGGAAGGTCGCCGGGGACGCAGATCACGGGCGACGTCAGCCTCGGCGAGTACCTCGACGCGCGCTTCTCCGCCAAGCGCCACACCTCGGGGAGGGCCTGAGCCATGAGCACCCGAACGCTCGCCGCTGCCGTCACGCTGTTCCTCATCGCCGGAGGCGCCATGGCCGAGACGAAGTACGACCTCCTGCTCCGTGGCGGGCACGTCATCGACCCGAAGAGCGGGACGAGCGCGGTCCGCGACGTCGCGATCGCCGGCGGGAAGATCGCGGCGGTCCTCCCGAGGATCGACCCCGCCGAGGCCTTCAAGGTCGTGGACGTCTCCGGCCTCTACGTCACCCCGGGCCTCATCGACATGCACGTCCACGTCTTCGCGGGCACGGGCGAGAAAGGCTCCTACGCCGGCGACAACAGCCTCTACCCCGACGGCTTCACGCTGCGGGTCGGCGTCACGACCGTCGTGGACGCGGGCTGCGCCGGCTGGCGGAACTTCGCGGACTTCAAGGACCGCATCATCGACCGCTCGCGCACGCGCGTCCTCGCCTTCCTCAACATCGTCGGCAACGGCATGAGGGGCGGGAAGTACGAGCAGGACCTGGCGGACATGGAGGCGAAGCCCACGGCGGAGATGGCCCTCCAGCACAAGGGCCTGATCGTGGGGATCAAGACGGCGCACTACGAGGGGCCGGAGTGGGCCCCGGTCGAAAGGTCCGTCGAAGCGGGCACCATCGCCGACGTCCCGGTCCTGGTCGACTTCGGCGCCAACAAGGCCGAGCGGCCGCTCGCCGAGCTCGTCACGAAGAAGCTCCGCCCCGGCGACATCTACGCTCACATGTACTCGGGCCTGCGGGGCGAGCTGACGCCGGAGGGCCACGTGAACCCCGGGATGGTCGAGGGCCGCAAGCGCGGCGTTCTCTTCGAGGTCGGCCACGGCGGGGGCAGCTTCGCCTGGTACGTGGCGGCGCCGCTCGTCAAGGAGGGCTTCTGGCCCGACGCGATCTCCACCGACCTTCACATCGGCAGCATGAACGCGGGGATGAAGGACATGCTCAACGTCATGAGCAAGTTCCTCGCTCTCGGCCTCTCGCTGGAGGACGTGATCGCGAAGTCCACCCTCAGCCCCGCCCGCATGGTGAAGCGCGAGGACCTCGGCCACCTTTCGGTGGGCGCTCCGGCGGATGTGACGGTGCTGAGCCTGCAGAAAGGGGCGTTCGGCTTCACCGACTCGTTCGGGGGTCGTCTCCGGGCGGACAAGAAGCTCGTCTGCGAGCTGACGCTGCGCGACGGCCGGATTCTCTACGATCTCAACGGGCTCGCACGCCCCGACTGGGAGACCCTGCCGAAGGGCTACCGGAGCACGGGAGACGCCCGCTGGGACGGCTACAGGAGGTAACGATGGCGAACACGAAGCGCAGGACGTTCCTGGCCGGGGCCTCGGCGGCGCTCGGCGTGACGGTCGCGGCGAAGACGACGCGGGCCCAGGACACCGGCAAGCCGGTGAAGAAGGTGCACTGGAAGGACGGCAAGCGGCCCGAGAAGACGCCGCTGTTCAGCAGCGTGACGTCGTACGGCGGCCTCGTCTTCATCGCCGGGGTCGGCGCCCACTTCGAGGGCGACATCAAGGCCCACACGAAGCACGTCCTCGACGAGATCCAGAAGAAGCTCGAAGGGGTCGGCTCCTCGATGGAGAAGGTCCTGAAGGTCAACGTCTACCTGAACGACCTCAAGGACTACGCGGCGATGAACGAGATGTTCCTCGGCCGCTTCGGCCCGGAGCCCCCGGTCCGCACGACGATCGCGGCGGCCGGCGGCATCCCCGGCAACTCGCTCGTCGAGATCGACTGCATCGCGACGCTGTAGGGCGCCGTTGTCATTCCGAGGGACTCCGGCTGGCCGGGTCCCGAGGAATCCGCCGTCTGCTTGATGGGCGAGAGGCTCCGTCGCTACTCGCCGTTGGCTGGCGGTGTCGGCGCGGGCGTGCCCCCGCGCTTGCGCATCTGGATCTCCCGGCCGTCGTTCGCGAACTGCACCTCGTCCATGAACTCGTTGATGAGGTGAATCCCGCGCCCGCCGTCGCGCAGCAGGTTGGCGCCCTGCCGCGGGTCGGGGACCCGGGTCGGGTCGAAGCCCGCGCCGGGGTCGCGGACGACGATCACGATCTCGCCCGACTCGTTGCCGGCCACGCAGCACTGGATGCTCTTCCCGGGATCGCCCTGGCAGCCGTGCTCGATGGCGTTGGCCAGGGCCTCCCGCAGCGAGATCTCGACCTCGAGCTCCTTCCCCGCCGCGAGCTTCATCCGGCGCACGACCTGCATGACCCCGTCGCAGAGGGACGAGGCGGCCGCGGTGTCCGCGGGGATCACCATGTCGAGCTGGCAGGACGAGCACAGGGGGATGAGGCCGCTCAGCTGCTCGACGTGGTCGAGGGCCTCGCGCAGCTCGCCCACCAGGCGCTCCTGCCGCGCCTCGGCCTCGGTCCCGCGCCTCGAGCGCCTCCCGCAGCTCCAGCAGGTTCCGCCGCAGCTCGAGCTGCGCCTCGGCCTGCCGCTTCAGGGCCTGCAGGGCGGCCTCCTGGTTCGGCTGCAGCTGCCGTGGCACCCGGTCGATAACGCACAGCGTGCCGAGGGCGTGCCCGTCGGGCGTGACGAGGGGAGCGCCCGCGTAGAACCGGATGTTCGGCGGAGAGACGACGAGCGGGTTGTCGCGAAAGCGGGCGTCGACCGAGGCGTCCGGGACCACGAACAGATCGCGCTGCTCGATGGCGTGGGCGCAGAAGGCGATGTTGCGCGAGGTCTCCCGGACGGAGACGCCCACCCGCGCCTTCCACCACTGCCGGTCGGCGTCGATCAGGCTGATGAGCGCCATCGGCGTCCCGCAGATCTCCGACGCGAGCAGCGCCAGGTCGTCGAACGCGCGCTCCGGCTCGGTATCGAGTATCCGATACCGGCGAAGGGCCTCCAGCCGTGCCTTCTCGTCAGAATCCATCTTCCTGGACCAGGGTCGTTGGCCTAGAACATAGTCCGGAAGGCGTGTCTTTGCCAAGGAGACCCCGAGAGGTAGCATCCGCCATGCGTCCTTCACTTGCCGTATTGGCCGTCGGGGCGGCGCTCTTGTTCTCCTCCTCCTCCCCTCTGCACGGGGCGGACACAGTCGCCGCAGCACCCGCCCGGCCCAACGTCATCTTCGTGCTCGCCGACGACCTCGGCTGGGCCGAGCTCGGCAGCTACGGCCAGCAGAAGATCCGCACGCCCTCGATCGACCGCCTCGCCGCCGAGGGCGTGCGCTTCACGCAGCACTACTCGGGCAACGCCGTCTGCGCGCCCTCGCGCAGCGTGCTCCTGACCGGCCAGCACCCCGGCCACACGCCGATCCGCGACAATCGCGAGCTGCAGCCGGAGGGGCAGGTGCCGCTCCCCGGCGCTGCGGTCACCCTCGCCGAGCTGCTGAAGGGCCAGGGCTACGTCACCGCCGCGATGGGGAAGTGGGGGCTCGGGCCCCCCGGCTCGGAGGGTGACCCGCTCCGGCAGGGCTTCGACCACTTCTTCGGCTACAACTGCCAGCGCCAGGCGCACAACTACTACCCGACGTACCTGTACGACGACGACCGACGCCTCCCGCTCGACAACCCGGCGTTCCCCGTGAACCAGAAGCTGCCGGACGGCGCCGACCCGGGCGACCCGCGGAGCTACGCCGGGTACGCCGGCAAGGTGTACGCGCCGGACCTCACCTGGGAGCGGGCCCGGGCGTTCATCCGCGAGAACAAGGACCGTCCCTTCTTCCTGTATCTCCCGACGACCGTGCCCCACCTCGCCCTCCAGGTGCCCGAGGACTCGCTCGCCGAGTACCGCGGCCTGTGGCCCGACCCGCCGTACCGTGGCGACAACGGCTACCTCCCGAACCCGTCGCCCCGCGCCGCCTACGCGGCGATGGTCACGCGCATGGACCGGGAGGTCGGGCGCGTCCTCGACCTCGTCCGGGAGATGGGCCTCGACGAGCGCACGATCGTCGTCTTCACCTCGGACAACGGCCCGACCTACGAGCGCCTCGGCGGCTCGGACTCGGAGTTCTTCCGCTCGTCGGGCCCGCTGCGGGGGCTCAAGGGCTCGCTCTACGAGGGCGGCGTCCGCGTGCCCGCCATCGTGCGGTGGACGGGGCGGATCCCCGCCGGCCTCGTCAGCGAGCGGGTGACCGGCTTCGAGGACTGGTTGCCGACTCTCCTGGACCTGGCCGGCGCCAGGGAGGCCATCCCGTCGTCCGGGATCGACGGCCTGAGCTTTGCCCCAACCCTTCTCGGCCAGGCGCAGGAGCCGCGCCCGTTCCTGTACCGCGAGTTCCCGGGCTACGGGGGGCAGCAGTCGGTCCGGGTCGGGGACTGGAAGGGCGTGCGCCAGGGGCTCGAGAAGCCGGGGGCAATGCGCCTCGAGCTCTACGACCTGAAGGGCGATGTCGGCGAGGCGCGCGACGTGGCGGCGGCGCACCCCGACGTGGTCGCGAAGATGGAGGCGCTTCTCTCCCGCGAGCACCAGCCGTCGTCGGCGTTCCCGATCCCGGCGATCGACGGGGAGACGCCCCGCTACGTCGTCGCGCGGAGCGCGGCCACGACCCGGTCCCTGCTCGACGCGGCCGACAGCGCGTGGTCGAAGGCGCAGCGCATCACCTGGGGGCCCGAGGCGATCGCCACGAGCTTCCGCGCCCTGTGGACGAGCGCGGGCCTGGCCGTGCGCTTCGACGTGACCGACGCGTCCCCGTGGCACACGCTCACGCAGCGGGACGAGCGGCTGTGGAACGAGGAGGTCGTCGAGCTCTTCCTGGACGTCGGCGCGACCGGCCGCTCGTACGCCGAGGTCGAGTGGAACCCGGTGAACGCGGTCGTGGACCTCTGGGTGGACCGCGCGGAGAACCGGTTCGACAAGGACTGGAACGTCGCCTCTCTCGAGAGCCGCGTCCACCCGAGAAAGGACGCCGCCGGGCGCGCGACCGGCTGGACGGCCGTCTCCCTCCTGCCGTGGACGGCGCTCTCGTCGAAGGCGCCGGCCGGCACGGCGCTGCCGCCGAAAGCGGGGGATCGCTGGCGGTTCAACGTCTTCCGCATCGAGCGCCCCGGCGGGCCGAAGGAGCCCCAGAAGGACGCGCAGTACCTGGCGTGGTCGCCCACGGGAAACCGCAGCTTCCACGTCCCCCTCGCCTTCCGGGAGCTCGTCTTCGCCGAGACGCCGAGCGCCTCGCCAGCCGCGCCGCCACGCGTGTCGCCGGCGCCGCCCCTGCGCCTGAACATCGTGTCGATCGTGACCGACGACCAGGCCTCCTGGGCGATGGGCGCCTACGGAAACCCCGACGCGCGCACGCCGGTCCTGGATCGTCTCGCGCGCGAGGGCGTCGTCTTCCGCAACGCCTTCGTGACGACGCCCGTGTGCTCGCCGAGCCGCGTCGGGTTTCTCACCGGCCGCTACGGCAGCGAGCTGGGCATCACCGACTGGATCTCGCCCGAGGAGGGCGCCGCCGGTCTCGGCCTGCCGCCCGGCACGCCGACGTGGCCCGCGATCCTGCGCGCGAACGGCTGGCGCACGGCTCTCGTCGGCAAGTGGCACCTCGGCCGGGGACCCCGCTCGCACCCGTCGGCCTTCGGCATCGACGACTTCTTCGGCTTCCTCGACGGCGGGAACACCCCGATGGACCCCACGCTGGAGGTCGGGGGCCGTGAGCAGGCCCTGAAGGGCTCGCTTCCGGATCTCGTGACCGACGAGGCCATCCGCTTCCTCACCGAGGGCCGCGACCAGCCCTTTGCCCTGCTCCTCCACTTCCGCGAGCCGCACACGCCCTACGGTCCGGTGCCGGAGGCCGATGCCGCGGCCCTCCGGGGCGTCGACCCGGGCATCCCGGACGTGCGCGGCCTCGACCGCGAGCAGGTGAAGACGTGGACGCGCGAGTACCTGGCGAGCGTGCACTCGATCGACCGCAACGTCGGGCGTCTGCTCGAAGCCCTCGACCGGCTGGGACTTCGCGACCGGACGGTCGTCCTCTTCACGAGCGACAACGGCTACAACATCGGCCACCACGCGCTCCACACGAAGGGCAACGGCCACTGGATCGCCGGCGGGGTCACGGGACCGCCTCGGCCGAACATGTTCGACACGTCGCTCCGGGTGCCGCTCGTCGTGCGGGGACCAGGCATCCCGTCCGGGCGGGAGGTCGGCGAGGCGGTGACCCAGCTCGACACGCTGCCCACGGTCCTGGGCCTGCTCGGCGTGCCGCTACCGACCGGCCTCGTCCAGCACGGGAGCGACTTCTCGCCGCTCCTGCGCGGCGAGACGGTGCCCTGGCGCGACACGGTGTTCGGCGAGTTCGACATGCACCACTACACCCTCGCCCGCATGCGGATGATCCGCACCGCGCGCCACAAGCTCGTGCGCTATCTCGGGACGAGCTTCCAGGACGAGCTGTACGACCTCTCGGCGGACCCGGGCGAGACGCGCAACCTCTACCGGAGCGACACCTCGCGCGCCGTCCGCGCGGATCTCGAGGCGCGGCTCGCCGAGTGGCGGAAAGGCCTGGGGATCGAGTAGGCCATGTCCCGAGGAGCTCCGGCTCTGGCGACGGAGGCGCAGCCCCGAGCACGACGGGAAGCCGACGAGCGAGGGATCCGCCGTCGCGGTCGGCGCCCCTCGTCGCCGTCAGGATGGAGCTCCTCTGCAAGTGCCGCCTTCTCCTCCTGGCGCCGCCGGGCGCGGCATCGGCGCCGATCCCCGCTCTCGTCTGCCACGAGGAGAGCCGCGAGGCGATGGGCTGCACGTGCACGGTCCGCGCTTGCGGGCCCGACGCGGCGGCCCTGCCGGAGATCGTGGGCGCGGCCCTCGACGAGGTGGACCGCATCGACCGGCTCATGAGCCACTACCGACCGGACAGCCCGCTCTCGCGCCTCAACCGGGAGGCGGCGAGCGGACCCGTCGCCGTGGAGCCCGAGCTTCTCGCGTTCCTCGACCTGTGCCTGCGCTGGAGCCGCGAGTCGGACGGGGCCTTCGACGTGACGGTGGGGCCTCTGATGAAGGCGTGGGGCTTCTTCCGCGACGAGGGGCGCGTCCCGGGGAAGGGGGAGCTGGCCGCGGCGCTCGAGGTCGTCGGCTACCGCCACGTCAGGCTCGACCGCGAGGCCGGCACCGTTCGGTTCGACCGTCCCGGCGTCGAGCTCGACCTCGGCGGCATCGGCAAGGGCTACGCCGTGGACCGCGTCGTCGACCTGCTCCGTCGCCGGGGCATCGCCTCCGCCCTCGTCAACCTCGGGGGCAGCAGCGTCTACGGCCTGGGCGCGCCGCCGGGGAAGAAGGCCTGGGAGATCGGGATCCAGGACCCGACCGACCCCGCGAAGACCGCCCTCACCGTGACGTTGCGGGACCGCGCGCTCTCCGTGTCCGGCGGCTACGCGCGCTTCTTCGAGAAGGACGGCGTCACGTACGCGCACGTCATGGATCCGCGCACCGGCCGGCCCGTGCAGGGCCTCCTGAGCGTCGCGGTCCTCTCCACCAGCGCCACCGACGGCGACGCCCTCGACAACGTCCTCTTCGTCCAGGGACCCGACCGGGCCCGCCTCTTCCTGGAGCGCCACCGCTCCACCGAGGCGCTGTTCTTCCTGCCGCAACCCGGCGGCCGCTGGAGGCTCGTCCGCGTCGGGAGTTGAGACGGATACTATGCGGCGAGGCCGGCCTCGTCGCGGCCGAAAGGAGCATCCATGCGCTACCCCAGGATCCGGACCGCCCTCCTCCTCGCGCTCGCCCTCGGGGCGGCCGCGGTCGCGTCGGCCGCCCCCACCCTGAAGGGCCGAGCCGTGTGGGCCAACCCGCGGGAGGCCGGCATGACCGAGGCGTCGGTCGTCGCCTACGTCGAGCAGCTCGCCAAGGCCCACGTCAACACGCTGATCATGGAGCTCAAGACCTCCGGCGGCCTCTTCTGGCCGAGCGAGCGCTTCGCTCCGGCGGTCGTGGCCGAGTACAGGGAGTTCGACCTGCCGGCGGTGCTCATCCGCGAGTGCCACAAGCGCGGGATCGCCTTCCACGTCTGGTTCTTCGACTTCGCCGAGGGCGGCAACTCCTACGTCGCGCAGCAGCACCCGGAGTGGCTGGCCCTGAGCCCGGAGGGCAAGCCCACCACCGCCGAGGTCCTGCGTGGCCAGCCGTACCGCATGGCGTGGATGTGCCCGGCGCGCCGGCCCGGCTACACGGACCAGTGGCTCATCCCGCTCATCAAGGAGTTCGCGGAGCGCTACGACGTGGACGCGATCCACCACGACTACGTGCGCTACCCCGGGGACCTCGCCCCCGACACCTACTGTTTCTGCGACTACTGCCTCGAGGAGATCCCGAAGTACGCCTCCTTCTACTCGACGACCCACCCCGACCACCCCCTGCTCGCGCCCATGGACCGACCCCACCTCGAGGCCCACTGGGAGAGGAGCCCGAAGGTCCTGCCCCCGAACTGGAAGGACTACTCGCGCGAGATGAAGAGCCGGTTCCTGCTCGAGGGCAGCTTCTTCCCGGGCGGGAACCGCGACCTCGACTATTTCTTCTACGAGTACCGCGTGCACCACGTGGCCGAGTTCACGCGCGCAGGTCTTCGAGGAGGTGCGGAAGGTCAAGCCGAGGATGGAGTTCTCGGCCGCGGTCTTCAAGAACCCCGTGCAGAGCGGCCGCTTCATCGGTCAGGACTGGCGGCGCTTCTCGCCGTGGGTCCAGTACCTCATGCCCATGGACTACCGCAGCCACTACGCGGGGGACTTCGAGACCCACCTCGACCTGCTCGCCGAGAGCATCCAGCAGCAGAAGGTGTGGGCGCGCGACTTCCCGCACTTCTGGCCCGGGGTCGCCGCCTACCAGCTCTACGACGAGGAGCGGTCGCCGCTCACCCGGCTCCGGGGGCTCCTCCGCGACGGGGGCAAGGACGTCGCGGAGATGCAGGCGGCCTTCGACAAGGTCGCGCCCCGGCTGAAGACCCACGCCCCCGAGCTGCACGACGCCCTCGCCGCCTACCTGAAGGAGCCGAAGAGCCCCGAGGCGCCGGCGGCGAAGCTCGAGGCCTTCCTCGCCGACGTGCCCGGAGGGCTACTACCCGCCGGAGCGGCTCACGAAGGTGCTCGAGCGCGTGCGCTCCCAGGACGTCGAGGGCGTCGTCATCTTCTCGTCCGGGGGGATCACCTCGGCCCGCCTCTGGAAGGCGGTGGAGGAGTTCTTCGGCAAGTAGTCACTTCGCCGCGGTCAGGTCGACGATCGCGTAGGGGCCGATCAGTCCCAGCGAGAACTCCGTCGCGCCGTCGGCGCAGACGAGGTCCTCGACCGCCACCCGCCCCTGGCCGAAGGCCAGGACCTCCCCCGGGACCCAGCTCCCGAGGAGGCGAACGCGCAGGCCGTCGATCATCCGGCCGCCGTAGTTGACGAGGTGCAGCCGGGCGCGGCCGGCGTCCCGCACGAGGCGGGCGAGGACCACCTCGCTGCCGTAGAGCCGGCAGGAGCGCTTCTCGTCCGTCAGGCGGCGCCGCACCGAGAGAGCGAAGGTCTCCGGGTTCTGCGCCGCCTTCCGGGGGAACTCCTTCGAGCCGATCCGGACGTTGAGGGCGACGTCGGGCGACTCCTTCGGCGCCACCTTGAACAGCAGGTTGCGCCGGGCCATCAGGTTCAGGACCTCGCCGACCGGCGGCGAGCCATCGTCCACGACCGCGACGTCGGCGAAAGAGGGCAGGCTCGAGTCGGGAACCGAGGACAGGAACGCCCTCATCCTGCCGAAGGACTCGAGGTCGGCGGGGTCGATCGCCAGGACGGTGTCCGCGCCGTACGCGAACGCCTCGGCCGCGGCGAGCGCCGCCTTTCCCGCGGGCACGTCGCCCCAGTAGTGGCCGTCGGGCTTGCGCACGAATCGCCAGCCGTTCGCGAAGATCCACGGCCGCGCCGAGGCGGAGGCCATGTCGGCCCGGGAGCGCAGGCCCGGGGCCGCGAGCTTCGTCCGCTCCGTGCGGTCCTTCTCCCCGAGCGGGACGACCGTGAACCCGGCGGCGGTCCAGGCCGCGGCCGCCTCTGTGGGGACGCACAGCCGCTCGATGCCGGCCTGCTTCATGGCCGGCGCCGTCTCGACCGGCTGGGCCCAGTAGAGCGAGGGCAACGTCGCGAGAAAGAGAAGAAGGCTCATGGCGCCTCGATGGTGAGCCAGGTGCGGCCCCGCGCGGGCACCTTCACCCGGGTGGTGATGCCGTGGTCCCGCTCCAGCGCGACCCGGCGAGCGGCGCCGTCCTCGCCGCGCACGAGCGCGGCTTCCGTGAGGCCGGTGTACTCGAGCGGCAGCCGGATCTCCCGCTCGATCTCCACGTCGAGCGGGTTGTGGATCATCGCCAGGCCGCGCGTGGCAAGGCCCGGGTTGACGTGGAGGAGCCCGTCCCAGTCGCGCCCGTCCGGCCGTCGCAGGTGAAGGACGTCGCTGTCCAGGATCGCGCGGTGGGCCTTGTAGAAGGCCACCCACTTCCGGACGACCGCCCGCGTCGCCTCCGTGTCGTAGAGCCGCGGCCCGCGGTAGCAGGCCTGGACTCCCGCGCCGAACAGGTTCGCGAGCCGGGTCTCGTAGTGCGCGAGGTGGTCGGCGAGCGGCTCGATGGTCGCGTCCGCGCCCCCGCCGTGGTACTCGGTGAGCGGCACGAACATCCAGCCCATGCTCGGCGTCTTCTCCCAGGTCCCGTCGTAGACGTTCTGCCGCTCGACGATCTCCTGCTGCTCGCGCGGCAGGGACCAGTTCGTCTCCCGGTAGCCCATCCCCGTCTTGCTCGAGCCGGAGAGGAAGTACCAGTCGGGCACGTTCAGGTAGATGCCGCGCGCCCGGCACCAGCGGTAGAAGTCGCGAACCTCGGTCCACTGCGTCCACTGCGAGTCGTCGTAGCCGCGGTGGCCCGGGTGCGCGGTCGAGGCGCAGGCGTCGCCCGGGTAGGAGCCGTCGTGCTCGAGCACCCCGGCCCCCGTCCTCTCGAAGAACTGCCGGAGCTTGCGGAAGTACTCCTGACCCCAGCGGCTCCCGAGGCACGGCGAATCGCCGAAGGTCGCGAACCCGCCGGGGCGTCCCGTCTTCGGGTTCACGACGTCGTCCGCCTCCGAGACCTTCCGGCTGGCGAGGAGCGAGTAGCCGCCCAGGGCGACGCCCTTCGCCCGCGCGTACTCCACGAGCTCGCGGATTCCCGCGCGGTAGGACGGGTCCTCGTTCTCGATGTCGAAGCCGCTCCCGAAGGTGAGGATGACGAGCTCGAACCCGACGTCCGCGGCCTGGTCCACGGCGAGCCTCACCGCCACGGGATCGGCGCTGCGGACGTGCATCAGGACCGGGTTCTCCTGCGACCAGGGCGCAAGCGTCCGGTACATTCGCCGCAGGGCGAGGCCCCGCCGCTCCCGCTCGGTCGAGTCGTGGAGAAGGACGAACGTCCGGAACGACTCGAACCTCCCCCCCGGTGCAATCACCTGGTCGGGGCCGATCTCCGGGTGGGTCTCGAGGAGGCACGGCGTCTGTCGCGCGTAGTTGACCTGGGTCGCGTAGAGAGGGTCCGGCTTCCAGTGCACCCCGGCTGCCGCCACCCGCGCGGTCATGCCGTCGCCGAACGAGTAGTCCGTCTCGACGTGGAGGGAGCGCGGGTCCGCGGTGAACTCCGCCGGGTCGCGCACCCCCACGAAGCTGTTCGTCTCGACGGTGGCGAGGATCTCGCCGACGAACCGGTTCAGGCGGAGGGGCGCGCGGCCGCGGTTCCGGACCTCGATCCACTTCGACAGCAGCGGGATGCCGTCGTAGAGCTCGTAGTGGACGAGCACGGCGGCCTCGACCCCCGCCCCTTCCGGAGGCTGGAACTCCAGGGTCAGGCTGACCCCCGGCGGCGGCCACGGCAGGTCGCGCGACAGCCACTCCGGGCGCTTCTTCCAGGGGAAGCGCTCCCGCGTCGTCCCGGTCTCGTGCCGGACGAGGCGGAAGGCGAGAGGGTCGGCGCGGAGGCCTTCGACCCACGCCGGGAGCAGGTAGTTGTGGACCGGCTGCCCGATGAGCCCGCCCACGTCGAAGCGGCGGCCGTCGATCTCGACCACCGCCTCGGGGCGGACCGAGCGGATCTCGCTCGCGCCGGTCATCAGGTTGTCGAGTGCCACCGTGGCGGCGTTCGGAGACAGGCGGATCGTGCGGCGCAGGAGACCGTTGGAGAGGGATAGCGCCCGGCCGTCGGCCGCGACCTGGACGGACGCGCGGTACGGCGAGGGGTCGATCAGCCAGTCGGGGGCCGCCTCCGCCGCGAGGGGCGAAGCGCTCGCGAGCAGGGCGGCCACGAGGCGGGCCGTCCCCCTCGTCACACCTCGATCTCCTCCACGCGGATCTTCGCGAGGTCGGCGACGCCGAGGCCGAGGCGCGAGGCGTACTCCACGTGGCCCGGCTCGCGGATCAGGATGTTCACGTTGGGGTCGTCGTCCCGGGCGCCCGCGTTGTTGAACTTCAGGTGCTTCGGCGAGCGATCCCAGATCGAGATGGCGCCCTCGGCTTTCCTCTTGTCGTCGATGACGTCGAGGAGCAGCCGATCGATGGCCACCGGGTCCGTTCCGAAGAGGATCCGGCGGGGGTGGAACACGTAGCGCGTCGTCTTTGCGAAGGGCCCCCCGTGCCAGACCGCGTGGATGCCGTCCATGATCTGGAGCACGCAGCGGGAGCGCAGCGGCTCGACCGAGGCGAAGGTGCCGACTGCGGTGCGGGTGTGGGTCTGGCCGCGGGAGTGGCTGCGGGCCACGTTCGAGAAGCAGCCGTAGGCGACGTTCTTCAGGCAGCCGGTGGCCCCCACCGCGCCGTGGTCCTTCATGTTCGGGATGTTGACGATCTTGGTGAGCCTCTGCGAGACGAGGCGCATCATGTTCGAGCGCGTGTCCTCCTCGCCGAAGAAGTCCACCTCCACGTAGGTCGCGGGGTCGTAGGCGCGGTTCTCCGTGCGCCGGTTGCCGGCCTCGGCTGCGAAGACCTCGACCCCCTCCGGGAGGTGCGCCGGGTAGCCGATCCCGTCGAGCTGGTTCTGGAAGCGCTCGAAGACGACGATCTGCGAGGGCGGGACTCCGACCGCCATCAGCTGGCGGCAGGTCTCGGCCACGATCGCGGGGTTCGAGACGACGTGAGGCACGCCGCCCGCGTTCACCTTGATGCCGACCACGTCGCCCGGCTCGAAGAAGCGGCGCCACGCGCCGAGAGTGGTCGCCTCGCCGGTGAGCGCCCGCATCCCGCGGTCCATCATCTCGCGCACCACGTCCGCGTCGACGACCACCCCCGCCTCGTCGAGGCAGCGCGGCGACCGCAGGGACACCACCCGCCCCGGCCAGGGGCCGGGCATGCCGGGCGCAGCGGCCGCCGCGTAGGGGGTGAGGATCCGGTACGAGGGCGCCGCGTCCTCGGCACGGACGGCCGAGGCCAGGGGTGCCGCAGCGAGTATCTCCAGGAAGGCCCTGCGATCCATTCCGCCTCCGCGATGCTGACGGTATTGTATGCTCCGCCCGTGCCCACCGCCCCGGACGCGCCCCGCGCCCCACGGGTCCTGTCGATCGACCTTCTCCGCGGCGCCGACGTTCTCCTCATGCTGTTCGTGAACGAGGTCGCCGGCGTCACGGGAGCTCCTGCCTTCCTGCTGCACAAGGGCGCCGACGCCGACGGCATGACCATCACCGACCTCGTCTTTCCGGCCTTCCTGTTCATCGTGGGGATCGCCGTTCCCTTCGCTCTGGGCGGCCGCCTGCGCCGGGGCCAGTCCCGCCTCGAGGCCTGGCGCCACGTCGTCGCCCGGGCCCTGGCCCTGGTCGTGATGGGCGTTCTCATGGTCAACGCCGAGCACGGGGTGGGCGGTGTGCTCTCCCCGCCCGTGTGGAACGTGCTCATGACGCTTGGCGTCGTGCTCGTCTGGGGAGTGCCGGACGAAGGCTGGGGGCGCATCCGGAAACCCTGGCTGCGCGCGGCGGGTGTCGGCCTCCTCGTCTTCGTAGCCCTCGCCTACCGGGGCGTCGACGCCACCGGCTGGATTCAGCTCCGGCCGTACTGGTGGGGAATCCTCGGCCTCATCGGCTGGGCCTACCTCGGGGTCGCCACGCTGTACCTGTGGGTGGGGGATCGTCCCGCCGTCCTCACCGGGCTCATCGCTCTTTACGGCTGCGTCGCGCTGGCCGACGGCGCGGGCGGGTTCGGGTGGCCCACCATCCCCGGCCCGATCGTCGGCCCGATCGTCGGCACCCACGGCGCGACCGTGCTCGCGGGCGCGCTCCTGGGGGTGCTCCTCAGACGCCACCTGGGCGAGCGCGGGTCCGCCTGGCGATTCGCGGCGCAGGTGCTCGGCTACGCGGCCGCGCTCGCCGCGGCCGGGCTTCTCCTGCACACCCTTCACGACCTGCACCCGGCCTTCCGGGTCAGCAAGATCCACGCGACCCTGCCCTGGGGCCTCTTTTCCTCAGCCCTCACCTGCGCGGCTTGGGTGCTCGTGTTCGTGCTGGTGGACGTCCTGGCATGGCGGCGCTGGCCTCGCTCCTTCACGATCGCCGGCGAGAACCCGCTCGTCGCCTACCTGATGGCGCCGTTCCTGCTGTCGGTCTTCGCCCTGCTGACGCCGCTCTTCGGCGGGCGGAATCTCTACGAGGCCCTCGGCGCGACGACGGGCGTCGGCCTCGTCCGCTCGGCGGTCTTCGCCTGGCTCGTCGTTCGCCTCAGCGGCTGGCTGCGGTCGACGGGCGTGCGCGTCCAGCTGTAGCCCCCGTCATTCCGAGCGGGGACCGGCGGCTGCCGGTCGCCGATGGCAATGACCTTGTCACCCCGAGGAGCTCCATCCGGGCTGGGCGACGAGGGGTCCGCCGGCGCCGACGCGGAGACTGCGGATCCCTCGGGACCCGTCCAATCGGAGTCCCTCGGGATGACGAGCTCAGGAGCGGACGCGCCCGAAGCGTCCGTCGCGACCGCGGACTGCAGGGCGAGAACGGCCAGGAACTGCAGGACGACGAGGCCGAGCGCCGGCCTCAGGCCCCAGGCGGCCGCGGCCTGGCCGGTGAGCCACGGCAGCGTCATTCCGCCGGTGAGGGCCATGGTGAACAGGAGGCCGAAGACCGTGCCGGAGTGGGCCGGGAAGCGGGAGGCGGCGACGCCGAGAACGGCGGGGAAGATGCCGGCCAGCGCAGCTCCCAGGGCGACCACCATCGCCACGGCCAGGGGCGGGCCTGACGCCGTCACGAGAAGCGCCGTGACCACCGCCGAGGCCGCGGCACTCGCCAGCACGAGGCGCCCTCCTGTGAGAGGCGAGCGGCCGCGCCCCAGCCAGGCCCGCGTGAGCATGAGGGCGGCCCAGTAGCCGGCGAGGGCGTAGGAGGCCGCGCGCACACTCATGCCGACCTCGCTGGTGAGGAAGGTCGTCGTGAAGCCCCCGACGATGAACTCGTTGCCCGACTGGAAGAAGAGCAGGAACCCCAGCAGCAGCACCAGCGGGTCCCGGACGAGCCGGACGGCCTCGGCGAGAGACAGGCCACCCGCCTGCTTGGCCGGAGGGTAGGCGGGGAGGGCGTTGGCCATCGCGACGAGCACGCACAGCCCAGCGGCCCCCAGCAGAATCGCGCGCAAGCCGGCCGTCCGCAGCAGCAGGCCGATCGCGAACGGGATGAAGAGAGCGCCGAAGCCGAAGAAGAGCCCGACGCGGTTGAGCGCCGCGCTCTTCGCGGCCGGCGTCCTCGTGCAGGTCCGCCACGAGCGTGTTGCTCGCACCGTTGAGCGCGCTGCCGCCCACGCCGAGGAGGGCCACCGCGAGGAGCAGCTGGGCGTAGCTCTCCGCCCCGGCCACGACCAGCAAGGCGGCTCCCACCACCAGGGGCCCGGCCACGAGCGGCGGCTTCATGCCGAAACGGTCCTGCAGCGCGCCGAGGGCGAAGCTCGAGGCCAGCATGCAGGCGTTCATCACGAGGAACAGCGTGCCCACCCGGCCGAGGCCGATCTGGAGCCGCTCGGAGAGGAGGGGAAGCGTCGCCCCCAGGAGCGCGGCCGCGATGCCGAAGAGGAACATCCCCGCGAACGCCGCGGCCTGGAGCCGTCCGCGCCGGCTCCAGGGGCTCACGGCGCGCCCCGCTCCGCCAGCCGCCGCGCGTACGCCTCGAAGACGCGCATGTTGTGGCCGGGGGCGACGCCGGGCACGTTCGGGGAGACGAAGGTCGTGGGCGTGTGGCCCTTCGCCACCAGCCGGGCGCCGGTCTCCGCCACGAGCGTCATCGCCACGTAGACCACGGCCATGGTCGAGCCGGCCGCCACCTTCTCCGGACGCCCCACGTCCACCTGCGAGTCCTCGGGGGCCACGCAGTTGTCGATCGCGATGTCGGCGACGTCGGACAGCTTCCTGCCGGACGAGTGCGTGGCCGTGGCGACCGCGGCGTTCGCGAGCGAGGAGACCGAGATGACGGTGAGCCCCCGCTCCTTCGCGTAGAAGCGGCCTCGATCGGCGCCGCGTTGAGGCCGCCGTGGGAGAAGACGAGGAAGCAGTCGCCCTTCCGGAGCGCGTAGCTCTGGAGGAAGACCGGCGCGTAGCCCTCCTGCCGCTCGATCCAGAGCAGCTCGCGCGCGCCCCCGGGCCCCACCACGTTCGACCACATGAGGCGCGGGTCGTAGAGGGGGACGAAGCCCACGAAGCTCCCGTAGCGCGGGAACACGTCCATCACGGGGATGACGGAGTGGCCGCTCCCGAAGAGCCAGGCGAAGCCCCCGGAGGCGATCGAGGTCGCGATCGCCTCTCCGGCCTGCTGGATCTTCTCGCATCTGGGTGCGGCGGATGTCGTCGAGGACCTTCGTGATCGCGTCGTGGTAGGCGATGGCGGACATGTCTGCTCCGGAGTTGTCTACGGCGTTTCTTCGAGGAGGGCGAGGCGGGCGGCGCCGAAGAGCGCGGCGTCCTCGCCGAGACGGGTGAGCTCGATGCGGCACTGCGGGGCGGCGAGGGGCTGGGCCCAGCGGCGCACGGCGTGACGCACGGGCTCGAGAAAGAGGTCGGCGGCCTGCATGAGGCCGCCGCCGAGCACGACGACCTGCGGGTTGAGCGCGCTGATCAGGTTCGCGACGCCCATGGCCAGCCACTCCACGGTCTCGTCCACCGCGCGCCGGGCCGCAGGATCGCCGCGGCGGGCGGCCTCGGCCACCTGCTCGGCCGAGGCCGCGCCGAGGCGCCGGGCGAGCGCGGGACCGGCGGCTTCGGCCTCGAACGAGCCCATGCGGCCGTAGTCGTCGCGCCAGCGCGGGTCGAGGGCGAACCAGCCCACGGCGCCCGCGATCCCGCCGCTGCCGCGGACGAGGCGGCCGTCCGAGAGAATGCCGGCGCCGATGCCGGTGCCCACGGCGAGGAAGACGACGTCGCGGCAGCCGCGGGCCGCGCCCTGCCACTGCTCGCCGAGGACGTAGCCCGAGCGGTCGGAGTCGATGACGACGGGCACCGGCGAGGCGCGGGACGAGCTCGTCGCGCAGCGGGACCTCGTCCGGGCCCCAGAGGTTCGGGGCCCAGGCGCGGCCCGTCGCGGGGTCGTAGATGCCGGGGACGACGAGGCCGGCCGCGCGCACGTCGCCCCAGGCGAGGCCCGCGGCGCGAACCGTGTCAGCTGCGGACGCCACGAGCGCGTCGAAGCTCAGGGCCGTGCCGCCCTCGTGCGACGGCCGCTTGGACCGGGACAGGACGACGCCCTTCGAGTCGATAACGGCGAAGGACGCCTTCGTGCCGCCGAGGTCGATGGCGAGAGCCGGCTTGTCATCCCGAGGGACTCCGATGGGACGGGTCCCGAGGGATCCGCCGGGACTGCGGACCCCTCGTCGCCCGGCCCGGCCGGAGCTCCTCGGGGTGACAGCGTTGCCCACGGCCCGGCCGGAGCTCCTCGGGGTGACAGCGTTGCCCACGGCTCGGCCGGAGCTCCTCGGGGTGACAGCGTTGCCCGCGGCTGGGCCGGAGCTCCTCGGGGTGACAGGGCGGCTCACGCTTCGGCCTCCAGCTTCTGCAGCAGCCGCCAGCAGAGCCACAGGGCCCGCGGCACGTGGAAGCAGCCCTTGTAGGGGCCGCCCTTGAAGCGGTGCGTCACCTCGCCCCGCCGGTCGAGGTAGCCGTACCACTCGCCGTGCTCCGGGTCGGGGAAGTGCGAGAACGTCCAGGCGTCCGTCGCTCTGAACGCCTCCCAGTCGGCGGCCTCCCGCGTGATCGAGTAGTCGAGCAGGTGCGCGTAGAGAGCCTCGGCGTGCGGCCACCACAGCTTCATGCTCCACTCGAGCGGCAGCGGGCGAGTGGCCCCTCGCGTCGAGAAAGTAGAAGAGCCCGCCGTGCTCCTCGTCCCAGCCCTCCGCGAAGGACCAGCGGACGATGTCGATCGCCTCGCGCGAGAGGTCCTCGCGGCCCAGCCGCCGGGCCCAGTGCTGGAGGAACCAGCCCGGCCTCGATCGCGTGGCCGGGGTTGAGGAGGCGCCCGTCCGGCGAAGTCGATGAGGCTGCCGTCCAGGGCCACGTACTCGAGGACGCGGCGCTCGTCGCGCCGCACGTGGAGGCGCACGAGGCGGAGGCACTCGTCCACCTCGGCGGAGTAGCGCCGCGGGTCGCCGTCGGTCAGCTCCTCGATGAGGTTGAGGAGGATCATGGGCACGGCGAGGCTGCGCTTCGGCGTCTCGCCCGGGTAGGACGGCCGCCCGACCTTCGTCCAGTCGAAGGCCCAGGACCAGACCCGCTCGAACTCCTCCTCCGCCTCGCGCAGCCAGCGACGACTCGCCCGTGGCCCGCGACAGCTCGGCGAGGGCGAGGACGTAGAAGCACTCCGTGAAGATCTTGCGCTGGACGTAGACGGCGCGGCCGTCGGCGGTCGTCGAGAAGGGCATCCGCCCGCCCGGGAGAAGGCACCGCTCGCGGAGGAAGCGCGCTCCCGAGAGCGCGAGCTCGAGCCACTCCGGCCTCGGGTCCACCGTCCGGTAGAGCTTCGCGAGCATCCAGACCTGGCGGCCCTGCAGCCAGCCGTACTTCGTCGTGTCGTAGACGCTCCCGTCCCGGTCGAGGCAGTTGTAGTAGCCGCCGTTCACGCGGTCGGGCGAGTGGCGCGTCCAGAAGGGGACGACCGACTCGACGAGCTCCGTCTCGTAGCGCCGCCGCAGCGCGGAGAGATCGGCAGCGCGTGGGGAGGGTCACAGCCCCTGCCATTCGCGGTACCTCCGGTACAGGCCGTGGGCGGCCGGGTAGATCGAGTGCGGGCTCATGAAGTGCGAGAACTCGAAGGTGATGAGCTTCTCCGCCCCGATCTCGGCGGCGCGCTCGACCTTGTAGCGCAGCCTCCGGATGTCGAGGGGCGGGAACTTGATCGGCATGTCGCGGTCGAAGCTCTCGACGTTGCTCCAGCAGCGGATCCCGCGCTTCGGACCGCCAGCTCGCGGTTGGCGGCCAGGTAGCGCGGGAGGTCCTGGAAGGAGACGTTGCCGTCCTGGAAGGCCACGATGTCCACGTGCCCCTGCAGGCGCGCGAAGGCCTGGTCCCACTCCCGCACGTGCTGGTCGAGCGAGAGCGCCTCGCCCGCGAACTGCTTCACCCCCTTGATGTAGGGGGAGATGAGGATGGGCAGCCGCTTGAGGCCCCGCAGGTGGGCCGAGAGCCGCTCGTAGACCTTCATCATCCCCTCGTCGAAGGCGTTGATCTCGTGGCTGATGTACCAGCCCTGGAAGGCAGGGCGGGAGCCGTATCGCTCGACCACCTCGTCGCAGAAGGCCTGGTTGACCTCGACCTCCTTCGCGTAGTCGCCGGCAGACCCAGTGCCGGCCCGAGTCGTACGTGCCGAAGTAGAACGCCATGCCGCAGCGCTCGGCCTCGCGCAGGAAGAGGTCCACGAGGTCCTCGCGCACGGGCAGCGACGCCCATCCGCTCGCGCAGGACGCGCGAGTCGAAGGTGGCCATCTCGCGGTAGCCGGCCCGGATGAGGATCACGGTGTCGATCCCGATCGCCTTCATGGCGTCGAAGTCGGCGGCCCACTCGGCCGGTCCCCAGTTCTGGGTCGGGATGTCGTGGGTGATCTCGTCGAGGAAGGTCCCGGTGATCCGGGCCGGGGTCTTCGCTTCTCCGCTCGTCGTCATGACACACTCTCCATCAGCGCCACCCGGTGCGACCCAGCAGCTCGAGTTCGTCGGCGATCGCCGGGTTCGGGCTTCCGTCCTCCCCGGGAGCTACGGCCGAGACCCAGAGCGCAGCGTCCGGGAAGCCCAGTCGACGCGCGAGCCGCATTTCCTCGACGACGCAGCCCGCCTCTTCAGGCCGGTGGGCGGCGTAACCGACCACGACCTTGACCTTGCGCGGGGCGGCCGCCAGCTCCACGCGCCGGGCCTTCACCATGGGCCGGCGGTCGTCCAGCTCCAGGAGCCCCTCGTCGCCGCCCGCCGCCTTCAGCTCCGCGACCGCCTCCTCCAACAGCTCCGGCTGCCCGGAGAGGCTCGCCAGCTCGGCCTTGAAGATGGCGACCGTCTGCGCGAGGCCCTTCGACGGCCCCGCCCCCGGCCGGCACGCCGCGGCGTCGACCGGCGTGATGTAGGCCTGCGTGGCGATCGCGTCGACGTGCCCGTCCCGCACCCACTCGCCCCAGCGCTGGTTGTGCTTCCAGAATCCGTAGGAGCCCACCGGCGAGGCGCTGACCGTGACGGCCGGGTTCGCGGCCTTGATCCGCCGATAGGCTTCGGCCACCGCGTGGCCCACGTGGGCGGGCGACGACGTGCCGTCCTTCGCCGTGCACGTCTTCCAGCCCACGTGCGTGTAGCGGAACCGGTCGAGCTGGATCTCGCGGAAGCGCGCCGGGTGGCGCGCCAGCTCCTCGAGCGCCCCGAGGACCGGTGCCATCGCCTCGTCCTGGCTCGGGTCGAGGAAGGCCATCAGCCGCCCGCCGTGCTCGCCGCTCGCGACCCCGTCGCCGCAGCGCTGGAAGAGGCCCGGCCGTTCGCGCGCCGCCGGGCGTCCTGCGAGACGGCGAGCCCCCACTCGAAGAAAGCCACGGGCTCGATCCCTCGAGCGCGGAAGAGCCCCACGCTCTCGAGGAGCGGCGCGTCGTCGCCCGCGTCCCGGCGTATCCCGGCCTTTGCGAGCGCCGTGCCCGCCCACCGCATCCGCCCCTCGTCGTAGACGCTGAGGTAGACGCGGTTCACGCCCTTCTCGGCGAGGTAGGAAGCGAGCGTCTCTTTCTGTGCCCTCGGCAGCCGCCACCAGGGGTAGGAGAGCCAGACCGCGTGGACCTCGGCCTCCGCCGCGTCCGGCGGCGGGGCGACCCCCAGCCCGAGCAGCGCGACGAGGATCCAGGGTGCCACGGCGCGATGTTGTGCCGACGTCCTCCGGCGAGTCAACGACTAGCCATGTCCTTGCCGTCAGGCTCTCGAGAATCCACATTGACATGTTGATTTGCAGGGATTATCAGCATGTCTATGTACAACCGTCGGCACTTGGCAGCCATGCGCTCTTCGCCCTCTCTCCTGGCGGCCTCCGCTCCTGACGCTCGCGCGCAGGCCGTGCTCGACACCGACGTCCTCGTCGTGGGCGGCGGGACGGGCGGCACGGCGGCCGCGCTCCAGAGCGCCCGCCTCGGCGCGCGCACGATCGTCGCCGAGCCCACGCCGTGGCTCGGGGGGATGCTCTCGGCGGCCGGCGTCTCGGCCACCGACGGCAACCACCGCCTGCCCTCGGGGATCTGGCGCGAGTTCCGCGAGCGGGTCTACGCCCACTACGGCGGGCCCGGAGGCCGTGAACACCGGCTGGGTCAGCAACACCCACTTCGAGCCCCACGTGGCCGACCGCATCTTCAAGGAGATGGCGGCGGCCGAGCCTTCCCTGCGCGTCCTCCTCCGCCACCGTTTCGTGGACGTCGTGAAGGACGGGAGCCGCGTGCGGGGCGCGGTGCTCGAGGACCTCGCGACGGGCCGGCGGGTCGAGGTGCGGGCGAAGGTCGTGGTGGACGGGACGGACCTCGGCGACGTGCTCGCGCGGGCGGGGGCCGCGTTCGACCTCGGCCTCGAGGCCGACTCGGTCTCCGGCGAGAACGCCGGGATCGCCGCCTCGAGCGACGTCGTGCAGGACCTGACCTGGTGCGCCATCCTGAAGGACTACGGCCCCGGGGCCGACCGGACGATCCCCCGGCCCGCAGGGCTACGACCCGGCCGAGTTCGACTGCTCCTCGACGAGCTACTGCAAAGACGCGACGCGCGAGAAGCCGACGGTGGACGCCCGGAAGATGCTCGACTACGCGCGGCTGCCCGGCGGCAAGTACCTCGTCAACTGGCCGAACCACGGCAACGACACGTACCTGAACGTGGTGGGGCTCGACGACGCGGCGCGCGAGAAGGCCCTCGAGGCGGCGAAGGCGACGACGCTGCGCTTCGTCTACTTCATCCAGCACGAGCTGGGGTTCCGGAACCTCGGCCTCGCCGACGACGAGTACCCGACGAAGGACCGGCTGCCCTTCGTCCCCTACCACCGCGAGGGCCGCCGCCTGCGGGGCGTCGTGCGCTTCACCGCGCGCGACATCGAGGAGCCCTTCGGCGCGCGCGACCCGCTCTACCGCACGGGCATCTCGGTGGGGGACTACCCGATCGACCACCACCACAAGCGCAACCCCCAGGCGCCCCAGCACCTGTGGTTCGTCCCCGTGCCCGTCGTTCTCCGTGCCGCTCGGGGCGCTCGTCCCGGAGGCGACGGACGGCCTCGTCGTGGCCGACAAGGCGATCTCGGTCAGCAACGTCGCGAACGGCACGACGCGCCTGCAGCCGGTCGTCCTCCTGACCGGGCAGGCCGCCGGAGCGCTGGCCGCCCTCGCCGCCCGCGACGGCCGGGAGCCCCGGGCGGTGCCCGTGCGCGAGGTCCAGCGCGCGCTGCTCGAGGCCGGCGCCTTCCTCCTGCCCTACCTCGACGTCCCCCCGGACCACCCGCAGTTCGCCCGCATCCAGCGCGTCGGCGCGACCGGCATCCTGAAGGGGAAGGGCGTCCCGCACCAGTGGGCCAACCAGACCTGGTTCTACCCGGACTTCCCGATCGACGCGGCGACCCTGCAAGAGGGCCTGACGGAGTTCGAGAAGGTCGACGGGCCGACGGCCGACGGCCGGCCGCTCACGGTTGGCGAGGCCGTGGCGATGCTGACCGACTACCGCGCGGCGCTCCTGAAGAAGGACAAGGCCCGCTTCGCCGCCCTGGAGGGGAAGCCGTCGCGCTCGGGGCCGGAGCTGTGGGCGGCGCTGGGTCTCGGTGCCTACGCGCCCGAACGCCTCGTCACCCGAGCCGAGCTCGCCGCCCTCGTCGACGAGGTCCTCGACCCGTTCGCCCTGAAGCCGGTCGACCACCGCGGCCGGTTCGTCGAGTAGCACCGGCATCGCGAGCCACAGCGGCCGCGGTCGAGTCCGCCAGCTGGCGATCCGCTGGCGGGCGCGACCGGCGGATCCCTCGGGACCCGATCCGATCGGAGTCCCTCGGGATGACAGGGCCAGAAACACGACAGGGGGTGGGCCTGCCGGCCCACCCCCTGTTTCAGCGACCGACAGCGCGACCCGACGGCGGGCCGCGCGGCGGAGCCTAGAAGTAGAACTTCAACGCGAACTGGATCACCCGCGGGGCGTTGACCGTCCCGGTGATGATGCCGAACGTGTTGGGGCTCCCGAGGCTGCGCCCGGCGGCGCCCAGTTCGGGTGGTTGAACGCGTTGAACGCCTCGGCCCGGAACTCGAGGTACCGCTCGCCGCCCATGTTGAAGCGCTTGGCGAGCGTGAGGTCCGTGTTGGTGAAGCCGGGCGCGTCCATGATGCCGATGCCGCAGTTGCCCCACGTGCCGATGCGGCGCCGACTGGAAGGCGTTGATGTCGATCCACTTGCTGTCGTTCGGGGCGTTCGGGTCCGACGTCATGCCCTGGTTCGCGGGCACCGGGTTCCCGATGCAGTTCGGCCGCTCGTTCCCGCGGACGGCCTGCAGCGTGCGCCCGCCGATGTCGCGTCACGGTGATGGGGAATCCCGTGCGCACCTGGTAGATGGCGGAGAGCTTCCAGCCACCGAGGATCGCGTCGGTCAGCCCGCCCCACTCCGAGCCCCACTTCATGCCCTTGCCGAACGGCAGCTCGTAGTTCGCCGCGAGCACGAAGTTGTGGCGGGCGTCCGCGAAGGCGCGCCCGTAGTTCCACTCCGGCTCGTAGGCGTTCATCCAGTAGGCACCCTCGGCCGGCGACGCCGCCCGAGCCGTAGTAGCCGAGGTTGTTGGTGAGGACCTTGCTGAACGTGTACGAGGCCAGGAACTCGAGGCCGTTCCAGGAGCGCTGGCGGACGCTGGCCTGGAGCGCGTTGTAGTTGCTGCGGCCCGCCGCCGCCGTGGTGGCGATGGTCGTGATGAGGGGCTGCTCCTCGATGAGGGGTCGCCGCGAGTCGAGCGAGGCCCAGGTCGAGGGGTCGCCCACGCCGGGCAGCGGCTGGTTGCCCTCCACCGGGGCCACGAGCTTGGTGGCGTGGTGGCCGACGTAGCCCACGTTGAGCGACATGGACGAGGTGAGCAGGCGCTCCACGAACACGTTCCACTGCTGGGTGAACTGCGGCCGGAGGTTGGGGTCGAAGGCGCGCACGTTGCCCGTGGGCGTCGTGCCCGGGACCAGCTCGGTGAAGCCCGTGGCGATCGAGCCCGCGCCGCGTCGACGTGTCGTAGACGACGTTCGACTCGAAGAAGAACGGCGGGTTCATGGGGAGCCGCAGGTTGGAGCCCGTGCCCTCCATGTACTGGGAGATGCCGTAGCCGCCGCGGACGACCCAGCGGTCGGTCGGGCCGCCAGGCGAAGCCGAGGCGCGGCTCCCACCCGTTGTAGTAGGGCTTGTAGAGCGCGCGGTCCTCGATGCTGCCGTCCTGCGCGAAGGTCTGCACGCCGGTCCCGTTGCCGAGGGGAGGCGCCACGTCGAAGTTCGACTGGCGGTTGTCCTTCTCGACGAGGGGCGAGGTGTAGGCCCAGCGGAGGCCGAGGTTCAGGGTCAGGTCGGGCCGGATCCGGAAGTCGTCCTGGACGAAGAGGGAGATCCGGTTCTGGAGGTGCGTCCACGGGTTGTCGGGGTCGCCGCCGCCACGGCCCTTGTTCGACACCTGGTCGAGCAGGAAGTCGGAGAAGGCGAAGCCGGTGAAGGTGGACGCGTAGTTGAAGAGGCCGAGGGCGCCGTTGTTGCCGGCGTAGTAGCGCTGCTGGACGTAGCGCAGGAACTGGCCGCCGAACTTCAGCGAGTGGCGCCCCTTGATCCAGGTCAGCTTCTCGTTGAGCTGGTAGCCCTTCGGGAGGTTGTCCTCGATGGTGGCCGCGGAGCCGATGTTGGTGAGGCCGCTGCCCCAGTTGATCGCGCTGAGGCCCGCGATCGGCTGGCCGCCGGGGATCCCGTAGGTCGCGTTGGCGTTCCCGATGCCGCCCCAGTCGTTGAGCGAGGTGATGTTGTTGATCGAGTTGTACCCGACCAGGACCTCGTTGATGAGCGACGGGCCGAACACGTGGCTCCAGTTGACCGCCAGGTTCTTGAAGGGGGCCTCGGTCAGGCCGCCGGGGAGGAGCGGGAACGCCGTCTTCTCCGTCTTGATCGTGAGCTCCGCGATCGAGAAGCGGAGGAAGAGCTTGTCGTTGGCCGACGCGTTCCAGTCGAGCCGGAGGTCGCCCTGGTGGGCCCGCGTGGTGCTGAGGGCGTCGCTCACGTAGTTGCCGGTGACCCCCGTCACGTCGCGGTTGGGAAGCGGGTAGTCCGGGCTGTTGAGGATCCCGATCGCGGTGGGGCTGATCCGGCTCAGCGGGATCTGGTTGTTCGGGAAGGGCAGCCGGGTGACGGGGTCCCGGATGACGGTGCCCGGGAGCAGGCTCGAGAGATCGCCCGGTGCGCCAGGCGGCGGGGGCGACCGACGCCGTCGCGGATCCCGGCTGGTCGAGGACCGTGCCCTGGTAGTCCAC
>CAWFSB010000012.1:0-38671 GCA_963818355.1 uncultured Acidobacteriota bacterium | reverse complement strand
CTACCATTGAGCTACGGGCGCGCGGCCTCGGAGCGGCCAACGATGCGATGGTAGCACGCGGGCCACGCCGACTTTCTCGGCGGATTCCTCGTCGCCCGGCGAGACGAAGCTCCTCGGAATGACGGGCCGGGGCGAGCCGAAGCTCCTCGGAATGACAGCGGCTAGTCGAACCAGCTGGCGAGCGCGCTGCGGCCGCGGATGATCGTCTGGTCGCGGTCGGGGCCGGTCGAGACGAGGCCGATCTCGGCGCCGACGAGCTCGCGCCAGGCGCTCGACGTAGCGGCGCGCGTTCTCCGGGAGCGTCGGCCCAGTCGCGGACGCCGGCGGTCGGGCGTCTTCCAGCCGGGCAGGACTCTCGTAGACCGGCTCGCAGCCCTCGAGCACCGACGTGTCCGCGGGCATCTCGCTCGAGCGTCTCGCCCTCGAAGCGATAGCCGGTGCAGACCGGGATCGTGTCGAGCTCGTCGAGGACGTCGAGCTTCGTGATCGCGAGCGTGTCGAAGCCGTTCACCCGCACGGCGTAGCGGACCGCGACGGCGTCGAACCAGCCGCAGCGCCGCGGGCGGCCGGTGGTGGCGCCGTACTCGCCTCCGCGCTCGCGGATGCGCCTCGGCCTCGGCGCCCGCTGCTCGCGTCGGGAAGGGCCCCGTGCCGACGCGCGTGCAGTACGCCTTGGCCACGCCGAGGACGCCGTCGATGCGCGACGGGGGCACGCCCGTGCCGGTCGCGGCGCCGCCCGCCGCCGCCGCCGAGCAGGTGACGAACGGGTAGGTGCCGTGGTCGAGGTCGAGCAGCGTCGCCTGCGCGCCCTCGAACAGGACCGAGTAGCCCTGGGCCATCTGCCGGTGCAGGACGAGCGAGACGTCCACGATCCGCGAGCGGTGGCGCTCGCCGAAGGCGGCGAGGTCGGCCACCACGCGGTCCCAGTCGACCTCGGGCGCGCGGCCCGCGCCCGCGCAGGACCTGCTCGTAGTGGCGCCGCGCCTCCGCGAGCTTGTCCGGCAGCGCGGCGGGGCGCAGCAGGTCCCCCACCGTGACCCCGCGGCGGCCGGCCTTGTCCTCGTACGCCGGCCCGATGCCGCGCAGCGTCGTCCCGATCTTGCGGCTCCCCCGCTGCTCCTCGGAGAGCGCCTCGAGGCGCGCGGTGGTGCGGGAGGATGAGGTGCGCGCGGTCGGAGAGGACGAGGTTGTCGCCGATCTCGACGCCGAGCGCCGCGAGCTCCCCGATCTCCGTCTCGAACGCGACCGGGTCGACGACGACGCCGTTGCCGATCACGCAGAGGATGCCGGGGTGGAGGATCCCGGACGGCACGAGGTGGAGGACGAACTTCTGCCCGGCCGACGATGACGGTGTGGCCGGCGTTGTGGCCGCCGTTGTAGCGGGCCACGACCTGCACGCGCGAGGTGAGCAGGTCGACGATCTTCCCCTTGCCCTCGTCGCCCCACTGGGCGCCGGCGATCACGATGTTGGGCATGTTCCCTGGCGGCGGTGGAGGCGGCTCGGGCTACTCGAGCGCCGGCTCGGGCAGCGGCGGCGCGGGCGACGGCGACGGCTCCGGCTCGAACGTGTAGCTGCACTGGCCCTCGAGCTCCCGCAGGTCCGCGGTGTGCAGCGGGTAGAGCCGGCACTGCGCGAAGCGCTTCTCGTAGATGCGGCAGGTGTACTGCCCCTCGGCGTCGGTGCCGAGGAACGGGCAGCGGAAGAGGATCTTGCAGCAGGCGCCGCAGCGGTTGCACTCGCCGCTGCCGCTGCGCGAGGAGCGCCTCGGTGTCCTGCCGCACGAGGGTCGACTGGACGAAGCGCCGCGTCTTGCCCCTCAGCTGCAACGTCATGAGCGTCCAGTCCGCCATTGACTGAACCCTGTCTCCAGTACGGAAGAGTGGCATTCTAGCCGGCGCGCGGAGGTCCCGGGCGGCAAGGCAGAGGGGGATGCTAGACTGCCGTCGCCCCCCCATGAGCGTCACCGCCCCGCCGCGCCCCTCGCGATCGACGGCCGCGTCGCTCGACCTCGACCGGGGCTCGAGTCGGTCGCGCGCGCAGGGCTGCGCCGTCGCGCTCGCCGGCGCGGCCCGCGACGGCGGTCCGGGCCGCGCGGCGCGTCGTGGACGACGCGGTCGCGCGCGGCGCGGTCGTCTACGGCGTGACCACCGGCTTCGGCAACTTCGCCGACGTCCACATCCCCCTCGACCGCCTGCGCGAGCTGCAGCTCAACCTCGTCCGCTCGCACGCCGCGGGCGTGGGCGACGCCGCTCGAGGAGGCCGAGACGCGGGCGCTCATGCTCCTGCGCGCGAACGTCCTCGCCAAGGGCTTCTCCGGCGTGCGCCTCGAGACGCTCGAGCTGCTGGTCGAGATGCTGAACCGCCGCGTCCACCCCGTCGTCCCCTCGCAGGGCTCGGTCGGGCGCGAGCGGCGACCTCGCGCCCCTCGCCCACCTCGCGCTCGCCCTCGTCGGCGAGGGCGAGTGCGTGTTCGAGGGGCGCCGCCTGCCCGGCGCCGAGGCGCTGCGCGCCCCGGCGCGGCGCCACTCGTCCTCGAGCCGAAGGAGGGCCTCGCCCTCATCAACGGCACGCAGCTCATGACCGCGGTCGGCGGCCTCGCGGTCGCCGAGGCGCTGCGCCTCGTCCGCAGCGCGGACGTCGTGGGCGCGCTCACCCTCGACGCGCTCGAGGGCACCGACGTGGCCTTCGACCCGCGCATCCACGCCGCGCGGCCGCACCCCGGCCAGGCCGCCTCCGCCCGGAACCTCAGGCGCCTCCTCGCCGGCAGCGCCGTCCGCGAGTCGCACCGCGACTGCGGCCGCGTCCAGGACGCCTACAGCCTGCGCTGCATGCCGCAGGTGCACGGCGCCGCGCGCGACGCGCTCGCCTACGTGGCGCGCGTCCACGAGGTCGAGATGAACTCCGCCACCGACAACCCGATGGTCTTCGCCGAGACGGGCGAGATCCTCTCCGGCGGCAACTTCCACGGCCAGCCGGTGGCGATCGCGGCCGACCTCCTGGCCATCGCCGCCGCCGACCTGGGCGCGATCAGCGAGCGGCGGACCGAGCGGCTGGTGAACCCCTCGCTCTCCGGCCTGCCGGCATTCCTCGCCCGCGAGGGCGGCCTGCACTCCGGGCTCATGATGGCCCACGTGACGGCGGCCGCCCTGGTCTCCGAGAACAAGGTCCTCGCGCACCCCGCGAGCGTCGACTCGATCCCCACCTCCGCCGGCAAGGAGGACCACGTCTCGATGGGGCCCACCGCCGCGTGGAAGGCGGCCCGCGTCGTCGCCAACACCGGGCGCGTCCTCGCGGTCGAGCTCCTCGCCGCCTGCGAGGCGCTCGAGTTCCGGCGGCCGCTGCGCTCGTCCGCCGCGCTCGAGGCCGTGCTGGCGCGGGTCCGCGAGGAGGTCAACGCACGGGCAGGACCGCGTCCTCGGCCCGGAGATCGAGGCCCTCGCGCTCCTCCTGCGCTCGGGCGCGATCCTCGACGCCGTCGAGTCGGCCTGCGGTACGCTGGAGTAGATGCCGTCCCTCACCCGCCTGCGCCGCGCCCCCTGGCTCGCCGGCGCCGTGCTCCTGGCCCTCGCCGCCGGCCTCGTCGCGCCCGTCGCCTACGCCCTCGGCTGGCGCCGGTGGCCGCTGCTCGCCGGCCTCGCGGCCGGCCTCCTCCTGCTCTTCGGCGGGCTCGAGCGGCTCTGGCAGCGCCGGCCCCTCCCTCGCCGCGCCGCGCGACCGGCCACACTCCGCTTCCGCGTCGTCCCGGGGGGCAAGGGCAACGGCCACGATCACGACTCGACCGGACGACAGCGGCGACAAGCCGAGGTGGTTGATGTGACGACCGCAAGCGCCGTGCGCACCGTCCGGGCCCCGCGGGGAGCCGCGATCTCCTGCCGGTCGTGGCAGCAGGAGGCCGCCTTGCGCATGCTCATGAACAACCTCGACCCCGAGGTCGCCGAGCGCCCGCAGGACCTCGTCGTCTACGGCGGCATCGGCAAGGCCGCCCGCAACTGGGAGTGCTACGAGGCGATCGTGCGCTCGCTGCGCGAGCTCGGGAACGACGAGACGCTCCTCGTGCAGTCGGGCAAGCCGTGGGGGTCTTCCGGACGACCGGACGCGCCGCGCGTCCTCATCTCGAACTCGATGCTCGTCCCGGCGTGGGCGACCTGGGAGCACTTCTACGAGCTCGACCGCAAGGGCCTGATGATGTACGGCCAGATGACGGCCGGGTCGTGGATCTACATCGGCACCCAGGGCATCCTCCAGGGAACCTACGAGACCTTCGCCGAGGCCGCGCGCCAGCGCTTCGGCGGCACCCTCAAGGGCCGGCTCGTCGTCACCGCCGGCCTCGGGGGCATGGGCGGCGCCCAGCCCCTCGCGGCGACGATGAACGAGGGCGTGCTGATCGCGGCCGAGGTGGACCGCCGTCGCATCGAGCGGCGTCTGGAGACCCGCTACCTCGACGTGATGGTCGAGTCGGTGGACGAGGCGATCGCCCGCGCCCTCGCCGCGGGCGGCGAGGGCGGCCCTCTCGATCGGCGTCCTCGGCAACGCGGCCGACGTGCTCCCGGAGATCGTCCGGCGCGGCCTCGTGCCCGACCTCGTCACGGACCAGACGAGCGCCCACGACCCGCTGAACGGGTACGTGCCGAACCGGATGAGCTACGAGCAGGCGCTCGCCCTCCGGCAGAGGACCCGTCGCGGTACATGGCCGAGGCGCGCCGGAGCATGGGCGAGCACGTGCGGGCGATGCTCGACCTGAAGGCGCGCGGCTCGGTCGTCTTCGACTACGGCAACAACATCCGGGCCGAGGCGAAGAAGGCCGGCGTCGAGGACGCGTTCGACTTCCCCGGCTTCGTGCCGGCCTACATCCGGCCGCTCTTCTGCGAGGGCAAGGGGCCGTTCCGCTGGGCCTGCCTCTCGGGCGACCCCGACGACCTCGCGGCGACCGACGAGGCCGTGCTCGAGACCTTCCCCGAGGACCGCGCCCTCGCGCGCTGGATCAGCCTCGCCCGCGAGCGGGTGAAGCCCCAGGGCCTGCCCGTCGCGCATCTGCTGGCTGGGCTACGGCGAGCGCGTCGAAGATGGGCGCTCGTCTTCAACGAGCTCGTCCGCAGCGGCCGGGTGAAGGCCCCGATCGTCATCGGCCGCGACCACCTCGACGCGGGCTCGGTCGCCTCGCCGAACCGCGAGACCGAGGGCATGCGCGACGGCTCCGACGCGGTCGCCGACTGGCCGATCCTGAACGCGCTCCTGAACGCCGTCTCCGGGGCCACCTGGGTCTCCGTCCACCACGGCGGCGGCGTCGGCATGGGCTACTCGATCCACGCGGGCATGGTGGTGGTCGCGGACGGGACGCCGGAGGCCGCCCCGTCTCGAGCGCGTCCTGACGACCGACCCGGGCACGGGCGTCATGCGCCACGTCGACGCCGGCTACGACCGCGGCCGATCGACGTCGCGCGAGAGCGGGGCGTGAAGGTGCCGATGCTAAGCTACACGTATGAGTCACGGGCCCCACCAGCGCCGAAACCACGGCCTTGCTCCTCGAGTTCCCCCGCCTCCTCAGCGTCGACGAGTACCACCGGATGATCGAGGCCGGCATCTTCGACGAGGACGAGCGGGTGGAGCTGCTGGAAGGGGTGATCGTCGCAATGACGCCGCAGAGCCCGGCTCACGCTCACTGCATTCGATGGTTGAACCGGCTTCTCGTCCGCAGTCTGGGGGACGAGTACGCCGTGGCCGTGCAACTGCCGCTGACGCTCGGCCGGCGGAACGAGCCGGAGCCCGACCTGGCCGTCGTGCGGGCGGAGTCCACTTCTCGAGACCACCATCCCGGGAGCGCAGTCCTCGCAATCGAGGTATCCGGTGTCTCCCTGCGCAAGGACCGCAGAGTCAAAGCAGCGCTCTACGCCCGCTTCGGGATACCCGAGTACTGGGTCGTGAACCTCGAGGCGCGCGTCGTCGAGGTGTTCTCGGATCCTGATGCCGCGAACGGTACGTACCGCCGAGCCCGAACCGTCACTGCTCCGGAGACCCTCACCTCCGAGACGCTCCCCGAGCTGTCGTTCCCGGTCGCCCCGCTCTTCGACTGAGCTCGACGCAGCGGCCGATGGCCACGGGTAGCGGCGGGCTGCCGCTGCGAGAGCCCCCTTCCCGGGACTCATCGGCTCGAGTCGGACGTGCCCGGGATACGAGGGCGCGCGGCACCCGCCGCGGAGCCGATGGCCACGGCCACGGCCAGCGGCCGATGACCACGGGTAGCGGCGGGCTGCCGCGGAGAGCCCCCCTTCCCGGGACTCATCGGCTCGAGTCGGACGTTGTCCCGGGAACGGGGGGCGCGCGGCACCCGCCGCGGAGCCGATGGCCACTCGAGACACGGCAGGCCGCTGCGCGACTGCGCGATCCCTCGGCGCCCGTCATGACGGGAGCGCCTCGGGATGACAGGGCGCGCGGCACCCGCCGCGGAGCGATGGCCACGGTACGAGGCCGCGGCGCGACTGCGGATCCCTCGCGCCCGTCATGACGGGAGCGCCTCGGGATGACCACTGCAGGCCGCTCGGCTGCGAGTCGGACGGCTGCTACAGGTGGCTGTCGAGCAGCTTGCGCCAGCTGCTCGCGGCTCATCTTGCCGACGCGCTGCTCGGCGACCTTGCCGCCCTTGAGCACCAGCAGGGTCGGCATGGCCGTGATGCCGTAGTCGAACGGGACCTTGTCGTTCTCCTCGACGTTCAGCTTCCCGACCCGCACGCGGCCCGCGTACTGGGCGGCCACCGCCTCGAGGTCGGGCACCATGGCCTTGCACGGCGCGCACCACTCGGCCCAGAAGTCCACGAGGACCGGCTTGTCGGAGGCGAGGACTTCCGTCGCCCAGTTCTGGTCCGTCAGGGTCTCGATGTTCGCGGACATGTTTCGTCTAGACCTTTCCCATCGCGCGCCGGTACAGTGCCACGTACTCGCGGGCCGAGCGCTCCCACGAGAAGTCCCGGGTCATCCCCCGCTTCACGAGGGCCCCCCACGCCTTGCGGTCCTTCCAGGCGGCGAGCGCCTGGTCCAGCGCCCAGACGAGCCCCGTGCCGTCCGGCGTGTCGAACCGGAAGCCCGTGCCCGTCCCCCTCGCCCCGTCGTACGGCTCCACCGTGTCCGCGAGGCCCCCGGTCGCGCGCACGATCGGGACCGTGCCGTAGCGCAGCGCGTACATCTGCGTGAGGCCGCAGGGCTCGCTGCGCGAGGGCATCAGGAAGAGGTCGGCACCCGGCCATGACCTTGTGCGCGACGGACTCGTCGTAGGCGAAGCGCACCGAGAAGCGGTCGGGGTCACGCTGCTGGAGGTGGCGCAGGCCCTCCTGCACGCCGTGGTCGCCGGTTCCCAGGACCACCATCCGGAGCGGCCGCTGCAGGAAGTCCCACCACGCCCCGGCCACCAGGTCGAAGCCCTTCTGCCACACCAGGCGCGACGTCACGCCGACGAGCGGCAGGTCCGGGAACTCCGGCAGCCCGAAGGTCCGCAGCAGGTCCGCCTTGCAGGCCGCCTTGCCCGACGGGTCCTGCGGCGAGTATCGCCCGTGCGATGTGCCGGTCCGCGCGCGGGTCCCACTCGTCGTAGTCCACCCCGTTCAGGATGCCCGTCACGTCGCCGGCGCGCGAGCGCACGACGCCGTCGAAGCCGTAGCCGTGCTCGGGCCCCTGGATCTCGAGGGCGTAGGTCGGGGACACGGTGTTGACCAGCTCCGCGAACACCGTCCCGCCCTTCAGGTAGCTGATCGAGCCGTGGTACTCGAGCGCGAACGAGGAGCCCAGGTTCCACGGCAGCCCCAGCAGGCCGAGCGTGTCCATGCCGAACTGCCCCTGGTAGGCCACGTTGTGGATGGTGAAGACGCTCGGCATGCGGTGCAGCGTCGGGTCGTCCGAGTAGAACGCCTTGAGGAACACGGGGACGAGGCCGGTCTGCCAGTCGTGCGCGTGGAAGACGCTCGGCCGCTCGCCCCGGCTGCGGAAGTACTCGAGCGCCGCGCGGGCGAGGAAGGCGAAGCGCAGGCGGTTGTCCTCGTAGTCCCCGTAGAGCACCGGCCGGTCGTAGAAGGGCGGGTACTCGACGAACACGACGTCGACGCCGGCCTCGGTCCGGGTGCGGTAGAAGCCGGCGCTGCGCGGCATTCCGTCCACGGGCACGTGGACGGAGCCCGAGAACTCCCCCGGCGGGAACGCGATCGAGGCGTACCGCGGCAGCACGACGGTCACGCGGTGCCCCAGCCGCACGAGCGCCTTGGGGAGGGCGCCGGAGATGTCGGCGAGCCCGCCGGTCTTGACGAAGGGCCCCATCTCGGGAGTGACGAACGCGACGTGCAGGCTGTCGGACAAGGCGACCGCTCCCCTCTCTCGCAGAGGCCTCAGGCTAGCACGCGCGCCGGGTGCTTTTCAGCTACCCTGCCTCCATGCCCCGCCGGCTCGGACAGCACTTCCTCCGCCCGGACTCGGTCGAGGGTCTCCTGCGGGTCATCGCGACCCGCGGCGGGCGACGTGTTCCTGGAGATCGGCCCCGGGACCGGCGCTCTCACCCTCCCCCTCGCCGAGCGCTGCGCGCGCGTCGTGGCGGTGGAGATCGACGAAGCGCTGGCGAGGCGGCTGCGGGCGGCCGCCCCTTCGAACGTCGAGATCGTGACGCAGGACGCCCTGGCGGCCGACCTGCGAGGCCTCGTCCCTCCGGGCGCCCGCCTGGTGGGCAACCTCCCCTACTACATCTCGAGCCCCCTCCTGCGGCGCTGCCTCTCGCTGCACGACCACGTGCGCGACCTGCACGTCATGCTGCAGGAGGAAGTGGCCCGCCGCGTCGCGTCGCCTCCCGGCTCGAAGGAGTACGGGATCCTCTCGGTGCTGTACGCCCTCTGGGCGGACACCGACCTCCCGGCCCGCTTTCCGCCCGGCTGCTTCTCTCCCCCTCCCGGGGTCACATCGGCCGTCCTGCGCGCCCGGTTCCGCGACACTCCCGCGCGCCGAGGTGGGCGACATCGAGGATTTCGAGCGATTCCTCCAGAAGGCCTTCGCCCGCCGACGCCGAACCCTTGAAAACAACCTGAAAGATAGCTATCCTAACCTCAAGGAATACTTTAGGTTCCTCAACGTCGAGGGGTCCAGGAGACCAGAAACGCTATCGGTTGTGGAGTTCGCGGCGATCTGGGGTGCCGTGAGGAGCGATCCGGCGGGGGCGAAGGCTTGATTCGAGCGAACACCGACGACACGACGGCGGTCCGCCTCGTCCCGCTCGGCGGGCTCGGTGAGTTCGGCCTCAACGCGCTCGTGCTGGAGTGGGAGGAGCACCTCCTCCTGCTCGACGCCGGCGTTCTCTTTCCGCCCGCCGAGATGCCGGGGGTCGACTCGATCGTCCCCGATTTCGAGTACCTCGCCGAGCGCGCCTCTCGCCTCCGCGGAATCCTCCTCACCCACGGCCACGAGGACCACATCGGCGCACTGTCCTACGCCCTGCAGGCGGCGCCGGCGCCCGTCTACGGAAGCCGCCTCACCCTCGGCTTCGCGCGCAAGCGGCTCCAGGAGCGCGGCGTGCACGCCGACCTGCGCACCCTCGTGCCCGGCCAGCCCGTCGAGATCGGGCCTTTCCGCGTGCACCCGATCCGCGTCGCGCACAGCGTCCTCGACAGCCTCGCCCTCGCGATCGAGACGCCGGCCGGGGTCGTGGTGGCGAGCGGCGACTTCAAGATCGACGCCACGGCCCCGCCGGACGAGCGCACCGACGTCGACGCGCTCTCCCAGTGGGGCGATCGCGGCGTCTTGGCCCTCCTCTCGGACAGCACCAACGTCGAGCAGCCGGGGCTCACCGGCGGCGAGGACGCCGTCGTGCCCGCGTTCGAGCAGGTCCTCGAGCGGACACGCGGGCGGGTGCTCGTCTCGTGTTTTGCGACTTCGATCCCCCGCATCCAGCGCGTGGCCGACCTGGCGGTCCGGGCCCTCCGGCCGGTCGCCTTCCTCGGCCGCCGCATGCTGGACAACGCGGAGGTGGCGCTCGATCTCGGCCTCCTGCGCCTCTCGGAGGCGGCCCGAATCACCCCCGGCTCGCTCGCGGGCGGCGCCGGCGACCGCGCCGTCGTCTTCGTGTCCGGCAGCCAGGGCGAGCCGCTCTCCGCGCTCTCCATGATCGGCGTCGGCGAGCACCGCGACGTCGCGGCCGGCCCCGGGGACACGGTGGTCCTCTCCGCGCGCGCCATCCCGGGCAACGAGCGCACCGTCTCGCGCCTCATCAGCAACCTCTTCCGACTCGGCTGCGACGTCGTCCACCCCGGCACCGCCCGGGTCCACGTGTCGGGCCACGGGAGCCGGGAGGACCTCGTGGAGCTGCTGCGCCGGGTCCGACCCCGCTACCTCGTCCCCGTGCACGGCGAGTACCGGATGCTGGCCCAGCACGCACGGCTCGCGGTCGAGGCCGGGATCCCCTCGGACCGGGTGCACGTCGCCGAGGACGGGGACGTCCTCCGCCTCTCGCCCTCCGGCGCGCGGCGCGAGCCCCGGGTGGGCGCGGGCAGGGTGCTCCTCGACCGCGGCGCCTCCGAGATCGAGGACGTCGTGGTCCGCGACCGCCGGCACCTCTCGTCCGAGGGCATCGTGGTCCCCATCGTGGTGGTCGATCGCCAGACCGGGCGCCTCGAGTCCCCGCCGGAGATCGTGACCCGAGGGATCGTGGACGCCGAGGAGGCGGCGGAGCTGGCCGAGGAAGCCGGGCTCCTCCTCGCCGGGGCGCTCGACGGGCGGCCGACCGAGGAGAGGCTCGACCCGGCTCTCACCCGCGAGCGGGTCCGCAGCGAGCTGCGACGTTTCTACAAGCGGCGCACCCAGCGCCGTCCCATGGTCATCCCCGTGGTGATGGAGGTCTAGGCCGGCCATGGCCACAACCGTCGAGACGAAGTCGACGCGCGGCGCGGAGCTCCTGGGGCTCGTCGCGTTCGCGCTCGCCCTCATGCTGCTCATCGCCCTCGCCACGTTCGACCCGCGGGACCCGGCGCCCTTCTTCAAGGCCGGGGTCGAGGGCCCCGCCCGCAACTTCATCGGCCCGTTCGGGGCGTTCCTGGCCGAGATGCTGATCCCGCAGCTGTTCGGCCTCGCCTCGCTCCTGCTGCCGATCGTCCTCGGCCTGCTGGGCTGGAAGCTGTTCTGGTGCAAGCCGATCGACGCCCCCTACACGAAGGCGTTCGGCAACGGCGTCCTCCTGCTCTCCCTGGCCGGGCTGCTCTCGCTGGCGGTCGGGAAGGTGAGCTTCGAGGGCGAGCCGGTGCGGGCCGGGGGCGCGGTCGGCGAGCTCGTCTCGGGCCTGCTGGTGGCGGACTTCAGCCGCACGGGGGCCTACATCCTCGCCGCCACCGCCCTCTTCGTGGCGCTCATCCTCTCGACGCAGTTCTCGTTCTCGACATTCCTGCAAGGCACCGGCGGGCGGATCGGCGAGCGCCTGCGGACGCTGCAGACCGCCTGGGCCCACTACCGGGAGAGCCGCCGCAAGGAGCGGATGCGTCGCGACGTCATCCGCAAGCACACCGGGGCAAGACGAAGGCGGCGGTCTCCCGCGCATCCGCAAGGTGAAGGCGAACGGGGAAGCCGCCGAGGCCGAGCCGCCGGACGAGGACGCGGACGACCTGCCCCTGCACGCGGCGCCGCCGCGGGTGGCGACGCCCGCGCAGAAGGCGCTGCCCTTCGCGGTTCCGGCCGAGGACCCGGAAGAAGACACGCCCGAGGCCCCGCGACCCAGGTCGGCAACTCGCCGCCGAAGGGTCGCCTCCGACGCCCCGGTCGCCGGCGGTGTCGTCCGGGGGAACTACACCCTCCCCCCGATCACGATCCTCGACGAGGCCAAGGGCGGGGGCCCCGTGGACAACGACCGGCTGCTCGAGAAGGGCCGCATCCTCCAGTCGAAGTGCAGCGAGTTCGGGGTGATGGGGACGGTGAAGGAGATCCACCCCGGCCCGGTCGTGACCACGTACGAGTTCAAGCCCGACGCCGGGGTCAAGTACTCGAAGATCGTCGGCCTCGCGGACGACCTCGCCCTCGCCCTCGAGGCCGAGTCGATCCGCGTCGATCGCATCAGCGGGAAGGGCAACGTCGGCATCGAGATCCCGAACGAGGTCCGCGAGACGATCTACCTGCGCGAGATCCTCGAGTCGGACGCCTTCCGCCGCTCCTCGGGCCGGCTGACCCTCGGGCTCGGCAAGGCGGTGAACGGCGACGTGTGGAACACCGATCTCGCGGCGATGCCCCACCTGCTGATCGCCGGCTCCACCGGCACCGGCAAGAGCGTGGGCCTCAACTGCATGATCGCCAGCATCCTCTTCCGCTCCACGCCGGACGAGGTGAAGCTCATCCTGATCGACCCCAAGCGGCTCGAGCTCGGCGTCTACGAGGACATCCCGCACCTGCTCACGCCGGTGGTGACCGACCCGAAGATCGCCTCGAACGTGCTCAAGTGGGCGGTCGGCGAGATGGAGCGGCGGATCCGGATGCTGGCCTCGGAGGGTGTCCGCAACATCGAGCAGTTCAACAACATCATCCGGGCGGAGAAGGGCGCGCGAAACGACGAGAGCGGCGAGGAGCTGAAGCCCCTCCACTACGTCGTGATCGTGATCGACGAGCTCGCCGACCTCATGATGATCTCCTCCCACGAGGTCGAGGAGTCGATCACCCGCCTCGCGCAGATGGCGCGCGCGGTCGGCATCCACCTCATCCTCGCCACCCAGCGCCCCTCCGTGGACGTCATCACCGGCCTCATCAAGGCCAACTTCCCCTCCCGCATCTCGTTCCGCGTCGCCGCCCGTGTCGACAGCCGGACCATCCTCGACTCGATCGGGGCCGAGCAGCTGCTCGGCCGCGGGGACATGCTCTTCCTGCCCCCGGGAAGCTCCCGGCTCATCCGCATCCACGGCGCCTACGTGACCGAGCACGAGATCGCGCGGCTCACCTCGTTCCTGCGCAAGCAGGGCCAGCCCTCCTTCGACGAGACCGTGGGCAAGCCCGAGAAGGCGACGGAGGCCGCGGAAGTCACCGACCGGGACGAGCTCTTCGACGAGGCGGTGCGCCTGGTCGTCCAGAGCGGGCAGGCCTCGACCAGCATGCTGCAGCGGCGCTTCCGCGTCGGCTTCTCCCGCGCCGGGCGGCTCATCGACATGATGGAGCGCGACGGCATCATCGGACCGGCCGACGGCTCGAAGCCCCGCGAGATCCTGGTCGCCAAGGACTACTACGAAACGGTGGACTCCTGGCCCAAGTGAGCTTCCCCGCCCGGCACGCGGCCCTGGCCGCCCTCGCGCTCCTCGTGTCTCTCGGAGGTGGGGCGCCAAGCCCCGCGCAGGCGGCCGTCGCCCGACGCGTGGCGTCGGCCCCGGCGCGGCCCGACGCCGCCCTCTACAAGGAGGCCCAGAAAGCCGAGGCCACGCTCCGTGCCTCCCCGCGGCGCGCCGCGAAGCGATCCGAGTGGGAGGCGGTCGTCCTGCGCTACCGCAAGGTCGTGGCCCGCTACCCCCGCAGCGGCTACTGCGACAACGCGCTTCTCGCCGCCGGGAACCTCTACCGCGAGATGGCGCAGCGCTTCCGCTCGTCCCGCTACCGGGAGGACGCGGTCGGCACCTACCGGATGCTCGTGGCGGAGTACCCCTCGAGCCGCCTCGGCGACGAGGCGCTGTGGGCGGCGGTCGAGGTCGCCCGCGAGACGGGAGACCGCCGGCGGCTCGCCGATTCCGCCCGTGCCTATCTCGACACCTACCCCGAGGGCGAGAGGGTGTCGCAGGTCAAGAAGCTCCTCCGCGACCGCGAGCCCGCGACCCCCCTCCCCTCGCCGCCCCCGCCGGGCCTCGCCCGGGTGTTCGACCTCCGGGCCTGGAGCGGGGACTCGTCGACCCGCGTCGTCATCGACGTCGAGCGCAAGGTCAGCCTCCAGTACGATCGGGCCACGAACCCGGACCGGCTCTGGGTCGATCTCGTCGGCACCCGCCTTCACCCGAATCTCGCGCGCCGGGTCTTCCCCGTCGCCGACGGACTGCTCGAGCAGGTCCGGATCGCCCAGAACAAGGATGACGTCGTGCGGGTGGTCCTGGACTTCAAGGACGTCTGGGAGCACCAGGTCTTCTTCCTCGACAACCCGACGCGCCTCGTGATCGACGTGCGCGGGCAGGCCTCTGCCTCCCCGCAGGTCGCGCAGGGCTCGCCGGCCATCCCGACCCGCCGCGTGAACGGCATGGTCCCGAGCGACGCGACGGCCGGCCCCACGGGGACTCCGACGGCTCCCATCGCCATCGCGGGTGTCGACCACCTGCCCGGTCGCCCCCCCGCGCCCCTCCCGAGGAGCGGCCGGGGCGCGCCGCCGCCCCCCGCGGCCGCCGCCGAGCCGACCCCCGCCCCCGAGCCGCCGGCTACGAACCGTGCCGGCTCCTACAGCCTCGCCCGCCAGCTCGGCCTGGGCGTCCGACGGATCGTGATCGACGCCGGGCACGGAGGCCACGACCCCGGGACGATCGGGCGCGGCGGCCTGCAGGAGAAGGAGCTCGTCCTCGACGTCGCGCTCCGCCTCGAGCGCATGGTGCGACAGGACCTCGGCGCCGAGGTGATCCTCACCCGCTCCACGGACGTCTTCATCCCCCTCGAGGAACGCACCGCGATCGCGAACTCGCGCGGCGCCGACCTCTTCCTCTCGATCCACGCGAACTCGAGCCGCAACGCGAGCGCGGGCGGGATCGAGACCTACTTTCTCAGCTTCGCCCAGAATTCCCACGCCGAGGCCGTCGCCGCCCGCGAGAACGCGATCTCCCCCGCCACTCTCAAGGACCTCCAGAACCTGGTCAAGGCCATCACCCTCAACAGCAAGATCGACGAGAGCCGGGACTTCGCCGCCGCCGTCCAGGAGCGCATGGTCGCCGGGGTTCGACAGGCGCACGTCGTCCGCGACCGGGGAGTCCACACCGCCCCCTTCTACGTCCTCATCGGCGCCAACATGCCGGCCGTGCTCGCCGAGATCGCCTTCGTGTCGAACCCCCAGGACGAGAAGCGCCTCAAGACCCCCGAGTACCGCGAGATCCTGGCCCGGAGCCTCCTCAGCGGCGTGAAGTCCTACCTCGAGGCCCTGAACCGCACCCAGATGCGGCAATTGACCGACGCCGCCCGGCGCTCTACAGTGGAGAGGGGGCGAGGGGCACGCTGAGCATGCTGGCGACGGAGCCTGCCGTGACGTGGATCAAGGTCGAGAAGCCGGTGTTCGACCTGGTCGGCGTGGTGTTGGGATCGTTCCACCTCGCGGGCATCCTGCTCCTCGTGGCGTTCGTCCTCGGCGTCACCTTTGGGGCCGCCCTCATCGTCTCCCGACGCCGCCCCGCCTCGACCACCCCCCTGGACCAGGTGTCCCTGCACCTCGAGAGGTAGCGGCGAGGCGATAACGCCCAGCGTCAGGGAGTTGCGTTTCCTAACGCGGCGCGTTATATTGCCTTCGTGACCCCCGACAAGGCCGTCGCCGGGCCGCGCCCGATCCGGCGGTACGGCAACCGCAAGCTCTACGATCCCGCCACCCGCCGATACGTGACCCTCGAGGACCTCGCGCGCCTGGTGGCCGCCGGCCACGAGATCGAGGTGATCGAGCAGAAGACCGGGGAGGACCTGACGAACCTGACCCTCGCCCAGGTGCTGCTCGAAGGGGTCAAGCAGGGCGCGAGCCGCATCCCCCGCCAGGTGCTGACCCGCCTCATCCGCATCGCCGCCGGCCCCGCCTCGGCCTGGGGCGAGTGGCCCGAGCCCCAGGACACGGCCTCGCGCGCCCGGCAGGAGGCGGAGAAGATCCTCTCCCGGGCCCTCGGCCGCGGCCGGCTGAGCCTCGACGACGCCGTGACCCTGCGCCAGGACCTCGGCCAGATGGTCCACCGCCTGGTCGGCGAAGCCCAGTCGGGCGTCGAGTCCCGCCTGCGCGCGGTCCTCGAGCGCGGGGAGGGTGTGGCCGGACGTTCCCTCGACGCGCTGCGCGGGGGGATCGAGGCTTTCGAGGCGTACATCGAGAAACCCGCCCCGCCCGCGCCCGCGGCGAGCGCGGGCCCCGCTCGCCGCGGGCGCAAGCGCAAGCCGAAGAAGTGAGGAGAAAGACGATGCCAGCCAAGAAGAAGGCGACCCGACGCCCCGTGGCGCCGGAGCGCAAGGCCAAGAGCCGCCTCGAGAAGACGTGGAAGGAAACCCAGGCAGCGCTCAGCTCCGCCGAGGGGAAGGTCGAGAAGCGCGTCAAGGAGCTGGTCAAGCGCAGCGGGGTCGACACCCGCCAGGCCACCCGGACGATCAAGGCGTGGGGTGGACGGCTCGACCGCGAGCGCAAGAAGGCGGTGAAGCAGGTCGGGGGCCGCCTCTCGAGCCTCCAGGTGCGCGCCCGCAAGGAGCGCCGCGCCCTCACCCGCATGGTGGACGAGGCGGTCCAGCGCACGCTGGCCGCGCTCAACATCCCCAGCCGTCAGGAGGTTCACCAGCTCACCCTCCGCGTCGAGGAGCTCTCGCGCAAGGTCGGCGGCTTCCGGCGCTGAGGCGAGCCCCCCGGGGAGCGCTCCTGCGCTTTCCGGGGCTCCGAGCGCCGGGCAGCAGGGCGGTGGCCACCGCGGGTGACCGCGAGCGTCGCCTGGCGTAGACTCGCGCGTGAGGTGGAACGGTGCCATCCATCAGGCGGAGCTCCTCCGAGAAGCGCAAGGCCAAGGTCGCCCTGGTGTGCGCGGGCGGCGGGGTGACGGGGGCCGTCTACGAGATCGGGTGCCTGCGCGCCCTCGACGAGCTGCTCGGCCGCAGCGTTCTCGACCTCGACCTGTACGTGGGCATCTCGGGCGGCGCCTTCGTCGCTTCGATCCTGGCCGCCGGCGTTTCCCCCCGCGAGATGTACGACGAGGCCACCAAGCGCACGCACACGCCGCTGGGCGTGTCCGCCGCGCCCCTCTACCGCCTCGGGACGCTCGAGTTCCTTCGGCGCTCGTCCCGGGCCCCCGGTGTCCTCTCCCGGGCCCTGGTCACGAGCCTCACCGGCGAGGGACGCAATCTCTCCGACCTCGCCTGGTCCTTCTTCGAGCTGCTGCCCCCGGGTCTGATGGAGACCGCCGGCATCCAGGAGTACCTCCACCGCGTGTTCCTGTCCCGCCTGGGCAGCGACAGCTTCCGCGACTTCCACCGCGACCTCAACGTCGTGGCGGTGGACCTCGACAACGGCGAGGCGGTCGCCTTCGGCCGGGACCGCTGGCGCGACGTGCCGGTCTCGAAGGCCGTGCAGGCCTCCGCCGCCATGCCCGGGCTCTACCGTCCCGTGCGCATCGGCGGCCGGGACTACATCGACGGCGGGGTGAAGAAGACGGCTCACATCAACCTCGCGATCCAGAGCGGGGCCGATCTCGTCATCTGCATCAACCCGATCGTCCCGTACCTCAACGACACCGCGGGCGGCCCGCTCCGCGGCCACCTGAGCAACCGCGGCGTCACCTGGGTGCTCGACCAGGCGATGCGCATCATGCTCCACGGGCGCATGCAGTACGGCCTCGAGCGCTACCGGCGCGAGCACCCCGAGGTGGACATCCTCCTCATCGAGCCGACGCGGGACGACGTGCGCATGTTCGGGTACAACATCATGCGCTACAGCGCCCGGCGGGTCGTGGCCGAGCACGGGTACCGCACGGCGCTCGCCTACTTCCGCCGCCACGCCGGGCGGTACCGGCGGCTCTTCGCCAAGCACGGCATCGCGATGGCGGATCCCCGGCGGGTTCCCGACGTGCCGTCCCGGCACCCGCACCAGTCGGACCTGGCGCGGTCGCTCGACTCCTCGCTGGAGCGGCTCGAGTCGCGCCTGGGAAGCCGCCCTAGCCGAACCAGACCGAGCGGCGGCGCGCGAGGCGGCCGTCGACCATCCGCTGGATCGTGGAGCGGACCTCCTCCGAGATCCGGTTGACCAGGATGGGGTCGTCCGCGTCCTCGGGGCCGTGGTCCCCGAGGTCGATCGGGTCGCCGAAGTCGATCGACCACTTGGTCGGCAGGGGGACGATGCCCAGCGGGCCGAGCCAGGGGAACGTGGGCGTCAGCGGGAAGTACGGCAAGCCGATCGGCCGGCCCACCCAGTCGGCCTTCGCCACCACCGGGTGGATCTCCTCCGCCCCCACCACGGCGCACGGGATGATGGGGCTGCCGGTGCGCAGGGCGATGCGCACGAAGCCGCCGCGGCCGAAGCGCGCGAGCTTGTAGCGCTCGCGGAAGTACTTCCCCACGCCCTTGACCCCTTCGGGGAAGACGCCGAGGAGCTCTCCGCGGTGCAGGAGGCGCTCGGCGTTCTCGGGGTTCGCCCGGACCGAGCCCGACTTCGCGAGGAGCGGGGCCAGCACGGGCAGGAGGGCGAACATGTCGAGGGCGAGCATCCGGCAGACGCGCCGGGCCGGGTGCTCGTGGCGGATCGCCAGCTGGACCATGAGGCCGTCGTAGGGCAGGACGCCCGAGTGGTTCGCCACGATCAGGCCGGGGCCGGTGGAAGGGACGTTCTCGGCGCCGGTCGTCTCGACGCGCCACCAGACCGCGTAGAGAAAGTCCAGCAGCGGCTCCACCGTCTCCGCGAAGCGCCGGTCGGCGCCGAACTCGTCCGTCTCCTCGGAGTGCCAGGCGAAGTAGACGGCCCGCTGGAGCCGCGCCAGGCTGGCCCAGCTCACGCCCTTCGCCCCGGCATGGAGGATGCGCGCCAGGGTCACCACGAGGCCCTCGTGCTCCTCCGCGGTGCGCGAGCGCGCCAGCTCCCGCTCGAGCTCGGCGAGGCGCCGCCGGAGCGCTTCCTCCTCCGGGGCCGGCGTGCGCCGGCGGCGCGCGCGCGTCCCGATCGGAACGACCTTGCTCTCGCTCAAGCCTGCGCCTCCCGGGAGTCCGCTTCCTCGCGCTCCCGCTCCCTCTGCTCCTTCGCGCGGCGGGCCGTGTCGGGGTAGCGGTACTCGAGGAAGGCCATCAGCGCGTCCCGGCTCGTGTGCCGCGCCTCGAAGCCGAGCTCGCGCCGGGCCTTCTCGCCGTCCGCCACGAAGAGGTAGCGGGCGTAGTCGATGAAGCCGCCCGGGGCCTCCCCCACGCCGGAGCCCCACCACACGTCCGCCACCGGGTAGGCCACGACGTGCGGGACGGCGACGGTGAGCTTGTCGGAGAGGTGAAGCGCCGTGAGCAGCGACATCGTGCCGGCCGGCGCCACGTTGACGATCCCGCTGGGCCCCTTCGCGAGCGCGGCGTCGACGGCACGCAGCGCGTCGTCGGGGTGGAGGAACTGGACGAGCGGGTCGTAGCCGAGGACCACCGGAACCACCCGCTTGCTGAAGATGCGGGTGTAGAAGGTGTGGACCCCGGGTCCCAGCAGCGTGGCGAAACGCAGGACGGTGACCCCGAGCCCGGGATACCGCCGCGAGAAGGAGAACGCGTGCTCCTCGGCCTCGACCTTGTCGCGCACCCAGGCGAGCGGCGAGCGGGCGTCGGGACGCCTTTCCTCGGTGAGGAAGTTCGGGTTCTGGCCCCGCGCCCCGTAGACCGCCGTGAAGGAGCGCAGGACCAGGTGCCGCACCCCGGCCGCCGCCGCCGCCGCCGCCAGGTGCAGCGTTCCGATCGACTCCAGCTCGTGCGAGTAGGCGGCGTCGCGGCGGGGAGTCGTGAAGAACGCCGCGTGGAAGACGGTCTCGACGTGCTCTTCCCGGAACACGTCGACGAGGCGCTGGTCGGCGCCGGGCAGGGTCAGGTCCACCATGCGGTGCCGGACCCCGTGCAGGGTCGTCGGGGGCGCCGCGATGTCCAGGGCCAGCACCCGGTCCGCCCCGCGCTCCTCGACCAGCCGCCGCAGGACCCGCCCCCCGAGGTAGGACGCGGTCCCCGTGATCGCGATCCGGGACAAGAGGCCTACTCGGCGTCCGCCGCGGGCTTCGTCCTGGCCTTGGCCTTGCGCGGGACGAGCTTGCGCGGGGCCGCCGGGCGCGCCTTCGCCTTCACCTTGAGCGAGCTCACCTCGCGCTCGAGCGTCTCGATGCGGGAGAGGGCCCGCTTGAGCTCGGTCCGCGTCGGGACGTTCATCTGCTTGAGGGCCTGGCCCACCGCCTCCTCGACCCGCTCCTTCCCCCGCATCGCGCCTTCCACGGCCTTCAGGAATCGCGGGTTCGACATCAGCTCGGCGGACGCCTGGGTGAGGACTTCCTCGCCCCGGGACCGGAGCCGGTCCAGGAGACCTCGATCGACCGTCATGGTTGGGCTCCTTTCGACTCGGGCCCCCTGGTGGGCGCCCGGCCACGACGAAGCATACGCCCCCGGCGACGACGGCAGCAACGGGCTTCAGCGCTTCTTGAACGTGCGCGGGTCCACCCTCTCGCCGAGCAGCCGCCGGAACTCCCGCGGTCGCATGGAGGCCACCTGGCGGCCCGTCTCGAACTCGATCTCGTCGATCGCGTTCTCCCACAGCCGCTCGCGCCGGGCCACCTCGTCGAGGTCCCGCACCTGCCCGAACTCCTGCACGTACTTGTTGTGCCGGCACAGCATGCGGAAGGAGGCCACGGTGTCGGGCCGCCGGATCGACAGGCCGAGCAGGCGCACGTCGTTGCCCACGTCGTGGATCGGCTGCCCCCACTCCCCGTACACCCCGAAGATCGTCCCCAGCCGCTCGAGCACGTGGGCCAGCTTCGGCTCGCCCAGGGCGAGGAGGACGGCCTTCACCAGGGGGAGCGTCAGGTTGCGCGTCAGCGTGGGGTCGGCCATGCGGACGCTGACCTCGAGCTCCTCCTCGGTGATGCGACAGACCTCCTCCGAGCGGATGCGGTTGTCCGTCGCGAGGTGGACGCGGGCGCCGATGGCCTCGGGTGTCGTGAGCGAGGCGAGGATGCCCGCCACCACCCGGTCCACCGGGACGAGGTTGAGCTCGGCCGAGCGGTCCGCGGGGAAGGTCGTCGCGATCGTGCCCACCAGCCAGGCCCGCGCGCGGTCCGCCCAGTCCCCGCCCAGCGCCTCGAGCGCCTCCTTCGCGCGGCCGAAGGCGTTCACGGGGGCGTTGAGCACCTTCGTGTCGCCCCGGTTGTTGCCCGTCTTCGAGTGGCCGATCACGATCGACGGCAGGAGCTGGGTCACCCGCAGGGCGTCCTGCACCAGCGCCCGGTCGGTCTCGATCGAGGCCATCGCCTTCGTCAGCTCGTAGTAGTTGTTGTAGAAGTGGCGCGGGAAGACGAGGGCGTCCTCCTGGGCGATCGAGCGCTTGCGCCGGCCGTGTATGTACGAGGTCTCGATCGCCACGTGCGCCACGAAGGGCGAGCCCGGGGCCGACTGCAGCGCCTTCGAGAAGGCGAGCGCGTTGCGGCAGCCGAGCACGTTCGACCGGAACGAGTTCTCGTACGTGTCGTCGAAGGACACGCTCGCCGCGCAGTGGACGACGTGGGTCAGGCTGGTCTTCAGGCGCTCGAGCTCGGCCGCGTCGATCCCGAACCCCGGACGCTCGACGTCGCCCTCGACGAAACGGAACTTCCGGGCCGCCCGGCCCGCCACGCCCATCCTCTTGAGCAGCTGCGCCCCGCGCTCCCGGGCGGAGACGACACGCACGACCTCCTTCGTCTTGCGGTCGCGGATCGTCTCCGGGCGGACCACCGAGACGATCTCCTCCACGTGCGGGTCGCTGGCGGCCTGCGCCAGGATCTCCTTGCCCAGGAAGCCGGTCGCCCCGGTGAGCAGCACGCGCAGCCGGGGGCGCTTCCCCAGGGCGGCGAGCTTCGTCCGCGCCTCCTTCTGCAGGTCCAGGACCCGGGCCTTCAGCTCCTTCTCGCTCAGGTGCGTCGGCTCCCGGAACTGGTAGACGTAGTCGCGCGTGGTCACGCCCAGCAGCCGCTTGACCGCCCGGCCGTCCTCGGGGTTGCCGGTCAGCTCCCCCACCGTGCGGCCCACGCGCGACCCCACCGCCTCGACCAGCCCGAGGCCCCGCCTCACGAGGCCCTCGTTTCCGGTCACGCGGACGAGGCGGCTGGCCAGGAACTGGGCCGCGATCTCGACCGGGTGCCGGTCACGGTGCGCGTGCACCAGCAGGTCGGCGGGGTCGATCGGGTCGGAGAGCGGCTCGCCGGTGGCGCGCTCGACCTTGACGATGTACCGCGCGGGGGACATGTCCACGGCCGCGGCCTCGGCCTCCCGCGGACCGCGCGCCGGCTTCGCCTTTCCGCGCGCCGTCTTTGCCCGTCCCGGGCTCCTCGCCACGACGGTGCCCCCTTTCCGCTATGCTGGCTCGAATGGACGTCGTGGCGCCAGACTACTCCATCGTGCTCCCCGCCTACAACGAGGAGGACCTGCTCCCGGCCACGCTGGGGCGGCTGCGCGACGCCATGGCCGGCTCGCCCCTGCGGGGCGAGCTCGTGGTCTGCGACAACAACTCGACCGACGGCACCGCCCGGGCCGCGGAGGCCGCCGGCGCCCGGGTCGTCTTCGAGCCCGTCAACCAGATCTCGCGCGCCCGAAACGCCGGCGCCCGAGTCGCCCGCGGGCGATTCCTCGTGTTCGTCGACGCCGACACCCTGGTGGCGGCTCCCCTTCTGCACGAGGCCCTCGAGGTGCTGGCTTCCGGGCGCGCCTGCGGCGGAGGCGCGGCGGTCCGGATGGAGGGAGTGAACGGGGGTGTCGCGGGACGGATGGTCTGGCTCTGGAACGCCGTCTCGAGCGGCCGGCGCCTCGCCGCCGGCTCCTTCGTCTTCGTCCTGCGCGAGGCCTTCGAGGCCGTGGGCGGCTTCTCCGAACGCGTCTACGCCTCCGAGGAGATCTGGCTCTCCCGCGCGGTCGGGAGGTGGGGGCGGACGCGCGGACTGCCGTTCGTCATCCTGCGCGACCACCCGGTCCTCACGAGCGGCCGCAAGGCCCTCTGGTACCCGGTGCCCGTGCTCCTGGCGGTGATGATCGGCTTCCTCTTCTTCCCCTTCCTCGTCCGCTCTCGGCGATTCTGCTGGCTCTGGTACCGCCGTCCTGCCTCTCCCGCTGGTCGGGCCCTGCCGGACCTGCTAGATTGAGCACTGCGTTCGTCCCAAAGACAGCAACCGCGCCGCGGCACGACCGCGAGGAGGAATAGGAAGCCATGAAGCCGATGTCGAAGACCATCCTGGCCGTGCTCGTCTCTGCCGCCGTGGCGGCTCCTGCCGTGGCCCAGAACCTCGCCAAGGAGCGGGGGAAGATCGTCTCGGCCAACTGGCAGAGCATGGTGGTCGAGATCAAGGACCCCCAGGACCGCGTGGGCACCTGGAAGGTGCGCCGGGACGCCACGGTGACGTTCACCGACAAGAAGAGCGACTTCCCGAACCCGAAGCTCTCGGACCTGCGTCCCCCGATGTACGTCTACTTCACCTTCGACGCCGACACCAAGGTCGTCACCGACTTCGAGGTGAGGGAGGTCGGCTTCGAGCCCTCGAAGGGCGGGCCGGGCATCCAGCAGAAGGCCGTCATCACCAACCTCGACGCGAACATCGGTCACGTGGAGGTGAACATGGGGGCCGGGCCGAAGACCTTCGAGGTGGACCCGAAGGGCCAGCTCAGCAACTTCAAGATCGGCGACCGGGTGACGATCCTCATCGAGACCCGCGATGGCAACCGCGAGGTCGTCACCCAGATCAAGAGGCAGTAGCCCGACTCAGTGAAAGTTCCTGGCCGGGGTGACGGGCACCCCGGCCAGGGCCTTTCGCACCGCGAAGGCCCGCACCGACAGGCCGTCGGTCGCCTGCAGGACGCCGTCCACCTCGAGGACGGCCTCGCCGACCAGCACCGCGCGCTCGCGGTGGAAGAGGTCCGGCCTCACGATCACGTTCACGAGGCCCGTCTCGTCCTCGAGGGTCAGGAAGAGGAACCCCGCCGCCGTGCCCGGCCGCTGCCGGCAGATCACGGCCCCCGCCACCCGCACCCGCTCCCCGTCCGCGAGCCGCGGCAGCTCGACCGCCCGCCGCACTCCCCGCTCGTGAAGCTCCGCCCGGTAGAGCGACACCGGGTGCGGGCCCACGGTGAGCCCGGTCCCGGCCAGGTCGCTCGCCAGCCGCTCCGGAAAGCCCATCTCGGGCAGGGGGCTGTCACCAGGGGACGATCGCAGGTCGTCCTGCGCGCAGACGGGTGGTCGCTGGTCGTCGTTGGCACTGTCATTCCGAGGAGCTTCGTCTCGCCGGGCGACGAGGAATCCGCCGTCCCGCCGGTCCGCAGTCTCTGGCGCTGAGACTGCGGATCCCCCTCGCTCGTCGGCGCCGTGTCGTGCTCGGGGCTGCGCCTCCGTCTCCGTCCAATCGGCGTCCCTCGGGATGACAACCGCACAAAACAGCGGCCCTCTCGGCCGTCCCGCCTTTTCGACCTGCCAAAGAGCGCTGCGCCGCGTGAGGCCGAAGGCGTTGAGGGCGCCCACCTCGGCCAGGTTGCGCTGCTCGTCGCGCCGCAGGCCCGTGCGGTCCACGAAGTCCTGCAGCGACGCGAAGGGCCGGAGCGCCCGCTCGGCCTCGACGCGCTCCGCCGCCTCCGCCCGCAGCCCGCGCACGTAGCCGAGGCCGAGCCGCACCTCCCCCTCCTCGAGCGCGCAGAAGCGGCCGCTGCGCGTCACGTCCACGGGCCGGAAGCGCACCCCGTGCCGCTGCGCGTCCTTCACCAGCGTGAACGGGTGGTAGAAGCCCATCGGCTGGTTGTTGAGGAGCGCGCAGGTGAAGGCCGCCGGGTGGTGGCACTTGAGGAAGGCGCTCGCGTAGGCGATGAGGGCGAAGCTCGCCGCGTGCGACTCGGGGAAGCCGTAGAGGGCGAACGAGCTGATCGAGAGGACGATCGTGTCCGCGGCCTCCCCGGTGATCCCCCGCTCGGCCATCCCCGAGCGCAGCCGCGCCTCGATCGCCTTCATGCGCTTCTCCGAGCGCTTGAAGCCCATCGCCCGCCGCAGCTCCTCCGCCTCGCCGCCGGTGAAGCCGGCCACGGTCATGGCAATGCGCAGGAGCTGCTCCTGGAAGAGCGGCACGCCGAGGGTGCGCTTCAGGATCGGCTCGAGCGAGGGGTGCAGGTACCCGACCGGCTCCTCGCCGTTCCTGCCGGCGCGAGGTACGGGTGGACCATCTTCCCCACGATGGGGCCGGGCCGGATGATCGCCACCTCGACCACGAGGTCGTAGAAGTGGTCCGGCTTCATGCGCGGCAGGGTCGCCATCTGCGCGCGGCTCTCCACCTGGAAGACCCCCACGGTGTCGGCCTTGCGCAGCATCGCGTAGACCTTCGGGTCGTCGGGCGGCAGGTGCGCGAGGTCGATCTCGACCCCCGTCCCGCGCAGGAGGGCGAGCGCGTCCTGCAGGGCCGACATCATCCCGAGGCCGAGGAGATCGACCTTGATGATCCCGAGATCGGCGCAGTCCTCCTTGTCCCACTGGACGATCACGCGGTCCGGCATGCTCGCGGGCTCGAGCGGCACCACCTCGTCGAGCCGCCCCTGCGCCACCACCATGCCGCCCGAGTGCTGGCCGAGGTGCCGCGGCAGGTCCTGGATCTCCTCGAAGAGCCGGGCGAAGAGCGCGATCCGCCGGTCGCCCGCGGTCGAGCCCCGCGCGCTCGAGGCGCCTCTCCAGCGTGTCGTCCGCGTCCACGAACTCGAAGCGGCGCATGTGCTCGGCGAGACGGTCGATCTCGTCCTCCGGGATCCCGAGCACCTTGCCGATCTCGCGCGAGGCGCTGCGGTCGCGGTAGGTGATGACGTTCGCGGTCATGGCCGCCCCCGCCGCCCCGTAGCGCTCGTAGACGTGCTGGATGACCCGCTCGCGGCGGTCCCCGCTCGGGAGGTCGAGGTCGATGTCCGGCCACTCCCCCCGCTCCTCGGAGAGGAAGCGCTCGAAGAGGAGCTCCATCCCCACCGGGTCGACCGCGGTGATGCCGAGGCTGTAGCAGACCGCGCTGTTCGCGGCGGAGCCCCGGCCCTGGGCGAGGATGCCCTCGCGCCGGCAGAAGTTCACGAGGTCCCAGACGATGAGGAAGTAGCCGGCGAGGTTCAGCTTGCCGATGAGGGCGAGCTCCCGCTCGATCTGCCGGCGGGCCTTCTCGTGGTACGGCCGGTAGCGCTCGCGCGCGCCCGCCTCCGTGGCCTTGCAGAGGAAGGAGAACTGCGTCTCCCCCTCCGGCACGGGGTAGTCCGGGAAGCGGTAGCCGAGGTCCTCGAGCGTGAACGAGAGGCGCTCCGCGAGCGCCTCGGCGTTGCGGAGGAGGTCGGGCCGGTCGGCGAAGAGCGCGGCCATCGCCCTCGGCGCCTTCAGGTGCCGCTCGGCGTTCTCGGCCAGGAGGCGCCCGGCGGTGGCGAGCGTCCGCTTCTCGCGGATGCAGGTCAGCACGTCGAGGAGCGCCCGGCCCTTCGGGGCCGCGTGGCGCACCCCGTTGGTGGCGACCGCGCGCAGGCCCAGCGCGTCGCCGAGGTCGAGGAGCGCCTGGTTCGCGGCCTCCTGCTCCCGGCGGCGGTGCCGCTGCACGTCGAGCACGACTCGGCCCGGCCCGAAGGCCTCCACGATCCGCGCCAGGCGGTCGGTGCTCAACGGGAGCCGCCCCGCCGCCGGCTGAGCGCACACGCCGGCCAGCGTGTCGACGCCCGGCAGGGCCACCAGCCCCTCGACGAGGCCCTCCAGCATCCCGAGGTGCAGCCGCCCCTCCCCCTTCGGGACGCCGGCCTTCATCCGCGTGATCAACCGGCACAGGTTGCGGTAGCCGCGCTGCGTCTCGACGAGGAGCGGCAGCGCTCCTCCGCCGTCCAGGCTCAGCGCGGCGCCGACGATCGGCCGCAGGCCCGACGCACGCGCCGCCTTGAAGAAGCGCGGGGCGCCCGAGACACCGTCGCGGTCCACCAGGGCGACCGCTGTGTAGCCGAGCCGGGCGGCCCTCTCCACGAGGTCCTCGGGAAGCGACGAGGCCCGCAGGAAGGAGAACGCCGAGGCGGCGTGGAGCTCGACAGGCATGGCGGACTGACTTTCGCTTTTTCTTCGCCTATGCGTGGCGCAGCCCGGCACCGACGTCAAGGGCCCGTCGTCCGGCGGGCACGTCGGCAGCCGGTCGCCGGGGCAATGAACTTGTCATCCCGAGGAGCTTCCTCCGGACCGGGCGACGAGGAGTCCGCCGGCGCCATCGCTGAAATTGCGGATCCCTCGGGACCCGTCCCCCCCGAGTCCCTCGGAATGACACCGGCCGGTCAGTCCTCGTCGACCCGCCAGTGCTCCCGCTCGCCCGCCCAGCCCTCGACGATCTCGGCCGGCGGCCGCGCCAGGAGGACCGTGGCTCTCGCCGTCACCGTGCCGTCGGGAAGGCGCAGCTCGGCCTCGGCTTCCGCCCGCGTGCCGGTCCGCCGCAGCAGCCGCCCGACCACCAGCAGCGGCACCCCGGTCGGCGTCGGCCGGCGGTAGACGACCTCGAGCTTCGCCGTCACCATCAGGTCCTCGAAGCCCCCGTCCATCAGGATCGTCCGACCCGCGGTCTCGTCGAGCAGCGCCCCGACGATGCCGCCGTGGGTCACGCCCGGGTAGCCGTTGAAGTGCCCGGGAACGGTGACCGTGCCCCGGATCTCGCCCGCCTCGGGGTGCTGGTCCCACCGCACCTTCAGGCCGACGGGGTTCTCCCGCCCGCACACGAAGCAGGATCGCGACGTCGGCTGGCGGCTCATCCGGGTGTCTCCTCGAAAGCGCAGAGCGTCGCCGCGAGCTTCATCGCCTCGAGCAGGCTGCCCGGGTCCGCGGTTCCCGCGGCGGCGATGTCGAAGGCGGTGCCGTGATCCACCGACGTGCGGACGAAGGGCAGGCCGAGGGTGACGTTCACGGCGTGGCCGAAGGCCAGGAGCTTCACGGGCACCAGCCCCTGGTCGTGGTAGGCCGCCACGACGGCGTCGAACTCCCCGCGCGCGGCGCGCACGAAGGCCGTGTCGGCAGGCAGCGGGCCCGACACGTCGAGGCCTTCGCCCACGAGCCGTTCGACCGCAGGCCGCACGACGTCCAGGTCCTCCCGCCCGAAAAGGCCGCCCTCCCCCGCGTGCGGGTTGACGCCGCACACGGCGATCCGCCGGCGCTCGGCCCCGAAGCGGGGCAGCTCGCGGTGGACGAGGCGCACCACCCGCGCGACCTCGGCCCCGGTGATGGCGTCGGGCACGGACCGCAGCGAGCGGTGGATCGTGAGGAGTGCCACCCGCAAGCCGCCCCCGACGAACATCATCGCCACGTCGGCGGCACCCGCCGCCTCGGCCAGCATCTCCGTGTGCCCGGGCCAGGGGTGCCCGGCGGCGCGGAGCGACTCCTTGTGCAGGGGCGCCGTCACGACCCCGTCCACGCGCCCGGCGAGCGCGTCCGCCGCCGCGGCGAGAACGCGCGGCCGCCGCCGCCCGGCCGGCGTCGGCCGACACGCGTCCGAGATCGAACGGCCCTCCGCCGACGTCGACGACCGAGCCGTCGAAGGGGGCCAGTTGGAAGCGCGCAGGGCGGTCGGCGAGGCTGGCCAGTGGCCCGTAGATCACCCACTCCGCGTCCGGGCGCACGGGAGAAGCGAGGGCCCTGAGAACGATCTCGGGGCCGATCCCGGCCGGGTCGCCCAGGGTGAGGGCGAGGCGCGGGCGCCTCACCCTCGCCGGGGCCCGCGCCAGGCCACGACCCCCTTCGCGACCAGGAGCGCCCACGGCGTCCCGTGCATGAGGAGATCGAACCAGTCGATGGGCCGCACGAGCTGCCCCCGCGCCAGCATCCCCAGCTTCTCGAGGACGTGCGGCACCGGCACGAAGGGGGCGAGGCCCAGCGTCGCACACGCCAGCACGACGAGCCCCCAGGGAAGTCCGCTCAGCCAGCGCGACACGGTCCCTCCTCGCTACTCTTCCTCCTCGTTGCCCTTGTCCTCGTCCTCCTTGAACATGTACTTCACGTTGTCCTTCATCAGGAGGATGTTGGGAGCGTCCGGGCGGTGGACCTTGATCGAGTCCCGGTCGTACCACTCGATCGCGCCCCGCAGCTCTTCGCCGTCCTTCAAGACGATGACCATGCGCGTCTTGTTGGCCATCTGCTTCAGGTAGTAGTTGCTCTCGGCGTTCGTCTGGTCGGGCGGGGTGACACGGCGCTGGCGGAAGTACTTCGGAGTGGTCACCGGGGTGTGGCGGTGGTCCTTCATCTCCGTCAGGTCCGGACGGATCAGCTTGCGGTTCATGTCCCCGGCCTCCAGGTCTTTCCTTCGCCGTCCTCACGGCCCGCGGGTGAGCGGAACGGTCCGCGGGTGAAGGGGCGTACGCAGCTCATCGAGCGGCGGGCTTTAGTTGAGTAACTAGTAGCACACGCCTTCGCGGTGGCGCAAGGATCGAAAGGCCTATGCGGGTCAGTCGCCGGCGAGGGTGTCCACGAGAAGGTCGAAGCTGAGGAGCTTGTTCGCGAACCCGCGCAGGGCGTAGCGGGTCTCCCCCGCCCGCTCGGCGAGGAGGGCCGCGCGCTCGCCGAGAGGCCCGGAGGCGAGGGGCGCCAGCCGCTGCGCGGCGTCGGGATGGACGAGGGCTTCCGCGCTCGTCCCGGCTCGCAGCGCCGCCACGTCGCGCAGGAGCGAGCGGAGGGTGGTCAGGAGGAGCGCCGGGTCCTCCGACTGCTCCAGCGCCTCCGCGGCCTCCATGCGCCCCATCGGATCGAGCCCGTCCGCGCGCTCGAGGAGGCCGATCAGGCCCTCGCGCATCCGGCCGTAGGCCTCGGACTCGAAGGCGAGGGCCGCGCCCGGGCTGCCTCCCGCGAGAGCGGCCCGTGAGCGCGCCTCCTCCGGCGCCACCCCGTGCCGCTCGGCCAGGAAGGCGGCCACCGCGGCGCGCGGGAGCGGGCCGAACCGCAGCATCTGGCAGCGGGAGCGGATCGTCTGGCGCAGGCCGAGCGGCGCCGACGAGACGAGGATGACGTGCGATCGCGGAGGCGGCTCCTCCAGGCTCTTGAGCAGCGCGTTCTGGGCCGACTCGTTCATCGTGTGGGCGTCGTCGATCACGAAGACGCGCCGGCGCGCCTCGAACGGGGTCCCCGCGATCTCGCCGATCAGGTCGCGCACCTGGTCGACGCGGATCTCCGGCTCGGCGCGGGGCCGCCCCGTCTTCGTGAGCCACCAGCCCTCGGAGAGCACCAGGTCCGGGTGGAGGCGGAAGTTGCGCCACAGGTCCTCGTCCGGGTGCCGGTCGGCCTCCTGGCGCCGTTCCTCCAGCCGCTCGGGAACGAGCGCGGCGGCCACCTTGCGGCACGAACGGCACTCGCCGCAGGGCTCGCCCCCGGAAGCCGGGCGCTCGCACATGGCCGCCTGCGCCACCGCGAGGGCGAGCGTCTTCTTGCCGACGCCGTCCGGCCCCGCGAAGAGCAGCGCCGGAGGCAGCCGGTCGCGCTCGATCGCCCGGCCGAGGATCGCGCGCACGCGGTCGTGGCCGCGCACGTCGTCGAGCCTCATCGCGCCCCCCCTGCGACCAGGCCCCGCTCCACGAGCCCCGACCACAGCGCCTCGGACACGACGGCGGGCGGAGCGGTGCCGTCGAGCCTCATCCACCGGGAGGGCTCCTCGGCCAGGAGCGACTCGTAGCCGGCGCGCACGCGGTCGTGGAACTCCCGGACCTCGGACTCCAGGCGATCCTGGGCACCCCGCTGCCCCACCCGGGCCAGCCCGACCTCGACCGGCACGTCGACGAGGACGATCAGGTCGGGCCGAAGCCCGCCGGTCGCCAGCAGGGCGAGCTCGCGGATGGCCTCGAGGGAGAGCCCGCGACCGTAGCCCTGGTAGGCGAGGCTCGACTCCACGTGGCGGTCGCAGAGCACCACGCGGCCCTCGGCCAGGGCTGGTCGCACGATCTCGGCCACGTTCTGCGCCCGGTCGGCGAAGTACAGGAGCAGCTCGGCCATGGGCGTCATGCCGCGGCTCTTCGGATCGAGGAGGACCTGCCGGACCGCCGTGCCGATCGCCGTGCCGCCGGGCTCGCGCGTCACCGCCACGCCGCCGCCCAGCCTCTCGGCCAGCCAGCGCAGCTGCGTCGTCTTGCCGCAGCCCTCGATCCCTTCGAACGTGATGAACGGCATCGCGGCGATTCTATCAGCCCCCCTCCCGCGAAGGCCGGCGCCTTGACGCGCCCCCGCGCCGCGGATAGCTTCCTCCCCATGCTCAGCCTGGCCGGTAAGACCGCGCTCGTCACGGGAGGCAGCCGGGGGATCGGCCGCGCCGTGTGCGGGCTGTTCGGGCGCCTCGGGGCGCGCGTCGCCGTGGCCTACTCCCGCGACGAGGCCGCGGCCCGCGATACGGTGGCCGAGATCGAGGCCGCGGGCTCCACGGCGGTCGCCCTGCGGGCCGACCTCGCGGGTGACGGCGAAGCCGAACGCCTCTTCGCCCAGGCCGAGGAGCGCCTCGGCCCCGTCGACGTCCTCGTCGCCAACCACGGCATCTGGAAGCGCGCGGCGATCGACACGATGACCGCCGCCGAGTGGGACGAGATGGTCCGGGTCAACCTCACCTCGGTTCGCGCCCTCTGCTCCGAAGCCGCACGACGGATGCTGCCTCGGGGCTCGGGCACGATGGTGCTCGTCGCCTCGACGGCCGGCCAGCGCGGGGAGCCCCTCCACTCCCACTACGCCGCGACCAAGGGAGCCGTCATCGCCCTCACCCGCTCGCTCGGCTCCGAGCTCGGACCCCGGGGGATCCGGGTCAACTGCGTCGCCCCGGGCTGGGTGATGACCGACATGAGCCGCGAGGCCCTCGCCACCGCCGCCGGCGACTCCGTGCGCAAGGCCATCCCGCTCGGCCGCCCCGGGACGCCGGAGGAGATCGCGGGCCCGGTCGCGTTCCTGGCGTCGGACCTCGCCTCCTACATGCACGGCCAGGTCCTCTCGGTCAACGGCGGCGCCGTGATGATCGGCTAGACCGTGCGCGTTCTCGTCACGGGGGCGGGCGGTCTTCTCGGCGGCCGCCTCGCCGAGCTCCTCCACGGGCGGGGCCTGGAGGTCCTGGCGGCGCACCGCCTTGCGATCCCGCCGCCCGGCCCCCGCCCCGTGCTCGTCGAGCTGACCGACGAGACGGCCCTCGGCCGCCTGCTCGACGCCTCCCGGCCCGATGCCGTGGTCCATGCGGCCGCCATCGGCCAGGCCCACCAGTGCGAGGAGAGGCCCGACGAGGCGGAGCGGGTCAACTCGCGCCTGCCCGGCACCCTGGCACGGGAGTGCCGCGAGAGAGGCCTGCGCCTCGTCGCGCTCTCGACGGATCTCGTGTTCGCCGGTGATCGTCCCTTCCTCCGGGAAGGCGACGCACCTGGCCCGCTGGGCGTCTACGGACGCACCAAGCTCGCCGGCGAGGAGGCGGTCCTCGCGACCTGCCCCGGTGCGGCCGTCGTGCGGGTCGCCCTGGTCCTGGGCCGCGGCCACGGGGCCCGGGCCACCTCGACGGAGTCGGTGGCGCGGGCCCTGCTGGGCGGCCAGGCCGTGCGGCTCTTCACCGACGAGTACCGCACGCCGGTGGATCCGGAGTCGGTGGCCGACGCCGTCCTTCGCCTTCTCGAGTGCCCCGCCGCCGGGCTCTTCCACCTCGGCGGCCCCGAGCGGATCAGCCGCCACGAGCTCGGCCTGCGCGTCGCCCGCTGGCTGGGCCTCCCGGAGGCCGGCATCCTCGCCGGCCGGCAGGCCGATCACGCGGGAAAGGACCGCCGTGCCGCCGACGTCTCGCTCGACTCCGGGCGGGCCCGGCGCGAGCTGGGCTGGGAGCCCCGGCCGATCGACGAGGCGATCCGGGAGAGCCGCGCGGCGAGAGGACCGGGCTAGCTCGGGGTGGGCGTCGGCAGCCGGAAGGTCAGGCCGAGGCGGCACAGCGTGAGCTCGTCCCCGTCCTTGATGGGCGTCAGCACCCCGGTCGCGATGCGGTTCCCGTTGAGGTAGGTGCCGTTCATCGTGCCGATCTCCTCGGCCACGAAGGGCTTGCCGTCCTTCACCACGATGCGGGCGTGCCGCCTCGAGATGTTGCGCGCCGAGTCCTCGTGCGTGAGGTCCACCTCGGGCGTCTGACCGGTCACCGAGTCGTAGCGCCCGATCAGCGAGTCGGACTTGAACACCGGGAACACGTTGCCGCTCGCCTTCGAGATGAAGTAGGCGAGCGCCTCGGCCTGCTGGGGCGCCGCCGGCTTCGCCGGCTCCGGAGTCGGCCGCTCCATCGTGACCCCGGACGGCGGCGCCGCCGCCACGGCCCCCTCGGCCTTCGCCGCCAGCTCCTCGATCTGCTTCGTGGTCTCGCGCAGCCGCAGCGAGTACTTGCGGAGCATGCGCACCGCGATCTCCGGGTTGCCCTTCACCATGTCCCCGAAGATCTCGCTGCCGATCACGATGAGGTCGCCGTCCTCCACCATCTCGGCGCCGGCGGTGCGCGGGATCCGCTCCAGCATGGCCATCTCGCCGAAGAAGTCCCCCTTCTCCAGCACGGCCACCACGATGTCCCCGTGGGGCACCCGCTTGCGGATGGCCACCTGGCCCGAGCGGATGATGTACATGTCCTCGCCCTCGTCCCCCTCGTTGAAGAGGACGGTCCCCTTGGGGAAGTGCTTGAGGAACCGGGCGAAGGAGTCTTTCTCCGCGCTCATCGTGCGGGGGGGAGTTTAGCAGAAATGTCGGCGGGCGCCGCCGACGGGTCGAAGTGCCCGGCCAGGTCCGCGAGGGACCGCACCCGGGGGCAGTCGGCGTCAGGGTAGAGATCGGCCTCGTCCACCAGGATGGGCCTGACCTCGGCCGCCCGGGCCCCCACCACGTCCACGCTGTAGAAGTCGCCGACGTGCACAGCCTCTCCCGGCGAAGCGCCGAGGCGCTCGAGGGCGAGGAGGAAGAGGCGCGGATCCGGCTTCTCGACGCCCTCCACCGCCGAGTCGAGGACGGCGTCGAACGGACGGCCAGCTCCAGCCGGTCGAGCAGCGCCGCCACCGTCCCGTTGGCGTTCGAGACCACGGCCATCCGGAGGCCCCGGGCACGGAAGCGCGCCAGGCTCGTCCGCACGCCGTCGGGCACGTCCTCCCAGAGGTTGTTCCGGGCGTGTCCGCGCTTGAGCTCGTCGAGGGCGGCGTCGGTGGCCGGGGACCGGGGAATCCCGGCGTGGGCGAGCACCAGGTTGAAGTACTGCCAGCCCCGCTGGGCGTCGGTCCCGGCGCCCGCCGCCGGGTCGCGGTCGAGCTCGTGCTTCGCCCGGGGCTCGGCCGCCGCCAGGCGCTCGGCGGAAACGGCCACCCCGCTGGAGGCGAGGGCCTCCCGCACGCGTGCGAAGCTCGGCTTGACGAGGACACCCCCCGCGTCGAGCAGCAGCACGCGAACCGAGGACGCCTCGGGAAGCCTCATGGGCCGAGAAGGCCCCGCACGTCCTCGCGCACCGGGGCTCCTTGCAGGATGGAGCGCTTCTGCACCTCGCGCAGCAGGGTGACCAGGAAGGTCTCGAATCGGTGCGCGATCTGCTGGAGCCCGCCCAGGCTCGCGCACTTCAGGATCTCGATGTAGAACAGCTCGAACCCCGACCAGTCCCGGAACATCAGGTACTTGATCTCGTTGTCGTAGAAGCGGGAGACCTGGTCCTTCATGCGGGCGGCCGAGGCCTCGTCCTTCGCCTGCTGGAAGGCGCGCAATGCTCCGATCGCCGCCGCCAGGCCGTCGCGCAGCTTGACCGACTGGTCGCGACGGGCCATGAAGTCGGGGAAGATCCGCCCCCCGTCGACCGAGGGGTCGAGCGCCTGGGCGAGCTGCACCACCGACTGCTGGAAGCAGTCCTTGAGGATGCCGTGGCTGTTCTCGACCCGGGTCCTGACGCTCTCCGACTGCCGGGTGACGGAGATGTCCGTGAGCTCGGTGTTCACGACCTTCTTGAGCTCGAGCGGGAGGCAGTACACGAACGAGTCGTAGACCTGGTACAGCGGGAGCGCGGTGTCCTTGCCCTTGAGGACCCTCTTCTCGACGTAGGCGAGGAGCAGACGCGTGTCGGAGACCACGAGCGAGAACAGCAGGATCGTGTCGCGCAGCTGCTCCTCGGGCAGCCGCGCGGGGTCGGCGTACTCCAGGTAGTGCAGCAGCCGGAACAGCTCGAGGAACACCTTCGCCGCCTGCCGCCGGTCCGCGGGGTCGGGGATCCCGCGCAGGACCCGGCTCACCGGCCGGTTGCGGATGCGGTCGTGCACCGGCTTGAACTTCTTGTCGATGAGCATCGCCACGAGGTCGCTGCGCCTCACCTCGCGGAAGAGGATCCTGCCCACCGCCTGGAAGGTCGAGTACGGCAGGCGCGACAGCTTCACCATGTCGAGGAGAAGAAGGTGCAGGTCCCCGAACGACTCCCGCACCAGCGCGAGCGCCGTCTCGGGGGTCGTGTGGCGGACGAGCTTCTCGATGTAGGGGTCGAGGCCCTCCTCGACCGCCAGGCTCGACTCGACGTAGCGATCGAAGCGCGTGAGGTCCACGGTCTCTTCGGTCAGGATCGAGCCCGACAGGTGCACAACGCGCATGAGCGCGTTGTCGACGAGCCGGAGCTCCTCCGACCAGTTGCGCAGCGCGAGCGCGCGCGTCTCGCGGTCGGAGAGAGGCTGGGCGCCGAGCCGGAAGAACCGCTCGAAGCTGCGCAGCCACATCTCCAGCTCGAACAGCTCCCCGGCCTTCCCCGCCGCCGCCACCTGGTCCGTCCAGCGCCGCAGCTGGGCCCGCAGCAGCTCCGAGCGCACCTCCGGCACGAACCGGGGCGTGTCGTCTCGGGAGTCTCTCGCCACTCGCGGATTATAGCCCCCCGCTCGCTTTGACCCGCGCCACCGCCAGCCCTATGATTGAAGGCTGTTATCTGGAGGAGCCTCAGCCACTTGACCCTGCAGGACGTCGTGGGACGCTTTGCCGCCCTGCCCCTGCGCTGGAAGGTCCTGGCCTTCGCCACGGCCGTCGTCCTGGTCGAGCTGGCCTTCCGGCGCTTCGCCCCGAAGTCCCGCGCCTACGCGCGCTGGACCGCACTCTTCCAGGGGATCGGAAAGGTGTGGACGGCGATCATCCTCGCCATCATCTACCTGCTCTCGGTCGGCCCGGTCGGGCTGGTCATGCGCCTCTTCGGCCACGACCCCCTGGACCGCCGGCTCTCCCCCGAGCCCTCTTTCTGGCGCGCCCACGAGCCGAACCCCCTCGGCCCCGAACGCGCCGCCCGGCACCAGTTCTGATGGCCTCTTCCTCGACCTACGTCCTCGGGATCTCCTGCTTCTACCACGACTCCGCCGCCGCCCTGCTCAAGGACGGCGTCGTGATCGCGGCGGGCCAGGAGGAGCGCTTCTCCAGGAAGCGCCACGACTCCGACTTCCCCTCGAAGGCGATCCAGTACGTGCTGCACGAGGCCGGCATCCGGCCCGACGAGCTCGACGCGGTCGGCTTCTACGACAAGCCGCTCCTCAAGTTCGAGCGGATGCTCTCGACCTACGTGGCGACCTTCCCGAGGTCCTTCAACTCCTTCCGGAAGGCCATGCCGGTCTGGCTCCACGAGAAGCTCTGGGTGCCCTCGATCATCCGCAAGGAGCTCAAGCCCTACAAGGGGCCGATCCTCTTCGCCGAGCACCACGTGAGCCACGCCGCCATCGTGCTTCCTCCCCTCCCCCTTCGAGGAGGCGGCCATCCTCACCGTGGACGGGGTCGGCGAGTGGGCGACGGCCTCCTACGGCGTCGGCAAGGGCACCGACGTCACGATGCTCAAGGAGATCCGCTTCCCCCACAGCCTGGGGCTGCTCTACAGCGCCTTCACCTACTACCTCGGCTTCAAGGTCAACAGCGCCGAGTACAAGGTGATGGGCCTCGCCCCCTACGGGAAGCCCGTCCACTTCGAGCGCATCATGAAGGAGATGGTCCACCTCAAGGACGACGGCTCCTTCAAGCTCGACATGAGGTACTTCGCCTACGACCACGGCCTGCGGATGACGAGCGGGGCCTTCGACGAGTTCTTCGGGGGCCCGCCCCGCAAGCCCGAGACCTGGATGGCCGAGCGCGAGTTCGACATCGCCGCGTCCGTCCAGAAGGTCTGCGAGGAGGTCGTGCTGCACATGGTGCGGCACCTCCACCGGGAGACCGGCCTCACCCGCCTGTGCATGGCCGGCGGCGTCGCGCTCAACTGCGTGGCCAACGGCCGGGTGATCCGCGAGACGCCGATGAAGGAGCTCTGGGTGCAGCCCGCCGCCGGCGACGCGGGGGGCGCGGTGGGGGTCGCCCACTACCTCTACAACACCGTCCACAAGCAGCCGCGCTCGAAGGGCTGGACCCACGCCTACCTCGGGCCCGCAGTTCACCGACGCCGAGATCGCGCAGTACCTCGACGGGGCCGGCGCGAAGTACACGACGCTCTCCGAGCAGGAGCTTCCGGCGCGCGCCGCGAAGCTCGTCTCCGAGGGCAACGTGGTGGGCTGGTTCCAGGGCCGGATGGAGTTCGGGCCGCGGGCGCTCGGCGGCGCGCAGCATCCTCGCCGACCCCCGCGACCCGAAGATGCGCGACACGCTCAACATGAAGATCAAGTTCCGCGAGGGCTTCCGGCCCTTCGCGCCCTCGGTCCTCATGGACAAGGCCGCCGAGTGGTTCGAGATCGACTGCGACAGCCCCTACATGCTGCTCGTGGCCCAGGTGCGCGAGGGCAAGCGGACCATCCCCTCGGTCACCCACGTCGACAACTCGGCCCGCCTGCAGACGGTGACCCGCGAGGAGGCGCCGCTCTACTACGACCTCATCCGCGAGTTCGAGAAGATCACCGGCGTGCCGATCGTCATCAACACGTCGTTCAACGTCCGGGGGAGCCCATCGTCTGCACCCCCCACGACGCGTACCTGTGCTTCATGCGGACGAACATGGACCAGCTCGTGCTCGGCCACCACCTGCTCGACAAGAAGGAGCAGCCCAAGCTGCGCGAGGACGTCGACTGGCGGTCGCTCTACGAGCTGGACTGATGTCATCCCGAGGGACCCCGTTCCGCGGGTCCCGAGGATCCGCCGGCGGGACGGCAGATTCCTCGTCGCCCGAGACGGACGGCTCCTCGGAATGACAAGCCGGGCTGGAGCCGACGAAGGACGGAGGGCTAGATATGGCGTTCGAGGGATCGAGAGAGAAGCTCGGGATCTTCGCCGAGCTGTGGGCCTTCATGAGGGTCCGCAAGAAGTGGTGGCTGGGGCCCATCGTCCTGATGCTCGCCCTGCTGGGCCTGCTGGTCGTGTTCACGCAGGGCTCGGCGATTGCGCCGTTCATCTACACGCTGTTCTAGCCCCCACCCGTACGCCCCCTGGCTCCGCGCGGGGCGTACGGGCGGATCTCGAAGGCCCCGATGAAAGCCCACTCTCTTCTCCGTTCCCCTCTTGCCGTTCCCCCCTCGCCCTCTCGGCGCTCTCGCTCATCCCCTCCTTCGTCGCCGCCGCGCCGCTCCCGAAGCTCACCGTCGAGCGCATCAACTCGGAGCCGTCGCTCTCCGGGACGCTGCCGAGCCGCCTCCAGTGGCACCCGGACGGGAAGCGGCTCACCTTCCTTCGCCGCTCGGGGGAGGCCTCGAGCCTCCACGCGATCGACGCCTCGACGGGCGAGACGACCCTCCTCCTCGACGGCGCGCAGGCGGTGCTGCCGGGCGAGAAGCCGCGGCCGCTGCCCCTCTCGACCGCGACGTGGCTTCCCGACGGCCGGACCCTCCTCGTCCCGGCCGCCGGTGACGTCTTCACCGTGGACGTGCGGCACGGCCGCGGTCCGCGCCCTCGTG
>CAWFSB010000011.1:0-70863 GCA_963818355.1 uncultured Acidobacteriota bacterium | reverse complement strand
CGCCCCAGGAGCAGGAGCAGCTCGCCGCCAAGCCGACCGCGAACACGGGAGGCGTACGACCTGTACCTGCGCGGCCGCAGCTACGCGCGGCGGCTCACCCGGCAGGACCTCGAGTTCGCCCTCCAGATGTTCGAGAACGCGGTGTCCCGCGACCCGCAGTTCGCCCTCGCCCATGCCGCGATCGCGAGCTCGTGCGCGCTATTCAACCAGCACTTCGACCGCGCACCCGACTGGATCGAGCGGGCCAAGGCCGCGAGCCGGAAGGCGAGCGCCCTCGGGAGCGACTCGCCGGACATCCAGGTGGCGGAGGCATGGATCCTCTACGCCGAGGGAACGTTCGACGAGGCCATCGCGCGCGTCCGTCGGGCGATCGCGCGCAAGCCGGACGTCGAGGGGGGCTACTACCTGCTCGGGCGGGCGCTCTTCGCCGCCGGCCAGTACCAGGAGGTCGTCGACCTCGCCGAGGCGGCGGTGGCCGCGTCCGGGGAGGACTACAACGTCTACGTGCCCCTCCACAACGCGCTCGGGGCCCTCGGCAAGAGGGAGGCGCTCCGCAACGCCGTGCAGCAGCGGATCCTCGTGCTGGAGGCGCACCTGCGGAAGTCGCCCGAGGACGCGCGGGGCCGGACGCTGCTGGCCACCGACTACGCCCACGTGGACCGGGGAGACGACGCGGCGCGCGAGGCAAGCCTGGCCATGGCCCTGCGGCCCAACGACGCGATGGTGATGTACAACGTGGCCTGCGTCTTCGGCCAGCTGGGAAAGAGGGACGAAGCCCTCGACGCCCTTCGCAAGGCCAAGAACGCCGGGGAGAACGACGCGACCTGGGCCCGGCGCGACCCCGACCTCGCGCTCCTCCACGGCGACCCGGAGTTCGAGAGCCTGTACCCCGCCGCGGCGGGCGAGTGAGCCCCGAAGGAGAGCCATGATCGGAGAGACGGTCTCGCACTACCGGGTCACGGCGAAGCTCGGCAGCGGCGGCATGGGCGTCGTGTACGAGGCCGAGGACACGAAGCTCGGCCGGCACGTGGCGCTCAAGTTCCTGCCCGCGGAGATGGCGAGGACGCGGCGTCGCTCGAGCGCTTCCAGCGCGAGGCGCGCGCCGCGTCCGCGCTCAACCACCCCGGGATCTGCACGGTCTACGAGATCGACCAGCACGAGGGCCAGCACTTCATCGCGATGGAGCTGCTCGAGGGGGAGACGCTGGGCGAGCGGATCCGGCGCGGGCCGTTCGACGTCGGGCCGCTCCTCGACCTCGGGATCCAGATCGCCGACGCGCTCGAGTCGGCGCACGCGAAGGGCATCGTCCACCGCGACCTCAAGCCGGCCAACATCTTCGTCAACGCGCGCGGCCAGGCGAAGATCCTCGACTTCGGCCTCGCGAAGATCGAGCGGACCGCGGCGGCGGCGGAGGCGGATCACTCGAGGCGCCCACCGCCGTGCGCCGAACGAGCTCACGACGGCGGGATCGACGATCGGCACGGTCTCCTACATGTCCCCCGAGCAGGCGCGCGGGCAGGTCACCGACGCGCGCACCGACCTCTTCTCGCTGGGCACCGTGCTCTACCAGATGGCGACGGGAGCGCTCCCCTTCCAGGGAGAGACCTCGGCCGTCATCTTCGAGGCGATCCTCAACCGCGAGCCGCGCGCCGATCAGCCAGGTGAACCCGGCGCTGCCCGCGGAGCTCAACCGCATCCTCGGCAAGGCGCTCGAGAAGGACCGCGACCTGCGCTACCAGACGGCCACCGACCTCAAGACCGACCTGATGCGGCTCAAGCGCGACACCGACTCCGGCGGCCGGCGTGCGGCGGAGCTCGCGCGACTCGCGCCCGGCGCTCCGGCCGAAGGCTGCCCGAGAAGTCGATCGCGGTCCTCTACTTCGAGAACCTCTGCGGGGTGAAGGAAGACGAGTACCTCCGCGACGGCGTCACCGAGGACATCATCACCGAGCTGTCGAAGATCAAGGGCCTGAAGATCTTCTCGCGCCCCACGGTCCTCCCCTACCGCGACAAGTCGGTCACCGCCGCGCAGGTCGGCCAGCAGCTCAAGGCGGCCTTCGTGCTGGCCGGCAGCATCCGCCGGGCCGGGCAACCGGCTGCGGATCAACGCGCAGCTCGTCGACGCGCAGACCGACTCGCTCGTCTGGTCCGAGCGCTACGACCGCGAGATGGAGGACGTCTTCGAGGTGCAGGACGAGATCGCGCGCAAGATCGCCGCAGGCGCTCCGGATCACGCTCTCGCCGCAGGAGCAGGAGGCGCTCGCCGCCAAGCCGACCGAGAACCTGCAGGCCTACGACCTCTACCTGCGCGGCAAGAGCTACGCGCGCCGGATGACGCGGCAGGACCTCGGAGTTCGCGCTGCAGATGTTCGAGAACGCGGTCGCGCTCGACCCGACCTTCGCGCTGGCCCACGCCGCGATCGCCAACGTCTGCGCGCAGTACCACTACCACTTCGAGCGCAGCGCCGCCTGGATCGAGCGGGCCAAGACCGCGAGCCAGCGCGCGAGCGCGCCTGGGCAAGGCCGGCCCCGAGATCCTGGTGGCCGAGGCGTGGATCCTCTACGCCGAGGCGAAGTACGACGAGGCCATCCGCCGCGTCCGCCAGGCGATCGAGAAGAAGCCCGACGTCGAGGGCGGCTACTACCTGCTGGGCCGCGCGCTCTTCGCCGCCGGCAGCTACCAGGAGGTCGCCGACATGGCGGAGGCGGCGGTGGCCGCGGCCGGCGAGGACTACAACATCTACGTGCCGATCAACAACGCGCTCGGGCGCGCTCGGCAAGAAGGAGGCGCTCCGGAACTCCGTCCTGCAGAGGATCCAGGTCCTCGAGACCCACCTCAAGAAGGTGCCCGAGGACGCCCGCGGCCGCACCCTCCTCGCCACCGACTACGCGGACCTGGACCGGGTCGAGGACGCGATGCGCGAGGCGAACCTCGCGATGGCCCTGCGGCCGAACGAGGCCACCGTCCTCTACAACGTCGCCTGCGTCTTCTGCCAGCTCGGCAAGAAGCCCGAGGCCCTCGAGGCGCTGCAGCAAGGCCTGGGACGCCGGCTTCAAGGACCCGAGCTGGGCGCGCCGCGACCCCGACCTCGCGATCCTGCACGGCGAGCCCGAGTTCGAGCAGGCTCTACCCGCCGAGGCCGCGGCGGTGGAATGAGCCACCGAGGGAGAGCCATGATCGGAAAGACGGTCTCCCACTACCGCGTCACCTCGAAGCTCGGCAGCGGGGGCATGGGCGTCGTGTACGAGGCCGAGGACACCAAGCTCGGCCGCCACGTCGCCCTCAAGTTCCTGCCCGCGGAGCATGGCGCAGGACGCGGCCACTCGCTCGAGCGCTTCCAGCGCGAGGCCCGCGCCGCCTCCGCCCTCAACCACCCCGGCATCTGCACCGTCCACGAGATCGACCAGCACGAGGGCCAGCACTTCATCGCCATGGAGCTGCTCGAGGGGGAGACGCTGGCCGACCGGATCCGGCAAGGGCCCCTTCGAGATCGCACCACTCCTGGACCTGGGGATCCAGATCGCGGACGCGCTCGAGTCGGCGCACGCCAAGGGGATCGTCCACCGCGACCTCAAGCCGGCGAACATCTTCGTCAACTCCCGGGGCCAGGCGAAGATCCTCGACTTCGGACTCGCCAAGATCGAGCGGGCCCGCCCCGCGGGCGGCGCGGAGCACTCCGAGGCGCCGACGGCGATCCAGCCGAACGAGCTCACGACCGCGGGCTCGACGATGGGCACGGTCTCCTACATGTCGCCCGAGCAGGCGCGCGGGCAGCTCACCGACGCCCGGACCGACCTCTTCTCGCTCGGCACCGTCCTCTACCAGATGGCCACCGGGGTTCTCCCGTTCCAGGGCGAGACCTCGGCGGTCATCTTCGACGCGATCCTCAACCGCGAGCCCGCTGCCGGTCGCCCAGGTGAACCCCGGCGCTGCCCGCCGGAGCTCGGGCGCATCCTCGGGCAGAGCGCTGGAGAAGGACCGCAACCTCCGCTACCAGACCGCCACCGACCTGAAGACCGACCTGATGCGGCTGAAGCGCGACATCGACTCCGGCGGCCGCCGCGCCGCGGAGCTGCACGACTCGCGGCCCGGTGGGCCGGCGAAGCCGGCCGAGAAGTCGGTCGCCGTCCTCTACTTCGAGAACCTCAGCGGGGTGAAGGAGGACGAGTACCTCCGCGACGGCGTCACCGAGGACATCATCACCGAGCTCTCCAAGATCAAGGGCCTGAAGATCTTCTCGCGCCCCACCGTCCTCGCCTTACCGGGACAAGCCGGTCACCGCCGCGCAGATCGGCCAGCAGCTCAAGGCCGCCTACGTGCTGGCGGGGAGCCTGCGCCGGGCGGGCAACCGGCTCCGGATCACCGCGCAGCTCGTGGACGCGCAGACGGACTTCCCGTCTGGTCCGAGCGCTACGACCGCGAGATGGCGGACGTCTTCGAGGTTCAGGACGAGATCGCGCGCAAGATCGCCGAGGCGCTGCGGGTGCAGCTCTCGCCGCAGGAGCAGGAGGCCCTGGCCGCGCAGCCGACCGAGAACCTTCAGGCCTACGATCTCTACCTGCGCGGCAAGAGCTACGCGCGGCGGCTGACCCGACAGGACCTCGAGTTCGCCCTCCAGATGTTCGAGAACGCCGTCTCGCTCGACCCGCGGTTCGCCCTGGCCCACGCCGCGATCGCGAACTCCTGCGCGCTGTACCACCAGCACTTCGACCGCGCGCCGCAGTGGATCGAGCGGGCCGGCCGGCGAGCCAGAAGGCCAGCGCCACCGGCAGCGACTCCGCCGAGATCCTGGTCGCGGAGGCCTGGATCCTCTACGCCGAGGGGAAGTACGACCGAGGCCGTGCGCCGCGTGCGCCAGGCGATCGAGCGCAAGGCCGACGCCGAGGGCGCCTACTACCTGCTCGGCCGGGCCCTCTTCGCCGCCGGCCAGTACCAGGAGGTCGTCGACCTCGCCGAGTCGGCGCGTCGCCGCCTCGCGGCGAGGACTACAACATCTACGTGCCGATCCACAACGCGCTCGGCGCGCTCGGGAAGAAGGACGCCCTTCGCAACGCGCGTCCTGCAGCGGATCCAGGTGCTGGAGACGCACCTGCGGAAGTTCCCCGAGGACGCGCGGGCCCGTACGCTCCTGGCCAGCGGACTACGCGAACGTGGAGCGGTCGAGGACGCGGCGCGCGAGGCCAGCCTCGCCATGGCGCTGCGGCCGAACGACGCGATGGTCCTCTACAACGTCGCCTGCGTCTTCTGGCAGCTGGGCAAGAAGCCCGAGACCCTCGACGCGCTCCGCAAGGCCTGGGACGCGGGCTTCCGCGACCCCGACTGGGCGCGCCGCGACCCCGACCTCGCGCTTCTCCACGGCGACCCCGAGTTCGAGAAGCTGTACCCGCCGGGCGCCGGGTCGTCATGAGCCCGGAGGAGAGCCGATGATCGGACAGACGGTCTCGCACTACCGCGTCACGTCCAAGCTCGGCAGCGGGGGCATGGGCGTCGTGTACGAGGCGGAGGACACGAAGCTCGGGCGGCACGTCGCGCTCAAGTTCCTGCCGGCGGACATGGCGCAGGACGCGGCGCTCGCTCGAGCGCTTCCAGCGCGAGGCCCGCGCCGCCTCCGCCCTCAACCACCCCGGCATCTGCACCGTCTACGAGATCGACCAGCACGAGGGCCAGCACTTCATCGCGATGGAGCTGCTCGAGGGGGAGACGCTCGCCGATCGGATCCGGAAGGGGCCCTTCGAGATAGCGCCGCTCCTGGACCTCGGGATCCAGGTGGCGGACGCGCTCGAGTCGGCGCACGCGAAGGGGATCGTCCACCGCGACCTCAAGCCCGCCAACGTCTTCGTGAACGCGCGGGGCCAGGCGAAGATCCTGGACTTCGGCCTCGCGAAGATCGAGCGGGCTCGCCCCGGCGGCGGGGACCACTCCGAGGCGCCGACGGCGGTGCAGCCCAACGAGCTCACCACCGCGGGCTCGACGATGGGCACGGTCTCCTACATGTCGCCGGAGCAGGCCCGCGGGCAGCTGACCGACGCGCGGACCGACCTCTTCTCGCTGGGCACCGTGCTCTACCAGGCGGCCACGGGGGCGCTGCCGTTCCCGGGGGAGACCTCGGCCGTCGTCTTCGACGCGATCCTCAACCGCGAGCCCGTGCCGCTGGGCCAGGCCAAGCCGGCCCTGCCGGCCGAGCTCGGCCGGATCCTGGCGAGGGCGCTCGAGAAGGACCGCAACCTGCGCTACCAGACCGCGAACGACCTCAAGACCGAGCTCCTGCGGCTCAAGCGCGACACCGACTCCGGCGGCCGGCGCGCGGCGGAGCTCTCCGATTCCCGGCCCGGGGCGCCCGCGAAGCCGACGGAGAAGTCGGTCGCCGTCCTCTACTTCGAGAACCTCTCCGGGGTGAAGGAGGACGAGTACTTCCGCGACGGGATCACCGAGGACATCATCACCGAGCTGCTGAAGATCAAGACCCTGAAGGTCTTCCCGCGCCCCACGATCCTGCCCTACCGGGACAAGGCGGTGACCGCCCAGCAGGTGGGCCGCGACCTCAGCGCCGCGTTCGTCCTCGGGGGCAGCCTGCGCCGCGCCGGCACGCGCCTGCGCATCAACACGCAGCTCATGGACGCGAAGACCGACTTCCCGGTCTGGTCCGAGCGCTACGACCGCGAGATGGCCGACGTCTTCGAGGTGCAGGACGAGATCGCGCGCAAGATCGCGGAGGCCCTGCGCGTCACCCTCTCGCCGCAGGAGCAGCAGGAGCTCGCGGCCCGGCCCACCGAGAACCTCCAGGCCTACGACCTGTACCTGCGGGGAAAGAGCTACGCGCGGCGCCTGACCCGCCAGGACCTCGAGTTCGCCCTCCAGATGTTCGAGAACGCGGTGACGCAGGACCCGATGTTCGCCCTGGCCCACGCGGCCAACGCGATCTTCTGCGCGCAGTACTACGCGAACTTCCAGCGCGACGCGGCCTGGGGCGCGCGGGCCAAGGCGGCCGCGGACAAGGCGATCGCCCTTCAGCCCGAGCTGCCGGACGTGCAGGTCGCCCAGGCCTGGATCCGCTACATCGACGGCGACCTCGCCGACGCGATCCAGCGTGTCCGCCAGGCGATCGCCCGCAAGCCCAACTGCGAGGGGGCCTATTACCTCCTCGGCCGGGCTCTCTTCGCCGCCGGCCGCTACCAGGAGGTGGCCGACATGGCGGAATCCGCGGTCGAGGCCGCGGGCGACGACTACAGCGTCTACGTCCCGATCATCAACGCGCTCGGGGCGCTCGGCAAGGAAGAGGGTCGCGCCAGCTTCCGGCAGCGACGCGTCCTGTCCCTCGAGGCCCACATCCTCAAGGTCCCGGAGGACGCCCGGGCCCGAGTCCTCCTCGCGAGCAGCTACGCCGAGATGGGGCGCGCGGAGGAGTCGGTCCGCGAGATGGAGTTCGCCCGGGCCCTGCGCCCCAACGACTCGTCCGTGCTCTACAACTGCGCGTGCGCCTACTGCAAGCTCAAGCTCAAGCGCGAGGCCCTCGACGCCCTGAGGAAGGCCTGGGAGGCCGGCTTCAAGGACACCGAGTGGGCGCGACGCGACCCGGACCTCTCGATCCTGCACGGCGAGGCGGAGTTCGAGAAGCTGTACCCGGCCCCCGCCGCGGGGGAGTGAGGGGAGCTCAGCGCCCGCCGACCGCCGCGCCGTAGTGGAGGGGGCCGTCCGGCCCCACCGGCAGGCCCAGCAGCATCCAGCCGATCATGAGGAGCGTCCACAGGACGCCGAACGCCACGCTGTAGGGGAGCATGGTGGAGATGATCGTGCCGATGCCGTACTTCTCGTCGTACTTCGCCGCGAAGGTCACGATGAGCGCGAAGTACGACATCATCGGCGTGATCACGTTGGTGATCGAGTCGCCGATGCGGAAGACGGCCTGGGTGAGCGCGGGGTGGTACCCGAGCAGCATGAACATGGGCACGAAGACCGGGGCCATGATCGCCCACTTGGCCGAGGCCGAGCCCATGAAGAGGTTGATGAAGCCGCTCAGGAGGACGAAGCCGACCATGAGCGGGATCCCGGTGAGGCCGATCCCGCGCAGGAACTCCGCCCCGTCGATGGCGAGGATGAGGCCCAGGTTCGAGTAGGAGAACGAGTACACGAACTGCGCGGCGAAGAAGACGAGCACGATGTAGGTGGCCATGTGGCTCATCGAGGAGACCATGTGCTTGACCACGTCCTTGTCGCTGCGGATCGTGCCCACGGTGACGCCGTAGAGCAGGCCGGGAACGAGAAACGCGAGCAGGATCGCGGTGATGAGGCCGCCGAAGAACGCCGACTTGAGCAGGCCCTGCCCCGGGTGTCGCAGCAGGCCGCCCTCGGGAAGCGTCAGGACGGCCAGCAGCGCCACCAGCGCAGACGAGGCCCAGCGCCGCCCGGAGGAGGCCGCGACGCTCCCGGGGCCCGAGCTCCTCCAGCGGCTCGGGGGCGAGGGGCCCGGTGTAGGGGCCCAGGCGCGGCTCGACGATTCTCTCGGTGACCCAGGTCCCGGCAGCGGTGATGAGGAGGGCCGAGGCCCCCATGAAGTAGAGGTTGGCCGCCGGGCTGACCGTCACCGCCGGGTCGAGGATCTGGGCCGCGCTCTCGGACATGCCGGCCAGCACCGGGTCGACGGAGGTGATCACGAAGTTGGCCCCGAAGCCGCCGCTGACCCCGGCGAAGGCCGCGGCGAGGCCGGCCATGGGGTGGCGGCCGAGGGCGAGGAACATGGCCGCGGCGAGCGGGATGAGGACCACGTAGCCGGCCTCGGAGGCGACGTGGGAGAAGACGCCCGCGAAGATCACGGCCATGGTGATCAGCCGGCGGGGCGCCCGCAGCACCAGGAAGCGGATGAGGGCGGTCAGCAGGCCCGAGCCCTCGGCGACCCCGATGCCGACCATCACCGTGAGGACGAGGCCCAGCGGCGGGAAGCGGACGAAGTTCTTCTCGATCGACTCGAACAGCCAGCGCGCGCCCTCGCCGGAGAGGAGGTTCTTCGCCACGATCAGCTCGCCGGTGCCGGGGTGGGTCGCCTGGACCCCGAGGCGCGTCGACACCCAGGACAGCAGGACCACCGCCAGCGCGAGCAGGGCGAAGATCGTGGCCGGGTGCGGCAGGGCGTTGCCGACCACCTCGACGCGGTCGAGCAGCCGCAGCAGCAGGCGGCGGCGGGTCGGGTCGCTGGGTTTCGTCACGTTCACCTTCCCGCGCGGGCCGCCGCCGCACGGGCGACGGGGGTCCGGGGAGTATAGCGCGCCGCCCGACTCGTGGCCGTGGCGAGGGTCGGGGCAGCCCCTGCCGGTCGCCATTTCTACGATCGAGGCGCCTGAACTCTATGGTCGACACGCAACCGTCCAACCGGGCAAAATGGAATCATGTTTCATCTTTCGATGCGTGCCTGCGGGGCCTTCGCCGTCGCGGCGCTGCTCGTCCTCGGGGCGCCCGCGGCGGGACTGACGGCCCTCGCCGAACCGCCGGCCCAGGCGCCCGTCGCGCCCGAGAGCGAGACGACGCGGCTCGAGACGATCGAGGACCTCTCCGAGTCGCTCGCCAACGAGGTCCTCGACCTCTCCGTGGCCGTGCGCGACCGCGACCTCGCGAGGGTCGGGTCGTACTTCGCCGACGCCGTCGAGGCGCCGCCGTTCCCGTCCCGGCCGGGCGAGCCCGCGCCCCAGGTCAAGTGGATCTCGCTCCACGGCTGGGCGCCGCCGGCCGGCACCGACGCGGCGAGCCGGGCGATCCCCCGGGCCGAGTTCCTCGCGGCCTTCACCGCGTTCCTCGACCACTTCTCCGAGATCGAGGACGTGCGCTTCAAGGTGCGGGGGGCGACCTTCGACGCCGACGCGCGGTCCGTGCCGGGCGCCGAGCAGCCGACGGCCGTTCCCGGCGCGTCCGGGAGCGCGACGATCGCGTTCTTCGTCTGGGGCCGCGACGGACAGGGGCGGCGCGAGTGGGCGCGGGGCACCGCCGACGCGCGGGTGAGGAAGCCCGAGTCCGGCCCCTGGCAGTTCACCGGCTTCAAGGTGACGAAGCTCGACTCGCAGCTCTCCTCGACGGATCTCTTCTCCGAGGTGGCGGTCCCCGCCGGTGTCGGCGCGACGCTGCCGCCCTACGGCGAGCCGCCGAACACCGGCTTCACCTGGCACGGGGCGGCGGCCTCCGACTGGAACGGCGACGGGTGGCTCGACGTCTTCGTGACCGGCCCCCAGCGCAACTGGCTCTACCTCAACGACGGGAAGGGCCGCTTCCGCGACGCGAGCGAGGAGGCCGGCATCCTCGCCGCGGCGAGCGGCGTGGGGCCGCTCGGGGTCGACTACGACAACGACGGCGACACGGACCTCTTCATCGCCACGGTGGGCGAGCAGATCCTGCTCGAGAACCGCCTCGTGCCCGACGGGAAGCTCGCCTTCGTCGACGTCTCGCAGGAGGCGGGCGTCGCGGTCTCGGCGATCGGCTTCAGCGCCGCCGCGGGGGACGTGAACGGCGACGGCCGGCCCGACCTCTACGTCTCCTCCTACAACCGCTACGGCCAGGTGACGCCCGACGTCTGGTACAAGGCGACGAACGGCACGCCGAACCTCTTCTTCGTCAGCCAGCCCGGCGGCGGCTACCGCGAGGAGGCCCGGAAGTGGGGCGTCGACGACCGCCGCTGGAGCTACGCCGCGCAGTTCCTGGACGTGGACGAGGACGGGAAGCTCGACCTCTACGTCGTCAACGACTTCGGCGAGAAGGCCCTCTACATGCGCCGCGGCGACCGCTTCGTGGACGAGGCGCAGGAGCGCGGGGTCCTCGACGCCGGCAACGGCATGGGCGTCTCCTTCGGGGACTTCAACAACGACGGCCGGCTCGACCTGCACGTGACGAACATGTCCTCGACCGCGGGCAACCGCATCCTGGGGCGCCTCTTCCCGGGGGCGACCGCGAGCAGCAACGTCCTCAAGAAGCTGGCCTCCGGCAACTCCCTCTTCGAGAACACGGGCGGGGGGCGCTTCCGGGAGGTGACGGCGGAGGCCGGGCCCTTCGGCGGCGCCTGGGCCTGGGGCGGCGGCTTCATCGACTTCGACAACGACGGCCACGAGGACTTCTACTCGCCGAACGGCTTCATCTCCGGCAAGTCGATGAAGGACACCTGAAGCCAGTTCTGGCGTCAGGTCGTGACGCATGACACGCAGAAGGCGAAAGGGTCGCTCCGCACCGACCAGGACAAGCTGATGTTCGGCCAGGGCTTCTCGTTCAGCGGCTACGAGCGGGACCCCCTCTTCCTCAACCTCGGCAACCGGAAGTTCGTGGACATCTCGGGGTGCTCCGGCATCGACTCCCTCACCGACGGGCGGGCCGGGGTGTTCGCGGACTTCGACAACGACGGCGACCTCGACGTGTTCTCGACCACGATCCAGGGCCAGTCGCACCTGCTCTTCCGCAACAACGTGGGCCAGGACGGCCGCTGGCTGCGCGTCGAGCTCGAGGGCGGGCCGTCGCTCGGTCGCGACGCGTACTCTTCGGTCGTGCGCGTGCGCACGTCGGCGGGGACCCTCACCAAGACGAAGGCGGGCGGGAACGGCTTCATCTCGCAGCACGACCCGCGCCTGCTGTTCGGCCTGGGGAAGGACGAGCGGGTGGACTCCGTCGAGGTCACGTGGCCGGACGGCTCGGCCGAGCGCTTCGCCGGGCCGTTCGCGGCGGGGACGACGGTGCGCCTCGCGCAGGGCAAGGGGCAGGCCGAGGTCGTGCGGCTCGCCTCCGCGCGGCTGCCCGACCCGCTGACGCGGGCCGAGGCGATGGCCTCGGATCTCCACGTGAAGGTCGGCCAGCTCGTCCCCGACCTCGGGGTCGTCGGCCTCGACGGCCGGCCGACGACGCTGCGCGCCCTGCTGAAGCCGGGCCGGCGCCTGCTCGTCAACGTTTGGGCGACGTGGTGCATCCCCTGCAAGAAGGAGATGCCGGAGCTCGAGGCGATGCGGACCCGCCTGGCCGAGCGAGGCATCGACCTCGTGGGGGTGAGCGTCGACACCGAGAAGGACGCCCCGGTGGCCCAGTACGCGAAGGCGCGCGTGAGCTACCCGGTCTACCGCATCGACCCCGGCGACATGTCGCGGCTCTACACGACGGACGAGGTCACCGTGCCGCTCTCCTTCCTGATCGAGGCCGACGGTCGCGTGGCCGACCTCATCCCGGGGTGGTCCGACGTCTCGCGCCGGCGTTTCGAGCAGATACTGGGCGGAGGCGGCCCGGCGGCGGGCCGCCCCTGAGACCGGAGGCCGCATGACGCGCTCTTCCTGCCCGCCCGCCGCCCTGCTCGGGCTTCTGCTGGCCCTGCCCGGGACGGCTCTCGCGCAGGCGCCTCCTCCTCCGCAACCTGCCCCTGCGGCCAAGGCCGAAGAGGCCCCGGCGCCCGCGTTCAAGATCAGCGGCCTCGTCTTCGGCGACTACTACTACGTCGCGCAGAGCCACCGCGACGACCTCGTGGGCCAGAACGGATTCTGGATCCGGCGCCTGTACTTCACCTACGACCACACGCTGTCGAAGGCGTTCTCCGTGCGGGTGCGGCTGGAGGCGAACAGCAAGGGCGACTTCAAGTCGACCGGCGTCAACACGCCCTACCTCAAGGACGCCTGGCTCAAGTGGACCTTCGGCGCCCACGCGCTCTTCGCCGGCCTCGCGCCCACGCCGAGCATCGACTTTGTGGACGCGTTCCAGGGCTACCGCCACGTCGAGAAGAGTCCCATCGACCTCTACCGCTGGGACGGCTCGCGCGACCTGGGGCTCCTGATGCAGGGCGGGCTCGGCAAGGAGGGACGGACCCGTTACTCCTTCCAGTTCGGCGACGGCTCCGGGACGGGCTCGGAGACGGACGCGAGCAAGGCGGTGAGGGGACAGCTCCTCCATCGCTTCGCGGGCGGCCTCGTCCTCGAAGGCTACGCCGACTGGCAGGACCGCCCGGCCGGGCGGGACGTCTCGACGCTCGAGGCCCTGGCGGGATGGCAGCAGAAGACGTGGCGCGCGTCGCTGCAGTACGGTCGCCAGGTCCGGCGCGCGTCGGGGCCCGGCGGCTCGGACCTCTCGCTCGACTTTCTCTCGGCTTTCGCCGTCGTGCAGGTCTCGCCCCGGGTCGCGGTCCTCGCCCGCGCGGACCGCAACTTCGACCCGATCCCGAACGGCGACACGATCGACTACATGCCGTTCTCCGACCAGGCGAAGTCCGTGTTCGGCTACGCCGGCGTGGACGTGACCCTCGCGAAGACCGTCCACCTCATCCCGAACGTCGAGATGACGGTCTACGGCGAGGCGAAGGACGGATCGACGCCCGGCACGGACCTCGTCCCGCGCCTCACGCTCTTCTTCAGCTGGTAGGCCCCGCGCCGGCGAGGATCAAGGCGAGACGAGCGAAGCGCAAGGAGGGTCTCCCATCACGGGACGAGCGGGCCGCGGGTCTTGCTCAGCAGCAGCTCCGAGCGCCCGGCCACGATGTAGTCGGTGAGCTCGCCGACCAGGCGGTAGCCCAGCCGCTCGTAGAGCCGGCGCGCGCCGGGGTTGAAGTCCGAGACGCAGATGAAGACGTTCCGGTGCTCGCGGAAGATCCGCTCCTCGGCGAAGGCGACGAGCGCGGTGCCGACGCCCTGGCCCCGGTACTCCGGCGCCGCGCAGACGGTCTGGATGTAGCCGACGAAGGCGCCCTTCAGGTTGAGGATCAGGACCCCCGCCAGCCGTTCGCCCTCGTACGCGACGTACCGCTCCCGCGTCTCGTCGAGCACGCACCCGCAGGCACGCGTCGTGGTCGCGCCGCAGCGTGATCCACGGCTCGGTGCCCGCCATCATCCCCGCGCAGGCCTCGGCCTCCTCGCGGGTCTCGAGCGGCCGGATGGCGAGGGCGGTCACCTCAGTCGTCGGCGAGCGCTTTCAGCGACACCGCCCCGCTCGTGCGCGCGTCGCCGGTGAGCGACCGCCGCAGGTAGCCGGCCTGGCCGAGGTGGAAGGACAGGTGCACGCAGAGGTGCAGCAGGAAGCGGCCGCACGGCAGCTGGACGCCGTCGTGGGGCTCGGGGTAGGGCGCGGCGAGGGCGCTCTCGGGGACGCGGGCGAGAGCCTGGGCGACGACCTCGGCCGTTTCCCGGAGCTGCCGTGCCACGTCCTCGCGCCGGCCCGCGCGCGTCGCGAACTCCGCGGGGCGGTCGCGGACGTAGCCGGTGCCGCCGAGGACCGCCCCGACGAAGTGCTTCAGGTTGCCGCAGGCGTGCAGCGCCAGGTTGCCGGCGGAGTTGGTGATTCCCGGGGGCGTCCTCCACAGAACGTCGTCGTCGGGGAAGAGCTCGACCTCGCGGGCGAGCGCCTCCAGCTCGCGCACGAGCACGCGCCGAACGTCGTCGATCAACGGGCGACCGCGGCCGTCTTCCGCGCCTCCACGTAGGCCTTGATCGCCAGCGCCTGGCTCGCGCCGTCGAGGCCGGCCTCGGCCAGGACCACCGGCCCCTGGCCGCTGCCGAGGAAGTGGCCCTTCTTGAACGGGTGGAGCGTGTGCGCGCGGCCGAGGTCGGAGACCACCCACCGGAACATCGTCGGCAGGGTGAAGCCGGTGATCCCGATCGCCTCGCGCGCGTGCGCCTCGGGGAACAGGCGCCCCTGCTCCTCCGCGGGCAGCAGGTCGAACAGCTCCGCGCTCGCCACGTAGTAGACCCGCGGGTCGATCCCGTCCTTCGCGAGCAGCGGCAGCGCCTGCTCGAGGAAGGCGTAGGCGACGGCGCTCTCCTGCAGCACGATCGTGACGTCGCCCCGGCCCTTCGGCTTGCGGAGGAGGTAGACGCCGGTCTCGGCCGCCTCGACCGGGGCGAGGCCGAGGGCGGCGCGGTCGAGCACCGTCTCGTTCGGCCGCGTCACGAACGGGGCGATGACCGCCGGCCGGCGGCGGAAGGCCGCCGCCACGAGCGTCCAGATCTCGGCGGGGTCCCATGGGGTGAGCGTGATCGAGGTCCCGCGGGGGAAGTTCTCCTGCAGGAGCTGCAGCGGCTGCGGGTCGGCGTGGGTGGGCCCGTCCTCGCCGGTCTTGAGGCCCGGCGTGGGCGCAGACGAGGAGGAACGGCGACCACGGGCCGTGGGGGGCCTTCGCCTGGGCGCCGATCGCGTGGAGTCGCGCCGCGATGTGGCCGAGGGGGGCGAGGAAGGCGCCGTAGGACGACCCGGCGCCCACGTGACGGCCGAAGGTGGCGAGGCCGGAGAGGATGCCGGCCATCGCGTCCTCGCAGATGCCGCCGATCGAGAGCGTGCGCGCCGCCGGGTTCTTCGCCGCGTTCCAGAAGCCGTCGCCGAAGCCGGCGGCCACGGTGTTGACGGAGGTCGAGCCGAGGAGGTCGGCCGCGCCGACCAGGATGGCCCCGCCCGAGGCCTTGTTGTAGTGCTGGAGCGCGCGGCCGAGCTCGCCGCGCAGCGTCGTCACGGTGCCGGGCTTCAGCGCCAGCTCGGCCGGGGGTATGGGCCCGGCCGCGGCCAGCTCGTACACGGCCTCGACGCGCGGGGCGCCTTCCCGGGCCTTCCGGCCGGAGGCGTCGAGCCGTTTCCGCGCCGCGTCGAGCCGCGCCGCCATGACCTGCGCCGTGACGCGGTCGTCCTCGACCGCCTTGCGCAGGAGCAGGAGCGCGTCGTAGAAGCACTGCTCCTGGACGGTCGGGCCGTCCTGGCCCATCTCGCAGCGGTGGCCCGAGCCCTCGCAGCTGGGGAGCGAGCAGGAGGTTCGGCCCGAGAGCTCGGCGAGCGCCTGGTAGAAGCCGTCGGAGCACAGCTTGTGGCCGGCGCCGTGAGAGGCGCGGCCCTCGATCCCGTAGCCCCAGCCCTTCACCGTGCGGTACACCACCACGGTCGGCTGGCCGGTGGCCATCGACGCGGCCATGCGCTGCGCGGCGATCACCTGCTGGAAGTCGCGCCCGTCCGGCACCTCGATCACGTTCCAGTCGTGCAGGTAGAACAGCTCCGCCGGCGTCCACTGCACGTAGTCGCCGGGCGTGCCGTCTTCCCGGCAGACGCGGTTGGAGTCGATCGAGGCCTGGTTCCAGTCCACGTGGACGACGAGGTTGTCGAGAGAGGCGGTGCCGGCGGCGGCGAGAGCCTCGGCCACACGGCCCGGGGTGAGGCCGCCCTCGCCCTCGACCACGTGGACGCGGGGGGCCTTCGCCCCGTAGTACTCGCGCGCGGCGAGGGCGAGGCCGATCGAGCTCGCGACGCCGACGCCGGAGGCGCCGGTCGAGAGCTTCACGAACGGCGTCGCCGGGGTCGGGTGCCCGTCGAGGGCCTTCGCGCCGAGGCTGCGGAAGAGAGGCGTCCCGGTGATCGGGTTGCGGCGGAAGCCGAGCAGGTCCTCGAGGCGCAGGCGAAGGGCCGGGTCGCCGGGCAGCAGAGACGGGTTGCCGACGCGGGCGAGCTCGTCACGAAGCGCCCACATCGAGTAGAGGCCCATCGCCTTGTGACCGGCCGCGTAGGAGACGATGTCGGCCTCCGCGCGGTCGGGCTTCGCGAGCTCGTAGTCCATCGCGTCGAAGAGGATCCCCGCGACGAAGCGGCCCGAGGAGATCGAGCCGCCGGGATGGCCCGACATCGGCACGTAGTTGTAGAGAAGCGCGCAGAGCGACCGGTAGAAGAGGTCGACCGCCTCGAAGCGGGCGAGGTCCTCCGCGGCGAGCGGCGGGGGGACGTCGGCCAGCCTGACCCACTCGGCACGCCTCGTCCCGAAAGCGATGGACATGGAAGCTCCTCCCTGCTGCGCGGGCCGGCGGCCGGCCCCGACCGATTGTGACATTGTGGAGAAGCCGGGGGGCGGCCCTCGATGAGCCAAACGGCCCATCCGCGGTGCTAGACTCGTCGGCCCCGGGGGGGCAGGGATGGCCGAGGCAGGCCGCGTGAGGTCGCTCGCCGTTGCACTCGCCGTCGCACTCGCCGCGAGCACTGCCGCCGGGGCGGAGCGCGAGGCGCCCGCCCCGCGCGGCGAGACGCCCGCGGCACGCGAGCAGGCCCGCCTGTGCGAGCGGAAGAACCGCGAGGAGGGGGTCGCCGCCTGCCGTGCCGCCCTGGCGCTGGGGATCGGTCCCGAGCGCCGCGGGCCGGTCCGGGAGAAGCTCGGAAGGCACCTCGTCGCCCTCGAGAAGTGGGACGAGCTGGCCGAGCTGCTCCGCGAGGGCGTCCGTCTCGACCCGACCAGCGCGGCCGCGTGGCAACGCCTCGGCCTGATCCTGCTCTTCGCCCTCGGCGAGCCCGCCGAGGCCACGGGCGCGCTCGAGGAGGCCGTGCGCCTGGCGCCCCGGGACGCGCCGGTCCGCCTGGGCCTCGCGCTGGCGCTGCAAGCCGCCGGGCGAGCTCGGGAGGCGGCGGCGGCGTTCGAGGAGGCCCTGCGCATCGACCCGGCCGTTCTCGACGGACGCCCCGCGGCGCGCGCCGCGATGGAGGCGGCCGGCCGCGCCGAGCCGTGGCCCTGAGGATTCGCCGAGGAGGCTGCCCATGACCCGCAACCCCGCGATCGCGTCGCTGCTGGCGCAGCTCGACGAGGCCTTCGACCACCGCTCGTGGCACGGCGCCAACCTGCGCGGGAGCCTCCGCGGCATGGGGGCGGCGAGAGCCTCCTGGCGCCCGGCGCCGGAGAGGCACAACGCCTGGGAGATCGCCGTTCACGCGGCGTACTGGAAGTACGCGGCCTGGCGCCGGCTCACCGGCGAGAAGCGGGGGTCTTTCGGCCGGGCCGGCAGCAACTGGTTCGCGAGCCCCGCGCCGCCGGCCGAGACGGCGTGGCGCAAGGACGTGGCGCGGCTCGGGGAGTGCCACCGGCAGCTGCGGGCCGCGGTGGCCCGGCTGACGGACGGCGACCTCGATCGACGCGCCCCGGGGGGCAAGGAGTCCGTCGGCCGGCTGGTGCGCGGCATCGCCGCGCACGACCTCTACCACGCCGGCCAGATCCAGCTGCTGAAGCGGATGATGCGATAGTCCGACTAGCAGCTAGACGGCGAGCTCGACCACGACGGGCGCGTGGTCGGAGGGCTGCTTGCCCTTCCGCTCGTCGCGGTCGATGAGGGCGGCGGTGCACTTCGCGGCGAGCGGCTCGCTGAGCAGGACGTGGTCGATGCGCAGGCCCTCCTTCTTCGGGAAGGCCAGCATCCGGTAGTCCCACCACGTGTAGAAGCCCGGCGCCTGGTTGTGGAGGCGGAAGGCGTCCGCGAGGCCCCACGCGCGCACGTTCTCGAGGGCCGCGCGGGCCTCGGGGTGGAAGAGGACGCTCGGCTCCCACCGGGCCGGGTCGTGGACGTCGCGGGCCTCGGGGGCCACGTTGAAGTCGCCGCAGAGCGCCACGAGGTCGCTCTTCGCGAAGCGCCGGTCGAGCCAGGCCCGCAGCCTCTTCATCCACTCCACCTTGTAGGCCCACTTGTCGGAGCCGATCTCCTGTCCGTTGGGCACGTAGGCGCTCACCACGTGAACGCCTCCGACGAGCGCCGTCACGAGACGGGCCTGCGTGTCGTCGCCCCCGTCGCCGAACCCGCGCTCCACGGCGAGAGGCTCGACCCGGGAGAGCACGGCCACGCCGTTGTAGGTCTTCTGGCCGTGGACCGCGGCGTGGTAGCCGAGGGCCTGGAGAGGCAGGAGCGGGAAGGCGTCGTCCGTCACCTTCAGCTCCTGCAGGCACAGCACGTCCGGCTGGTGCGCCTCGAGCCAGCGGTGGAGGCGCTCCTCCCGGGCACGGATCGAATTGACGTTCCAAGTCGCGAGCTTCATGGCCGGGACTCCGTTTCGCCGACTGTAACCCCGTGTCCCGCCGCAAGGCCAGCCGGCCGAATCAAACGATCTATTCCCTTCGAGACCGCCGAGGCGTAAATCCACACTAGAGGAGACCCTCCAATGCCCACACCGTTCGAGCTCGTCCTTGGCGTCGCCGTTCTCGTCGGGCTGGGGGTCCTCTTCGTCTTCGGGCGCCGCCTCGCCGGGGCGTTCCTGCGATACCGCGGCACCCGGGTCGTGGTCTGCCCCGAGAACCGCGAGATGGTCGCGGTCCACGTGGACGCCGGCCACGCCGCCCTCAGCGCCCCACAGGGCCGCCCGGAGCTGCGCCTCGAGTCCTGCACCCGCTGGCCCGAGAAGGCCGGCTGCGGCCAGGAGTGCCTCGGCCAGATCGAGTCGGCCCCCCAGGCCTGCCTCCTGCGCAACATCCTGGGCGACTGGTACCAGGGCAAGAGCTGCGCTTTCTGCGGCCGCTCCTTTCACGCGATCCACTGGCACGACCACGAGCCCGGCCTCGTCGCGCCCGACGGGAAGATCGTGGCCTGGGACGCCTTCCGGGCGGAGCAGGTCGTGGACGTGCTGGCGACCCACAAGCCGGTCTGCTGGGACTGCCGAGTGGCGGAGAGCTTCCGCCACGAGCACCCCGAGCTGGTGACCGACCGCCCGCGGCCCCTGGGGCCGCCGCCCTCGATGGTTTAAGACCCCGAGCGCGCCCCGAACGTGGCGGCGCGCGAGGGATCTACCGCCCCACCGCCGCCCCGTCGGGGGCCCGCCGATCGCATCCGCCCTCGAGAAGGCCCTCGCGCGCGTTGATGCGGATCGCCTCGGCCACGCCCTGCCCGCCGATCTCGGCGAGGTTGTGCCCGCGCCGCGCCAGGGCCTCGACCGTGTCGGCCGAGAGCCCGAACCGCTCGTACCGGATCTCGTCCGGCAGCCACTGGTGGTTGAAGCGCGGGGCGTCGACGGCCTCCTGCGGGTTCATCCCGAAGTCGAGGACGTTCAGCACGGTCAGCAGGACCGTGCTCGGGATCGTGCGCCCGCCGGGGCTGCCCGTCACGAGGTAGGGGCGGCCCTCCTTGACCACGATCGTCGGCGTCATGCTCGACAGCATGCGCTTGCCCGGGCCCGCGAGGTTCGGCTCGGTGCCCACGAGGCCGCTCGCGTCGGTGAGCCCCGGCCCGGCGTTGAAGTCGCCCATCTCGTTGTTGAGCAGGAAGCCCGCGCCCGGCACGACGATCTTCGAGCCGTAGCCGGCCTCGAGCGTGGTGGTGAGCGCGACCACGTTGCGGTCGGCGTCCACCACCGAGAAGTGCGTCGTCTCCGTGCTCTCCGCCGGCCACTCGAACGACGCCGGCGACGAGACGGAAGCGCGGTCCGCGAGGATCGTCTTGCGCAGGGCCGCCGCGTGCTCCTTGGAGACGAGCCTCTCGACGGGCATGTCCTTCGCGCCCTCCGGGTCCCCCAGGAAGCGCGCGCGGTCGGCGAACGCCCGGCGCAGCGCCTCGCTGACGGTGTGCACGAAGAGCGAGGAGTTGGGCCCCATCGCAGGGACGTCGAAGCCCTCGAGGACGTTGAGGCACTGGAGGAGTGCCACGCCGCCCGCGCTCGGGGGAGGGACGGTGAGGATCTCGATCCCGCGGTAGGTGCCGCGCAGGGGAGGCCGGCGGTAGATCGTGTAGCGGCGCAGGTCCTCGCGGGTGATCAGCCCGCCGCGCGCCTTCATCTCCTTCTCGATGAGCTCGGCGGTCTCCCCGTCGTAGAAGCCGCGCGCCCCCTTCTCCGCGATCCGCTCGAGCGTCTTCGCGAGGTCCGGCTGCTGCAGCACGTCGCCCATCTCGTACGGCACGCCCTGCCGCGAGAACTGGGCGAGCGAGGCCGGGTAGCGCTTCATCTCGCGGCAGGACCTCGCGCAAGGACCGTGCGAGGCCGTCCGAGACCATGAAGCCCTCGCGCGCCAGCGAGATCGCCGGCTGCAGCAGGCCCTTCCATGGCATCCGTCCGTTGTCGGTCCAGGCCATGGCCAGGCCCGCGACCGTGCCGGGGATGCCCACCGCGAGGGGGCTGTCGTGGTGGAGCTCGGAGCTGTACTTCCCGTCCTTCAGGAACATCGTCGGCGTCGCCGCGGCCGGGGCCTGCTCCCGGAAGTCGTACACCGCCGCCGGGCCCTTCGCCGGGCGCAGGAGCAGGAAGCCGCCGCCCCCGATGTTGCCCGCGGTCGGATGCACGACCGCGAGCGCGAAGGCGGTCGCCACCGCGGCGTCCACGGCGTTGCCGCCGGCCAGCATGACCTCCATCCCCACCTGTGAGGCGATCGCGTTCTGGGAGACGACCATGCCGTTGCGGGCGCGGACGGGCACCGAGCCGGCCTCGGCGGAGGGGACGGCCGCGGAGGCGGCGAGGAGGAGCAGGGCGTGAAGAAGACGCATGTTCATTCGAGGAGGCCTCCCCGGCGATCCGCTCGGAGGCTACCACCACCCCACCGCCGGCTTCCAGTCCCGCCGCCTTTGTGGTCTGATCCGGCCACCGAGGTGCCGACATGCTCCCGTCGCTCGCCCTGATCGTCGCGCTCGCCGCCGCCCCGTCCGACCCCGGAACGCCACCCACGCTGCGGCTCGACTACTTCCACACCGCGAGCGCGTCCGAGGAGCGCTTCGCCCTCGACGGCCTCGTGCTCGAGGGCCCGTGGCCCGGCAACCCCGCCCGGCCGATCGACGACACGAACCTGGGCCACTACTTCTTCGAGGTGATCGAGCGCGCCACGAACCGCGTCGTGTACTCGCGTGGCTTCGCCAGCATCTGCGGGGAGTGGCAGACGACCGACGAGGCGAAGCGCGCGCACCGCACCTTCCACGAGTCCCTGCGCTTCCCGGCGCCGGAGGGCCCGGTGCAGGTCGTCCTGAAGAAGCGCGACGCCGAGGGCCTCTTCCGCGAGGCCTGGTCGGTGCCCGTGGACCCGAAGGACCCGGCCATCGACCGTACCGTCACGCCCGGGGGCGGGGTGTGGGCCGTCCTGGAGAACGGCCCGCCGCGCGACAAGGTGGATCTGCTGCTCCTGGGCGACGGCTACACCGCGGCCGAGATGGGGAAGTGGCACGCCGACGCCAAGCGCCTGGCGGACATCCTGTTCTCCGTCTCGCCCTTCGCGGAGCGCAAGGCCGACTTCAACGTCTGGGCGGTGGACACACCGTCGGAGGAGAGCGGGGTGGCGCGGCCCTCGGACGGCGTGCATCGCCGCTCGGCGTTGCGCGCCGCCTACGACGCCTTCGGCTCCGAGCGCTACGTCCTCGCCTTCGACAACCGGCGCGTGCGCGAGGCCGCGGCCCCGGCCCCCTACGACGTCATGGAGATCGTCGTCAACGGGAGGAAGTACGGCGGCGGGGGGATCTTCAACCTCTACGCGACCGTCGCCTCGGACAACGCCTTCACCCCGTACGTCCTCGTGCACGAGTTCGGCCACCACTTCGCGGGCCTGGCCGACGAGTACTACACCTCCGACGTCGCCTACGGCAGCGCGGCCGAGCGGAACGAGCCCTGGGAGCTGAACGTCACCGCCCACTCTGCGTTCCCCAAGTGGAAGGACCTCGTGACGGAGGGGACGCCGCTCCCGACGCCGTGGGCCAAGGAAGCATTCGAAGCGGCGCAGAAGGAGATCCAGGCGCGGCGCCGGCAGATTCGCGCGGACAAGAGGCCCGAGGAGGAGATGGAGGCCCTCTTCCGCGAGGAGCAGCGGAAGGTGAACGCCCTGCTGGAGCAGGGTCCCCACGCGGCCGCGGTGGGGGCCTTCGAGGGCGCGATGTACGAGGCGAAGGGCTACTTCCGCGCCCAGGCGAACTGCATCATGTTCACTCGCCACACGGGCTTCTGCCGGGTCTGCGGCCGGGCGCTGGAGAAGGTGATCGACCTCTACACCCGCCCGGCCCCGTAGGGGCGGCCCCTCCCGGCGTATCATGGTGCGTAGGTGAGCGGACAGTCGCCGGGGGACGGGCCGAACTTCTTCGTGCAGAGCCTGCCAGGGTCGTTCGCCGACCTCGGCCCTCTCGGCCGCGAGGTGTCGCTCGACCCGGGCGCCGTCCTGTGGAAGGAGGGCGACCCCGGCGACCACGTGGTGCTCCTCCTCGAGGGGCGCCTCGAGGTCTCCCACCAGACGCCGGACGGCGAGCAGATCACGATCCGCCACCTCTACCCCGGGGCGGTCGCGGGGGAGATGGCGGCGCTCGACGGGCAGGCGCGCTCGGCCACCGTGCTCGCCCACAGCGCCTCGCGCCTGCTCCTCATCCCCGCCGCGAGCTTCCGCGACTTCCTGCGGAAGCGGCCGGACCTCCTCGAGCAGCTCTTCTGGCTCCAGGTCGAGCGCGTGCGCAGCCTCACCTGGCGGGTGAGCCGCACCCACCACCGCGCGATCACCGACCCCCTGACCAGCCTCTACAACTACGGCTTCTTCCGCGAGCGGCTGGCCTTGGAGCTGGAGCGCGCCCAGCTCACCGGCGACCCCGTGGCGCTGGCCATGTTCGACATCGACCACTTCAAGAGCTACAACGACACGCACGGCCACCAGGAGGGCAACCGCGTCCTGCAGAAGGTGGCGGAGCTGCTCAAGAAGACCGGCCGGCGCGGCGACGTGCTGGCGCGCTACGGGGGCGAGGAGTTCGTGGCGCTGCTCTACGGCGCCACCGCCTCCGACGGCTGGCGCTTCGCCGAGGCCTTCCGCTCCGCGGTGGCGGCGCAGGGGTTCCCCGGGGAATCGGCGCAGCCCCTCGGGCGCATCACCGTGAGCTGCGGCGTCGCGATCTTCCCCCTCGACGCGCAGGACGACATCGCGCTCATCAAGGCCGCGGACGTCCGCCTGTACCGCGCCAAGGACTCCGGCCGCAACTGCACGGTGGGGCCGGAGACCGCGACCTCGTGAGGAAGGAGGCGGCCGCGGTCCTGGGCCTCGCCGCCCTCGCCCTCGCGCACGGGGGGACAAAGGCGGCGGCCTCGGAGATCCCGGGCGCCGTCATCGTCCTCGAGACCGCGCCGGGCACTCCCCGCAGCGACCCCTCCGCCGCGCCGCCCCGGTTCGTCCTGCTGAAGGACGGCCAGGTGTTCGTGGGCGGGACCGCGCGCCTCGAGGCCGGCCGCCTCGAGAAGGGCGAAGCCTCGGCGCTTCAGAAGCGAGCCGACGCGGTGCGGAAGCTCCCCGGGATCACCTCCTCTCCGGTCGCCCTGGGCGGCGACGAGGCGAGGACCACGCGCCTGTGGCTCTCCGACAGGCCGTTCGAGCTGGTCGCGACGGGGGACCCCGCCGAAGCGCCCCCCGCCCTCGCGCCGCTCGCTTCGCTGCTCTCCGACCTCCTGCGCTTCGACCACCCGAGCCTGCGCCCGTACGAGCCCGCCAGCTACGCGATGACCGTGCGCGAGGCGCGCCTCGTCGGTGGCTGCCGCGCCTGGGGCTTCACGTTCCCGATCGCGCAGGCCCAGGCGGTTCCGCGGACCGTCACGGCCGCCGAGGCGTCGGGCTGGCCGACCGGCGCGGTGCCGGCCTCCGTCTGCGCGGACGACCGCCGCTACGCGGTGACGCTGCGGCCCCTGCTGCCCGGCGAACGGCCGTAGACGGCCGTGGCGGCGGGCCTCGGTTCAGAGTAGCGTTACTTCGTTGGTGTCCAGGTCAGCTTCGGCAATCACGTTTGTGAGGACCAGCCTCGAAGTCGCCAAACCCGATCGGATCATTCTGTTTGGCTCGGCGGCTCGCGGCGAGATGGGCCCGGACAGCGATCTGGACGTCCTCGTCGTCAAGTCCGCCATCGAGCATCGGCGTCGTGTCGCCCAGGACAGAAGGCGCTCAAGGCCGTCCTGATCTCGGGCGGCAAGCGTTTTCCGAGAACTCACGACCTCGCCGAGCTGCTGCACCTGGTGGCAGCAATCGGCCTGGATCTGCCGCTCGAAGTACTCGAGGCGAAGCGGCTCACTCCCTACGCAGTCGCCGGGCGCTATCCTGGCGTCAGCGAGGATGCGAGCCTGCAGGACTACGAGGAAGCCCTGAAGACGGCTGAGGCGGTCTTTGCCTGGGCCGAGAGTCTCGTTGCCAAACCGCCTCACCGGGCGGTCTAACACCTGTCGCGCTCGCAGCCGGGAGCGAGCGCGACGTACACGTACGATCCAAATGGAAATCTCACCACGAAAGTCGAGGGACGCGACTCGTGGGCGTGCGAGTGGAACGCTGAGAACCGGCTCGCCCGCGCTACCGACGAACAGTGTCGAGCAGGCGCGTTTCAGTTACGACCCGATCAGCCCATCGAATTGACGAAGACCATTCGTGGCTGACGCCAGCGCAGCGGCTCGGCGAAGGTCTCGGCGTAGCCGTCCAGTCCGGCCTGTGACGGTCGCGAAACCGTCCCAGCGGGCCACCCCCCGCCCCGCCGGAGGCCGTACCTTCTGAAGCAGGGGGACGAAATGAAGACAAGGACCTGGCTCCTGGCCGCGCTTCTCGGCTCGCTCGCGTCGGACGCCCTTGCCCAGGCGTCGCCCGAGCCGCCCGCCCTCGAGCTGCCGGTGGGCGCCCGGGTCCGGGTCCGGACGTATCCGGCCATGGGGGGCTGGATCAAGGGGGTGCTGGCGGGAGCCGACTACGGGACGATCGCGCTCGTTCCCGATGGCGCACCGCCGCTGGGACCCAACCAGCTCCGGCTCCCGCGCGAGGCGGTGACCCGGTTCGAGATAGCCACCGGGAAGAAGAGGCAGTGGCTTCCCGGCCTGGTCGTCGGCGCGGCCCTGGGTGTCGCCATGGGGTTCGCCATCGACGTCGATCCCGTGCGCTGCGAGTTCGACGACAACTACGCCTGCAGCCGCGGGGAAGCGGTCGCTCTCGTGGGAGGGACCATGGCGGCGCTCGGCGCGGGCGTCGGGAGCCTGGTCCGGAGGGACGTCTGGACCCCCGTGGGGCTCGACGCCCTCGGGCCGCCCCCGGCCCGGGTCGGTCGGTCGGGCCTCGGGCTCCGCGCGGTTCCCGGCGGCGTGTCCCTGGACCTGTCGGTTCGCTTCTGAGGAAGGAGGGTCGCCTTGGCCATCAGATGTCGGCGTGACACGACTCTCGGCAAGTCGCTGGCTCTCGTCGCGGGCTGCGTGCTCTCCTGCGCGTGCGCGACGACGCGCTACACGCAGAGCCGCATCGAGACGGTGCCCCCGGACGTGAAGGGCCACGCGGGCTCGCGCGCGTCGGTCGAGATCGAGGGGCTGAAGGTCCGGATCGAGAGCCTCGACCGGACGCCGCGGGAGGAGACGATCCCGCGCCTTTCGCTGCGGCTCGTGTTCGAGCCGCGCGAGCTCGGGTATTCCTTCGACCCGGGGCAGGTGGTCCTGCGGGACTCGAAGGGGGGCGAGTGGCGCGCGAGCGGAGGGGGCTACCAACTGCTCTACCCGGGCTCGGGATTCGATCTCGCTTTCGACGTCGCGATCACGCCGGAGACCCGGGCCGACCTCGTGCTGGGCGGCCTGGCTCGCGGCCCGAAGCGCCTCGCTCCCGTCACGCTGCGCCTCGCCCGGCACGCCGGTCGCTCCTACGATCGCCTGTACTGGCTCGAGGCCATCGGCTACGTGCTCTCGGCCGCCGCCTACGCCCCCTGATGTCCGCCGGGCCACTTGACATCGCCGGGCCGTGCCCGCATAGTCGGAGACTGGAGGAGACGATGAACAAGTCGCGGTGGGTGGCCCTGCCTTGAGGCACGGGCCGCGGCACTCGCGGCGCCATCGTCACCATCGCCAAGGCGGACCCGCCGGACCCCCGCAGGGTCAGAAAGGTCCGCGGGATCCTCGCCAGGCCCCGATTCCAACCGAGGGGCCGACCACATCGGTACAGGGCGTCGTCGAGCTCACCGAGGGGGCGGGGGGATACGTCAGGCAGGTCGCTCAGAACTACCTACCGCAGCGCGAGGATGTCGTCGTCCCGTACACGGTCGCACGGGACAACGGACTGCGCGACGGGACGGAGATCGAAGGCCTCGCCCGCGATGGTGGTAACGGCCGCCGCGTTCTCGTAGAAGTCACGAAGGCGGGGGGCATGGAGCCCGAGAAGTACAAGGCTCTCCCCCACTTCATGGACCTGGTTTCCATCAACCCCACCGAGGCCTTCGAGCTCTCGGGCGAGGGGTCGGAGATCAGCCTGCGCGTGATCGACATCATCGCCCCCGTCGGCAAGGGGCAGCGCGGGCTCATCGTCTCGCCGCCCAAGGCGGGCAAGACGACCCTGCTCGAGCACCTCGGCAAGGCGATCGTCCAGCGCCACCCCGACGTGCACCTCATCCTCCTCCTCGTCGACGAGCGGCCCGAGGAAGTCACGCACTTCCGGCGCGTGGTGCCGGCCGAGGTCCTCGCCTCGACCTCGGACTCCTCTTCCGACGCCCACATCCGCCTCTCGCGGCTCGCCATCGAGCGGGCCAAGCGCCTCGTGGAGGCGGGCCGGCACGTCGTGATCCTGCTCGACTCGCTCACCCGGCTCGGCCGCGCGTCGAACCGCGAGATGGGGCCGGGCGGCCGCACGATGTCCGGCGGCGTCGACAACCGCGCGCTCCAGTTCCCGCGGCAGTTCTTCGGCGCCGCGCGCAACTGCGAGGGCTCCGGGAGCCTCACCATCCTCGCCACCGCGCTCATCGACACCGGCTCGCGCATGGACGAGGTGATCTTCCAGGAGTTCAAGGGCACCGGGAACATGGAGCTGATCCTGGACCGGGCCATCGCCGATCGGCGGATCTTCCCCGCGGTGGACGTGCTGAAGTCGGGCACCCGCCGGGAGGAGCTGCTCGTCCCGCCCGACGAGCTCGCCAAGCGGCACCTGCTGCGGCGCGCGCTCGCTGACCTCTCGGCGGTCGAGGCGGCGCAGTTCCTGATCGAGAAGCTGCAAAAGACGCCGTCGAACGCGGTCTTCCTCGGCAACCTGGTGGCGCCGTCCTCGATGGCGTCGGCCGCCAGCCGCCGCTTCCGTTAGCCATCCCCGCGAGGAGCGACCACGATGAAGGTCGAGCACCACGTCTGGAACACGTCCCGGCTGGGCCGGGACATGGGCGTCCGGGTCTACGGCCACTGGGGCGCGCCCGTCCTCGTCTTCCCGACGAGCGGCGGCGACGAGTGGGAGTTCGAGCGGCAAGGCATGCTCGACGCGCTCGGTCACCACGTGGACGGGGGCAAGGTCAAGCTCTTCTGCGTCAACTCGGTCAACAACCAGAGCTGGTACGACAAGGGCGCCCACCCGCGCCACCGCTCGTACGTCCAGTCGCAGTACGACGCCTACGTCGCCGAGGAGGTGGTGCCCTTCGTCCACTCGCACTGCCAGTCGCCCGGGATCGGCATCACCACGACCGGCGCCTCCTTCGGCGCCTACCACGCGGTCAACAGCCTGCTGAAGCACCCGCAGCTGTTCCGGCGGTGCCTTGGGCTGTCGGGGGTCTACGACCTGCGCCGGTTCATGGACGGGGACTACGACGACAACTTCTACTTCAACAACCCCGTCGACTACGTCCAGAGCCTCTCGGACCCCTGGTACCTCGAGCAGCTCGCCCACGACGACATCCACCTGGTGACGGGCAACGGGCCCTTCGAGGACTCCCGGCCGAGCTACCAGCTCTCCGGCGTCCTGTGGTCCCGCGGGATCCGGCACTCGGTGGACGACTGGGGCCCCGACGGGGGCCACGACTGGCCGTACTGGAAGCGCCAGCTGGACGAGTACTTCTCGCAGCTGTACTGAGGGGAGAGGGGTCCATGACCCCATTCGTGACCCTGGCCGGCACAGGCTGGGCGTTCACCGAAATTGACGACTCCGGCAGCGCGCCCGACCCGTAGATCACTCCGGGCCCGGCGGGCCCGGAAAGCAGAGGAGACAGCGCCGTGACGGATCTCAAAGGAGAGCTCGCTTCCCTGAAGATCGACCGCAGCCGGAAGCCGGGGAGCCCCTGGCGCTGGCCGCTCCTGCTGCTCCTCCCGGTCGTGGTCGTCCTGGGAGGGCTCTACGCGCTGCGCGCGCAGCAGGCCTTCTCGGCCACCGAGGTGGAGACGACGGCGGCCGCGGTGAGCCGCGACGTCCAGCCGAGCGCGGGCACGCCGATCCTCACCGCGTCGGGCTACGTGGTGGCGCGCCGCAAGGCGGTGGTTTCCGCGAAGATCCAGGGGCGCCTCTCCGACCTGCGCGTCGAGGAGGGCAGTGTCGTCCGCGAGGGCGAGGTGATCGCCCGGCTCGAGTCGATCGACTACGAGGCCGCGGTCGTCCGCTCGAAGGCGGCGGTCCAGCGGGCTGAGGCCGACCTCGCCGAGTACGTCCGGCAGCTGAAGCTCGCGGAGGACCTCACCGCGCAGAAGATCGTGGCGGTCGACCAGCGCGACGCCGCGGCGAGCCGCGTGCGCATCGCCGAGGCCCAGGTGGCACAGGCGAAGGCCGACCTCGCCTTCACCGAGGCCCAGATGCAGAACACCGTCATCCGCGCCCCGTTCGGCGGCGTCGTGGTGAAGAAGATGGCGGAGATCGGGGAGAGCGTCGCTCCCATCCCCCCCGGCGTGAATATCTCGACCTCCTCGGGCGCCATCGTGGCCCTCGCCGACCTCACCACCCTGGAGGTGGAGGCGGACGTGGCGGAGGCGAACGTGGCGAAGGTCGCGAACGGCCAGCCGGCCGAGGTCACGGTCGAGGCCATCCCCGACCGGCGCTACAAGGCCGTGCTGCGGCAGGTCATCCCGACCGCCGACCGCACGAAGGCCACCGTCCAGGTCAAGGTGACGATCCTCGACAAGGACAAGGACCTGAAGCCCGAGATGAGCGCGAAGGTCACCTTCCTCGAGCCGGAGAAGAAGGAGGCCGCGCCGGCCGGCCCCGCGGCGCCGGTGGTGCTCGTGCCACGCGAGTCCGTGGTCACCCGCGACGGCAAGCCCACCGTCTTCCTCGTCCGCGAGGGCCCGAAGGCCCAGGCCCGCGGATCGTCCTCGGGACGGAGCGGCAGGGCCAGGTGATCGTGAAGGAGGGCCTCTCCGGCGGCGAGACGCTGGTCCTCCGGCCGAAGGACGACCTGAAGGACGGCGCCACGGTGAAGGTGAAGGGGTAGCCGCGGGGAGACTCGCGCCGGCGGAGGGGTATCGCACATGGCGATGGTCGACGTTCGCAACGTCACGAAGGTGTACCGCCGCGACGTCGAGGAGCTAGTCGTCCTGAACGGCCTGAGCCTGCAGGTCGAGGAAGGGCGACTACGCCGCGCTCATGGGCCCCTCGGGCTCGGGCAAGTCCACCCTGCTCAACCTGATCGCGGGGATCGACAAGCCGACCTCCGGGCGACGTGGTCGTGGCCGGGACGAACGTGGCGCCGCCTCGGCGAGACCGAGCTCGCCGAGTTCCGCAGCCACAACGTCGGCTTCATCTTCCAGTTCTACAACCTGATCCCCGTCCTCACCGCCACCGAGAACGTCGAGCTGCCGCTCCTGCTCACCCACCTCTCGAAGGCGGAGCGGCGCGAGCGGGCGCTGACCGCGCTCAAGGTCGTGGGTCTCGCCGACCGTGCGGGACACTACCCGCGGCAGCTCTCGGGCGGGCAGGAGCAGCGGGTCGCCATCGCGCGGGCCATCGTGACCGACCCCAAGGTCCTGGTGGCGGACGAGCCCACCGGAGACCTCGACGCGAAGAGCGCCACCGAGATCCTCGACCTCATGGGCGCGCTCAACCGCGACTTCAAGAAGACGATCGTCATGGTCACCCACGACCCGCGGGCGGCCGAGCGGGCGCACACCCAGCACCACCTCGAGAAGGGCGTCCTTCGGGACTGAGGGCCCTGGCTCCATGAAGTTCCTGCCCTACCTGCTCAAGCACCTGCGCCGGAACTGGTTCCGCACGGCCCTGCACCGTCGCTGGCCATGGCCCTGTGCATCTTCCTCTTCTGCACGCTCCAGACCGTGTCTGGCCGAGATCAACGGGCTCCTCGCGGGGACGAGCGCGACAGCGCCTGGTCACGCGCCACGCGGTGAGCCTCGTCTTCAACCTGCCCCTCTCCTACGGCGGCCGGATCCCGGCCGTCCCCGGCGTCAAGCGGGTGGCGACCGTGAGCTGGTTCGGCGGGCTCGCTCGCCCGCGAAGAAGGAGGAGAAGAAGACGGGCGAGGAGCTCCACTCGACCACGGACTTCTCCAACTTCTTCCCGAACCTGGCGGTCGACCCCGAGCCCTTCTTCGCCATGTACCCCGAGTACATCCTGCCGCCCGAGCAGTTCCGGGACTTCATGGGCGATCTGCGGGGCGCGATCATCGGGCGAAAGCTCGCCAACCGCTTCGGCTGGAAGGTGGGCGACACCTTCTACCTGGAGAGCTTCATCCCGCCGTACCGCAAGCGCGGACGGCCCGTTCGAGTTCGTGGTGAAGGGGATCTTCGACACCGACCCCGTCAAGTACCCCGGCACCGACACGAACATCATGCTCTTCAACTTCAAGTACCTCTACGAGGCGACCGGGCAGCGGATCGGCGGCGGGCACCTACTACGTGGAGATCGACGACCCCGAGAAGGCGGGCGAGGTCAGCAAGGGCGATCGACGCCCTCTTCGAGAACTCCGACGCCCAGACGCACACCGAGACCGAGAAGGCCTTCGCGCGCGAGCTTCGTGGCCATGGCCGGCAACCTCACCCTGCTCCTCAACGGCATCGGCCTCGCGGTGACCTTCACCATCCTCCTCGTGGTGGCGAACACGATGAGCATCGCGGTGCGCGAGCGGAGGAAGGAGATCGCCGTCCTCAAGACGCTGGGCTTCACGAGCTCAGCAGGTGATGGGGCTGGTCGTGGCGGAGTCGGTCCTCATCGGGGTCCTCGGCGGGGCGGTCGGGATCGGCGCCAGCCAGGGCCTGATGTGGCTCCTGACCCACACGCCCGGGATCCAGGACGCCCTGGCCGGGCTCGGCCTCTCCGAGCTGACCCTGCAGCCCCTGGTGGCCGGCCCTCGGCTTCGCCAACGCCGTCTTCCTCGGGCTTCGTCGCCGGGCTTCGTCCCGGCGCTGAACGCCTACCGCGCGCGGATCACCGACATGCTGAGGACGGTCTAGCCATGGCCCTCCCGCTCTCACTACAACGTCCGCAACGTCCGCGTCCGCTGGCAGCTCACGCTCCTCGCGGTGGGCGGCATCGCCCTCGTGGTGGCCGTCTTCGCGGTCCTCCTGTCGATGTCGGAGGGCTTCGCCGCCGCCCTGCGCTCGACCGGCCGCCCCGACAACGCGATGATCGTGCAGCGCGGCTCGGGCTCGGAGCTGACCTCGGGGGTGCCACTCGCCGACCGCAACATGATCGTGGTGGACGACCGCGTGGCCCGCGACGCCGCCGGCCAGCCCCTCGCCTCCGTGGGAGTGGGTGGTCGTCATCGGCCTGCCGCGCCTGAGCGACGGCCAGCCAGCCAACGTCACCCTGCGCGCGGTCACCCCGACGGGCTTCGAGGTGCGGGGCGGCATCAAGGTGGTCGAGGGCCGCAGCTTCACCCCCGGCCTCGACGAGGTGATCGTGGGCGAGAAGCTCACCAGTCGGATCCAGGGCCTCGGCGCTCGGGAGCGAACGTCAAGTACCAGCAGAAGCGCTTCAAGATCGTGGGTCTCTTCGAGTCCACGGGCGGGCGCCTTCGAGAGCGAGATCTGGGGCGACTACGACACCCTCGGCGCCGTCTTCCAGCGCGGGGCGGGCAGCAACTCGCTCGTCGTCCGGATGAAGGACCCGGCCGCGATCCCCGAGCTCGACCGCTGGATCCGCGCCCAGCCCCAGATGCAGCTCCAGGCGGTCGGCGGAGACGGAAGTACTACGAGGACCAGGCGGGCCCGCTGGCGAAGACGCTGCAGGGCCTCGCGACCTTCGTGGCCGTCGTGATGGGCATCGGCGCGGTCTTCGGCGCCATCAACACGATGTACGCGATCGTGGCCGCCCGCACGCGCGAGATCGGCACCCTCCGGGCGCTCGGCTTCTCGCGGCGCTCGATCCTCGTCTCGTTCCTCATCGAGTCGGTGATCCTCGCCCTGGTCGGCGGGGCGATCGGATGCCTGCTGGCCTTCCCGATGAACGGCTTCTCGACCGGCACCGGCCAGACCCAGAGCTTCAGCGAGATCGCCTTCGCCTTCCGCATCACGCCGGGGATCATCGCGACCGGGATGACCTTCGCCCTGGTCATGGGCGTGCTGGGCGGCCTGCTGCCCGCCCTGCGAGGGGCCCGGCTGCCGATCACCTCGGCGCTTCGCGAAGCATGACCCGATCGTCTCTCGCCGTCGTTCTCTGCCTCCTCGCGGCCGGCTGCACCGACCGGGACGCGCCCCGACCGGTGCCCGTCCCCGACCAGGAGCGCGCCGCCGACGCCACGCGACCCCTCTCCAGTCGCGAGGCGATCCCGCCGGCCGCGCCCGGCTCGGCCGTCGATCCCGACGACCCGGCCGAGCCCGGCATTCCCGACCTCGCCCGCCTCGCCCGCTACGTCTACAAGACGATGCAGCGGCACGAGGAGGTCTGCCCCTTCGAGAACCCCTTCCGCGACCATCTGCACTTCGCGCTCGAGATCGAGGTGAAGAAGGGGCGGATGACACGCGTGGGCCTGGGGCACGTCGGCCTCGGAGTCGGAGGCGGCGGGGAAAACCCGGACGCTCACCCAGGCGCAGTGGCCGCGCGAGCTCACCGCCTACGCGGCCTGCCTCGCGCCTCACCTCCAGACGGTGGCGATGGCCCCCTCGCCCGCGGACGGGACCTACGAGCCCGTCTACAGCTTCGGCGGGCAGGCGGCGGGCCGGCCCGGGCCGTAGCGCTACCTGCGCAGCAGCCGGTCGCGGACGGCCAGCAAGACGAGCGCGACGCCCAGGCCCACGAGCACCCAGCGTGGCCCGGTGGCGAGGCCGATCGCGACGAGGCCGAGGCCGGCCAGCAGGCGCAGGGCGCGCTCGTTCCGGGACAGGCCCGAGTCGGCGGCGGGGGCGTTCCCGAGCGCCGCCTCGAACACCGCCCGGACCTCCGGGGCGGTGGCCGCCCCGAGCTTGCGGGCGCGCTCCTGCCCGTCGCGCAGCGCGACCAGCAGTGGCACCGCGAACGTGCCCAGGGCACGGGCGTCGCCCGGGTCCTCGGCCGCGTCGACGCGGACGAGCCTCACGCGGCCCTGATACTCGGAGTCGACCGACTCCAGCACGGGCCCGAGGGCCCGGCAGTGCGCTCAGCCGGGGGTGGTGACGAACGCCACCACCGCCCCCGGCCGGCGGAGCCGCTCGGGGAGCTCCGATGCGGCCATTCTCGGGGCGCTCAGGCCTTCTTCGTGCGGAAGCCGAGCAGCGGGTACGCCGGGCAGTAGCCGATGATTCCGGTCAGGAGGGGTACGAAGCCCAGGAACTTGAAGACGGTTCCGAGGGTCCCCGCCACGATGCCGCCCCAGCCCAGGTAGAGGAGCACGAGCCCCGCCACCACCCGGATCGCCCGATCCCACGTCGCTTCGTTCACCGTCATCTTCAACCTCCCGTGCCCAGGTCCGTCGATTCGCCCTTGAGACGGGGTGGGCACCCGGAGGTTACACGGGATCGTCGCCCTCGCGGCAGGCTTTCTCGAGACGCCGGAGGAGGGCCTCACGACGGGGGGCGTCGAGGGTCGGGCTCTGCGCGGTGCGGTAGAGCAGGATCGTGCACTGCGTCGTGTCGAGGACGAGGTGGCACTTGTCGCAGTCCGCGAGGTGCGCCTCGGCCTCGGCACGCGCCTCGGGCGAGAGCGTGCCGTCGATGTAGTCCGAAAGGTGCCGCACGAGGTCCTGGCAGGTCACGCGTGTCCCTCCCTTCGGCCGGCCACGAAGGCCGAGAGCCGCTCGCGCAGCAGCAGCCGCGCGCGGTGGAGGCGCACCTTCAGGTTCGTCTCGGTGACGGAGAGGGCCTCGGCCGCCTCCGCCGTCGAGAGCCCCTCGACGTCCCGGAGGAGGAAGGCCGCGCGCAGCGACGGCGGCAGCGCCGCGATCGCCTCGTCGAGGGCCCGTCGCGTCTCCGCGTCCTTCAGCATCTCCTCGGGCGAGAGGAAGTCCACGAGGAGGCGGGCATCGGCGGGGCCTCGTCGCCTCCCTCCTCCGGGACCGGCGCGACCGCTTCTGGTCCCGCAGGCGGTCGATCGAGGCGTTGTAGGTCACGCGGTAGAGCCACGTGGAGAGGCGCGAGCGCCCCTCGATCTTCTCGGCCCCGGCCATCAGCTTGAGGAACGTCTCCTGCACCACGTCCTCGGCCGCGGCGGGACTGCCGGTGAGGCGCAGCGACAGGCGGTAGAGCCGGTCGCCCCACGCCTCGAAGAAGCCGCCGAGGCAGGTCGGGTCGCCCCGGCGCATCGACTCGAGGCAGGAGATCTCGTCGAGCCGGGACGGCTCCGGGGCGGGGCCGGAAGCGCTCACGGCTCGAGGGCGTCGCCGAGGAAGCGCAGGCTCTTCTCGAGCCGGGCGCGAACGAACTCGTAGCCGTGGTCGCCCGGGGGCAGCTCGAAGCTGTGCGCGACCCCGCGCTCGTCGAGGATCGTGTGCAGCTCGCGGTGGCCGCTCGCGAGGCCGTAGCGGTCCTCGGCGCCGCAGTCCACGTAGAGGGCGGGGGCTGACTTCGGGTCCACCTTCCGCGCCCAGGCGAGCGGGTCGTTCTCGGCCCAGAGCACGGCGTCGATCGGGTCGCCGAAGACCTTGTTGAAGGCGGCCATGTGCCAGCGGCCGGCGCCCTGGTCGGCCGAGGGGATGCGCTCGAGCAGCATCGCGCTGTGGGTGGCCACCGCGGAGACGAGCCCGGGTTGCTCGAACGCGATGTGCAGGGCCGCGTATCCGCCCATCGAGATGCCCAGGAGCGCGCGCCCCTTCCGGCCGGGGACGACGCGGTAGGCGGCCTCGACGTGGGCGACGAGGTCCTTCGTGACCAGGTCCTCGTACCGGCCGCCCGGGGCGTTCACGAAGAACGAGTTCCCTCCGTCGACCGCCACCACGAGGAACTCCGGCACCGCGCCGCTCGCGCGCAGCCCGGCCAGGATGGGCGCGAGGCCCCGCCGCTCCCAGAAGCCGGACCCCTCGAAGAGGCCGTGGAGCGCGTACACGACCGGGTACCTCCGGTCGCCGGAGCCGTCGTAGGAGGGCGGGACGTCCACGACGTACGAGACCTCGCGGCCCGAGGGCCTCGGAGCGGAACGTGCCGGGGCGCACCTCGGACGCGGCGGGCCGGGCAGTGAGCGCGAGGAGGGCGGCTCCGAGGACGGCGGCGGGGAGTCTCATTGAGTCATCTTACCCACGGGCGAGGTGGCGCTTCACCTTCGGCGAGCACCGCGTCGAAGCGAGCGCGGCGTGAGGCGCCCGGTGAACGTGTTCTGCTGCGACACGTGGAACGAGCAGAAGAGGCGGACGCCGCCGCCGAGGTCGTGGACGGCGCCGTGGCCGAAGGCGAGGCCGCGGGGCACGTCACGGCCCGTCTCGCGGAGCATGGCGAGGAAGCCGTCCAGGGCGATGCGCCCGAGCACGAGGACGGCCCGCACGTCCGGCGAGGAGCGCCCACTCGCGGGCGAGGTACTCGCGGCAGAGGGAGACCTCCTCCGGCGTCGGCTTGTTGGCGGGGGGCGCGCAGCGGGCGACCGGCGCGATGTAGCAGTCGCGGAGCGAGAGCCCGTCGTCGCGGCCCACCGACTCCGGCTGGCTCGCGAAGCCGGCCCGGTGAAGACCGGCGAACAGGAAGTCGCCGGAGCGGTCGCCGGTGAAGACCCGGCCGGTGCGGTTGCCGCCGTGGGCGGCGGGGGCGAGGCCGACGACGAGGAGCCGCGCCCGCGGGTCGCCGAAGCCGGGCACGGGCCGGCCCCAGTACTCCTCGTCCCGGAAGCGCTTCACCTTCATCCGCGCGACCTCGACGGCACCACTGCCGCAGGCGCGGGCAGCGCTCGCAAAGGACCACCTCGCGGCTGACCCGGGCCAGGCTGTCGCGCATGGGGCGGGATCTAGCCCTCGGTGCCGGTGGCCTTCTCGGCGGAAGCGGCGGCGCCCGCCTCCGCGCTCCTGGCGGCCGCCGCGGCGCCCTTCGCCGCCAGGCTGGCCTTGAGCGCCTCCATGAGGTCGATGATCTGGGCCCGCGGGGCCTCGGGGGCGCTGGTGATCTCCTGGCCCTCGACCTTCTTCTGGATCGCCTCGTGGTAGCGCTTGCGGACCTCGTCCTCGTAGTTCTCCGGGTGGAACTCGTCGGAGGCGATCTGCTCGACGATCTGCACCGCGAGCTTCAGCTCCGCCTCCTTCACCTCCGCGTCGTCGATCGGCACCTCGGAGATCGGCCGCACCTCGTCCGCGGTAGAGGAGCTGCTGCATGACGAGCCCGTTCCCGACCGGGCGGATCATCACGAGGTACTGCTTCCCGCGTGCCGCCCACTTGGCGAGCGCCGCTCGCCCCGTCTGCTTCATCGCCTCGTTGAGGAGGCGGTAGGCCTTCTCTCCCCCCTTGTCGGGGCCGAGGTAGTACGCCCCGTCGAAGTAGACGGGATCCACCTTCGAGGCGGGAACGAACTCGGTGATCTCGATGGCCTTCTGCGCCTCCTCGGCCATCGACTTCAGCTCCTCGTCGGTGAAGGTGACGTACTGCTCCTTCGAGAACTCGTAGCCCTTCACCATCTGGTCGCGGGGCACGATCTCGTTGTCCTTCGGGCAGACGTACTGCTGCTTGAGGCGCGACTTGCACTTGCCGTGGAGCAGGTTGAACGACACCGCCGAGGCGGACTCGCCGGCGGAGTACGTGCGGATCGGGATCGACACCATCCCGAAAGACAGGGTTCCAGTTCCGATGGAGCGGGCGGGCATGAGCCGATTCTAGCAGCGGCGTGAACCCTTTGATCCATCGGGACTTGGAGTCGTTTCTTGCCTCTATTCATTGGGGTCGCCGCGGCGTCCATGTCCAGTAATGGGGGTGCCGAGGTCCGTCCCGCGGTAAGATCGCCAGATGGGCGACCCCTCCACCCTCGACCTGGTCGTCGTCGGCGCCGGCCCCGCCGGGCTCGGGGTGGCCATCGCCGCCGCCCGCGCCGGGCTCGACTACGAGGTCGTCGAGAAGGGCGCCATCGTGAACTCGATCTACCGCTTCCCGCGGGGCATGACCTTCTTCACGACGCCGGAGCTGCTCGAGCTCGGCAACCTTCCCTTCGTGACGCCCTACGCGAAGCCCACGCGCGAGGAGGCGCTGCAGTACTACCGCCGCGTGGCCGACACCCACCGGTTGAAGGTGTCGCCCGCCGAAAGGGTCGAGTCGATCGTTCGCGAGGGAGACGGCTTCGCGGTGGCGACCGCGGTCGAGCGCCCGGGCGGGGCGCCCCTCGCGCGGAGGCGCCGCGCTCGCAGCGTCGTCGTGGCCACCGGGACCTACGACCAGCCGAACGCCCTCGGGATCCCGGGCGAGGACCTCCCGCACGTGTCGCACTACTTCGACGAGCCGCACGCGTGCCACCGCCGGAGGGTCGTGGTGGTCGGCGGGAGCAACTCCGCGGCGGAGGCGGCGCTCGCGCTCTTCCGGGCGGGCGCCTTCGTGACCCTCGTCCACCGCCGCGAGCGTCTGTCCGGAGCGATCAAGTACTGGGTGAAGCCCGACATCGAGAACCGCATCGCGGAGAACGCGATCGCCTCGCGCTTCGAGACCGAGCTCGTGCGGATCGGGCCGGGCTCGGTCGAGATCGAGGGGCCGGAAGGGCGCGAGGAGATCCCGGCCGAGGTGGTCTTCCTCCTCACCGGCTACCGCCCGGACACGGCCCTGCTGGAGCACGCGGGAGTGCGCATCGACGCGCGGACGCTCCAGCCGGAGCACGACCCGCAGACGCTCGAGACCAACGTGCCCGGGCTCTACATGGCGGGCGCCCTCGTCGCCGGCTCCGACGGCAACCGCGTCTTCATCGAGAACGGCCGCTTCCACGGGACGACCGTGGTGAAGGCGATCCTCGCGCGGGGCGAAGCCCGCGCCTGAGCCGCCCTAGAGCGGGCCGCCGGGCCCCCTCCGCCCCGCAGGATGCGCGTGAAGAGCGCCTCCGTCTCCGCCGAGGGAGAGACGCCGAGGTCCTCCCGCAACTGCGTCTTCAGTCGGTGGAAAGCCGAAAGTGCCTCGGGCCGGTTGCCGAGGGCTTCGTGCCCGCGCATCAGCGCCCGCCACGCGGGCTCGCGGAGCGGGTCGAGCCCGAGCGCCTCGAGTGCCGCCTCCACGGCGAGGGTGGGCTGGGAGATGGCGAGCGCCACCTCGGCATAGCCGTCGAGGGCGCGCACGCGCAGGCGCTCCAGGTTGCGCCTCTGATCCTCGACCCACGCGCCATCCTCCCCGGGGAGGAACCCCCGGCGGGCAACGGTGACCGCCACGTTGACGGGCCCCCACGCCGCCGGCGGGGACCCGCGGCGCAGCGCGCCCTCCGCCTCGTCGACCGCGGCGCGGGCGGCCTCGACGTCGACCCAGGCATCCCTCGGCAGCTCGAGCTGGTAGCATCCGTGCTGGCCGTGGATGACGGGGGGCGACGAGTCGCGCGGAGTGAGTCCGGTGGTGAACGGGCGCAGCTTGCTGACCAGGGCCTTCAGCGACGTTTCCCACGAAGGCGGGACGCGCTCCGGCCACAGCAGCTCCGCGAGGGCGTCGCGCGAGACCGGCCGGGCCCGCTCGCATACGAGAAATGCGAGCAGGACCCGGGCTTGGCGACTCGGCAGGTCGCGCTCGGTGAGCACGCTCCCGCCCCACTCGAACGAGAGCGGCCCCGCGAGGTACAGCCTCAGGCGGGGAGACGTCCCGGCGACGCCAACCATTCACCAACCTTCCTGCGACGGGAGGCGGGCATTATAGGAGGCACCATGACGGAGAGGAAGGGCGGCATCCGGAAGGTCATCCAGTGCCCCTGCGGCTTCGTGATCGAGGCCGAAGGCGACCAGGCGCTGGTGACCCGTGCCCAGGACCACGCGAGGAAGGAGCACGGCATGGAGCTCACTTCCGACCAGGCCCTGGCCATGGCCCGGCCTGCCTGACCCTCCGCGAAGGAGGATGAAATGGGAAAGCTGCTGAAGTGCGGGGACCTGGTCAAGGGCTGTGCGTTCGAGGCGCGGGGGACTGAAGAGGAGATCCTCCAGAAGGCGGCCCCCCACGCGAAGGAGGCCCACGGGATGGAGGTCACCCCCGACCTGGTGGCCGCCGTGCGCGGCGCGATCCGGGACGAGGGCGCTCGGGCGTAGCTACTTCGCCGTCGACCAGTAGAGAGCGTTGAAGACGAACGGGAACGTGCCCGGCGTCTGCGCGCGGTGCTGCGCGCGGAATCCGAGGAGCACCACCTTGCCCTTGCCGTAGGTCAGCGCCACCGCTGCCGCCTTGCGGGTGATCGCCTCCGGGCCGCGCATCCAGCCCGAGAGGAGGACGTCGACGGGCGCCGCGGGGTAGCTCGCGAGGACGCGGCGGTCCATCTCGGGGCCGGGGAGGACGGTGTCGAAGGCGAGCGCCTCGTCCTGGAAGACCGCCACCTCGCGGGGGAGCCCGTCGGTCACGGGGTGGCCGGAGGCGACCTCGGCCCGGAGGATCGACCCGGCGATCGCGAAGCCCTCGGCGCGGGCGGCGCCGTTGCGGACGGGCAGGGCGAGCTCGTCGATCACGTACTCGGTCGAGGAGGAGAGGGCCACGAGCGTCCCGCCCTTCTCGACGAAGTCCTTGAGAGCCGCGGCGCCCTCCTTCTCGAGGCCGCCCGTGTACTCGGCGGGCAGCTCCGCGGAGTAACGCATCGCGCCCTCGTCGCGCTTCGGCTTGCCCGTCGCGATCAGCTCCTTCGTCACGTCGGGCAGGACGATCGCGTCGAAGGCGGCGTTGAGGCCTCCCGCCCGCACCGCCTTGTTGTCGAGGGTCTTCGGCTCGAAGCCGTACTGCTCGAGGACGAAGCGCGTCCAGCCCTCGTCCATCGACGCCGCCCACGGCTTGTAGAGGCCGACCCGCGGCGCGCGCAGCGGCTCGGCCGCCGCCGGGACGGAGGGAACCGCCGTCCAGGACTGGCCCGGCACCGCCTTCGCGGCCGCGGCCCTGGCCGCCGCGCCGTCGAGGAAGACCGTGCCCGCCGGCCACTCGCGCCCGCCGGCGCTCGACCGTCGCGTGCGCGATGCGGACGCCGCCGCCGCGCAGCCCCGCGTTCACGAGCCGGGCGGTCTCCGGGCTGCCGGGGGCGAGAGCAAAGGCGGCGCCGTCCGTCGGCAGCTGGGACGGCACGGGCTTCCAGGGCACGAGTGCCGCGGGGAGAGTGGCGCGCTCGGCGGCGACTCCCATCATCAGCGGCAGCGTCCAGGCCGAGACGTCGTAGGGGCGCACGATGTCCTTGCCGGGGACGAGCTTCGTCTCCGGGTAGCGCTGCGGGGTCAGGAGCTCGCTGACGAAGCGGCCGTACGGCTGGGCGAGGGGCACGTAGACGTCGCCGTTCGGGGCGGCCTTGAGCTCGACGCCGTGCTCGGCCAGCAGGGCGGCGAGCCGGGCGGCGCCGGCCGCGTCGCGCTGGACGGCCGGGATGCGGAAGGCGTCCCCCGGGCCGTAGGTCGCGATCGCGGCGCGCGAGCGCGCGAGGGCGTTCTTCAGGAAATCGGCGCGGCGCTCGGCGCAGGTCTCGAGGATCGCGTCGGAGGCGATGCGCTCGTAGTCCATGATGTCGCGCAGGCGCCACGTCCCCCCCGGCCAGGGGTTCGGGAAGTTCGTCTGGGTGCCGTACTCCACGAGGCCCTTGCCGCCGCCCGAGAGCTCGTTCGGCTCGATGCGGACCGGCGTCGCGAACCGCGCCGAGGCCACCTCGGTGAGGAGGCCGGAGACGTTCTTCCACCAGGCGGTGTTCTTCGTGCCCCCGGGCCAGTAGGCGTCGAACACGTAGCCGTAGATGACCCCGCTCTTGCCGGCCTGCTCGAGGCGGAAGGCCATGTTCGCGCCGATGAGGTTCACGTCGCGCCAGACGAGCGGGTGGATGTCGGGGTCGACCGGCTCCGCGTAGGGCGGGACGAAGATGCGCGGGCCCGGTCGAGCCCATCTGGTGCTCGTCGAGCCACACCTGCGGGAGCCACTCGTGGTAGACGGCGCGGGAGACGGCCTGCGTCTCCTTCTGCGTGAGCATGAACCAGTCGCGGTTGTTGTCGTGGCCGACGTAGTGGTGGTAGAGCCACGGCATCCGGCCGCCCTCGTACTTCGTGCCGAGGTTCTTGCGGTACCACTCGGTCTCCATGATCTGGCCGTCGGGGTTGATCGACGGGAGCAGCAGCAGGACCACATCGTCGAGCCGCCGCTTCGTCTCCGCGTCCTGGGCGGTGGCGAGCGCGTGCGCCCACTCCATGGCCATCTGCGACGCGCCGATCTCGGTCGAGTGGATGTTGCAGGTGATGAAGAGGAAGACCTTCCCCTCGCGGACGAGCGCGTCCGTCTCGGCCTCGGTGAGCCCCCGCGGGTCGGCGATCCTGCGCGCGATCTCCTGGAGGCGCTTCTTGTTCGCGAGGTTCGCCTCGGACGAGATCGCGGCCAGGAAGAGGTCCTCCCCGAGCGTCGTCTTGCCGAGGACCTCGACCTCGACGCGGGGCGAGGCCGCGTCGAGCGCCTTGAAGTAGGCGAGGATCTGCCGGTAGTCGGCGACCGTCCGGTCGGCCCCGACCGTCATCCCGAGAAAGGCGGACGGCGTCGGGATGGTCGCCGGGCGGGCGACGGCGGCGAGAGACAGGACGGCAGCGGCGATCAGGGTGCGGGTCTTCATGGCCGACCTCCGCCGCGGGTTATACCACCGGGAGCCTCAGCGCGGCTCGAGGAGCTCCCGGCCCGCGCCGTCGGTGAGAAAGCGCTCGATGGCCTCGGCGGCCACGCGGTGGCCTTCGTCGCTGAGGTGGAAGCGGCCGAGCAGGTAGAGGCCCTGGGCCGACGCGGCGCCTCCGCCCGAAGGTCGTGCCGCCGCGGCGAAGGCGGGCGTGAGGTCGAGGGTGGGGATTCGCTCCCGCCCGCCGATCTCGCCGAGGCGCCGCGACGGCTCCTCCCGGTCCAGGGCGAGTCCCGCCCCGCCGGCCTGGCGAAGGAGGTCGGCCCACAGCGCGTCGTCGACCTGGTCGGCGCAGGGGACGACCACGAGGCCGAACCGCGCGCCCGAGGCCTCGACCTCGTCGCGCAGCGCGCGCAGGAGGGCGCCGGTGAGGCTCCACGCGTACTCGACGTCGGGGCCGCCGTCGCGCGCGAAGATCCTCTGGCCGGGCTCGATCCCGCCCGCGGCCGACCGGGTCGTCCCCCGGAGCCGGCGCGTGGCCACCTTCTGCCACACGTAGAGCCGGCTGTGGAGATCGAGCCAGCGCGCGAGCGCCGGGGTGGGCGCCGGCGGCCGGCCGGGGACGAGACGGCCGTCGCCGTCGAGCTCGAAGTAGACGCGGGGGGCGCGGGTGAGGCGCGAGGAGTTGTCCCCGAGGTCGTTGCCGGTGAAGAAGGCGAGAAGGACCACGTCGGGCGCGTATCCCGCCACCGCCTCCCGCCAGGTCACGAGCTCGGCTCCCGTGCTCGCGCTCGACACGCCGGAGTTCATCACCTCCACGGGCCGGCCCGGCCACTGGGCCGCGAGGGCCGACTCGAGGCGGCGCACGAACGTCCGCTCCTCGTCCGTCGCGAGGCCCGCGGTCATCGAGTCCCCGACGACCGCGACCCGCAGCCCGCCCGGGGCCTTCCGGCGCGCCCACTCGGGCCCGCGGAAGCCAGCGGAGTTGATCCGCACTTCCACCTCGCGCCCGGCCTCGTCGACGAAGACGCGGTCGTGGAAGCCCGGCACGTAGCGCTTGCCCACGCCGGGGTCCGTCACGAGGAGCGCGGGCCCGATGGGAGTGAGAAGGCGCACCGCCGCCTCGGCGGCGAGCAGCGAGAGGACGAGGGAGGCGAAGAGGAGGCCGAGGTTGGCGAGAAGCCCCTTCCGGTGGCGGGGGGGCGGCGGGTGTCGCTGCACGACCGGATCCTCGCCCACCTTCCCGAAAAAGCAAAAAGCCCGGGGTCTTGCGGCCCCGGGCCTTCGGACGTTGCGGTCTGCGGAGTCTTAGCGGGCGAGCGTCACGTTCGACGCACGGGGCCCCTTGGGGCTGTCCGTGATCTCGAACTGGACCTTGTCGCCCTCGTTGAGGGTACGGAAGCCCTCAGCGCGGATCTCGGAGTGGTGAACGAAAACGTCCGGACCACCCTCGTGCGACAGAAAACCAAAACCCTTGGACTCGTTGAACCACTTGACGGTGCCTTCGATCATGAACGTACGGCCTCCTGAGCCTTGTGCCTAGCGGCTTCGTGCCTGCGCGCTCACAAAAAGCAAAAGCCGCCCACCGTGGGCGGCTCCTTCCGCAACGCCAGAGCAACGACCAACTAATGCACGGGAAGAGTAGCAGACCTGCCGGGGAAATGCAAGGCTGCCCGAGAGCCCCCGAGGCGGGGGCCGCGGTACCATGCCGCATGCCGAAGACACGCGCCGAGGCCCCTTTCGCCGATTTCGCCTCCCTCGGGCTGGCCGATGCCCTCGTGGCCGCCGCGACCGCCCTCGGGTACGAGGAACCGACACCCATCCAGCGTGAGGCCATTCCCATCCTGCTCGGCGGCAAGGACGTGCTCGGGCAGGCCGCGACGGGGACGGGAAAGACCGCGGCGTTCGCGCTTCCGATGCTGCAGCGGATCACGGAAGAGGGGGTGCCCCGGGGCCGCACGAACGCTCTCATCCTGGTCCCCACGCGCGAGCTGGCCATGCAGGTGGCGGAGGCGATCCACAAGTACTCGCGCGGGCTCTCCCTGAGCGTCGTGCCCCTCTACGGCGGCGCGGCGATGGACCTGCAGATCCGCGCGCTCAAGCGCGGGGCCGACGTCGTGGTGGCGACCCCCGGCCGGGCCCTCGACCACCTCCAGCGGCGCACGCTGAAGCTCGACGAGGTGCGCGTCCTCATCCTCGACGAGGCGGACGAGATGCTGGACATGGGGTTCGCCGAGGACATCGAGGCGCTCCTCGACGCGACGCCCCCGCAGCGGCAGACGGCGCTCTTCGCGGCCACGATGCCCCCGCGCATCGCCGCCATCGCGGAGCGCCACCTGCGCCAGCCGGCGCGGGTCACGATCGAGCGCGAGAAGGTGGCGGCGGGGACGGTCCCCCGGGTGCGACAGGTGGCATTTCTCGTCACGCGCGCGCACAAGCCCCTGGCGCTGGGGCGGGTGCTGGACATGGAGAGCCCCACCTCGGCGATCGTCTTCTGCCGCACGCGGCTGGAGGTCGACGGGCTGGTCGAGACCCTGAACGCGCACGGCTACCGCGCGGAGGCCCTCCACGGCGGCATGGTGCAGAAGCAGCGCGACCGCGTGATGGCGCAGTTCCGCGCGGCGAAGACGGACCTCCTGGTGGCCACCGACGTCGCCGCTCGCGGCCTCGACATCGCTCACCTCTCGCACGTGGTCAACTACGACGTTCCCTCCTCGCCCGAGGTCTACGTGCACCGGATCGGGCGCACGGGTCGCGTCGGCCGGGCCGGGGTCGCCATCACCCTGGCCGAGCCGCGCGAGCACCGCCAGCTGCGGAACATCGAGGCGTTCACCCGGCAGAAGATCGAGATCACGTCGGTCCCCACCGTGGCCGACCTGCGCTCGCGCCGCCTCGACGTGACGCGCGCCGCCCTTCGCGAGCGCCTGCTGGCGGGCGGATTCGAGGACGTGCGGGTGGTGGTCGAGTCCCTGGCGCAGGAGTTCGACCTCGTCGAGATCGCCTCCGCGGCGGTGAAGATGGCCCTCGTCCTCGAGGAGGGCGAGGGCGGCCGCAGCGAGGAGGAGATCCCGGTCGTCAGCCTGAAGAGCGACGCCCCGCGGCCGGAAGGACGCAAGAGCCCGTATCCCCGGGACGGGAAAGGCCCGCGTCCGACGCACGACACGCGAAAGACGACCCCGGGCATGCCCAAGGCCGGCGGCAAGACGACCCGCCTCTACATCGCCGCGGGCCGCCAGGCGGGCGTGCGCCCCGCGGACCTCGTGGGGGCGATCGCGGGCGAAGCCGGGGTCGGCTCCCACGTGATCGGGTCGATCGAGATCGGCGACCGCTTCTCGATCGTGGAGGTCCCCACCGCCCTGGCGACACGGATCCTCTTCGCCCTGCGGGCCACCAAGATCCGCGGGCGCAAGGTGACCGTGAACCGCAACCGCGGGGAGAGCGCGTGAGGGGCGCTCGGGCCGTCTTGGCGAGCCATGCCCGACGAGCCTGAGCCCCCCGACGGCGACGGGGCCGCGGAGCGCCTGGCGAAGTACCGCGCGAAGCGCTCGGCCGATCGAACGCCCGAGCCCTTCGGCGGCGAAGAGGCGAGCCTCTCGCCGGAGGCGGCGGCCGCTCTCCCGGTGGAGCCTCCCGCCGGCCCCGCCTGGGCCCGCCCCCGCCTCTTCTGCGTCCAGAAGCACGCGGCCACGCGCCTGCACTACGACTTCCGCGTCGAGATCGGCGGGGTCCTGCGCTCGTGGGCGGTGCCGCGCGGCCCCTCGCTCGACCCCAACGACAAGCGCATGGCGGTCGAGGTGGAGGACCACCCGGTCGAGTACGCCGACTTCGAGGGGAAGATCCCCGAGGGCAACTACGGGGCGGGCGAGGTCATCGTCTGGGACAAGGGGCTGTGGATCCCGCTCGAGAACCCCGAGGAGACGCTGCCGAAGGGCAAGCTCACCTTCGAGCTGCGCGGCTACAAGCTGCGCGGCGCCTGGCACCTGTTCCGGACCAAGGGAACGGGCAAAGGCAAGGGGACCTCGAAGGAGTGGATGCTCGTCAAGCGGCCCGACGGGTGGGCGAGCGCGACGCGAGCGCTCCCCCAGGAGTCGATCTACTCCGGGCTGACTCTCGAGGAGATCCGCACGGGGAGCCAGCGGTCGGCCCAGGTGCGTGTGGAGCTGGAGCGGCTCGGGGCCCCGCGGCACGAGGTGCGTGCGGCGGAGGTGAAGCTCATGCTCGCGGAGACGGCGGAGAAGGCCTTCAGCGACCCCGCCTGGCTCTTCGAGCTGAAGTACGACGGCTTCCGCGTCCTCGCCGAACGCCAGGGCGGCGCCGTCCGCCTCCTCTACCGGCGGGGAAGCGACGCCGCCCTGACCTACCCGGACGTCGCGCGTGCCCTCACCGCGCTGCCCTTCGGCGACCTCGTCCTCGACGGCGAGGTGGTCGTCCTCGACGAGGAGGGCCGGCCGAGCTTCCAGCGCCTGCAGCGGCGGGCGCAGCAGCGGCGGACCACCGACGTCCAGCGCTCGGCCCTCGAGATGCCGGCCACGTACTACGCCTTCGACCTCCTGGGCTTCGAGGGGCTCGACGTCCGCCCGCTGCCCCTCGTCGAGCGGAAACGGCTGCTGCAGCTCGTCCTCCCGCGGGCGGGGCCGGTGCGCTACCTCGACGACGTCCCCGAGCAGGGCGAGGCCTTCTACGCCGAGGTGAGCCGGCTGCGGCTCGAGGGGCTGATCGCCAAGCGCGCCGACGCGCCGTACCGCGCCGGCCGCTCGCCGCACTGGCTGAAGCTGCGCACCGAGCGCGCGGACGACTTCGTGGTCGTGGGCTTCACGCAGCCGCAGGGCGCCCGCACCGGCTTCGGCGCCCTGCACCTCGCCGCCTTCGAGGGCGAGGCGCTCGTCTACTGCGGCCGGGCCGGCAGCGGCTTCGGCGAGGAGCAGCTCGTCGCGCTGCGCGAGGCGCTCGACGCGCAGCGGCGCGAGTCGCCGGCCTGCGGCGGCCCGCTGCCGACCGACCGCGGCCACGTCTGGGTCGAGCCGCGGCTCGTGGCCGAGGTGCGCTACCTGACCTGGACCGAAGAGGGTCTGCTCCGCCAGCCGGTCTTCCTGCGCCTGCGCGACGACAAGCGCCCGGACGAGTGCCCGATGCCCGCCGGCCGGAGGGGCGGAGGCGAGGACCCTGTCGATTCGGCGCCTGTCATTCCGAGGAGCCCCGTCTCGCCGGGCGGAGATCCTCGGGGTGACAAGGTCACTGCCATCGGCGACCGGCCGCCGCCGGTACCCGCCCGGGACGACACGCCGTTCGAGAAGAAGGTCCCTCTCACGAACCTCACGAAGGTCTTCTGGCCCGAGGAGGGCTACACCAAGGGCGACCTCGTCGAGTACTACCGCGCGATCTCGCCCTGGCTCCTCCCGTACCTGAAGGACCGCCTCCTCGTCCTCACGCGCTTCCCGGACGGCATCGGGGGCAAGAGCTTCTTCCAGAAGGACGCCCCGAGCTTCGCCCCCGGCTGGGTGCGCCTGGAGCGGGTGTGGAGCGAGAGCGCGCAGCGCGAGATCGACTACTTCGTCGCCGGCGACGTCGAGTCGCTTCTCTACATCGTGAACCTCGGCACGATCCCGCTCCACGTGTGGGGGAGCCGCATCACCGACCTCCCGCACCCGGACTGGTGCATCCTCGACCTCGACCCGAAGACGGCGCCCTTCGCCCACGTCGTGCAGGTGGCGCGGGCCATCCACGACCTGGCGGAAGAGATCGGCCTGCCCGCCTGGGCGAAGACGTCGGGCTCGACGGGCCTGCACGTGCTCGTCCCGCTCGGGGGCCTGTGCACCTTCGACCAGTCGAAGCAGCTCGGCGAGCTGCTGGCCCGGGTCGTGGCCGGCCGGCTCCCGGACATCGCCACGACCATCCGTCTGCCCCACGACCGCGGCGGGCGCGTGTACCTCGACTTCCTGCAGAACGGCCACGGCAAGCTGCTGGCCGCTCCCTTCACCGCGCGACCAGTCAAGGGCGCCCTCTGCTCCGCGCCCCTCCTCTGGGACGAGGTGGACGAGACGCTGGACATCCGCGCCTTCACGATCCGGACGCTGCCCGGGCGGATGTCGGTCTTCGGCCGCGACCCGCTGGCGCCCATCCTGACCCAGAAGCCCGACCTCGTGACGGCGCTCGCGAGGCTGGCGGCGCGGCTGGGCGGCTGACCGGCCTTCCTCGGGACCTTCCAGGAAGGCGGACAGGCCAAATCGACCCGCGCTTCGCGCGGGTCGTGCCTCAGCTCAGGCCGACGACCGTGATCTCCACCGTGCGGGACTGCCCGTCCGCGGGCTGCCACTGCACCAGGATCGGGCTCTGGTACTGGCCGCGGACGAGGCGCGGTCGGCCCAGAGCCTCGTCGTGAGCGGCGAGGAAGGTGACCCGTCGGGAACGCAGCAGCCGGCTGGCGGGCACCGACATGAGCTTGGCCATCACGCGTTCGAGCACCGAGTGGTCCCAGCGCAGCGCCTCCACCAGGGAGTTGAGGAGGCGCGGCACGTCGTACTTTGCGTAGTTGATCGTCTTGGTGGGGATCGAGAACGGGTCGTCGATCATGTGCCGGCCCCGCTGCGCCGCGAACCTCAGCGGGTCCTTCAGGACCTCGACGAGGTCGTGGCGCATGAGCATCGTCTCGTACTCGTTGACGGTGAGCCCCACGTTGCGCTCGGCCGCCCCGAGCGAGATGTCCACCCGTCCCTTCTCGAGCGCCGTGGTCGCGAGGAGGTCGTGGATCCGGTCCACGAGGCCCATCTTGGGGTCGGCGAGGTTCACCGAGTCGATGGGGTGGTGCGAGACGGGCACCACGAACGCCTCGCGGGCCACCACGCGCTCCTCGTCGTAGGCGAGGATGGTCGTCTGGCGCTCACGCCGCGTGTCGCCGTTCGTGCCGTCGAGGTCGATGAAGTAGACGGGCGCCAGCGGCTGGTTGCGGTAGGTGACGCAGTTGCGCATCCCGGAGCCGATGAAGGTCAGGTGTGAGTCGGCGTTCTTCGGCTCGACCTCCTTCTGCTCGTCCGAGAGCTCGCTCCGCAGGTCCATCTGGTCGTGGCGGTACTCGGCGTCGGGCGGGAAGAGGGCGTGCCAGGCGTCGAAGAACTGCGCGAGCCGCCCGTGGTGGTGGTGCATCCTCCCCGCGAGGCTCTGGTCGAGGTAGCCCGCGGTGGTGTGGAGCGAGCAGTACAGAGTCTTGCGGTACCGCCGCAGCAGGTCGCCGGCATCGGAGGCGATCCTCTCGTTGACGTCGATCGCCTCGAAGCGGCGGCTGGGGCTCAAGGTGAGCCGGATCTCTGTGGGGGCGGATGCCATTTGCGCCAACTTTCACTTTTACCACAAGTTAGGCCGCGGTGGGTCGGCGACGCCCTCGAGATCGAGGTCCGGAAGAAGGGCGGCGCGGTCGAGGTCCACTCCCTCGACGCACCGTCCTGGCCGACGGCCCATTCGGATCGGTCGCTGGCCTCGGGTATGCTCAGTCCCCGGGCGACGATTGCCCGCAGGAGGCCAGACGTGATCCCCAACCTGAAAGCAGTCCGAAGTCTGGTTCGTCACCGGCAGCCAGCACCTCTACGGGCCGGAGACGCTGAAGCAGGTCGCGGACAACTCGCGGGCGATCGCGACCGCGCTCGACCAGTCCGCCCGCATCCCCTGCCGGGTCGTCTTCAAGCCCGTCGTGAAGACGCCGGACGAGATCACCGCCCTCCTCGCCGAGGCCAACGTGGCGAAGAGCTGCGTCGGCCTCGTCCTCTGGATGCACACTTTCTCGCCCGCGAAGATGTGGATCGCCGGCCTCACGTCGCTCCAGAAGCCCTTCCTGCACCTCCACACGCAGTTCAACCGTGACCTGCCGTGGGGCTCGATCGACATGGACTTCATGAACCTGCACCAGGCCGCCCACGGCGACCGCGAGTTCGGGTTCGTCTGCACGCGGCTGCGCCTGGGCCGCAAGGTCGTGGTCGGCCACTGGCAGGACGAAGAGGTGCACGACCGCGTCGGCGCGTGGATGCGCGCGGCCTGCGGCTGGGCGGAGACGCGCCGGCTCAAGGTGGCCCGCTTCGGCGACAACATGCGCGAGGTGGCGGTCACCGAGGGCGACAAGGTGGCGGCGCAGCGGCAGTTCGGCTACTCGGTCAACGGCTACGGGGTCGGCGACCTCGTCGCGGTGATCAACGAGGTGACGGACGCCGAGATGGACGCGCTCCTCGCGCAGTACCGCGAGGCCTACGAGATCGGAGCGAGCCACGCGCAGCTCGGCAACCTGCGCGAGCAGGCGCGGGTCGAGGCCGGGATGCGGGCCTTCCTGCGGGAGGGCGGCTTCTCCGCCTTCACCACGACGTTCGAGGACCTCCACGGCCTGGCCCAGCTTCCCGGCCTCGCCGTCCAGCGCCTGATGGCCGACGGCTACGGGTTCGGGGCCGAGGGCGACTGGAAGACCGCGGCCCTCGTCCGCGCGGCGAAGGTGATGGCCAGCGGCCTTCCGGGCGGCACGTCCTTCATGGAGGACTACACCTACCACCTCGACCCGAAGGGCCCCAAGGTGCTCGGGGCGCACATGCTCGAGGTCTGCTCCTCGATCGCCGACGGGAAGCCTTCGCTCGAGGTCCACCCGCTCGGTATCGGCGGCAAGGCCGACCCGGCGCGCCTCGTCTTCAACGTGGCGAAGGGCCCCGCCCTCAACGCCTCGCTGGTCGATCTCGGCAACCGCTTCCGCCTCATCGTCAACGCGGTCGACGTGGTGGCCCCGGACGCGGCGCTGCCGAAGCTGCCCACGGCGCGCGCGGTCTGGGTGCCGCGCCCGGGCCTCAAGATCGCGGCCGCGGCCTGGATCCACGCCGGGGGCGCCCACCACACCGCCTTCAGCCAGGCGCTGAGCGCGGAGCACCTCGAGGACTACGCCGAGATGGCGGGCATCGAGCTCGTGCTCATCGACGAGCAGACCACGATCCGCGAGCTCAAGCACGAGCTGCGCTGGAACGAGACGTACTACCACCTCGCGAAGGGGCTCTGAGCCTCGGCCGATGGCCATCCGGGTCTTCATCACCGGCGGCACCTTCGACAAGACCTACGACGAGATCTCGGGCCGGCTCCTCTTCGCGGACACCCACATCCACGAGATGCTGCAGCTGGGTCGCTGCCGGCTCGACCTCGCGGTGCGCACGCTCATGATGGTGGACAGCCTGGACATGACGGACGCCGACCGCCGGCTCGTCCTCGAGAACTGCCGGGGCGCGGCGGAGGAGCGGATCCTCGTCACCCACGGGACCGACACCATGACCGACACCGCCCGAGTGCTCGGCGAGGCGCGCCTGCCCAAGACCATCGTCCTCACCGGCGCGATGGTGCCGTACGCCTTTGGCAGCTCCGACGGCCTCTTCAACCTCGGCAGCGCCCTCTCTTTCGTCCAGGCGCTGCCCCACGGCGTCTTCGTCGCCATGAACGGCCGCTGCCTCCCCTGGGACGACGTGGTGAAGAACCGCGCGCTCGGGATATTCGAGAACCGTCGTTGAGACAGGAGGGCCTCGTGCCCCGATCCGTCAAGATGCTGACCGCCCTCGCCGTGGCCCTGCTGCTGGGGGCCGCCCCGGCCCGGGCCCAGTCCGTGCAGATCACCCCCTTCGTGGGCTACGCCTTCGGCGGGTCGGTGCGGGACACCGTCCTCGACGAGAGCCGCTCCTTCGACGCCGCGCTCGACTACGGGGGCACGCTCAGCTTCCCGATCGGCGAGAGCTGGCGGTTCGAGCTCCTCTACTCCCGCCAGGAGACGAAGCTCGCGAACGGCCTCGGCCCTTCCCTCGACGTCACGATCGAGCGGTACATGGGCGGCTTCCAGGAGGAAAAGGGCGAGGGCAACGTCCGCTGGTTCGGCACCGTCTGGTTCGGGGCCACGCGGTTCGTCCCGGGCCTGGGCGGCTTCGACTCCGAGACGAAGTTCGGCGCCGGCGTCGGCCTCGGTGTCAAGACCTTCCCGGCGAAGAACGTGGGCCTGCGCCTCGAGGCCCGGGGCTTCTACACCCTGGTCAAGGGCGAGGGTGGCGCCTTCTGCGCGAGCGGGACGTGCCTCTTCGCCTTCTCCGGCACCGGCCTGTGGCAGGGCGACGTGAGCGCCGGGCTGATCCTGGCCTTCTAGGCGCGCCGCTTCCGGCTCAGCGGACGGAGGCGAGGAAGCGCTCGATCGCCGGCCAGCCGAGCGGCTTGTCGTCCTCGTGCTTGAAGAAGGCGTAGGCCTTCGCCCACGGCTGGGCGCGGATCCGCGCCGCCCAGGCCGCGAGCCCCGCGTCGTCGTAGTCGCAGCGGCGCAGGCGCAGGTAGCCCCAGTCGGCGGTCGGCACGATGGGGGTGCCCGCCTCGCCCGACTCCTCGGTGTCGGCGCAGACGAGGGCCGCGTTGCGGGAGCGCAGCGCCTCGTGGACCTCCTCGTCCCGCCAGGTCTCGTGCCGGAACTCGAACGCCACGGGCCTCTCCGGCGGCAGCGAGCGCCAGGAAGGCGCGCAGGCGCGCCACGTCCTTCTTGAGGAAGGGCGGGGTCTGGAAGAGGACGGGCCCCAACCGCTCGCCGAGGGCGGAGGCGACGTCGAAGAGGTAGTCGACCGTCTCCTTCGACTCCGCCGAGAGCCGCTGGCGGTGGGTGATGCGCTGCGAGGCCTTCAGCGCGAAGACGAACCCGGCCGGCACCTCGTCCGCCCAGCGCAGCAGCATCTCGCGACCGGGCAGGCGGTAGAAGGTGTTGTTGATCTCGACGGCGGCGAAGCGCTCCGCGTAGTAGCGGAGCATGTCCTTCTCCTTCGTCTTCTCGGGGTAGAAGGAGCCCCGCCACTCCTTGTACGCGTAGCCGCTGGTGCCGACGAGGATCTGCATGGGAGCCTCCCGTGGATGGAACCGTAGCACGGGTCGTGTACCATCCGACTGGCCCGCCGGCCGTCGGGGTCGGGCGAGAGAAGGGGATCATGCTCATCCGATGCGGCGTCGCTTCGTGCTTGCTCCTGGCGGCTCAAGGGGTTGAGGGGCAGCCCCGGCCGCAGCCCGTGCTCGGCGCCAGGGTCGTCGACATCCTGCGCGTCGACGGCGCTCTCTTCAAGGACCTCGACAAGAACGGCAAGCTGGACCCCTACGAGGACTGGCGTCTCCCGGTGGCCGAGCGGGTGGACGACCTGGTTTCGCGGATGACGCTCGAGGAGAAGGCGGGGCTCATGGTCGGCCCGTCGCTGCCGATGGGGCCGGGCGGCGCGGTGAGCGAGCAGCCCGTCTACGGGAGAAACCCGTTCAGCGGAGGGCCGGTCGCGATGGTCTCGCCGGGGACGACCGACGCCCTCTACAAGCGCCACATCGTCCAGTTCATCAACCGGGAGGACCGGGAGCCGAAGACGATGGCGACGTGGACGAACGCCGTGCAGCAGCTGGCGGAAGGCCGCCGGCTCGGCACGCCCGTCCTCTTCGTGACGAACCCCCGCAACCACTACGGCGCGCCGGCGAGCTTCGGGATCGCCGAGGCAGGGAGCGCCTTCTCGCAGTGGCCCGGGACCCTGGGCCTCGCCGCCACCCGGGACCCTGCCCTGGTGGAGGAGTTCGCCTCGATCGCCGCGCGGGAGTACGTCTCGGTGGGGATCCGGGGCGCCTACCACCCGACCGCCGACGTCGCGACCGAGCCTCGCTGGGGGCGCTTCCGGGAGACGTTCGGCGAGGACGCGAACCTGACCGCGGAGATGGTCACCGCGGTCATCCGCGGGTTCCAGGGCCCGGAGCTGGGGCCCACCAGCGTCGCGTTGACCACCAAGCACTTTCCCGGCGCGGGCCCGGCCAGCGGCGGGCAGGACGCCCACTTCGCCTGGGGCAAGAACCAGGTCTATCCGGGCCGCAACCTCGAGTACCACCTCCTCCCCTGGAAGGCCGCGATCCGGGCCGGCACCGCGATGATCATGCCGTACTACGCCGTGCCGACCGGCATCAGCGGGGAGGCCGTCGGGATGGCCTACAACAAGGAGATCGTCACGAAGCTGCTGCGCGGCGATCTCGGCTACACGGGTGTCGTGAACTCGGACACCGGGATCACCAGCGGGATGCCCTGGGGCGTCGAGGCGCTGAGCTTGAAGGAGCGGTACCAGAAGGCGATCGAGGCCGGGGTCGACCGCCTGGGAGGGGACTCGACGCCCGAGATCATCGTCGAGCTCGTCAAGGACGGCGCGCTCGCCGAGTCGAGGATCGACGAGTCCGCGCGGCGCATCCTGCGCGTGCTCTTCGCCCTGGGGCTCTTCGAGAACCCCTACGCCAACCCCGACGAGGCGGCCCGGACCGTGCGCAAGGCGGAGTTCCAGCAGAAGGCGGACCTGGCGCAGCGCAAGTCGATCGTGCTGCTCAAGAACGCCGGCCACCTGCTGCCGCTGAAGAAGGGACTCCGGATGTACGTCGCGGACGTCGACCCCGTGGTCGCCGCGCGGTACGGGTTCGTTTCGACCGGCAGCCCGGAGGGCGCGGACGTGTGCATCCTGCGGGTCACCGTCGGCCGGGGCGGCTTCGGCCCCCGCGCCGGCGGCGCCGGCGGCGCCCCCATCGACCTGACCCTGCCGGAGGCGACCCTCGCCCGCGTGCGCGGGGTCATGCGACAGAAGCCGACGATCATCGCGCTCCACCTGGACAACCCGCTCGTGGTTCCGGAGCTGGCGACCGAGGCCTCGGCGCTCCTCGCCACGTTCGGGGTGAGCGACGAGGCCCTGTTCGACGTTCTGGTGGGGAAGTTCGCGCCGGCGGGCAAGCTTCCGTTCGAGATGCCGTCCTCGATGGAGGCCGTGGGCGCCCAGCTGGAGGACGTTCCCGGCGATTCGAAGGCCCCGCTGTTCGCCCTCGGGTCGGGGCTGACCTACCCAAAGGCGCCCTGACGGGCGGAGCGAGGGCTCAGGCCAGCGGCTGCGCGCCCAGGAGCGGCGCGCCCACCAGCGCGGACGCCCCGCGCAGGCGCGGGTGCTCCTGCGCCGCCACGATGACGATCTTGACGTCGGCGGCCGCGGCCACGAGCGCCCGCTGGGCGAGCGCCGCCCGCACGGTGGGCTCGATCAGGTCCCACGCGGCCGAGATCTCGCCTCCGATGTAGATGCGCTCCGGGTCGAGCCCGTTCACGATCGAGGCGAGGCCCAGCCCCAGGTAGTGGGCGGTCGAGAGAAGCGCCGTCGTGGCCCTGGCGTCCCCGCGCCGGGCGCGGGCGACGACCTCCTCGACGCTGAGGCGGGCCACCTCGGGCGGGACCGGCTGCCCGGGCGCGAGGGTCAGCCCGACGTAGCGCGACACGGTGGCCAGGTTGGAGACGTAGGCCTCCCAGCACCCGACGGCGCCGCAGGCGCAGCGCGGCCCGTCGACGCTGAGGGGCAGGTGCCCGAACTCCCCGGCCACGTTGTGGCGCCCACGAAGGACCTCGCCGCCGATGACGACACCCACCCCGACGCCGTCCGACACGTTGACGAAGACCATGTCCCCGGAGGGCGAGTCCCCCCGCTGAGACCACACCTCGGCCAGCGCCCAGGCCTTGACCGCGTTCTCCATGACCACCGGGAGGCCGAGGCTCGCCGCCAGGGGCGCGCGGAGCGCGACGTCGCGCCAGCCCAGCGCGGGGGCTTGCACCACGACGTCCCCGGAGCGGTCCAGCATCCCGGGGACGGCGACCCCCACGCCCTCGCAGCGGCCGGCCCCGGCGTTCTCCGCCAGCACCCGCCGCACCTCGTGGGCCAGGTGCTCCACGAAGTCCCCGGGGTCGAGGTCCGTGGGGAAGCTCTCCACCGCGGAGAGCTCCCGGCCCACGAGGTCGGTGATCGCGAGAAAGGTCCGGGTGACGCGCACGTCCACCGCCACCGCGCAGCGCCCGCGGGAGTCGAGGTGGAGGATCGTCGGGCGGCGCCCGCGCGCCGTGGTGCGCGCCTTCCCCTCGCACACGAGGCCCTGGGCGATCAGGTCGGCGACGATGCGGCCGATGGCGCTTCTCTGCATGCCCAGGCGGCGGGCCAGCTCGGCGCGCGACATCTCCTGGTGCGAGCGCAGCAGCCCCAGGATGATCTGCTGGTTGATGGCGCGGGGCGTCTCGCGGGTCGCGGGGCGGAGCTCTCGAGGGCGGCGCATCGGCACGGTGCGGCCATGCTAGGCCCCCGCTCGGAGGCCTGTCAAAGCGGCGGGGCTCAGCCGCCGGCGACCCGCGCGGCCGCGGCGTCGAGCGAGGCGCGGACCGCGTCGGGGCGCGGCGCCGCCCCGCAGCGACTTCGCCCTCACCGCCTCGAGCGGGTCGAACAGCGTGTCGAGGCGCGTGGCCACCGCCGGCGAGACGGCGGGCAGCTTCTCCGCCGCCACCGCCTTGAGGGAGCGGCCGGCCTTCTGCGACTCGCCGACCAGCGCGCCGACCACGTGGTGCGCCTGGCGGAAGGGCATCCCCTCGCGGGCGAGGGCCACCGCGAGACCGGCCGCCATCATCTCCTCGCGCCCCGCGGCGGCACGCATCGCGTCCCGGTTCAGGCCGAGGCCTCTCACCACCCCGGTCATCACCGCCACCGACCCCAGCGCGGTGTCGGCCGCGTCGAAGACGGCCTCCTTGTCCTCCTGCAGGTCCTTCTGGTAGCCGGCGGGCAGGCCCTTCAGCAGGGCCAGCAGTCGCAGGAGGTCGCCGTCCACGCGGGCGGCCTTGCCGCGCACGAGCTCGAGCGCGTCGGGGTTCTTCTTCTGCGGCATGAGGCTCGAGCCGGTGGTGAACGCCTCGGGCAGCGTGACGAAGCCGTACTCGGGCCCGGCGAAGTGGATGAGGTCCTCGGCGATCCGGGCCAGGTGCGTCTGCAGCTGCGCGCAGCCGAAGACGAGCTCCACCGCGAAGTCCCGGTCCATGACCGCGTCGAGGGCGTTCTCGGAGACGGCGGCGAAGCCGAGCTCGCGCGCCATCCCCTCGCGATCGAGGGGAAGCGAGGCGCCGGCGAGGGCGCCGGAGCCGAGGGGCAGGACGTCCACCCGCGCCCGCGCGTCCCGCAGGCGCTCGTGGTCGCGTACGAGGCCCCAGGCGTGGGCGGCCGCCCAGTGGCCGAAGGTGATCGGCTCGGCCGCGCGCGTGTGCGTGTAGCCGGGCATCACGGCGTCGGCCCCTTCCCGGCCCTTCGCGACGAGGGCCGCGACCAGGGCCGCGACGGCCGGGCGCAGCCGGTCGATCGTCCCGCGCGCCCAGAGGCGCAGCGCGGTCACCGTCTGCTCGTTCCGGCTGCGGCCGAGGTGCGCCTGGCCCGCCAGGTCGCCGACGATCTCGCCGAGCCGTTCCTCGACGAAGCTGTGCACGTCCTCGAGGTCGACCTCGAGATACGCGGGGTCCTTCTCCACCCTCGACAGCACCTCGTCGAGGCCGCCCTCCAGCGTCGCCACCTCTTCCGGCCGGATGGCGTCGCACCGGCCGAGGGCGCGCACCCACGCCCGGGAGGCGGCGATCTCCTCGCGGACGAGGCGCCGGTCGAACGGAGAACGACTTGTTGAACTCCCAGAAGACCGCGTCGGGAGCCGCCTCGTAGTTGCCGCCCCAGAGCTTCATCGTCATCGTTGCGCCTCGCGGTAGAGATCCAGGACCCACTTCGGGGGATCGGGCTCGCGCTCGAGCCGGAGCGGAAGGCCCTTCGCCACGCGGAAGCGGAAGAGCCACGACGGTCCCCGCGACCCGACGAACTCGTCCGGCGTCCGCCAGGCGTCGTCGGCCAGGGCCTCGCCGAGCGTCACGAAGCGGTAGCCGCGGCCGGCGAGCCTGCCCAGGACCTCGTCCAGCGCGTCCGCGTTCGTGGCGTTCGCGTGGACGAGGAGCACCTGCGGGACCTCGCGTCCGAAGGTCTCTCGCGCGAGCGCCTCCATCTGCTCCGTGACCGACACCGTGTAGTCCACGTAGGCGGCGCGCAGCCGGTCCACGGTCGCGGCGTCGCCCCGGCCCACCGCCTTCCGCCGCAGGAGGTCGAAGACGTAGTCCGCGTTCTCGATGCTGAAGGGCGCTATGGCGTAGCCGTGCTCCGCCAGGAAGGCCTCGAAGGCGCCGCGCACCTCGCGCGTCGGGCCGGTGTGCGTCAAGGGGTGGCGGAACCACCGGGGTGCGCGGCCCCGGGCGGCCAGCAGCTCGCGGATCCCGGGCTCGCCGCGCAGGACGTCGCGCTCGTACTCCTCGAGCGGGACCCGCTGCAGGTCGGGGTGCGAGTAGGTGTGGTTGCCGAGGTCGTGGCCCGCCTCGAGCCAGGACCGCAGGAGGGCCAGCCGCTCGGCCCGCTCCCCGAGGGGCTCCAGCTTGTTCTCGTTCACGAAGCCGACCGCGGTCACCTGGTGCCGGCGCAGCGCCGCGAGCACGCCGTCCGTGATGCGGCGCATCTGCGCGACGTCGCTCGAGGGCAGGGCGGGCAGGTCGTCCACCGTGATCGCCATGGTGCGAGTGGGCGGGAGGGCGTTCCCGACGCCCGCCGGGCCCGGACCCGCGCCCAGGGCCAGTCCGGCCGCGGCGAGCGCGGCGAAACGGAGGATCAGCGTGGGCTCAGCTCCGGTAGTGGGCATTGATGTCCACGTACCCGTGCGAGAAGTCGGAGGTCCACATCCAGCCGGCGGCCTCCCCCTCGCCCAACCGCACGCGGATCCGGACCGGGTCCTCCTGCATGGCGGCCGCCGCCGTCTTCTCGTCGTACTCCCGCGCGGCGCCGCCCTCCGCCACGTGCACGTCCCCGATCCAGATCGAGACCCGGCCGATGTCGAGCGGGACGCCCGCGCGGCCCACCGCGGCCAGGACGCGGCCCCAGTTGGGGTCGCCGCCGTGGAGGGCGGTCTTCACGAGCGGGGACTCGGCCACCGTCCGGGCGATGCGGTCGGCGTCCTGCGCCGTTCGCGCTCCCTCGATCCGCACCTCGGCGGTGCGGGTCACGCCCTCGCCGTCCCGGACCAGCATGTGCGCGAGCTGCCGGCCCGCGTCGGTCAGCGCGCCGCGGAAGGCGTCGAAGTCGGGGCCCTCGCGGTCGATGGCGCGGGCGGGGCGCGCGCCGCTCGCCAGGACGATCGCGCAGTCGTTCGTCGAGGTGTCCCCGTCCACGGTGATCCGGTTGAGGCTCTCGCCGACCGCGTCCACCAGGGCGCGGTGCAGGAGCCGCGCTTCGATCGCGGCGTCGGTCGTGAAGAAGGCCAGCATGGTCGCCAGGTTCGGGGCGATCATCCCGGCGCCCTTCGCCATCCCGCCGACGACGCACGTCGCGTCCCCGACCGGGAACTCGACCGCGACCTCCTTGGGCTTCGTGTCGGTGGTCATGATGGCCCGCGCCACGTCGGCCCCCGCGTGTCGCGAGATGCGCCGGCCCGCCTCCGCGATGCCGGCGCGGACCTTCTCCATCGGCAGGCGCACGCCGATGACGCCGGTCGAGGCCACGAGCACCTCCTCGACCGTGCAGCCGATCGTGTGAGCCACGATCTCCGCCGTCTCGCGGGCGTCGGCGAGGCCGCCCTCGCCGGTGCCCGCGTTCGCGCAGCCCGCGTTGACGACGATCGCGCGCGCCCGGCCCGAGGCGAGGTGCTGGCGCGAGACGAGGACCGGAGCCGCCTGGGCGAGGTTCGCGGTGAAGACACCGGCCGCGGTGCAGGGGGCGTCCGCCACCAGGAGCGCGAGGTCCAGGCGATCGGGCTTGATGCCCGAGGCCACGGCCGCGGCCCGGAACCCGAGGGGAGCGGTGACGCCGGTGCTCACGCTCGCCGCCCCTACTTCCGCCGCTTCCGGGCGTGCTGCACCCGCCGCGTCACCTCGACCGCCTTCACGTCCACCGTCACGCGATCGCGGGTGAGCGCCCGGACCCGCTCGGGGAGGCCGAAGAGGCGGATGAAGCCCTCCGCGTCCTTGTGGTCGTAGGCCATGCCCTCGCCGAAGGTGGCGAGGTCCTGCCGGTAGAGGCTGCGCGGCCGAGCGGCGGCCGACCGCCTCCGCGGAGCCCTTGTAGAGGCGGATCCGGACCTCGCCCGTGACTTCCTTCTCCGTCTCGTCCACGAAGCCGGCCAGCGCCTCGCGCAGGGTCGAGAACCACAGGCCGTCGTAGACGAGCTGCGCGTAGCGCACGGACACCGCCTGCTTGAAGTGCAGGGTGTCGCGGTCGAGCACGAGCCGCTCGAGCTCGCGGTGCGCGATGTGGAGGACGGTGCCGGCGGGCGTCTCGTAGACGCCGCGCGACTTGATGCCCACCAGCCGGTTCTCGACGAGGTCGAGGCGGCCCACGCCGTGGGCGCCCGCCACCCGGTTCAGGGTCTCGATCATCTGGACGGGCTTGAGGCGCTTGCCGTCGAGGGTCACCGGCACGCCGCGCTCGAAGCCGAGGGTGATGAGCTGCGGCTTCGCCGGCGCGTCGAGCGGGTCCACGGTCAGCTTGAACATCCCCTTCTGCGGGGCGTCCCAGACGTCCTCGAGGTTGCCGCCCTCGTGGGAGAGGTGCCAGAGGTTGCCGTCGCGGCTGAAGAGGTCCTTCTTCGTCTGGTCGACCGGCACCCCGTGCTTGCGCGCGTAGTCGAGCGCGTCCTCGCGGGAGCGGATCGTCCACTCCCGCCAGGGGGCGATCACCTTCATGTTCGGGGCGAAGGCGCCGTAGGTCACCTCGAAGCGGACCTGGTCGTTGCCCTTGCCGGTCGCGCCGTGGGCGAGCGCGTCGGCCTTCTCCTTGATGGCCACCTGGACCTGGTGGTACGCGAGGAGCGGGCGCGCGAGCGCGGTGCCGAGGAGGTAGCGGTCCTCGTAGACGGCGCCCGCGGCGAGCGCCTTGTAGCAGTAGTCGCGGACGAACTCCTCGCGGAGGTCCTTGACGATGCACTTGCTGGCGCCGGTCTGGAGGGCCTTCCTCGTGACCGCCGCGTAGTCGTCGCCCTGGCCCACGTCGCCGCAGAAGGCGATGACCTCCGCTCCGCCGTAGTGCTCCTTGAGCCAGGGGATGATGATCGAGGTGTCGAGGCCGCCGGAGTAGGCCAGCACGACCTTCTTGACGCTGCCCTTCGAGTTGCCCATCGTCGTCCGTTCTCCTTGTGTCTGCCCGTAGATCCTAAACCCTCGGCCGGTCGTTCCGAGGGGCGATCCAATCCCGGACGAAGCTCGTCGGAATGACAGCGTTGATCATGCCAGTGAGCCGGCGCCGGTCGCGAGCACCTCGTCGAGGGCGGCGAGGAGCTGACGGATCTCGCCCGCGCTTCACGACGAGCGGGGGCAGGAGGCGCAGCACCTTTTCGCCGGCCTTCACCGCCAGGATGCCCTTCTCCTTGAGGCCCTTCACCACCGGCGCCGCCTCGCCGCGGAACTCCACGCCGATCATCAGGCCCAGGCCGCGCACCTCGGCGACCTGTCCCTTGTACTTGCGCCCCAGCTTCTTGAGGCCGCGCACGAGGTAGAGGCCGCGGGCGCCGATGTCGTCGATGAAGCCCGGCTCCTCGAGGTGGTCGAGGACGGCGAGCGCCGCCGCGGCGCAGACGGGGTTCCCGCCGAAGGTCGTGCCGTGGTCGCCCACCTTGAGGAATCCCGCGAGCGACTCCTTGAGCAGGACGGCCCCCATGGGGAGCCCGCCGGCGAGGGGCTTGGCCAGGGTGAGGATGTCCGGCACGACGCCCGAGTGCTGGAACGCGAACATCTTCCCGGTGCGGCCGAGGCCGCACTGGATCTCGTCGAAGACGAGGAGCGCGCCCCGCTCCCGGCAGATCGCCTCGAGGCCCTTCAGGAACTCCGGCGTCGCGGGCCGGATGCCGCCCTCGCCCTGCACCGGCTCGATCATCACCGCCGCGGTCCTCTCGTTCACGGCCGCGGCCACCGCCGCGAGGTCGTTCCGCGGGACGAAGTGCACGCCGGGCACGAGCGGCTCGAAGGGCTCCCGGTACTTGGCGGTCCAGGTGGTCGAGAGCGCGCCCATCGAGCGGCCGTGGAAGGAGTGCTCGAAGACGACGTACTCGATCCGCCCCTGCTCCTTCCCGATCCGGCGGGCGAACTTCATCGCCCCTTCCCACGCCTCGGTGCCGGAGTTCGTGAAGAAGACCTTCGACGGGAAGGCGAGCTTCACCAGGCGCTCCGCGAGGGCGCTCCCCGGCTCGGTGTGGAAGAGGTTGCTCGCGTGGATGAGGGTCTCGGCCTGCTTCTTGATGGCGGCGACGATCTTCCGGTCGCCGTAGCCGAAGCCGTTCACCGCGATGCCGGCCGCGAAGTCCAGCCACTCGCGGCCGTCCTTGTCCCACAGGCGCGACCCCTTGCCCTTCACGAGGGTGATGTCGCGGTCGTAGATGGGGAGAAGAGCGTGGTCATGTGTCTACCTCGGGCCCGAGAGCCTTCATCGGGGCTTCCAGGAACGGACAGTCCCTCGGAATCCGCTCGACCGGGATTCCTCGGGTGACATTCGCGTCCCCGGGAACTGGCCCAGGAGCCGCGCCTTGCCGGCGATCACGACCTCGGGGATGCCGGCGGCCGAGGCCTCGAGGGCGACGCGCACCTTGAGGGCCATGCCGCCCGCGATCGTCCCGTCCTCGATCCTCTCGCCGCGTCTCCTCGGGGGTGAGCGTCTCCGCCGTCCTCTCGCCGATGCGCACGCCGTCCACGTCGGAGAGGTAGACCAGCACCGTCGCGCCCACCGCGCGGGCGATGCCGAGCGCGGCCTCGTCGGCGTTCACGTTCACGGCCTCGCCGAGCGGGCCGTTCGCCACCGGGGAGACGACCGGGAGAAAGCCCGCCGCCCACAGCGCCCGCAGGGGCGCGGGGTCCACGCGCTCCGGGGTGCCCACGCGGCCGAGGTCGGGGGCGAGCTTCGCGCGGACGAGGCCGCCGTCGCGCCCCGAGATGCCGATGGCGGGGACGCCGGCGGCGCTGAGGCCGGCGGCCAGCTGCTTGTTGGCGGTGCCCGAGAGCACCATCTCGACGACGGCCATCGCCTCCGGCGACGTCTCGCGCCGGCCGTCGATGAAGCGCGACTCGATGTGCAGCGCCTTCAGCAACCGATCCACGGCCCGGCCGCCGCCGTGCACGAGGACGGCCGGGCCCTCGCCGCGGCGCACCTCCGCGGCGAGCGGACCGATGAGGCCGGGGTCCTCGAGCGCGGGGCCGCCGACCTTGTAGACACGCACGCTCACTGGGCCTTGCCTCCTGAGGTCGGGGAGCCCTCCGGAGCGGGCTCGAAGGCCGAGACCAGGCCGTCCGTCTCCGGCCAGCCCATCGAGAGGTTCAGGTTCTGGATCGCCTGTCCCGCCGCCCCCTTCACCAGGTTGTCGAGGGCGGAGAAGACGACGGCGCGGCCGGGAGCGGCTGCGTGCACGGAGATCCGGCAGTCGTTCGTCTCGACCACGTCCGACAGGCGCGGCGGAGCGCCGTCCATCACGTGGACGAAGGCCGTGCCGTCGTAGGCGGCCTCGAGCGCCCGCTTCAGCTCGGCGAGGTCGGCCCTCGGCTTCACGTAGAGGGCGGTCAGGATCCCTCGCTTCACCGGCAGCAGGTGCGGGCAGAAGGTCAGCTCGACGCGCTGGCCGGTGCGGTCGGCGAGAACCGCCTCGATCTCGCCCACGTGCCGGTGGGTGCGGCCCGGCGAGTAGGCCGAGAAGTTCTCGGCGACCTCGCAGAAGAGGAGGTCCTCGCGCGGCGTGCGGCCGGCGCCGGTGGCGCCGCTCTTGGCGTCCGCGACGATGTCGGACGGGTCGACGAGGCCCTCGCGGAGAAGCGGGATGAGGGGCAGGAGGACCGACGTGGCGTAGCAGCCCGGGTTCGAGACGAGCCGGGCGCCACGCAGGCGGTCCCGGTACGCCTCGCACAGGCCGAAGACGGCCTCGCCGATGAGGTGCGGGGCCTTGTGGTCGTGGCCGTACCACTGCTTGTAGCTCTCGGCGGTGGGGAGGCGCAGGTCGCCGGAGAGGTCGACGACGATCGCCTCCGGCCGCGTCTCGCGCAGCCGCGCGGCGTAGGTCGCGGCGATGCCGTGGGGCATCGCGAGGAAGTAGGCGTCGGCCGCCTGGTCGAGCCCGGCCTCGTGGGCGAGGTGGCCGGTGTCGCTGCCGGTCGTGAACGCGACGCGGGCGCGCGGGTGGCGCCGCAGCAGGCGCACCAGCTCCCGCCCCGTGTAGCCCGTCGCCCCGAAGACCCCGACGCGTGCGCTCACTTCCCGCTACCTCCAAAAGAAAACCCGCCGGGATCACCCGGCGGGTTCCACGAGTCCCTCGACTTCGGCCTAGGCCTGGTCTGGAGACTCCGCCCGCCGGGCGGACGGGCCTCGCCTCACGCGGGCCCCGGGTCGCACGGCGGCTTCCATCGACATGACGATCTTGAATGATAGGCGCACCGGCGCGCGTGTCAAGGGCGTCTCGTCATGGGCAGGAGCCCCGTCCAGCCGGGGAACCTGTCATCCCGAGGAGCTCCGCTCGGGCCGGGCGACGAGGGATCCGCCATCGGCCTGTCATTCAGCCGTGGGAACCCTCGAGCCGGACGAGCACGAGCGTCGCGAGTGGGAAGCCGAGTTCGAGGCGGCCTCCCGCCGGCCCCTCCGGACGAGGCTGCGCTACGCCTTCATCCACACGTACAAGCCGGTCCTCGACGACGCGACCTACCGATCCTTCGGCTCGATGGCCGAGTATCGGGCCTGGTGCGCCGCTTTCCGGTCTGCCATCCGGACGACATCATCCGCAGCAAGGAAGCCGCCAACCGAGTGAAAGACCGTGAGTCGCTTCCGCGCCTCCGGGCGTTTCGCGACTACTGGCTGCGGACCAGGCGCTAGAGCCGACGGACCCCTCGTCGCCCGACTCGGATGGAGCTCCTCGGGGTGACACGTTCACGAGGCAACTGAACCCTTCGATTCTCGACAGGCTCCCCTCGGGTGTGATGTGCTGCCCGCATCCCGTTCGAGGTGCGCGATGACCCCATGGCTTCTCCTTCTCCTCGTGCAGGCGACCGCGGCGCCCCCGGCCACGGGCGCCGCGCCGGAAGACGCGCTCACCCTGGCCGAGGCCGTGGCCCTCGCCCGCGCCCACTCGCCGATCGCCGGGGCCGCTCGCGCGCAGGCCGAGGGCGCGGAAAGAGCGGCCAAGGCCGCGGGGCGCCTCGCCGACCCGACGCTCGAGCTGACCATGGAGAACTGGCGACCGGGCGCCGACAGCTTTGTGGCGAGCACCGACCTCGACGTCTTCGCCGTGGTCACCCAGCCCCTCGACCTCTTCACGCGGGGCGGCCGCAAGGCGCAGGCACGGGGCGAGAGCGGCGAGGCCGCGGCCGGCCGGCTCCTGGCGGAGCAGGACGTCCAGCTCGAGACCGTGCGCCGCTACCTCGAGACCTGGCGCGGCCGCGACCTCGTGGCGGCGCTCGAGGCCCAGGCTGAGAACCTGGCCGGCATCGTCGCCTCGATGGAGAAGCGGGTGGCCGAGGGCTACGCCGCCGAGGCCGACCTCCTTCGCTTCCGTGCGGAGGCGGCGCGCGCCGCCAACCACCTCGCCCGCGCCCGCATCGAGAGCGAGCGCGCCGAGGCCGAGCTGGCCTTCCTCGTCGGCCGGCCGGTGGCCGGCGCCCGGCTCGAGAAGCCGGACCTGCCACCGCCGCCCGGCGGCGAGCCGGAGGCGCTCGCGGAGCAGGCGATCGTCCATCGGCCCGACGTCGCCGCCGCGCGGGCCCGTGCCGCGCGGGCCCGCGGCACGATGTCCCTCGAGCAGGCGCGACGCTACCCCGACCTCGCCCTGGCCGGCGGGTACAAGCGCACCGCCGGTCTCGACACCGCGGTGGTCGGCCTCGTCGCCACCGTGCCCGTCTTCGAGCGCAACGGCCGCGCGGTGGCTCGCGCCGAGGCCGACGCCCGGGCCGCCGATCTCGAGCTCGAGGCGACGATCGCCCGGGCGCGGGCCGAGGCCGCGATCCTCGTGCGGGCCGCGCGCGCCCTGCAGGCGCGGCTCGCGCGCCTCGACGAGGACCTGGTGCGGCCCGCGGAAGAAGCCCGCCGCTCGGCGCTCGCGGCCTTCCGCGAGGGCGCCACCGACGTTCTCCGAGTGGTCGACGCCGAGCGCACGAACACCGACGCGCGCAAGGAGGCCCTCGACCTGACCGTCGAGGCCTTCCTGGCGAGCGGCCGTGCCCGCCTCGCGGCGGGCCTGGAGGTCCTGCCATGAGCGACCCGCACGATCCCGTCCACGCCCCCGAGCACCACGGCCTCGGCCCGGTCAAGGGCGGCCGGCTCCTCGTCCTCGTCGTCGCCGCCGTCGCGCTCGTGGCCGTCGTCGCCGTCTGGCGCGCCTGCACGGGCGGCAGCGGGCCCGAGGCCTCGGCGCCGACCACGACCGAGGGCAGCGTCTCGCTCGGCGAGGCCGCGCAGAAGCAGGCCGGCATCTCGACCGCGGCGGTCAAGGCGCTCACCCGGACCAACCGCGTCGAGGCCCCCGGTGTCCTCGCTCTCGACGAGAAGCGGACGGCACGCCTCGGGTCGATGGTCGAGGGCATGGTCGTGAAGGCCCACGCCGAGGTCGGCGACCGGGTCCGGCGCGGGCCAGGTCCTGGCCGAGATGCACAGCCACGTGGTCCACGACGCCTGGGCCGACTACCGCAAGGCGGTGGCCGAGCGGCGCCGCCGGGAGACCGAGCAGGCCTTCGCCCGGCAGAACGAGGAGCGGGCACAGAGGCTCCTCGCGGAGAAGGCCCTCTCCCGCCACGACCTGCAGCGGGCCGAGGCCGACCGCGCGGCCGCGGACGAGCAGCTCGACATGGCGAGGACCGAGGTGCGCCGCGCCGAGGAGGCGCTCGAGCACTACGGGGTCACGAACAAGGAGGACCCGAGCGGGGAGAGCGGGGAGACGATCCCCGTGCGCAGCCCTCTCCGCGGCGTCGTCCTGGAGAAAGCCGTCACCCAGGGCACCGCGGTGACGGTCGGGACGCCCCTCTTCGTGGTGGCCGACCTCACCGAGCTGTGGGCGGTGGCCGAGATCGACGAGACTCAGATCCCGCTGGTCGAGGCGGGCCGCCCGATCGAGCTGCGCGTCGCCGCCTACCCCGGCGAGACCTTCGCCGGCCGGATCACCTTCGTGGCCGACACGGTCAACCCGAAGACGCGGCGGGTGACGGTGCGGTGCCAGGTGCCGAACCCCGGCGGCCGGCTCAAGCCCGAGATGTACGCGGCGCTGAACCTGTCCTCCGGCGAGCCCCACGAGGTGCTGGCGGTGCCCTCGGCCGCGGTCCAGGAGATCGAGGGCAAGCCCTTCGTGTTCGTGAAGACGCGGGCGGGCGCCTTCGAGCGGCGCGACGTGGCGCTCGGCCGGAGGCCGAGGGGTGGGTCGAGGTCCGATCCGGCGTGAAGGCGGGCGAGGAGGTCGCCACCACCGGCAGCTTCCTGCTGAAGTCGGAGCTGCTCAAGGGCTCCCTGGCCGAGGAGGAGTGAGGTGGGCCCGGTCGAGCGCTTCGTCGCCGCCGCCCTTCGCCAGAGGCCCTTCGTCCTCCTCTGCCTCGCCGCCTTCGTCGTCACCGGCCTCGTGGCCTGGCGCGAGGTGCCGATCGAGGCCTTCCCCGACCTGACCAACAACCAGGTGGTGGTCGTGACCGAGGCCCCCGGCCTCGCCGCGGTCGAGGTCGAGCAGCGCGTCACCTACCCGATCGAGACCGCGCTCATGGGGGCCCCGGGCGCCACCGAGGTCCGCTCCCTCTCGAAGTTCGGGCTCTCGATGATCACGGTCGTCTTCGAGGACCGGGTGCCGGTCTACTTCGCCCGCCAGCTCGTGACCGAGCGGCTCTCCGAGGCGCGGGGCCGGATTCCCGACGGGCTCGAGCCTTCCCTCGGGCCGGTGGCGACCGCCTTCGGCGAGATCTACCAGTACCTCGTCGAGGGCGATGCCCCTCCGATGGAGAAGAAGACGCTCCACGACTGGGACGTGCGCGCGCGGCTGCGCTCGGTGAGGGGCGTCTCCGAGGTCAACTCCTGGGGCGGCCTCACGAAGCAGTACCACGTCGTCGTGCGCCCGCGCCAGCTCGAGCGCTACGGCCTGTCGCTCCACCAGGTCGTGGAGGCGGTCACCGCCAACAACGCCTCTTTCAGCGGCGGCTTCGTCGAGCACCGCTCCGAGCGCTTCACCGTGCGCGGGAGCGGCCTCGCCACCGGGGTCGAGGACCTGCGGCACGTCGTGCTGGCCTCGGTGGAGGGCGTCCCGGTCCTGGTCGGCGACGTGGCCGACGTCGGCACCGGCCCCCTGCCGAGGAGCGGGGCGGTGACCCGCGACGGCAAGGGCGAGACGGTGGCCGGCATGGTCATCATGCTCCAGGGCGAGAACGGGAAGGACGTGGCGACCCGCGTGAAGGCGCGGATCGCGGAGATCGAGAAGACCCTGCCCGCGGGCATGCGCCTCGCGCCCTTCTACGACCAGAGCGAGGTCATCGACCGCACGTCGCACACCGTCACGAAGAACCTCCTCGAGGGCTCGCTCCTCGTGGTCGCCGTCCTCTTCTTCTTCCTGCGCGACGTGCGGGCGTCGCTCATCGTGGCCTCGGTCATCCCCCTGGCGATGCTGGCGGGGTTCCTCGGCATGCGCTTCTTCGGGGTCTCGGCGAACCTCATGTCGCTCGGGGCGATCGACTTCGGCCTGATCGTGGACGGCGCCGTGGTCATGATGGAGAACTTCATCAGGAGGCGCGCCGAGCACGACCCCACCGGCGAGCCCGACTTCGTGGCCGACCCGGCCAGCCACCGCCGCCGGTTCTTCACGAGCGCCGCCACCGAGGTGGCGCGGCCGGTGCTCTTCGGGGTGCTCATCATCGTGGCCGTCTACGTGCCCGTCTTCACCCTCGAGGGGCTCGAGGGGAAGATGTTCCGCCCGATGGCGATCACGGTCTGCTCCGCGATCCTCGGGGCCCTCGTCCTCGCCCTCACCGTGGTCCCCGTGGCGTCCTTCTATCTCCTGAAGATCGAGGGCACGGAGCGCGAGGAGGGCTGGTTCCTGAGGCTCCGGCGCTACTACGTGGCCCACCTCGAGGACGCCATGAACCACCCGCGTCGCACGCTCTCGGTGGCGTCCGCGGTGGTCCTGGTGGCGGTCGGGTCCGTCTTCCTCCTCGGCACCGAGTTCATGCCGCGTCTCGACGAGGGGGCGATCCTCGTCGAGACCCGGAAGCTCCCCTCCATCTCGCTCGAGGAGTCGGCGACGATCTCCACGCGGGTCGAGCAGATCATCCTGCGCTTCCCCGAGGTGAAGCAGGTCGTCACCAAGATCGGGCGCCCCGACGTGGCCACGGAGGCCATGGGCATCTACCAGGGCGACGTCTACGTCAACCTGCACCCCATCGACGAGTGGAAGAGCGGCTGGTCGAAGGAAGAGCTGATCGACCACATGGCGGCAGCGCTCGCGGAGATGCCGGGGGTCGCCTACAACTTCACCCAACCCATGGCCATGCGCCTCGACGAGGTGGTCTCCGGCGTCAAGGCGGACGTCGCGGTCAAGGTGTTCGGGCCCGACCCCGCCACGCTGGAGCGGGTGGGGGAGCAGATCCGTGCGGTGCTCGACGGGTGCGAGGGGCGGCCGACCTGCAAGTCGAGGTGCTCTCCGGGGCGGCGCAGGTGCAGATCGACGTCGACCGTTCCCGGATCGCGCGCTACGGTCTGAACGTGGCGGACGTGCGCGAGCTCGTGGAGACGGCGATCGGCGGCGCCACCGCCACCGAGATCCTCGACGGCCCGCGCCGCTTCGACGTCGTGGTGCGCTTCCCGGACGACGGTGCGCGGCGACCCGGAGCGGCTGGGGCAGCTCCTGCTGACCGCCCCCGGGGGCGAGAAGGTGCCGCTCTCGAGCGTCGCCGACATCCGCACGATCCAGGGCCCGGAGGCCGTGAACCACGAGGGCGGCCAGCGCCGGCTCGTCGTCCAGACGAACGTGCGGGGCCGCGACGTGGGCAGCTTCGTGGCCGAGGCCCAGCAGAGGATGGCCTCCGCGGTGAAGATGCCCGCCGGCTACTTCGTCGAGTGGGGCGGGCAGTTCGAGAACCAGGAGCGGGCCACCCGGCGACTCATGGTCGTGATCCCGGCCTCCCTTGCCATCATCTTCCTGCTCCTCTTCCTCACCTTCGGCCGCGTGCGCCAGGCCGCGCTCGTCATCCTCAACGTGCCCTTCGCTCTCGTCGGCGGCATCGCGGCTCTCTGGATCCGCGGGCTCAACCTCAACCTGTCCGCCTCGGTCGGCTTCATCGCCCTCTTCGGCGTCGCGGTCCTCAACGGCATCGTCATGATCGCCGCCATCAACCGCCTCCGCGAGGAGGGCCACCTCGAGCTGCGGGCGTCGATCCTGCGGGGCGCGGCGACGCGACTCAAGCCGGTCATGATGACGGCCCTCGTGGCCGCCCTCGGCTTCGTCCCGATGGCCCTCTCCCACGGCGCCGGCGCCGAGGTCCAGCGCCCCCTAGCGAGCGTCGTCATCGGCGGCATCACCACCTCGACGCTCCTGACCCTGATCGTCCTCCCGACCCTCTACGAGCTCATCGAGGCCT
>CAWFSB010000010.1:0-43906 GCA_963818355.1 uncultured Acidobacteriota bacterium | reverse complement strand
CAGCCAGGCGCCGGTGCCCGAGCAGCACGAGGCGCAGCGGCTGCGAGACGACGATCGCGAGGCCGCCCCAGAGGGTGACCGGGTGCACGCGCCCGCGCGACGCGAAGTCCCAGGCGACCAGGGCCACGATGAAGAGGTCTTCCAGCCCGAAGTACACCGGCGGCCCGCCCGCCATCATGGCAAACGGCCAGCGGGCGATCCCGGCGGCGAGCAGGTTGACCGAGGCGAGGAGCATCCAGCGCTTGTGGCTCTGCGTGTCGCGCCGCCTGGCAATCGCCAGGGCGACGAACGTGGCGAACAGGACCATGTCGAAGAACGGGACGATGAGGAACTGCAGCGGGGGGATGGGGATGCCGACGAACCCCGTGGGGCGCCGCGCCGCGACGAGGGCGCCGACGATCCCGAGGGCCACCATGGCCACGGCCAGGCCTGCGCCGAGCCAGCCGAGCTTGCGATGCAGGTCGGTGCGGCGCACGGCCACCAACGCGGGCTGCACGACGAGAAGCACCAGCCAGGCGGTGAAGACGACGCCGTGCACGTAGAAGATCGTCTCCGTGGGCGCCGGCACGTCGGGGAACCACGGCCGCAGGAAGAAGCTGCGCGCGAAGCCGAGGAAGACCGCCGCGAACATCGCGATCGCGATGCCCGTGTAGAAGAGGCGCTCTCTCGACGCGCGCCCGACCGCCAGGGTGGCCATGCCGTCCCTCCTCAGGCCGAAGCCCGGCCGCGGCTGGCGACCGCGCCGGCCACGATGCCCACGAGCGAGCCCACTGCCACCGTGAACCAGATCCAGATGCTCATCTGCGGGACGACGCCGATGAGGAACCACTTCCACAGCCCGGACATCTCGGGCGCGCCAGGCGGCGGGACGTCGTAGTGCGTGCCCCAGTTGCCGAGGATGGCGGCCAGCATGACCAGCACCACCGGAACGCGGGCGGCGAACGCGTAGACGAGGAGCGTGCGCCCGAGCGCGGGCCAGGCGCGCAGGCCCACGACGAGGCCCAGGATCGAGCCAACCACGTACACGGCGAACATGCTCATGCTCTGCTGGCTCATCCCGAGCGCGTTCGCGGCGAAGCCCAGGACGGGCAGGAGCGCGAAGGCGAGGAGCGCCAGGCCCAGCGCACGGCCGACCGCGCCCGGTCCCTGGCCCGCCTTGCCCAGCTTCCAGCCGAACCAGGCGCCGAAGACCAGGACGAGCCAGGAGATCCCGACGGGGGAGCCTCCGCCGCCCGGCGCCTTGCTGAAGAGCGCGGGCGACCAGTCCTGCAGCTCGCCGACCAACCGCAGCAGCGTCACCGCGAGAGTGATCACCGCGGGCACCAGGATCAGCTGGCCGGGGCGCACGGATGCGTCGTTGCTCATGAGACCTCCTCGTTCGCGAGTCTTCCGGGGGACGTGCGGGCGAGTATAGGCGAAGTCGGGCCGGCCGGTCGCTTGTGTGCGCCGACGCGATTGGCCTAGACTCTCCGGCAACGTTCCCGGAAACAGAGCCATGGCACTCGAGCCCGGTCGCAACCTCGGACCCTACCGAATCGTGTCTCCCCTCGGTGCGGGAGGCATGGGCGAGGTGTACCGGGCGACCGACACCCGGCTCGGGCGCGACGTCGCCCTGAAGGTGCTGCCGGAGAGCGTCGCCGGCAGCCCCGAGCTGCGCGCGCGCTTCGAGCGCGAGGCGCGAGCGGTGGCCTCGCTCTCGCACCCCGGCATCCTCTCGATCCACGACTTCGGGACCGAAGGCGGCCAGACCTTCGCCGCGATGGAGCTACTCGAGGGGGAGACCCTCCGCAGCCGGCTGGCCACGGGGCCGCTCGCCCCGCGCCGGGCGACCGAGTACGCCCTGCAGCTCGCCCAGGCCCTCGCCGCCGCGCACGACAAGGGCGTCGTGCACCGCGACGTGAAGCCGGACAACGTGTTCGTGACCCGGGAGGGGCGCGTCAAGGTGCTCGATTTCGGCCTCGCGCGGCAGGGCTCGAGCCTGCTCACCTCGAGCGGCGACGACAGCGTCTCGCCCACCCTCGCCCCCGGCACCGAGCCGGGCACCGTGCTCGGGACGGTCGGCTACATGTCGCCCGAGCAGGTGAGGGGTCAGGAGGCCGACGCGCGCTCCGACATCTTCTCCTTCGGCGCGGTGCTCTACGAGATGCTGACGGGCAAGCGCGCCTTCCGCGGGGAGACGGCGGCCGAGACGATGACCGCGATCCTGCGCGCGGACCCGCCCGAGCCCGCGAGCGTCCACGAGGGGATCCCGCTGGCCCTCGAGCGCATCGTGGACCACTGCCTGGAGAAGAGCCCGGACCGCCGCTTCCGCACCGCGCACGACCTGGCCTTCGCGCTCGAGACCGCTTCGGGTGCCTCGAGCCGGAGCGCGGCCGCGGTGGCCGTCGCGGCCGCCGACGAGCGGCCCCGCTGGCGGTGGTTGGCCTGGGGCGCGGCCGGTCTCCTGGCCCTCGCGGTCGCGGTCCAGGCGGGCCGGCTCCTGGAGCGCCGTGCGCCGGCCGCCGTCGGGGCCTCGGTCGCGCCGGGCGCCGTCCTCCGGCTCACCAACCGGCCCGGGCCGGAGCGCTGGCCCCAGCTCTCCCCGGACGGGAAGACGCTCGCCTTCGTGGCCGCCGACGCCGGCGACCCCGAGGGGAGCGACGTCTTCATCCAGCGCGTGGGCGGGGGCAACGCGATCAACCTGACGCCCGACTCGCCGGGCGACGACACCCACCCCGCCTTCTCGCCCGACGGCAACCGGATCGCGTTCCGGTCCGAGCGCGGGGGCGGGGGTCTGTTCGTCATGGGCTCGACCGGCGAGTCGGTCAAGCGGCTCGCTGACTTCGGCTACAACCCGAGCTGGTCGCCGGACGGGCGGGAGATCGTCGTGTCCACGGGGAGCTGGAGCGAGGTGGCGAGCCGCTCGGGGAAGGGCGAGCTGTGGGCGATCGACGTCTCCTCCGGGGCCCGCCGCCGGATCGAGACCCCCGGCGACGCCGTCCAGCCCCGTTGGTCGCCCCACGGCCAACGCATCGCCTACTGGAGCGTGTCCAGCGCCGGCCAGCGGGACGTGTTCACGGTGGCGGCGGCCGGAGGGGGCGCCGTCGCGGTGACGACCGACGCCGCGATCGACTGGGACCCGGTCTGGTCGCCCGACGGCCGGCCTCACCTTCTCGAGCGACCGCGGCGGGACGATGAACCTGTGGCGGGTCGAGCTCGACGAGGCCGGCGGGACGGTGCTCGGTCCGCCGGTGCCGCTCTCCGTCCCCTCCGGCTGGGCGGGCCACGCCAGCCTCTCGGGCGACGGGCGGACCCTCGCCTACGCCAACCGCGAGGTGCGCACGACGCTGATGCGGGTGGCGCTCGACCCGGCGCGGGGAAGGGTGTCGGGCGCCGCGGCGGTCGTGCTCCGCGGCTCGCTGGAGCTGCGCGACCAGGCGCTCTCCCCGGACGGGGAGTGGATCGCCTTCACGACCTCCGGTCGCGAGGACCTCTTCGTCGTCCGGGCCGACGGGACGGGCTTTCGCCAGCTCACCGACGACGCCTTCCGCGACCGCGGCGTGACCTGGTCGCCGGACGGCCGCCGCCTCGCCTTCTACTCGAACCGCGAAGACAGCTACCAGGCGTTCACGGTCCGCCCGGACGGGAGCGAGCTGAAGCGGGTGACGGCACTCCCCGGGGGGCTGACGTTCCCGAGCTGGTCCCCCGACGGCGCCGAGCTCGCGTCGTGCGCGGGACTGGACGAGCAGGCGTGGCGCATCGACCTGCGGCAGCCCGTGGGCGAGGCGGCCGCGCGCCGACTGCCCCCGATCGACGACGAACACACCCTGTGCGCGCGCTCCTGGTCGCCGGACGGGCAGGCCCTGGCCGGGTTCGCCGTCGACCCCGGCGGGGTGTGGCGCGGGCTCTACGTGCTCTCGCTCGCCTCGGGCACCTACCGCCGGCTCGGCGACCAGGTCGGCTCGGAGGTCCTCTGGCTCGACGCGGCGCGCCTCGTGGTCGGGACGCCCCGGGAGATCCAGGTCGTGGACGTGCGGTCGGGCGAGGCCCGGGGCCTCGCGCGGGGACAGGGCCCCTCCCTGTCGGCGGACGGCCGCTGGCTCACCTACGTGGAGCAGTCGGAGGAGGCCGACGTGTGGATGGCGGCGCTGCCATGAGCCTCGCGGCCGGCCACCGCCTCGGCCCTTACGAGATCGTCGCGCCGCTCGGCGCCGGCGGGATGGGGGAGGTCTACCGCGCCCGCGACCCCCGCCTCGAGCGCGACGTGGCGATCAAGGTCCTGCCCGAGCACTTCGCCGATGACGCCGACTCGCTCGCCCGCTTCCAGGCCGAGGCGAAGGCGGTGGCGGCGCTCTCGCACCCCAACATCGTCGCGATCCACGACACCGGCCAGCAGGGCGATCGGCTCTTCGTGGTGACGGAGCTCCTCGAGGGCGAGACGGTGCGCTCGCGGCTGCGCCAGGGGCCGATCGGCGTGCGCAAGGCCGCCGAGCACGCGGCGAGGGTGGCGGAGGGCCTGGCCGCCGCGCACGACAAGGGCATCGTCCACCGCGACATCAAGCCCGAGAACCTCTTCCTGCTGAACGACGGGCGCATCAAGATCCTCGACTTCGGCCTCGCCCGGCAGGACCCGCTGCTCGCCGGCACGGGCGACCTGAGCAGCTCTCCGACCGCCGCCCGGCCCACGAACCCCGGGGCGATGATCGGGACGGTCGGCTACCTGGCCCCGGAGCAGGCCAAGGGCGAGGTGGCCGACCACCGGGCGGACATCTTCTCCCTGGGGGCGGTGCTCCACGAGATGCTCACCGGCCGCCGCGCGTTCCCCGGCACGAGCCCGGCCGAGCTCATCAGCTCGATCCTGCGCGACGAGCCGCCCCTGCCCTCGGAGTCCGACGCCCGCATCCCGAAGGCGCTCGACCTCATCGTCCAGCACTGCCTGGAGAAGAACCCCGACGAGCGCTTCCAGTCGGCGCGGGACCTCGCCTTCCACCTCGACAGCCTGGGAGGCTCGGTCACCCAGCGCAGCGCCATCCAGCCGCTGCCGGAGCGGCGCCGGTGGCCCCGCCACGTTCCGCTCGCCCTCGCCGCCCTCGCCCTGCTCGGAGGCGGCTTCGAGGCGGGCCGGCGGGTCGCGGCGCGCGGCAAGGGCGCCGCCGGCTCCGTGCCGCGGTCGTTCCAGCAGCTGACCGACCTGCCCGGTGAGGAGCGACAGGCCCAGATCGGCCCGAACGGGACCGCCTTCGCGTTCGTGAGCAACGCCTCCGGGAACCCGGACATCTACCTGCAGCGGGTCGGAGGCCGCAACCCGATCAACCTCACCTCGGACAGCCCGGCCGCGGACACCGCCCCCGCCTTCTCGCCCGACAGCGAGCGGGTGGCCTTCCGCTCCGACCGGGACGGCGGGGGCATCTTCGTCATGGGCTCGACCGGCGAGTCCGTGAAGCGCCTCACCGACTTCGGCTACGACCCGGCCTGGTCGCCCGACGGCAAGCAGATCGTCTTCTCGACCGGCGACGGGCAGAACCCCTGGAGCCGCGACGCCCTCGCCCAGCTGTGGGTCGTGCCGTCGTCGGGGGGCGAGGTCCGCCAGCTGACGAAGACGGGCGACGCGGTGCAGCCGAGCTGGTCCCCGAGCGGCCGGCGCATCGCCTTCTGGGGCCTGCGGTCGGACAGCGGGCAGAGGGACCTGTGGACGATCCCCGCCGACGCGGCCGGGGAGCCCGTCCCGGTCGAGGTCACGAGCGACCCCGCCGTGGACTGGAACCCGGTCTGGGCGCCCGACGGGCGGACGCTGTTCTTCGCGAGCGTGCGCGGCGGCTCCATGAATCTCTGGCGCGTGGCGATCGACGAGGGGTCGGGGCGAACCCGAGGCGAGCCGCAGCCCCTGACCACCCCGTCCCGGATGAGCGGGTCGATCAGCCTCTCGCGCGACGGTCGCCAGCTCATGTTCGTGAGCTCCGACCAGCGCTCCACCATCCAGAGGTTCGGCCTCGACCCGGCCACCGGGCGCGTCGCCGCGCCCCCGCGCCCGGTCTTCCAGGGCTCGCGGGTCATCTACACCCAGGACCTCTCGCCGAGCGGCGAGTGGGTCGTCTTCAGCACCCTCGGCGTGCGCGAGGACCTGTTCGTCGTCCGCGCCGACGGCACCGGCTACCGCCAGGTCACCGACGACGCCTTCCGCGACCGGGGCCCCCAGTGGTCGCCGGACGGCTCGCGCATCGGCTTCTACTCCGACCGCAGCGGGCGCTACGAGACGTGGACGATCCAGCCCGACGGCAGCAAGCTGGAGCAGCAGACGAAGACCGCCGGCCCCTCGCGCTGGGACAGCGTGTGGTCGCCGGACGGGAAGCGCCTCGCCACCACGGACGGAGTGCAGACCTTCATCGAGGACCTCACGAAGCCGCTCGCCGAGCGCAAGGCGGAGCCGCTGCCGCCCCTCGAGGTGAAGCGCGCCCTGCTGCCCCGCTCGTGGTCGCCCGACGGGGCGACTCTCGCCGGGGACCTCGAGTTCTACGTGTCCCGGGACAGCGTGACGCTGCTCTACTCGTTCGCCACGCGCACCTACCGGGCGCTTCCCGAGGCGCGCGGGACGCCGGAGTGGCTGGGCGACAGCCGCCGCCTGCTCGTGGCCCAGCACGACCGGATCGTGCTCGTCGACGCCGGCACCGGCCGCGCCGTGACGGTGCTCCCCGTGGCGGCGCAGGGGATCAGCGTCTCCCGCGACGGACGCTGGGTGACGTACATCGAGCCGCACTCCGAGGCCGACGTCTGGATCGCGAACCTCGAGCCGTGACCCGTCGTTCCTGGTGTGGCCCCGCGGCTGCCCGTCGCCGTCGCGATGATCTCGTTGTCATTCCGAAGGACGCCGGCTCGACTGGTCCTGAGGAATCCGCAGTCTCCGCGCCGGCGGGACTGCGGACCCTCGTCGCCCGGCCCGCTGGAGCTCCTCGGGGTGACCGGGTCGTTGCCGCCGGCGACCGGCCACCAGCCGGTTCCCGCTCGGAATGACAACGCCCCGCAGCGTATCCTGTACGGGATGGGCCACGATGCGGTGACGGCCGAGCGGCAGAGCCGGGGCGAGGAGATCGCGAACAGCCTCACCCACGGCGTGGGCGCGGTCCTCGCGGTGGTCGGGCTCGTCGTCCTTGCGCTCTCCGCGAGCCGGTACGGGACGACCCGCGCCGTCGTCGGCTGCGTCGTCTTCGGCGCGGCGCTCGTGCTCCTGTACGCGTCCTCGACGCTCTACCACTCGATCGGGCACGGGCACGCCCGGGCGAAGGCCGTGCTCCGGGTGCTCGACCACTCGGCGATCTTCCTGCTCATCGCCGGCACCTACACGCCCTTCACCCTCGTCAGCCTGCGGGGCCCCTGGGGCTTCGCGCTCTTCGGCGTCGTCTGGGGCCTCGCCGCTCGCCGGGATCGCGCTCCGTCTCGTGCTGCCGCGCCGGCCGACCGTGCTCTTCGTCGGGCTCTACCTCGCGATGGGGTGGTGCGTCGTCGTGGCCGCGAAGCCGCTTCTCGCGGCCGTGGCCCCGGGCGGCATCGCGCTTCTCGCGGCCGGCGGGCTCGCGTACTCCGTGGGCGTCGTCTTCTACGTCTCGAAACGGCCCTACCACCACGCGATCTGGCACGGCTTCGTGCTCGCCGGCAGCGCCTTCCACTACGCCGCCGTGCTGCGCTACGTCGCCCTGGCCTGAGGCGGCGCAGGATTGCGAGCGTTCGGGCGATGCGGCGGCATACTCCCGCTCGTGAGAGGAGGAGTCCTCATGAGAGTCGCCCCGTGTTGCGTGGTGCTGGCGGCGAGCGTGCTCGGAGTCGTGGGCGCCTGGGGCGGGCCGGCGCCCGCCGAGATCGCCGTGCCGGAAGGCAACGGCGTCCCGGTCATCACCGACGGGGTCTTCAGCCCGGGCGAGTGGGACGACGCCCATCGCCTGGCGCTGACGCCGTCGGTCCAGCTCCTCGTCAAGCAGTACCGCGGCGTCGTGTTCATCGGCGTCCGCGGGTCGGGCCAGGGGGCGATCGGTCCCTCGGACCTCTTCCTGGCGACTCCCGGCGGGCCCGTCCACCAGCTTCACGTGTCGGCCCAGCTCGGTGAGAAAGTGCTCCCCGCCACCGGCGATGCCCCGCCGTTCCGTTTCGGCTACACGCCCGACTGGTACGCCAACGAGCAGCGGCGCGACATGGAGGAGGCCGAGCGCCTGAAGAAGGAGGGCAAGGACCCCATCCAGATCATGATCGCGACGGCGTACCCGGCGGACGGCATCGAGTTCGCCATCCGCCGCTCGAAGCTCCCGGGCCCCCGATGGCTGATGCGGCTGGAGGCCTCGGCTATCGAGGGGGGCAAGCCGGGCATGCTGGTCCACCCGGCGGGCACCACGGAGCGGGCGACGGACGGGTGGCAGGCCCTGCGCTTCGACTGAAAACGGCAACGAGGAGGACGTGATGCGCGAGCTCGTGCGGAGGGACTTCCTGAAGGCGTCGGGGGCGGGGCTGGGGGCGGCTCTCGCGGCCGGGGCGATGCCCGTCGGCGCCGAGCTGAAGGTCCCGCCGGCCGTCGGCCGATCGTGCCGGGACGCGGCGGGCCGCCGGGCGCGGCTCTACGAGATGCTGGGCGACCTCCCGGACCGGCAGCGGCCGATCACCGCGACGAAGCGCGGCGAGGAGGAGCGCGACGGCTACGTGCTCGAGTCGTGGGTCCTCGACCTCAACGGCCTCGAGCCCGTGCCCGCCTTCCTCGCGCGGCCGAAGGGCCTGTGCCACCAGGCGCAGGCGGTCGTCTTCGACCACTCGCACGGCGGCGGCTACGACATCGGCAAGAAGGAGTTCGTCGAGGGCCGCAGCTACCTGCAGCCCGTGCCCTACGCGAAGGCGCTCACCGACGAGGGCTGCGTGGCCCTGTGCATCGACCACTGGTGCTTCGGCGAGCGCAACCACACGACCGAGATGGACACCTTCAAGGCGATGCTCTGGCAGGGGCAGGTGCTCTGGGGAATGATGGTCTACGACTCGATCCGCGCGCTCGACTGGCTGCTGACGCGCGGCGACGTGGACGGCTCCCGGATCGCGACCCTCGGCATGTCGATGGGCAGCTCGATGGCGCAGTGGCTGGGCGCCCTCGACGAGCGCGTCAAGGTCACCGTGGACATCTGCTGCCTCACCGAGTACCACGCGCTCCTCGCCGACAAGGGCCTCGCGCGCCACGGCATCTACTACTACGTGCCGGGCCTTCTGAAGGAGTTCACGGCGTCCGACATCAACGCCCTCATCGCCCCGCGCGCCCACCTCGGGCTCGCGGGGACGCAGGACAAGCTGACGCCCCTCGCCGGGCTCGACATCATCGACCGCGAGCTCAAGGCGGCGTACGCCGAGGCCGGGCACCCGGAGCGCTGGAAGCTCCTCCGCTACGACGTGGCGCACCAGGAGACGGCCGAGGGGCGGCAGGAGATCCTCGCGTTCCTGCGCGCGAACCTGTGAGCCGCCCTCGACCCCGACGCCCCCGGCCGCTTCGCCTGGGAGTACGACGTCCTCGTCGGTGACACCCGGTCGCCGCAGCGCGTAAGCGCCTACGTTCGGCGAAGGGCCGAGCCCGGCGCGCACTGAGACGAAAGGACTTACGGGTCGGACTCGCGGGCACGCGAGTTGCTTCCCCGACCGAGCATGCCCAGGCGTTCCGGACTCAACCCCGTGGCGTGTCACCGGTCCAAGGTGAGTGACATGAGCGCATCTTCTCTCTCGTGGGCCCTGCCCCAGGTTCCCGCCCTCTCGACCGTCGCGAGCGGGTCTCCGGTCGCCGCCGCGCTCGGCCGATGTCGGTCGCTTTTCCGTCGGTCGGTCCTGGTCGTCGCTCCCGGCCGACGGCGGCGGCTGGGAGGCCCTGCGCCTCGCCCGGGACCAGGGCGCGCGCGTGACCGCGCTCTGTCCGCGCCGAGCAGGCGACGGAGGCGAAGGCCGCCGGCGCCGAGGTGATCCTGGACCCGGCGCGGACCGACCCGACCTGGTACCGCGGAGCCTGGTCGGTGATCGTCGACCCGGCGGGGGAGATCGGCTACCGCCGGGCGGCGCGATCGCTCGGCCCCGGCGGCGTCCTACATGACGTCTTCGGCCCCGGCCCTCGGACCGCGTCCGCGCCGTTCTCGCGGCGCGCTCAGCGGCGGTCCCCGCCTCCTGCGCTTGCGGGACTGACCGGCTCCGCGACGATCACCTCGTCGCCGAGCGTCGCCGCGGCCCTCTCTCCCGGCTGCAGCACCAGGAAGTCGCTCGGGTCCCACGGGCCGTCCACGAGCCGCCGCAGGAGGCCCAGGTCCCCGTCGAGCGCCTCGAACTCCCATCCCCGCTCCGCGGCCAGCTCGCGGGTCCGTTCCTCGAACGAGCCGTCGGGCTCGACGCCCATGCGGATGAAGGCCAGGCGCCGGTAGTGACGCGTCATCGTCTCCAGGATGTAGCGCGCGTTGTCCTCGCCGTACTTCTCCGTGAGCGCCGCGAGGTCGAAGCCGAGCGCGCCCGTCTGGCTGGGGAGGCCGTACGGCCCGCCGTCCACCCCCCGCTCGAGCCAGCCGGTCGTCTCGAAGTACGTCCCCGGCCGCTCCTCGAAGTAGCGGGCATAACGGGCCCGGCAGCCCAGGAACGCGGTGATGCAGTCGTGGGCGCGCAGCAGGACGAGCGGCAGCGAGCGGGCCTGGAGGCCCACGAGGCCGTTGTTGCACAGGCCGTAGGCGAGCGCCACCGCGTCGTGCCTCGCGGGGTCCGTCGCGTCGATCGCCGCCTGCAGCCGCTCGCGCATCACGCTGCCGCCCTCGTCGTGGAGCCCCTTGGGCAGGAACTCCACGTCCACCTTGTGGGGCGAGCGCGCCGCGAGGTGACACAGCTCGCGGAAGAAGATCTCGCAGGCGACGATGCGCAGGCGCATCGCGCCGGGACTCAGCGCGGCAGCTCCTTCACCGCCACGTTGCGGAAGCGGTGGAAGCCGCCCTCCTTCCAGCGCGGCGTCTTCTCGTTCGAGAAGTGCATCTGCAGGGCGATCATGCCCTCGGTCGCGCCGTCCTTCGCGTGGTTGGCGGTGTCCGTCCAGTCGACGAGCGGGACCTCGTTCAGCCACACGCGGATGTGCGGCACGTCGCCCTCGATCCGGGCGCGCAGGGTGTTCCACTCGCCCTTCTTCCAGTGCTTCGCCCAGTCCTTGTTGACCCGCTCGCCCTTGTCGACGCCCTGGAGCCCCTCGCCGTAGATCCCGCCGATGCTGCCGCCCTCCAGGTAGTCGATCATCACCTGGTAGGCGTCACCCGCCTCGTTGCTGCGCAGGAAGAGCCCGCCGTCGCAGCCAAAGTCGGGGTTGACCTCGAGCGAGACCTCGAAGTCGCGGTACTTGCGGTCGGTGAGCAGGATCCCGCCGTTGCCGGGGCGGTCCTGGGTGGCGAGGACGACGCCGTCCTTCACGCTCCAGCCCTTGCTGTTGCCGTGGTGGCTCGTCTGGCTGATGTGCCAGCCGGAGAGGTCCTTCCCGTTGAAGAGTGGCGTGAAGCCGGCGGGGACGGCGGCGGCGAGGAGGGCGGGGACGGCGAGCGCGGCGAGAGGCAGGAGGCGCAGCTTCACGGTGAGGCTCCTTTCAGGGCCGAGAGGTCAGCGGATGACGAGGGCCACGACGAGGGCGGCCGCCAGCACGGAGTTGGTGGCGAGGTTCCAGGCGACGTTCATGCCGAGGGCGGGGATCGGCACGGGCTCGCGCGTGTCCCCGAACGCCCATCGCAGCGGCGTGGCGAGGAGCAGCGACGGCACGACCGCCGCCAGCGCCTGCGGGGGCAGGGCTCCCCAGGCCACGGCCGCGACGATCGCCGCCGGGGTCAGCAGGGCCGCCGCGGCGTAGACGAGCGCCGCGCCCTTCCGGCCCAGGAGCAGGACGAGGTTCCGCCGCCCGCCCGCCGCGATCGGCCTCCTCGTCGGGGAACTCGTTCAGGAGGAGGAGGTTGAACGTCATGAGGAAGGCCGGGACGCCGGCCCACAGCGCGGCCGGGCCGGGCTCCCGGCCCTGCACCCAGGCGGCGCCCCACACGGGCAGCGCGCCGAGGCCGAGGCCGGCGAAGACCTCGCCGAGGCCCGCGCGTGCGAAGAACTCGGAATAGAAGAGGACGCAGGCGGCGCCTACGGCCATGAGCAGCGCGAACATCGGCCCGAGCTGCAACGCGAACCACCCGCCGATCAGGCCCCCGACCAGGGCGCTGGTGTAGGCGAAGATGCGGGTCGCTCGCACCGACAGCCGCCCCGCCGGCAGCGTCCCGCTGCCGCCCGAGAAGGGCGTGCGCGTCGTGCGCAGGTCGATGCCCGTCGTCATGTCGCTCGCCTCGTTGAGCGCGTTGACCGCGGCGTGGAGGAGCACGAGGCCGACGAGGGCGAGGAGCGTCGGTCGCCAGCCGAAAGCGCCTTCGTACGCGGCGGCGGCCGCGCCGGCGGCGACGAGGGTGACGGGGAGGAGGAGGAAGGGGGCCCGGGCGACCCCGAGCCACGGGGCGAGGCCGTTCATGGAGGCTATTCTGGTCCCAACCGCCCTCCGTGGGAATGGCGCGTGTGTCTCATGCCGGCGACTCCGGGCGGGGGGCCTCCCGTCTACAATCGGGCCCGGTGGGCCTCTCCTGGCTGTCACAAGGCATGGCGGACGCGCCGGTGGACGACGCGTGGCTCTCGCCGCGCGAGGCCTCGTGGGTCGCGCGCATGCGCTTCCCGAAGCGGCGCATCGAGTTCCGGCTCGGTCGGTGGACCGCGAAGAGGGCGCTGGCCCTCTACCTCGGCCGCGACGCGTCGGCCGGGGCCCTGCGTTCGATCGAGATCGACCGCGCACCGGACGGCGCGCCGGCGCCCGCTGGTCGACGGGCGCCCCGCCGAGGCCTACGTGACGATGACCGACCGCGCCGACCAGGCCGTGTGCCTCGTCGGCCCGCCCGGCACCGCCCTCGGCTGCGACCTCGAGCTCGTGGAGCCGCGCAGCGACGCCTTCGTCGGCGACTTCCTGACGCCGACCGAGCAGCGGCTCGTGGCCGCGGCCGGACGTGGAGCGCGACCTCGTCGCCAACCTCGTCTGGTGCGGCAAGGAGTCGGCGCTCAAGGTGCTGCGCACCGGCCTGCGGCGCGACACGCGCAGCGTCGAGGTGTCGTTCCCGCAGGGCGGGGCCGTCGACGGCTGGGCGCCGCTGAGCATCCGCGCGGTCGAGGGCACGGTCTTCCCGGGCTGGTGGCAGCGCTTCGGTGCCTTCGTCCTGACCCTGGCCGCGACGGAGCCCTTCGCCCCGCCGCGGCCGCTCCTCGACCCGCCCGGCCTGGCGACCGCGACGCCGGCCCACTCCTGGCTGTCCGAGCGGCCCTTCGCCCTCCCTTGACCTCGCCGGAACGGCCTGCCTACACTCCGCTTTCCGCTTGCCGCACTGGAGGTGCCCGATGCCCGATCGCTCGGCGTTCGCCGGCGTGTCTCGTTTCGCCGGCCGAGGGGCGGCGCTCCTCCTTGCCCTGACGTGGCTCGCGGGGCCGCCCGGCCCACTCCATGCCCAGGACCAGCGCGCGATCAGCGTCGAGTGGATCTACAGCGACGCCGGCGAGGAGCCGACGCGGCTGCCCCCGTTCGCGTGGACGACCGACGGGGACGTCCTGCTGCTCGACACGCGGAAGCCGAAGGAGGTACGGACCTTCGAGCGCATGACGGCGGCGGGCGCGCGCGCGGTGGCCGTCGACCGGGCGGTCGCGTGGTCGAGCCTTGAAGGCGATCCTCGGGGACTCGGGCGTACCGGAATCGCTGGCCTGGCCCGAGTCGCTCGACCGGGCCGGGCGTCGAGCCGCCTACACCTTCGCGGACGACCTCTTCCTGCTCGATCTCGCCGCCTCCCGCTTCGAGCGGCTCACCCGCACGGCCGAGAAGGAAGGGGTCCCGCGCCTCTCTCCCGACGGCCGGCGCCTGGCCTTCGTGCGCGGCAACGACCTCTTCGTCCTGGACCTCGCTTCGAGGGCCGAGATCCGCCTCACCAGCGACGGTTCGGCCACCGTCCTCAACGGCGCCCTCTCCTGGGTGTACTGGGAGGAGGTCTTCGACCACGAGGACGCCGGGTTCTGGTGGTCGGCGGACGGCAGCGCGATCGCGTTCCTGCGCACGGACGAGTCCGCGGTGAGCCCGGTGAGCTTCGGCGACTTCAAGCCCGCGGTGCCGCGCGTGATCACCCAGCGCTATCCCAAGGCGGGTGGCGTCAACCCCTCCGTCCGGCTGGGCATCGCGGACGTGGGCAGCGGGGCGACCGCCTGGATGGACCCCGAGGTGGCGCCCTACGAGTACGTGGTGGCGGTGGAGTGGTCGCCGGACAACCGGCGAGTGGCGGTGCAGACGGTGAACCGCCTGCAGACCCGTCTCGACCTCTACTTCGTCGATCGCGCGAGCGGCAAGCCGACCCGCGTCCTGTCCGAGACCGACGGCGGCTGGGTGAACACGCACGACCTGGAGTTCCTCGAGGACGGGAAGGGCTTCCTGTGGTCCTCGGAGCGCGACGGCTACACTCACCTCTACCGCTACGCCGCGGACGGGACGCTCGTGAACCCGGTGACGAAGGGCGCCGTGGTCGGTGCGGGGCCCCGGTGGCTTCACCACGGCCCCTCTCGGGGCGATCGCGGCGGTGGACGAGGCGCGCGGCCTCGTCTACTTCACCGCCCTCGAGAAGTCGCCGGTCGAGCGGCACCTCTACCGGGTGCGCCTCGACGGATCGGGCCTGGAGAGGCTGTCGCGCGAGGACGGCGTCCACCGGGTGACCTTCAGCCCGGATCGCCGCTTCTACCTCGACGCCCACTCGAGCCACGCGACGCTGCCCTCGCTGTCGCTCCGCGACGCCGACGGGGCGCTCCGGGCGACGCCCGCGCCGCCGCGGGTCGAGCTCCTGGCCGGCCTCGACGTGCGCGTCCCGGAGCTGCTGACGCGTGCCCGCGGAGGACGGCGTCCCCCCTGCAGGCGAGCATCCTGAAGCCGAAGGACTTCGACCCGGCCCGGCGCTACCCGGTCATCCTCGCGGTCTACGGAGGGCCCGGGGCGCCCACCGTCCTCGACCGGTGGGGCGGGGACGTCTACTTCAACCAGCTCCTCCTGAAGGAGGGCTACGTCGTCGCCAGCATCGACAACCGGAGCGCCACCGCGGCCAGCCGTGCGCACGAGACCTCGGTCGCGCGCCGCCTGTGGAGCGACGGCGAGCTCGGCGACCTCGTGGCCGGGGTCCGCTGGCTGAAGGCGCAGCCCTGGGTCGACCCCGAGCGCATCGGGGTCTGGGGCTGGAGCGGCGGCGGCATGTTCACCCTCGTCGCCCTCACGCGGTCGAAGGAGTTCAAGGCCGGCATCGCGGTGGCCCCGGGCACGGACTGGCGCTTCTACGACACCAAGTTCACCGAGGCCTACATGAAGCCGCCCGCCGAGAACCCCGACGGCTACGAGCACACCTCCCTCGTGTCGCGGGCGAAGGACCTCCACGGGCGGCTGCTGCTGGTCTTCGGTACGCACGACGACAACGTGCATCCGCAGAACAGCTGGGCCTTCGTGGACGAGGCCGTCAAGGCGGGGATCCCCTTCGACCTGATGGCCTACCCGATGCGCAAGCACGGGATCGAGGATCGCCCGGCCCGCATCCACCTGTTCCACAAGATGCTGGAGTTCTGGAAGCAGAGGCTCTAGGAGCGGTCCGGGCGGTCCCGGGAGCTCAAGCCCGCTTGCGCAGGCCCACCGCGGCGAGCAGCCAGGCCACCGCCAGCAGCGCGAAGGCCACGCCCAGAGGCACGATGCCCTCGGCCAGGCCGCCGAGGAACATCCTCCAGGCCGCGGCCGTGGCCGCGGGACCATCCGCATCCTCCAGCTTCTGGATCACGTTGACGAGCGCGGTCGCGACCCCGAGGAGAAACGCGCAGAGGGCGGCGAAGGTCGTGGCCGCGGACAGGGGGCGCAGGACCGCCAACCCCTGCTCGGTGGGCCGGATCGCGAAGCGGGTTGCCGTGGCGAGAGCGCCGAGGCCGACCAGCGCGACGAAGAGTACGATGATGATGCCGAGCGTCATGTGAGCCTCCTTGGCCGGAGCCGTCATGGGGAAAGACGCGGGAGCTCTCCCGGCGTGACCGGCTGTCACGCCGGGGCCGCCCGCGCGTCCTAGCCTTCGTGGAGCGCGAGATCGAGCTGCGGCTCGTCCTTCGTCTCAAGGCCGGGGACCCGGCCGCCTTCGAGGCGATCTACGAGGCGTACCGGCCGCGCCTGTTCGGCTTCCTCGCGCGCCTGAGCCGTCGGCGCGACGTGGCCGAGGATCTCCTGGAGGAGACCTGGCTGCGTCTGGTCACCCGCGTGGACACCCTCGTCGACGACGAGCGGCTCGGGCCGTGGCTCTTCACGGTGGCCCGGAACCTCTACTTCAGCTGGCGCCGGTCGCGCGCCGTGGACGAGGCGCGCACGAGCGAGCTCGACCCTGCCTGGCCGGCGCCGGAGCGGGGGGACTCGCCGTTCGAGGCTGCCGCGCGGAGAGAGCTCGAGCGACGGGTGGAGGCGGCCCTGGCGCGCCTGTCCCTGCGTGACCGCGAGCTGCTGCTGCTGGTGGGGGTCGAGGGGCTGACCCCGTCGGAGGCGGCGGGCGTGTGCGGCGTCCCGGCGGTGACGCTGCGGGCGCGCCTGCACCGGGCGCGCGAGAAGCTGGCGGCGGAGATGGACGCGGACCGCGCGGTGGCGCGGGCGAGAGCGGGGTGAGCGGCATGACGACGTGGGAGCCGAGAGACGAGGTCGCGGAGGATCTCTCCGCCCTGCGCGTCCACGACGCCTCCCCGGAGAGGGTGGAACGGACCCGGGCGCGCTGCGTGGCCGTGCTGGCGGCGCGGCGGAAGGCGGAGGTCGCGCGGGCGGGGCGCGCCGCGTCGTGGCGGGCCTGGCTCGAGCCGGCGCTCGCCCTCGGCCTGGGGGCGCTCTACCTCGCCGAGGCGGTCACCCGGGCGATCGCCGTCTACCGCTGAGGCTGCGCCTCAGCGCGGCGGGTGCTGGCGGAACGTCATGCCCGGACTCGGCGATGAGCCGGCGGTACGCCTCCTCGAGCCCGGCGCCGTACTCGTAGGGCTCGTCGAAGACGATCTCGCGGATGCCCGCCTGGATCGACTCCTTGGCGCAGCCGAAGCACGGGCGCAGCGTCGCGTAGAGCGTGCCGCCGTTCGTGGCGTTGCCGTGGCGGGCGGCCATGACGATCGCGTTCTGCTCGGCGTGGACGCAGACGCAGGTGTCGTAGCCGGCGCCGGGCGGGGCGTCCGAGGCGCAGCGCGGGCAGCCGCCGTCGCTGCAGTTGGCGACGCCCATCGGGGTGCCGTTGTAGCCGGTGGAGATGATCGCCTTCTCGACCACGACGAGCGCGCCGACCCGCCGGCGAACGCAGTTCGACCGCGTGGCCACCGCCCGCGCGATCCCCATGTAGTACTCGTCCCAGCCCGGCCGCTCGAAGGGCATCGGAACCTCCCGGCGGATTCCTCGTCGCCCGGCGAGACAGAGCTCCTCGGAATGACAGGTCCGCCCTCAGGATGACAGCCGGCGAGAGTGTGACCTTGGCGGCATGGTCGACGCAAGGCAGGCCCGCAGGCCGTCAGTCAGCCCGCCCGCTTGACCGGCGGGCGCGGGCGGGGGGACGATGCGCCCGGACCTGCCGCCATGCCGGCCAACCTCTCGCCCGAGTACAAGAACGCGCAGGAGGCCTTCCGCCGCGCCCGCGAGACGCCCGAGAAGCTCGAGTGCCTGCGCGTCATGCTGCGCACGATCCCGAAGCACAAGGGCACGGAGCACCTCCAGGCCGAGATCAAGACCCGCATCAAGGAGCTGACCGACGAGCTCGGCGGGCCCGAAGAAGGGCGCGGTGCGCGGCGGCCCGGACCTCACCGTCCGGCACGAGGGCGCGGCGCAGGTGGCGCTCGTCGGCCCGCCGAACGCCGGAAAGTCGAGCCTGCACGCGCGGCTCACCGGCTCCCACGCGGCCGTGGGGCCTTACCCCTTCTCGACGAAGCACCCGCTCCCGGGCATGCTGCTCCACGAGGACGTGCAGCTCCAGGTCGTGGACCTGCCGCCGGTGGCCGAGGACTACATGGAGCCCTGGATGAGCGGGACGCTCCACAACGCCGACGCGGTGGCGCTCGTCGTGGACCTCTCGGACCCCGCCTGCGTGGACCAGCTCGACGCCGTCGAGCGACGGCTGGCGGAGAAGAAGGTGAGCCTCGTCCCACGCCTCGGCGCCCCGCCCCTGGCCGCGCCGGTCGAAGGCATGGACGATCCGGGCCTCGACCCCTTCCGCGCGCGCCTGCCCGCGATCCTCCTCGCGAACAAGGCCGACCTCTTCGCGGACCCGGCCGCCGAGCTCGCGGTCTTCCGGGAGATCGCGCCCGACCCGTTCGACTCGCTGGCCGTGTCGGCCGAGACCGGGGCCGGCCTCGCCGCGGTCGGGCCCGCTCTCTTCTCGCTGCTCGGGATCGTCCGCGTCTACTCGAAGGTGCCTGGCCACCCGCCCGACGTCGGCCGGCCGTTCGCCCTGCGCGGCGGAGGGACCGTGCGCGACGTGGCCCAGCAGGTTCACCGCGGCATGGCGGCGGAGCTGCGGTTCGCGCGGGTCTGGGGCCCGAGCGTGGAGTTCGACGGCCAGCAGGTGAGCGCCTCCCACGCCGTGAAGGACCGCGACGTCGTCGAGCTGCACTGGTAGGGCCGGCGAGCGTGCCGCAGCCGCCCTGCTCCACTCCGCCTGTCCGATTTCCGGCAGCGAAGGCTCCCGGAGCTGTCCGGCTAAGCTCTTCTGCCCGTGTCAGTTGGTGCGTTCGACGGTCTTGGGCCGGGTCTGGTCCGGCCCTTGCACCGGCATCGGAAGCAGAGTGGGCGTGACCGCGTGACGCGGGGCACGGAGGGTGACAGGATGCTGAGCGACGATTCTCGGGGGCAGGCGGGGATGGGGGGCGAGGAAGTCATCATCGACAGCTCCGGCTCCGAGCGGCGACGGGCCTTCCGGCGCAAGCTGCCGTTCGGCCGCGGGGCCGTGCTGGTGGTGGGCGAGCGGGCCCACATCGTGGGGATCGCCGACGTGAGCGTCACCGGCGCCTACCTGACGACGCGCGCCCCGGTCTCGGCCGGCGAGACCCACGTCCTCAAGGTGCTCCTCCTGCCCGCGCGCGTCGAGGTCGCGCTCCGGGTCGAGATCGTGAGGGTCTCGCTCGCCGACCACGAGTCTGCCGACCACCCGCGCGGCGTGGCCGTCCGCTTCGTCGACCTGGACGAGACGTCGCGCGCCCTGCTCGAGGCCTTCGTCGCCCGCGAGCCCCGTCGCCGCTGACCTGTCATTCCGAGCTCGGTCCCGAGTCCGCGCCTACTTCAGCAGGTGCTCGCGGACGAAGGCCACCGTCGCGTAGAGCAGGAAGTCCTGGTTCTTCTTCTTGGCGAAGCCGTGGCCCTCGTCGTTCGCGAGGAGGTACCAGACCGGCCCCCCGTTCTTCTTGACCGTCGCCACCATCTGCTCCGACTCGGTGAACGGCACGCGCGGGTCGTTCTTCCCCTGCACGACGAACAGCGGCTTCGTGATCTTCTGCGCGTTGTTCGCGGGCGCGATCCGGAGCAGGAACTCGCGCATGGCCGGGTCGCGCTCGTCGCCGTACTCGACGCGGCGCAGGTCGCGGCGGTAGGCCTCGGTGTTCTGCAGGAACGTGACGAAGTTCGAGATGCCGACGACGTCGAGCGAGCAGCGGATCTTCGCGTCGTAGTGCGTCGCCACCGCGAGCGTCATGTAGCCGCCGTAGCTGCCGCCCGGTGATCATCACGCGCGAGGCGTCGAGGTCCTTGCGCGTCGGGAATCCAGTCGAGGAGCGCGCCGATGTCCTTCACCGAGTCCTCGCGGAGCATGCCGTTGTCGAGCGTCACGAAGGTCTTGCCGAAGCCCGTCGAGCCGCGGACGTTCGGGTAGAGGACGGCGACGCCGAGCTCGTCGAGGTAGTAGTTGCTGCGGCCCTGGAAGCCGGGGCGCGACTGGCCCTCGGGCCCGCCGTGGATGTTGACGATGACCGGCCGCGGGCCGGTGAAGCGGGCCGCCGGCTTGTAGAGGAAGCCGGAGATCGTCTTCCCGTCGAAGCTCTTCCAGCGCACGAGCTCGGGCTCGGAGAAGGCCTGCGCGTTGAGGCCGCCCGTCTCGCTCTCCGTCCAGCGCTCGAGCGTCCCGGTGGTGACGTCGAGCGAGTAGACGTCGGACGGGGAGCGGGCCGAGGTGAGGACGAGGCCGAGGTCGCGGCCGTTGTTGTGCCACTCCAGGCCGCCGATGATGCCCACCGGGAGCTTCGGCGCGGGCTTCTCCTTGCCGGTGGTCGTGTCGAGCAGGTGCAGGACGCTCAGGCCCTCCTCGTTCGTCTCGAAGGCGATCGTCTTCCCGTCGGGGGAGAGGGCGAAGCTCGTCCACGTCCCACGGGATGTGCGACGTGAGGTAGGTGTGCTTGCCGGTCGCGAGGTCGAGGTAGGCGAGGCGCTGGAACTCGGACTCGCGGTCGGTGGTGACGTAGACCCCCTTGCCGTCGGCGCTCCACCGGGGCCCCGAGTAGGCGACCTTCTCCGGGCCGCCCTTGGGAGTGAGCAGGGTCTTCTCGCCGGTCGCGACGTCCACCACCCAGACGTAGCTCTCGTTGACCGAGATGCCCTCGATCACGAGGAGCTTCGTGTCGTCCGGCGACCAGTCGGTGGGGCCCCAGCCGCCGCCCTTGACCTCGAGGACGCGGCGCGTCGTGGCGGGGTCCTTCGGGTCCACGACGTAGATGTCCCGGTCGGCGCCGTTGCGGCGGGTCGAGCCGAAGGCCATCCGGTCCCCGGTGTGCGACCACGGACCCAGGTAGTTCTGCGAGCGGCCGCCGTCCGAGATCATCGTGATCGCGCCGGTGGCGACGTCGAGGCGGAAGATCTGGCTGAACTCGTCGCCGCCCCGGTCCTTGTCGAAGACGAAGTAGTCGGCCGAGCGGCGGGGCCAGCTCGCGCCGCCCACGCGGTCGGGGAAGAAGGTGAGCTGCCGGCGCGCGCCGCCCGGCACCCGCACCTCGTGGACCTGCGGCGTGTCGCCGAAGCGCGTGCTGATGAGCATCTCGCGCTTCGTCGGGTGCCAGCCGGCGAGGCCCGCGGAGCGGAACTCGGTGTAGCGGCCGACCGCCTCGGCGATCTCGGCCGGGAGGTCGGGGAGGCCGTCGGTGACCAGGTTGTCGGCCGGCTTGATGACGGCCGGCTTCGCCGGCGCGGTCGCGACGGCCTGGCCGCGGGCGGTGGGCGGCAGCGCGAACGCGAGGACCGAGGCTACAAGGAGGGCGGAGGGGAGCGGGCGGGGGTTCATGGAATCACCTCTGGCGAGACGCGACGATAGCACGGGCCTTGGCGAGGGCGCGGCGCAGGCCGTGGTCGGGAGAGAGCGCCTCCACCTCGTCCCACGGCACCCAGCGGATCTCGTGCAGCTCCGCGAGGTCGGGGGCGACGGCGGCGCCTTCGGGCGCCACCACCAGGTAGCGCAGGTCGAGGTGCTCGTGGGCGGGCTCGTTCGCGCGCGCCGGGATGTCGTGCACGTCCACGTCGAGCGGGTGCTCTGCCGTCGGGTGCAGCGTGAGTCCGCGGATGCCGCTTTCCTCGAGGGCCTCGCGCAGCGCGACCTCCTCTCCCGTCGTCTCGCCGGGGTCGCCGTGGCCGCCCGGCTGCAGCCACCGGTCGAGCTTGCGGTGGTGCAGGAGCAGGACGCGGGAGCCGTCGGCCGAGACGGTGATCGCGCTGCCGGTCAGGTGCCCCTCGGCGATCGCGCGGTCGAAGGGGTGCTCGTGGCGCAGGACGAAGGCGAGGATCTGCTCGCGGTCGCGCGCCTCCTCCTCGTCGGCCGGCGCGTGGCGGCGGAGCGCCTCCGCCAGGGCTGTCCGGGAATCGCGGTCGGGAGGGGCCACGGAACCGTCTATCGGAAGCTGCGGATGAGAACGACGTCGCGGCTGAGCTTGCCGGCCGAGACCACGATCCGCCGGCTGTCGGGCATCCAGCGCACCGCGAAGACGTCGGTCGACGTCAGCTGAGTGACCTGCACGGGGTGGCTGCCGTCGGGCCCCGTCACCCACACGTTGCCTCCGTCGCCCATCCGCCGGACGACCGCCAGCTTCGTCCCGTCCGGCGACCAGGCGTGGGCGGTGAGACGGCCGTCGGTGAAGCGGGTCACCGGCGCCGGCGCCTTGCCCCCCTCGTCCTGGCGGAAGACGTTCCACGCCGCGTCGGCACGGTTCCGGAACGTCAGCCCCCGGCCGTCAGGGCTCCACGCGGGATCGATCGCCTGGCCGGGGAGCCGGAAGGTCGCGGTCGGCGCCCCGCCCGCCACGGGCAGGGCTTTCCACACCGTTCGTGACAGGCCCTGGGCGTCGTCTTCCGACCCGGCGACCAGCAGCCTCGTGGAATCGGGGGAGAAGGCCACCGCGCCGCCCGCGTCCTGGGCGAGCGAAGAGACCTGTCCGCTCTCGAGCGACAGGAGCGACACCGAGCGCGGCGCGTCGTAAGGCCCGAAGGCGACGAAGCGGCCGTCGGGAGAGACGGCCTGGACCTGCTCGCCGCTGCCCGAGGTCAGCTTGCGGAGGTCGCTCCCGTCGGGCGCCATGCGCCAGATGTGGACCCCCGAGGCGTCCTCGCGATCGAACACGACCACTCCGCCGGCCGCCCTCGGGTTGAAGGAGTGGAGCGTCCCCGAGGTGAGCGCCCGCGGCTCGCCGCCTCCCGTGCCGGTCGCCCAGACTTGCAGGCTGTGGTCGCGCGGGGCGATGGAGACGATTGTCTCCGCCCCCGCCACGACGACGGAGACGGTCGAGTCCTCCGGGCTCGTGATCGACGTGAGCGCCCGGGCGGCCCCGCCCGTCGCCTCGGCGAGCCAGAGGTTGGCGAGTCGGGTCTGGCGGAGCGCGGCGATGGCCTCCTCGCCCTGGGAGACCGAGACCCCGGTGTAGGTGTGGAAGTCGTTGGTGACCTGCTGGAGCCGCGCGTCCGGGTGGCCGATCAGGAACACCTGGTCGAACAGCGCCCCCCGCAGGTCCTGCCCGCTCGCCACCAGGCCGCGGCCGTCCGGAAGCCAGGCGAGGCTGGCGAAGACGGTCCGCGGGAGCGCGAGGAAGTCCCGCCGGGCGCCCGCCTTCACGTCGAAGAAGGCGACCGTGGTCTCGAGGTCGGGCGCGGGCTGGAGCAGGGACGCCGCGATCGTCGTGCCGTCGGGAGACCACGCCGGCGCGCCCTGGAACATCTCGGGCTCCGCGACGGTGGCCAGCGGCCGCTCCTTCGAGGCCTCGAGATCGAAGACGACCAGCAGGGATTCCCGCTTCTGGGGCACCCCCCGCCAGAAGGCGACCTGCTTCCCGTCGGGCGCGAAGGTGACCCGCGAGTCCACGTCGAACAGCGCGCTCCTGGGGCGTCCCGCCGAGCGACGGGACCTGGAAGAGGGACCGGTAGTTGGGGGCGTCGGCCTTGCGGGCGAGGTAGAAGACGTAGTTCCCGTCCGGGGAGAAGGCCGGGCTCTCGAGGGCGGCGTCCCGCGCGGGCAGCACCTCCACGTCGCTGCCGGTCGCGACCTGGCGCACCCGCAGGCCGGCACGCCCGGCGGCGCCCGCCAGGTACGCGAGGTAGCGGCCGTCGGGGGAGATCGCGCTGTCGAGGACGTCGCCGCGGCTCGTCTGCGTCGACATCCGCATGGTCTGGAACGCCGCTGGCTTCGCGCTCTCGCTCGCTCCCCGCCTCAGGCCCCACCACCCGACCGCGAGCCCGGCGGCGGCGACGAGCCCGGCCGCCACGAGCGCCGGCAGCCCCCACGTGCGCCCCGGTTTCGCCGCCACCGCGCCCGAGACGTGGCTCGCGGAGCTGGCCGAAGCCGAGAGCGTCTCGTACTCCTCCACGATCTCGCGCAGCTCGATCGCCAGGTCCTTGATCGACTGCACGCGCTGGTCGGGGCTCTTGGCGAGGCAGCGGCGGATGAGCCGCCGCAGCTCGGCCGGGACCTTGTCGTTGATCTCCTCCACCGGGACCGGCTTCTCGTTGAGGATCTTGTGCATCGTCTCGATGCCGGTCTCGGCCGCGAAGGGCTTCCGCCGGGTGGCCGCCTCGTAGAGGATGCAGCCGAACGAGAAGATGTCGGACCGGTGGTCGACGGCCCGGCCCGCGACCTGCTCGGGCGACATGTACCCGGCCGTCCCGACCACGCTGCCGACCGCGCTGCCGTCGGCGGCGAGCGTCGGGGCCTCGGAGATGTCCGGCGCGCTCTCCCGCTTCTCGGTGAGCTTGGCGAGGCCGAAGTCGAGGACCTTCGTGAACCCGTCGGCCGAGACCATGATGTTCCCGGGCTTGAGGTCGCGGTGCACGATGCCGGCCGCGTGGGCCTTGGCGAGCCCCTCCGCGGCCTGCGCGAGGTACCCGAGGAGCGTGCGGAGGTCGGTCTTGTCGTCGTGGATGAGGGTCGAGAGCGTCTTGCCGCTCACGAGCTCCATCGAGATGTAGTGCACGGGGTCGGAGTCGGGCGCGCCCGGGGAGCGCACCGGGTCCTGCCCGATCTCGTAGATCGTCACGATGTTCGGGTGGCTGAGCGACGACGCCGACTTGGCCTCGAGCACGAAGCGCCGGACGCGGTCCTCGCTGCGCACGAGCTCGGGCGGGAGGATCTTGAGCGCGACGCGGCGCTCGAGCGTCCGGTCCTGGGCGAGGTAGACCTCGCCCATGCCGCCCGCGCCGAGCGGGGACACGATGCGGTAGTGCGAGATCTCGTCCTCGGGGCGCAGCGTTCGCTCGGCCTGGCCTGCCATCTCGCTCCTCCGGTGGGGTGGCGAGCATTCTAGCCGACGCGGCCTTGAAAGGCGGCGTCGGGCGGTGTCAGACTGCCGCCCGTGGACATCGTCGCCGTCAACCCGCTCGGGACGCTCTTCGTCTCCGGCCACATCGAGGACTGGGAGGCGATCCGGGAGAGGGGCATCGACACGATCGTGGACATGGACGGGGACGTGGACCCCGGGATCCCCGAGGCCCCGAACGCCATCCTGTACGTCTACCACCCGATACTCGACGACGACCTGCCGAACCTCGCGAAGATCGAGGCGCTCGGCCGCCTCGTGGCCGAGCTCGTCTCGACCGACCACCGGGTGCTCGTCCACTGCCGCATGGGCTTCAACCGCTCGGTCCTGGTGATCGCCACCGCCCTCACCTACCTCGGCATGACGGGCGAGCAGGCGGTCGGGCACCTGCGCGAGTGCCGTCCGGGCGCCCTCTTCAACGAGAACTTCGCCGCGCACGTCCTGGGGCTGCCCGCCCGCCGCATCGTCGTCGAGACGCTGTGACGGCGCCGATCGACGATCCCTACGTCCTGGCGCCGGGCCGGTGCGAGAGCTACACGCGCGACGGCTTCGTCCGGCTTCCCGCGGTCTTCGACGCGGCGACCCTCGCCCGCTTCCGCCCCGAGCTGTCCGCGAAGGTCGGCGAGCTCAACACACTCCACCGCCCGATGGAGGAGCGGACCACCTACGAGAAGGCCTTCCTCCAGGTCATGAACCTCTGGACGCAGAGCGAGATCGCCCGCCAGTTCGTCTTCGGCCGGCGCTTGGCCCGGATCGCGGCCGAGCTTCTGGGCGTCCGCGGTGTGCGGCTGTACCACGACCAGGCGCTCTACAAGGAGCCGGGCGGCGGCCACACGCCTTGGCACGCCGACCAGTACTACTGGCCTCTCGCGAGCGACCGCTGCTGCACCGCCTGGGTGCCGCTCCAGGAGACGCCCCTCGAGATGGGGCCGCTCGCCTTCTCCGCGGGCAGCCACCGGGTGGATGTCGGCCGCGACCTGCCGATCTCCGACGAGAGCGAAGCGGAGATGGCGGCCGCGCTCGAGCGGGCGGCGCTGCCGATGGTCGAGGAGCCGTTCGCCCTCGGCGACGTGAGCTTCCACTCCGGCTGGACGTTCCACCGCGCGGGCCCCAACCGCACCGGCCGCACGCGCGAGGTCATGACCGTCATCTACATGGACGCCGACATGCGCCTCGCCGCCCCGGGGAACCGCAACCAGGAGATCGACCGGGAGACCTGGTGCCCCGGGGCGGTCGTCGGGGAGAAGATCGAGACGCCGCTCAACCCGGTCTTGTACCCCTTCAGCTCGCCGCCTGCAGCCTGAAGCGGACCGTCACCGTCATGATGATCGGCGTGGGCACGCCGTTGAGCAGCGTGGGCGTGTACACCCACTGGCGCACCGCCTCGAGCGCCGCTTCGTCGAGCACGGGCACGCCCTTGAGGACGATCGTGTTCGTCACCCGCCCGCGAGGGTCGATCGTGGCCTCGATGATCACGATGCCCTCGACGCCGGCCTTCATCGCGAGCATGGGATAGACCGGCGCGACGTCCACCACCTTGCGCGGCTCGCGGACGTCGCCGCCCACGCGCACCGGCTTCACCGGCGGCGGAGGAGGCGCATCGGGCAGCCCTCCGACGACACCGCCCACCACGCCTCCGGGCACGCCGCCTTCGACTCCGCCGGCCACACCGCCCTCGATCCCGCCGAGGTCGAGGCCCTCCTCCGGCCTGATCTCGGTCGGCACCTCGATCGGCGCGACGAAGCCGACCGGGGCGACGGTGGCCTTCGGGACCACGCGGGTCGAGGCGGCCGCTCTCGCCGCCGGGGGCGGCGGCGGGGGCGGTGGCGGCGGGGCCGCGATCGGCTCGACGAAGAACGCGCGGGTGCCGCTTTCCGGCACGGGGAGCGCCTCGGCCAGGAGGAGCGGGACGATCGCGACGGCAATCGCGGCCGCGGCGTGCAGAGCCATCGAGGCGGGCCAGGCCATCTCCTGACGCTTTCTCACTCCGGGATCGGCGGCGGTGAGACCGTAGTTCCCCAGGGTGAGAGTGGGCTCGGGGCCGCTTCGCCTCCCGGTCGGGATGTGGTGCTCTCCGGAGTGCCGCCGCAGGCCTTCCGCTCGAGCCTCGTCGAGCAGTCGGTCGAACTCGGTGTTCGTCAACGGGCTGGCCATGGTGATCCTCCTCCCCGGGTCCCTGTCTGGGGGACTTCTGCGTTCACAAGTCTGTACGTCGCGGAAGGCAAAGAAGTTCGCACGGAACATTCCCCCTTCCAGCCGGCTGGGCGGCGGTGCGGGGGAAGAGTAGGATGCGCTGGATGGCGTCGAAGCGGGAAGGAGACATCCGCCCCATGAAGGCCCTCGTTCTCCGGGAGTACATGAAGCTCGTCTACGAGGACGTCCCGCGGCCGGAGATCGCCCCGGACGAGGTCCTCGTGAAGGTCGAGGCCTGCGGTATCTGCGGCAGCGACGTGCACGGCCTCGACGGGAGCACCGGGCGGAGGCAACCGCCGCTCGTCATGGGGCACGAGGCCTCGGGGGTCGTCGTGGAATCGGGGCCGTCCGTGACGGGCTGGGCGAGCGGCGACCGCGTGACGTTCGACTCGACGATCTACCGACTCGACGACTGGTACACGCGGCGCGGGCTCTACAACCTCAGCGACAACCGCATGGTCCTCGGCGTCTCGCCGGGCGAGTACCGCCGGCACGGGGCCTTCGCCGAGTACGTGGCGGTGCCCCAGCACATCCTCTACCGGGTGCCGGCGGCCGTGAGCTTCGAGCAGGCGGCGATGGTGGAGCCGGTGGCGGTGGCGGCGCACGCGGTCGAGCCTGACGCCGATCGCGGTCGGCGACACCGCGGTGGTGGTCGGTGCGGGGATGATCGGCCTTTGCCTCGTCCAGGTGCTCCGCGCGGCGGGCTGCTCGCGCGTCTTCGCCGTGGACCTGGAAGCGGAGAAGCTCGAGCTGGCCCGGAAGCTGGGGGCCGACGCCGTGCTCGACCCGCAGAAGGCCGACGTGCGCGAAGGCGGTCGCGGACGCGACCGAGGGCCGCGGCGCCGACGTGGCGTTCGAGGCGGTCGGGATCACGGCCACGGTCAAGTCGGCGATCGGCGCCGTGCGGCGAGGCGGGACGGTCACCCTCGTCGGGAACCTCTCGCCCCTGGTCGAGGTCCCGCTGCAGGCGGTCGTCACGCGGCAGCTGCGGCTGCAGGGCAGCTGCGCGATCGCCGGCGAGTACCCGGCCGCCCTCTCGATGATCGAGCGCGGGGTCGTGAACGTGGACGCGATGCGCTCGGCGGTGGCGCCGCTCGCCGAGGGCGCGGCCTGGTTCGACCGCCTCTACAAGAAGGAGCGCGGCCTCATGAAGGTGATCCTGAAACCGTGAGGCCTGTCATTCCGAGGGACTCCGGCTGGCCAGGTCCCGAGGAATCCGCAGTCTCGGAACCGGTGCCGGCGGATCCCTCGTCGCCCGACGCGACCGGGGCTCCTCGGGATGACAACGGAGCCAACCATGGAGAAGCTCAAGACGGCGGTCATCGGCTACGGCAAGGTGGCCCACACCCACGCCGAGGCGCTCGCCTCGATCCCCGAGTCGGAGTTCGTGGCGGTGTGCGGCCGCGACGCCGCGAAGGCCCGGGCCTTCGGCGAGAAGTACGGGGTGAAGCCCTTCACGAGCGTCGCGGAGATGGTGGGAGCGGGAGTCCAGGCGGTGGTCGTGGCGACGCCGCACCCCGCCCACGCCGCGGTCACGGTCCCTGCGCTCCGAGCCGGGGCCCACGCGATCGTCGAGAAGCCGCTGGCCTCGTCGCTCGAGGACTGCGACGCCATGATCGGCGCCGCCCGGGAGGGCGGGACGACGCTGGCCATGATCAGCCAGCGCCGGCTCTACGCGCCGGTGCTGCGCGTCCGCCAGGCGATCGACGCCGGCAAGATCGGACGGCCCGTCCTCGGCACGGTCGCCATGCTCGGCTGGCGGAGCGAGGAGTACTACCGCAGCGACCCGTGGCGGGGAAGCTGGGACGGCGAGGGCGGCGGCGTCCTCGTCAACCAGGCCCCCCACCAGATCGACATCCTGCAGTGGTACATGGGCGAAGTGGACGAGCTCTACGGGGCCTGGGCGAACCTCAACCACCCGTACATAGAAGTCGACGACACCTCTCTGGCCGTCATCCGCTTCAAGAGCGGGGCCCTCGGCAACATCGTCGTGAGCAACTCGCAGAACCCGGGGATCTTCGGGAGGGTGTGGGTGCACGGCTCGAACGGGGCCACGGTGGGGGTGCAGACCGACGGCGGGTCGATGTTCATCGCCGGGATGACCACGGTCACCGAGCCGCCGGTCAACGACGTCTGGACCGTGCCGGGCGAGGAGGAGAACCTCGCCCGCTGGCAGAAGGAGGACGCCGACTTCTTCCGCGGGATCGACGCCACGAAGCACTACCACCGGCTGCAGATCCAGGACTTCCTGCGGTCGATCCTCGGAGGGCCGCGAGCCCCTGGTCTCCGGCGAGGAAGGACGGAAGACGGTGGAGATCTTCACCGCCATCTACCGCTCGCAGCGCGACGGGCGGCCGGTGAAGTTCCCGCTCCAGCCGGAGAAGGGACGAAGCGACCACGACGGCAGGAAGGCGCACCGCGACGAGCGGTAGGGCCCGAGGCGGCGGCTGGGTGGAACTCCGCGTGGCCCGCCTTCGTTCTAGAGTGCGGTACAAGCTGTCTCAGAAAGAGGTCCAAATGCTCCGAGCCGCTCGCCTCGCCCTCCCCTTGTCGATGCTCCTTGCGCTCCCCGCCGCCGGCCAGTCCTCCGCCCCCGGGCGGGTCGAGAAGGACACGCCGAGCGCCACCCCGGCCGGCGCCACTTTCGTCGTTCCCGCCGGGTGGGCGATGACGACGAGCGGCTCGATGGTCGTCCTCGACCCGCCGGAGCCGGACACGCACGTGGTGATCGTCGACGTGAAGGCGAAAGACGCCGACGCCGCGGTCGCCGCCGGGTGGGCCGCCTACCGGCCCGCCTTCAAGCGGCCGCTGAAGCTCGCCCAGCCCCAGGCGGCCCGGAACGGATGGGAGGAGCGCAAGGCCTACCAGTACGAGACGTCGCCCAACGAGCGGGCCGTCGTCCAGGCCATGGCCTGGCGTGCCGGGGACGCCTGGACGGTGGTTCTTCTCGACGGAAAGGAGCCGACCTTCGAGAAGCGGGGTGGGCCGATCGGGCTGGCCCTGCAGAGCCTCCGGCCCAAGGGCTACCAGCGCGAGTCCTTCGCCGGCAAGAAGGCCAACCCGCTGGACGAGAAGCGGCTCTCGACCCTCAAGGAGTTCGTGGCCGGCGGGATGAAGATGTTCGACGTGCCCGGTGTGGGCCTCGCCTTTCTCGACGGCGGCAAGACGGTCTGGGCGGGCGGCCTCGGCGTCAAGGAGCTGGGCAAGCCCGACCCGGTGGGCGCGGACACGCTCTTCATCGCCGCGTCGAACACCAAGGCCCTGACGACGCTCCTGCTCGCCGGGCTGGTGGACGAGGGGAAGATGCGCTGGAACCAGCCGGTGACCGAGCTCTACCCGGGGTTCCGTCTCGGCGACGACGCCACCACCCGGCAGGTCCTCGTGGAGCACCTGATCTGCGCCTGCACCGGCATGCCGCGCCAGGACCTCGAGTGGCTCCTCGAGTACGAGAACGAGACGCCTCTCACCGCCCTGAAGCTCCTGGGCACGATGCAGCCGACCAGCCGCTTCGGCGAGGTCTTCCAGTACAGCAACCTGATGGCGGCCGCCGCCGGGTTCATCGGGGGCGGGAAGGCCGTGCCGGGCAAGGAGCTGGGGGCCGCCTACGACGAGGCGATGCGCACCAGGGTCTTCGAGCCGCTGGGGATGAAGACGACCACCTTCGACTTCGCCCAGGCGCTCAAGGGCGACGTCGCCCAGCCGCACGGCGAGGACGTGGACGGCGTCGAGAAGCGGGCGCGGATGGACCTCAACTACTCCGTCGTCCCCGTCCGCCCGGCGGGCGGCGTCTGGACGAGCGCGCGCGAGCTGGCGAAGTACGTGGAGATGGAGCTGGCCAAGGGTGTCCTCCCCGAGCGGCAAGCGGCTCGTCTCGGCCGAGAACCTGCTGGCCCGCTACAAGCCCCAGGTGATCATGGGTGAGGACGTGACCTACGGGATGGCCCTGATGGTGGACACGCGCTACGGCGTCCCGGTCGTCCACCACGGCGGCGACCTGGCCGGGTACCACAGCGACATGATCTGGCTCCCCGAGCACGGCGTGGGCGCCGTCATCCTCACCAACGGCGACTCCGGCGCGTCGCTCCGGGGGCCGCTGCTCCGCCGGCTCCTCGAGCTGCTGTTCGACGGCAAGCCGGAGGCCGAGGAGATGCTGAAGGTGGGCGCGGCGCAGCGCAAGGCCGCCATCGCCAAGGAGCGCGAGCGCCTCGTGGTGCCGGCCGACGCGGCGCTCGCCGCCAGGCTCGCGCCGCGTTACGTGAGCACGGCGCTCGGAGAGGTGAAGATCCTGAGGGAGGGCGCCGCCACGGTCTTCGACGTGGGCGAGTGGAGGAGCGCCGTGGCGTCGCGCCGGAACGACGACGGGACGGTCTCCTTCATCTCGATCGACCCCACGCTCTCGGGGTTCGAGTTCGTGGTGGCGGACGAGGGTGGGCAGCGCCGGCTCGTCACGCGCGACGCGCAGCACGAGTACGTCTTCGTGGAGGAGAAGGGGACCGCGAGCAAGCCCTGAGCCCCGGGCCGGGACCGCGGCGGGGCGACGGCTACTGCGCGCCGCCGAAGGCGGCGAGGATCTGCGGGATCGCCTCCGTCACCGTGAGCCAGCCGAAGACGATCGCCCCGGCCGCGAGGCCCAGGGCGAAGACCGGGCTCGGGCGGAGCACGTCCCAGGCCGCCTTCGACAGCAGCCTCGGCAGGACGACGTAGAGCCCCACGCCGACCCAGATCGCCTGCAGCGCGGTGAGCAGGATCCCGTCGAACACGGCCGCCGTGCGCACGATCCCGATCGGGTTCTTCTGCATGACGTAGACCACGATCATGTTCGTGCAGAAGAACAGGACCAGGAAGAACCGGAACTGCGTCCGCCACTCGAACCGCCGGTGCACCGCCGGGATCGCCAGGCGGAAGGCGTCGGCGAGGAGGCGGGGCCAGCCCGCGAGCTGGCCGAGCAGCGTCCCCACGAGGGCGGCGACCGCGGCGACCAGGAAGACCGTGCCCCCGATCGCGCCCCACTGGGTCGAGAAGATCGACGCGATGTTCCCGGCCAGCTCCACGCCGTCGCCGCTCGGCACGAGCTGCCGTGTGCGCAGGACGCCCGCGCCCCGCGAGGACGAAGGCGCCGGTGACCACCACGCCGATCACGAGCGCGATCGTCGCGTCGGTGTAGACGACGTGACACCAGCCCTTGACCTTCTCGGCGGAGGCGCGGGTCATGCGCCCCAGGGCCACCGTGTCCGCGGGCTCCCCGTAGCCGCGACCTGCCGCCGAGCCGTAGCCCGCGCCGAGCACCCAGTAGGTGTACCAGACCTGGCTCGCGAAGCCCCCGGCGCCCCACCCGAGCAGCGGCATGATCTCGCGCCAGGGGTTCGCCTGCACGCCCTGCGCGAGCGCCCAGGCCGGCACCTCCGGCAGCCCGAACGCCAGGCTCTGCGCGAGCACCGCCGCGCCGGGGAAGACGTGGAACGCCGTGTAGAGCGCGCCTCCCACGATGAGCAGGACGAAGAAGGTCATCACGCCCTTCAGGAGGTCGAAGGCGCCCGTCCAGGCGACCAGGAAGGCGAAGCCCGCCACGATCCACCCGGCAACGCTGCCGGGAAGGGCCGGGACCAGCTTGTTCAGGAACGCCCCGGCCGCGGTCGCGACCGCGCCGATCGAGAGGGCGCCCGCGAAGAGCTGCACCACGAGCACGATCCAGACCGCCCAGTGGCGCGGGCCCGGCACGCGGTCGAAGAGGTCCATCATCCCCTCGCCGGTGCAGGCCGTGTAGCGGGCGCCCGCCATGCCGATCCAGTACTTCAGCAGGATCCCGAGGACGACGGCCCAGAGGATCGCCGTCCCGAGCACCGCGCCCGCGCGGGTCGCGAGGAGCACCTCGCCGGTGCCGATGTACTCGGCCGACCAGATGAACGCGGGCCCGACGAGCAGCAGGATGCCGAGACCCCGTGGCGGCGTGCGCAGCTTCTCGCTCATGGAAGGCCGGAGTATAACCGCCAACCCGATTGACGCGTCCCGGGTTGGTTGCTAGCCTCCGTTCCGGTGCAACCCCGCCCGGCGGGGTTTCGTACATCATTGATGGTGCGGGTGCCGGGCCGGCCCGGTTGCCTGGAGGAGAAGCCGCCATGTTCAGCCGTATCGCGAACCTCTTCAAGGGGTTCCTGAGCCTGTTTGTCTCCGGCCTGGAGCGGCAGAACCCCAAGGCCCTGATCGAGGCCGAGAAGGAGAACCTGCGCGTCCAGATCGCGCGGTTCAACGAGAACCTCGCCAACCACGCCGGGTTCGCCGAGCGCCTCCTGCGGCAGGTGAAGAACCTCGAGGCCCAGGAGCGCGAGTACGCGGCCAAGGCGGCGGCCAACCTGAAGGTCGGCAACCGCAACGCGGCGGGGCAGTACGCCCTCCAGCTGAAGACGGTCAAGGAGCAGCTCGAGGAGAACCGCAAGCAGCTCGAGGCGGCCGAGACCACCTACAAGAAGCTCGTGAAGTCCCGCGACATCTCCCTTCGCGACGCGCAGGAGAAGATCGAGAAGCTCAAGCGCATGATGACGGAGACGGAGATGCTCGAGGCCCAGGCCCAGCTGCAGGAGATGGCGACCGGCATGGTCACCTCGATCGGCGGCTCGGGCGACACGCTCAACCGCGTCGAGGAGTACCTGACCGAGCGGCGGGACAAGGCCGCCGGCCGGGCGCGAGTCGCTTCCTCCACCATCGACACCACGAAGGTCGAGCTGCTGGAGGCCGAGCAGCAGGCCCTCGCCGACGCCGCCCTCACCGAGTTCGCGGCGGCGTACGGGCTGGAGGCGCCGCCGCCGGAGAAGGCCGTCGAGGCCGCGCCGCCGCCGCCCGCGGCGAAGGAGATGGGGCCGGAGAAGCAAGGTTGATCGAGGCCCCCTCCACGGGGGGCCGCTGACAGGAGAACGGAGAAGGCGATGGAAGAGCAGCCGAAGGTCGGCCCCACCGGGCTCGGGAAGATGGTCCTGTTCCTCTTCGTGCTGGCGTGCATCGCCGGCGCCGCGTACTACTTCCGCGACCTCCTGGCCCCCGGCGGCCGGGGCGGCGACAAGCAGGTGAACCTCGACGACTTCAAGAAGGTCGAGGCGCCCGACACCAAGGGCGTCACCACCGTCAACGAGTACAAGTACGTCCCCGGCGAGAAGCTCCCGCCGGTCAAGGGCGTCTCCGCCTACAAGTGGGACCCGGCGCAGAAGGTCGTGAACTTCCCGATCAACGTGTGGATCGGGTGGCTGCCCATCGTGGCCGCGAACGGCGGCTTCGCCCCGAACCCCGACTCGATCTTCGCGAAGAAGTACGGCTTCAAGGTCAACCTCAAGCTGATCGACGACCCGGTGGTCGCGCGCGACGCCTTCGCGGCGGGGGAGAGCCACGTGCTGTGGGGCACCCTCGACATGATGGTGCTCTTCGCCCCCGACCTCATGAAGGACTCGCGCAGCGCGCCGCGCATCTTCCAGCAGGTGGACTGGTCCTCGGGCGGGGACGGCATCGTGGTGCGCGGCAACATCGCCTCCGTCGCCGACCTCAAGGGCAAGACGGTCGTGTACGCGCAGAACTCGCCCTCGCAGTACTTCATCAACAACCTGCTGCTGAACGCCGGCGTCCAGCCCTCGTCGGTGAAGCACAAGTACACGGCCACCGCCTTCGAGGCGGCCGCCGCCTTCGTGGCCGACAAGTCGATCGACGCCTGCGTGTCGTGGGCGCCCGACATCTACAACATCCCGGAGAAGGTGAAGGGCGACGCGCGTCCTCACCACCACCGCCGAGGCCAACAAGCTCATCGCCGACGTGTGGGCCGCCCGCGCCGACTTCGCCAAGGACCACCCCGACGTGATCAAGGGCCTGGTGGCCGGCATCTTCGACGGGATGGACCGCCTCAAGGACGCCACCCAGCGCGAGAAGGCCTACCAGTGGATGGCCGAGGGCTACGGGATGCAGGCGGACGAGGTGCGCGCGATGGCCAACGACGCGCACTCCACGAACTTCCCGGAGAACAAGGCCTTCTTCCTGAACGCGAACGACCCCGCGAACTTCGAGCGGACCTGGAAGAACGTGACCTTCGTCTACCGCGAGCTGGGCCTCCTCGACACCCCGATACGCTTCGACGAGGTGATGGACTTCTCGGTCCTCCAGGACCTCGACAAGGCCGGCACCTTCGCGCAGCCAGAAGGACGAGAGCCGGGTGAGCTTCGCGCCGACCAGCTACAAGAAGATGTCGGCCGAGTCGCCGATCCTCACCCAGACGATCCGCATCAACTTCTACCCGAACTCCGCGAACGTCTTCGAGCCCCAGCACGACGAGGCGGGCAAGGCGGTCGCGAACACGCTCTACGACCCGAGCGTCGCCGCCACCCTCGAGAAGGTGGCCCGGCTGGTCGGGCAGTACGAGCGCGCGGTCGTGGCCGTGGTCGGCCACGCCGACTCCTCCATGAAGGGGAAGGGCACCCGCTTCGAGGACGTCAAGCAGCTCTCCATCGACCGGGCGGAGGCGGTCAAGCAGGCGCTGGTCAAGAAGTACAACTTCGACCCGAACAAGTTCACGGTCGAAGGCAAGGGCTGGGACGAGCCGGCCAACGCCGACGACCCCATGAACCAGGCGCTCAACCGGCGCGTGGAGATCTCGGTCTACCCGCCGGAATCGAAGTGACGACCGGCTCGTCGGCCGGCGGCCCCCCGCCCGTGCGCGGAGGGAGCCGCCGGCCGTCTCCGCCGCCGCCGGTCTCCTGCGCATCCGCGAGGAGCTGCCGGCGTGGCAGGTCTGGCTGCTCGGGATCCTCCCGGTGGCGGTCCTGCTCCTCGCCTGGATGGCGGTCACCACCGGCGCCGCCGAGGAGCGGATCATCTCGCCGACCATCCTCCCCTCGCCGGCGGAGGTCGTGGCCTCCTTCCCGCAGCTGTGGTTCGAGCGCGAGCTGACCCGCAACATCGGGGTGTCGTTCGTGCGCGTGCTCGAGGGCTTCGCGATGGCCGTCGCGATCTCGTTCCCCCTCGGGGTGCTGATGGGCGCCTTCTCCAAGGTCAAGGCGGCCTTCACCCCGCTCACGATCTTCGGCGCGTACCTGCCGATCCCCACCCTGGTGCCGCTCACCCTGTCGCTCTTCGGGACCGGCGAGCTGCAGAAGGTCGTGTTCCTGGCCCTGGCCTTCACGATCTACCTCGTGCCGCTCTTCGTGGCCGCGGTGGACGCGGTGGACGACACGTACCTGAAGACCGCCTACACGCTGGGCGCCACCAAGGGGCAGGCGGTCAGCCACGTGCTCTTGCCCATCTCCTGGCCCGACATCTGGCAGGCCATGCGCATGGGCTTCGGCGTCGGCTGGAGCTACATCCTCCTGGCCGAGATGGTGGACATGGGCCGCGGGCTCGGCGGCATCATCCTCAGCTCGCAGCGGCGCGGCCCGCGGGAGCACATCTACCTGGTGCTCGTGTTCATCGTGCTGGTCGCCTTCCTGACCGACCGGCTCTGGGCCGTGCGTCGGGCGGTGGCTCTTCCCCTACCGGGAGGCCAAGCGATGAGCACGCTGCCCCCGGTCATCGAGTTCAAGGACGTCACCAAGACCTTCAACCCCGGCGACGCCGCGCGCAGTTCACCGCGCTCAAGGACGTCAGCTTCCGCATCGACGACATCCCCGACTACGGGGAGTTCATCGCGCATCGTCGGCCCCTCGGGCTGCGGCAAGTCCACCATCCTCAACCTCATCCACGGCTTCTCCGACGTGTACCCGCCGACCACCGGCGAGGTCCTCGTCCGCGGGCGCAAGGTCGAGCGGCCCCGGGCGCGACCGCGGCATGATCTTCCAGAAGTACAGCTCGTTCCCGCACCGCACCGTGCTCGAGAACGTCACCTTCGGCCTCGAGCTGAACCAGGACGAGCTGAAGCTGTCCGGCTCGGAGCGCGAGGCCCGCGCGCGGGAGTGGATCCGGAAGGTGGGCCTCTCCGGCCACGAGAAGAAGTACCCGCACCAGCTCTCGGGCGGGCAGCAGCAGCGCGTGGCCATCGCCCGCTCGCTGGTGCTCAAGCCGCAGATCATCCTGATGGACGAGCCGTTCTCGGCGCTCGACGAGCCGACCCGCATCGAGATGCAGCGGCTCATCATGGAGCTGTGGCACGAGGTCGAGTCCACGGTGATCATCGTCACCCACTCGATCGCCGAGGCGGTCTACCTCGGCGACCGGGTGTGGGTGATGGCGGCGGGCCCGGGCCGCATCGTGCGCGCAGTTCGAGGACGGCATCCCGAAGACCCGCGGCACCGACCCCCTGGCCGTCCAGGAGACGGCGGCCTTCAAGGCGGCGGTGGCCGAGGTGGGCGAGGCGTTCCGCGAGGTCGAGACCCGGAAGTGAGGCAAGGCTAGGCATGGCCGGCGAGCCGATCTCCTACTGGGACTACGTGAAGGCCGCGTTCTGGAAGCCCGTGCGCTCGCGCGTCCTGGGCGCCATGCCGCTCTCGCAGATGCTGCTCGTCTCCTTCGGCCTCGCCGGCTTCGTCAACCCCGGCTTCTGGCTGCTCGGCCTCGCCGCGACCGTGGCCTTCGTGGGCGGCCGCTCGTCGAGCGAGAGGTTCCAGAAGCTCCTCCAGGCCGAGCGCCTGGCCGCGCGCGCGGGCACCGCCGAGGACCGCATGAAGGCGGCCTACGAGCGGCTCGAGCCGGCGTCGCAGGCCCGCTACCGGTCGCTCGTCGTCGTCTGCCGCGAGATCCTCGGCCTCGGCGTGGGAGCCGGGCGACAGCGGCCTCACCGACTTCCGGGCCGGCAACCTCAACCAGATGCTGTCGCTCTTCCTGCGGCTGCTCGCCTCGCGCGAGGCGATCACCGACACGCTGGCGCGTGTCGATCGCCGGCAGCTCGAGTCGGGCCTCGAGAACCTCAAGGCGCGCGTCGCGTCGGCCGGCGACCCCGAGGGCGCCGCTGGCGCGGTCGCTCAAGGCCACCCTCGAGATCCAGGAGAAGCGCCTCGCCAACCTGGACACGGCCACCACCAACGTGGCGGTGGTGGACGCCGAGCTCGAGCGGATCGAGCAGCAGGTGCGCCTCGTGCGCGAGGAGAGCGCGGTGAGCCGCTCGCCGGAGGCGCTCTCCGCGCGGCTCGACGCCGTCTCGCGCACGCTCGGGGAGACCTCGCGCTTCCTGGACCAGCACGCGGAGATCTTCTCCGACGCCTCCGTGACCGACTTCGAGACCGGCTCCGTGCCCCCGCTGCCGCGCGAGCCGGAGAGTCGGAAGAGACGCGCCCCACCCCGCCGCGCCGCGCGTCGGCCAGCGGCAGCGATGACGTCTGTCACTCCGTGGGACTCGACTGGACGCCTTGTCATCCCGCAGGGACTCCGACGAGACGGGTCCCGAGGAATCCGCAGTCTCCGCGCCGGCCGCCGCGATTCCTCGTCGCCGGCGAGCGGAGCTCTCGGAATGACAGAGGCCTCCCACCCGCATGAGGGCCGAATGACTGAGACCGCGAAGGCGCGCTGCCTGCGTGGGCGGAGGAGATGCGCCAGGTCTTCAAGGCCGGCGCCACGAGCCAGTTCGTCCTCCACGGCAACGTCTTCGACCTCGTGCCGGCCGCGGACGGCAAGGGCGGGGTCGACTGGCTGTCGCTGACCGCCTTCCTGTCCGGGACGATGTTCCGGCCGTTCGACGTCGTCGTCCGCTACGACCGCGGCCGCGGCATGAGCATCGAGCCGCCCGCGCGCCGCGCCGACGAGAAGACCGCCGGCGAGTCGCCGCCCGCGGACCCGTATCGCGGCGTCAAGGAGGTCCAGGCGTTCCTCAAGGGGGTCGACGCGTTTCGCGGCGCCCCGGCCGCGTTCGACGCGGTGTCGGACCGGGCCGACAAGCTCGACCTGCGCAACCAGCTGCCGCGGGACCCGAAGCGCGCGCTCGAGATCGTGGACCGCATCCTCGCCTTTGCCCGGCAGCGCACGAAGGTCCAGGACGGCAAGGTGGTCTCGGCGCCCCTGAAGGTCGCGGTCGTCCTCGACTACGCGCACTTCATCGCCCCGCAGGGCGATCCCCTCTACGTCGCCGACCTCAGCCAGACCCTCATCCAGATCCAGGACTGGGCGGCGAGCCCCGACATGACGCGCGACGAGGTCTCGATCGCCACCGTCCTGATCGCGGAGAACCTGCTCGACCTCAACCGCGCGCTCGTCGAGAGCCCGTACAGCGCGAAGATCCGGATCAACCTGCCGACCGCGGACGAGATCCGCGTCTTCGTCATCGACCTGCTGCCGGACGCGGACGAGTTCGCGAAAGCCTCGGAGGTGAGCCGCGAGGTGCTGGCCGACAAGCTCGTCGGCCTCTCCCGGGTCGCGATCCGCGCGCTCGTCCGCCGCGCGCTGACGAGCGGCCAGCGGATCACCGGCGCCTACCTCACGCGGATGAAGAAGGAGTTCATCGAGAAGGAGGCCGCCGGCCGCCTCGAGTTCCTCGAGTCGACGCGCACGCTCGACGACGTGGCCGGCCACGACGAGGCCAAGGCCTGGCTGCGCGAGGACGCGGTGCTCCTCAAGCGCGGGCGCACGATGGCGATCCCGATGGGGTACCTCCTGACCGGCCGCATCGGCACCGGCAAGACCTACCTCGTCGAGTGCCTCGCCGGCGACATCGGCATCCCCTGCGTCGAGATGAAGAACTTCCGCGACAAGTGGGTCGGGGCCACCGAGGGCAACCTCGAGAAGATCTTCTCGATCCTCCACGCGCTCGGGCAGGTCATCGTCTTCGTCGACGAGGCCGACCAGGTGACCGGCAAGCGCGGCGGGGGAGACGGCGACTCGGGCCTCTCGGGCCGGATCTACGGCATGCTCGCCAAGGAGATGTCCGACACGAAGCAACCGCGGCAAGATCATCTGGATCTTCGCCACCTCGCGGCCCGACCTGGTCGAGGTCGACCTCAAGCGCCAGGGGCGCCTCGACGTCCACATCCCGCTCTTCCCGCCGGGCGACGCGGCCGGCCGCGCGACACTCTTCGCCGCGATGGCGCGCAAGCTGAAGCTGCCCATCAAGCCCGAGGAGCTGCCGCCGCTGCCCGACAACGACCAGATCGGCGGCAACGAGATGGAGGGCATCCTCGTCCGCGCCCTGCGCGAGTACGAGACGGCGCAGGACGCCGCGGAGCGCGGGGCGGGCAAGGCGGTGCCGCTGCCCGAGTGCGTCGCGCGCGCGATCGCCGACTTCCGCCCCTCGGCCCACGTCGAGCGGCTCGAGCTCATGGACCTGCTCGCGGTCAAGGAGTGCACGGACACCCGCTTCCTGCCCGAGCGGTTCCGCAAGCTGAGCCTCGCCCAGGTCAACGCCCGCATCGAGCAGCTGAAGACGACGGTCGGGGAGTAGGGCCTCACTCCCGCTCGGGGGCCTGGGCGGCCTCCCACAGCTCCTCGTACTTGGCGCGAACCGAGCCGTCGAGGGACGCGGCCAGGTCCCGTGGCAGCGAGAGAGCCCGGACGAGCTCGAGCACGTCGGCGAGGTCCTTGAGGCGGTGGGGAGCGCTCATCCCGGAAGCCAGCTTCAGCTCGACGAGGGTCGGAAGCGCGAGCAGGGCGACGCGCCGGCCCCTCACCGCGGCCTTGCCTTAAGGCAAGTTCGGCCGGACTCTCATTGCCTTCGTGGACGAGGCCGGCCAGATGGCGGACAATCGTGGCGCGAAACTCAGGCCGTGCATGAGAGCGAGGCAAGTGAGATGAGAGGACTCGTCACATCCGGCCTTCTGGTCCTGCTCGCCGCCGGGAGCGTCGACGCACAGCCGCAACCGTCACCGGCGACGGCGGGGCGGGACCTGCTGGCGGCCGGGGACTCCCTCGGCGCGGCCGAGGCCTTCCAGGCGTCCCTGCGGGCCGGCGCTCTTTCCCGCTTCACCGTTCAGCTGGCCATCTACTGCGACGTCTCCAACCTCGAGCGTCAGGTCCGCGCTTCGGGGAATCCCCCCGAGCTCTTCGTGCTTCGACGGTCGGTGAGCGACCGGCCCTGCCTGGGCTTGTACTGGGGGCTGTTCGGGTCCCGGGACGAGGCACGGGCCGCCGTCTCCAACATCCCGAGAGCCTGCGGGCCTCTGGCCAGGGACCGGTGGCCCTGTCCGCGATCCTCCCCCCGGGCGAGCCGGCGCCGTCGCGGGTCGTCACCGCACCGCCGCCCGACGCCCCGGTCCCGACGCCCGCGCCGGCGGCGGCCGTCCCGGCGCCGGAGGCAAGGCCCGCGGCCCCGGCCGAAGAGCCGGTCGCCCGCTCCGCCGCCGCCGGTGGAACCCCAGCCCCGACTGGTGGCCTCCGCTCCGCTACCGGAAACGCCGTCGGTCCGGGTCCCGGCGATGGAGATCGCCGCCGGCTACTCCTACCTCTGGGACGACACGTTCGCCGACAGCGACGGGGCCTACCCGCTCGGCTGGATCCTCTCGGGCTGCGCGAACCTGAACCGGAAGATCGGGGTCGTGGGGGAGGTGAGCGCTCAGTACAAATCGCAGGACGCCCTGGCCGAGCTGGGCGCGCCGTTCAGCGTGGACCTGGGTCTCCTCGGGGTGCACGCGGGGCTGCGCTACACGCATCGGACCGCCGGCCTCGTTGCGCCCTACGTCCAGGCCCTGGCCGGAGTCACGCGAAGCTCCGTCGACCTGGCCGACTTCCGCACGGTCGAGGACGACTTCTCGATCCAGCCCGGGGCGGGCCTCGTCGTCCGGCTCTCCGACAGCGTGGGGCTTGGCCTCGGCGGCGACTACCGGCTGGTCTTCGGCGAGGACGACCAGCGCAACCAGTTCCGCGTCCACGCCGACCTCGTCTTCGGCGTCGGCGGCCGGTAGAACCGCATGAAGCGAGCCCTCGCCGGCTGCGTCCTCGCCCTCCTGTCCGGGCCGGCCGCCGCGGCCGACGCCCCGCGCGTCCTGCAGCCGATGGACGTCTTCGCCCTCGAGCACGCCTCCGACCCGCAGGTCGCCCCGGACGGCTCGCGCGTCGTCTACGTGCGCGGCTTCATGGACGTGATGAAGGACCGCCGCCGGTCGAACCTCTGGATCGTCGGCGAAGACGGGACGAAGCACCGGCCGCTCACCTCCGGGAACCGCAGCGACGTCTCGCCGCGCTGGTCGCCGAACGGCGACCGGATCGCCTGGGTCTCCTCCCCGGGCGGCGACTCGCCGCAGATTCACGTCCGCTACATGGACACCGGCGAGACGGCGGTGATCAGCCGCCTCACCGACCCGCCGAGCGGGCTCGCCTGGTCGCCCGACGGCCGGCACCTCGCGTTCTTCATGCACGTGCCGGATCGGACCAAGCCCTTCGTGGAGCCGCCGGCCCGGCCCGAGGGGGCGGAGTGGGCGGCGCCGCCGAAGGTCATCGACCGGCTCGTCTACCGCGCGGACGGCGAGGGCTACCTGCGCGACGGCCACTCGCACCTCTTCGTGATCCCCGCCGACGGGGGGGCGCCGCGCCAGCTGACCGACGGCCCGTTCGACCACGGGGGCCGGATCGCGTGGACGCCGGACGGGGCCTTCGTCCTCGTCTCCGCGAATCGCCACGAGGACGGCGAGTACGACCCCCGCGACACCGAGGTCTACGAGGTCGCGCTCGCCGACGGCCGCGTGCGCGCCCTCACCACGCGGCACGGCCCGGACGGCTCCCCCGCGGTCTCGCCGGACGGGCGCCGTGTCGCGTACCTCGGATTCGACGACGCCTACCAGTTCTACCAGGTGACCCGGCTCTACGTGATGAACCGCGACGGCAGCGGCGCGCGCTGCCTCACCGCGGATCTCGACCGCGACGTCGAGTCGCCCGTGTGGGCCGCCGACGGCCAGGGCCTCTACGTCCAGTACGACGACGAGGGCTCGGCCCGCGTCGCCCTCGTGTCGCTCGACGGGGCGCGTGACTCCGCTCGCGGAGGGCCTCGGCGGGGTCGTCCATCGACCGGCCGTACTCCGGGGGCTCGTTCTCGGTGTCGTCGAACGGGCGGATCGCGTTCACGCTCCCGAGCCCGGACCGTCCGGCCGAGGTCGCCCTCGTCCGGCGCGACGTGCCCCCGGCCCGGCGTCTCACGCGTCTCAACGAGGACCTGCTGGGCCACCGCACGCTCGGACGCCTGGAGGAGCTGCGGTGGAAGTCGTCGAAGGACGGCCGCGCCGATCCAGGGCTGGGTGGTGACCCCGCCCGGCTTCGACCCTTCGAAGAAGTACCCGCTGCTCCTCGAGATCCACGGCGGCCCCGTGGCCAACTACGGGCCGCGCTTCGCCGTCGAGATCCAGCTCTACGCGGCCGCCGGCTACGTCGTCCTCTACGCGAACCCGCGCGGCAGCGACAGCTACGGCGGAGAGTTCGGCAACCTCATCCACCACGACTACCCGGGCGACGACTACTTCGACCTGATGTCGGGCGTCGACGCCGTGATCGCGAAGGGCTACGTGGACGAGCGGAACCTCTTCGTCACCGGCGGCAGCGGGGGCGGCGTCCTCACCGCGTGGATCGTGGGGCGGACGGACCGATTCCGCGCCGCGGTCGCGGTCAAGCCCGTCATCAACTGGTACAGCTTCGTCCTGACCGCCGACGCCAACAACTTCTTCTACAAGTACTGGTTCCCCGGCTTCCCCTGGGACCACGAGGCGCACTACATGAAGCGCTCGCCGCTGTCGCTCGTGGGCCAGGTCCAGACGCCGACCATGGTGATGACGGGCGAGGCCGACTACCGCACGCCGATCTCGGAGTCCGAGCAGTACTACCAGGCGCTGAAGCTGCGACGGGTGGCGACTGCGCTCGTGCGCGTCCCGGGAGCGTCGCACGACATCTCGGCGCGGCCCAGCCTCCTCGTGGCGAAGGTGGCCCACATCCTCGCCTGGTTCGACGAGTACCGCGTCCGCGACTGAGGGCGGCGCGGTGGGGCCTCGCCCCGGGAGGTGGCCGGCGGGCGAGG
>CAWFSB010000009.1:0-61181 GCA_963818355.1 uncultured Acidobacteriota bacterium | reverse complement strand
CTCGGTCGTGCCGCGTCCCACCGAGAAGCGCACGGTGCCCATGGCGTAGCGCATCGGCACGCGCATCGCCTCGAGCACGGTGGACAGCTCGACACCGGCCGCGTGGCAGGCGGCGCCGGCGGAGGCGGCGAGCGAGTCCCCGATCTCGGCCAGGAGCGTGTCGGCCTCGACCCCTCCGATCCCGACGCTGAGCGTGTTGGGGAGCCCCGCCTCGGGGCTGCCGTTCCGCCGGAGGTCCTCGACCTCCCGGCGAGAGACCCGCCCACAGGCGGTCGCGCAGCGCCTCGAAGCGGCGATGGTTCGACTCGAGGTCCCGCGCCGCGATCTCGCACGCCGGCCCGAGGCCGACGATGTCGAGCACGTTCTCCGTGCCGGCCCGACGCCCCGTCTCGTGACCGGCGCCGTGGAGAAGGGCGTGGCATCTCGACGCCGGCGCGCACGTAGAGGGCGCCGACGCCCTTCGGCGCGTAGAGCTTGTGGCCGGCGAGGGTCAGGAAGTCGACACCCAGCTCGCCCACGTCCACCCGGACCTTGCCCGGCGACTGCGCGGCGTCGGTGTGCATCAGGATCCCGCGCGCGCGGGCCAGGCGGGCGATCTCGGCGACTTCTTGGATCGTCCCCACCTCGTTGTTGGCGTGCATGACGCTGACCAGCATGGTCTCCGAGGTGAGGGCCGCGGCCACGTCGGCCGGGTCGACCCGGCCGTGCTCGTCGACCGGGACGCGCGTGACCCGGAAGCCCTCCGCGGCGAGGAACGCGCAGGGCTCGAGGACGGCCGGGTGCTCGACCGCCGACATCACGACGTGCCGGCCCCGCGAGCGCAGGAGGCGCGCCGCCCCGAGGATCACCGTGTTGTTGGCCTCCGTGCCGCCGCTCGTGAAGACGATCTCCTCGGGCCGGGCGCCGAGCAGCGCGGCGACCTGCCCACGGGCCTTCTCGACGGCGGCGCGGGCCGCGGCCCCGTGACGTGTGGCCTGCTCGAGGGGTTGCCGAAGTGCTCGTACAGGAAGGGGAGCATGGCCTCCGCGACGGCGGGGTCGATGGGCGTGGTGGCGTTGTAGTCGAGGTAGAGCGGGCGGCTCATGCGGGGCCCGGTCGACTCACGGGGTGAGGTGGATCCCCTCGCGGGCCACGAGGTGCCCTTCCGACTCGGCCGCGAGGTCCCGCTCGATGCCCGCCATCACGTCGTCGTCGTGGTCCGGGTCGTGGTGAAATGACCGCCAGCCGCCGTGCCCCTGCCCGGCGGACGAGGCGCAGGCCCTCCTGCCAGGTGGAGTGTCCCCAGCCCACCCGTGCCGGGAACTCGGCGTCGGTGTAGGTCGAGTCGTAGATGACGAGGTCGGCCCCCGCGATCAGCTCCAGCACGTTCTCGTCGGGGCGCCCCGGGGACGTGCTCGGTGTCGGTCACGTAGCAGACCGAGCGGCCCCCGTGCTCGATGCGGTACGCGGTGGCGCCGTTGGGGTGGTTGAGAGGGGTGGTGCGTGCCCGCAGGCCGGGTGCGAGATCGAGGGTCTCGCCCGCGCGGAAGTCGGTGAAGACGAGCCGGGCCCGCATCACGTCGAGGGGCACCGGGAACATTGGCTCGTGCATGTGGCCCGCGAGCGCCTCGCGGATGCCGCCGGCGTCGGTGAGGTGCCCCGCGAACACCCGGAAGGCGTGGTCGGGCTCGAAGGCGGGAGCGAAGAAGGGAAAGCCGGTCACGTGGTCCCAGTGGGTGTGGCTGAAGAGGAAGTCGGCCTCCCGCGCCCCCTCGCGCCGCAGCCTCTGGCCGAGGGCCCGGACGCCGGTGCCGGCGTCGAGGATCACGATCCTCTCTCCCGCGCGCACCTCGACGCAGCCCCTGGCGTTGCCTCCGAAGCCCATGTGCGTCGGCGACGGGCAGGCGATGCTCCCGCGAACCCCCCAGAAGCGGACGGTCAAGCCCGATGCTTGCGCCATGCGCTGGAATGATAGGGCATTCCCGGCCCGGGATCGTGCCGGGGCGCTTCCTGGGAGAGAATCGGCCCGTATGCACATCCCGGACGGCTTCCTCGGGGCGGGCGTGGCGGCGGGGACGTGGGCGGTGGGGGCGGGGACGCTCGGCTGGGCGCTGCGCGCGGAGAAGTCCCTTCCCGAGCGCGTGCCCGCGGGGACGCTCGGCGCGCTCTCCGCGTTCGTCTTCGCGGCGCAACTCGTGAATGTGCCGCTCGTGCCGGGGACGAGCGGGCACCTGGTGGGTGGGATGCTGGCCGCCGCGATCGTCGGACCCTCGAGGGGGCTCGTCGTGCTGGCGGTGGTGCTGGCGGTGCAGGCGCTGCTGTTCCAGGACGGCGGCGTGACGGCGTTCGGCGCGAACCTTCTGGCCATGGGGGGGGCCGGGTGCCTTGGGGGCCACGCCGTGGCCTCCCTGGTGGCCCGTTTCTCTCCCGGGGTGAGGGGCCTCGTGGCGGGACCCGTGGCCGGGGCCTTCGTCGGCACGCTGCTCGGCGCGGCCTTCATCGGGTTGGCCCTCGCGCTCTCGGGGCTGTACCCGGCGTCGGCGGTACTGCCGCTGCTCCTCTCGTTGCACGTGCCGATCGCTCTCCTGGAAGCCGCCCTGACCGGCGCGATCCTCGGGACGCTCTTGCGCTGGCGCCCCGACCTCGTCCGCGGCCTGCAGGCCGGGGGCGCGTCCGCCTCCCGTCCGGCCCCGGCCGCAGGCGCTCTCGTCGTCGCTCTCGCAGTGGCCGCCTTCCTGGCGCCGATGGCCTCGCCCCTGCCGGACGGGCTCGAGTCCGCCGCCGAGCAGCTGGGACTCGCGGGTGCGGCGCGCGCTCTCTGGCCAGCACCCGCGCCCGGCTACGAGCTGCCGTGGGCCGCCCTCGGGCGAGCCGGCGCCGCGCTCGCCGGGGTGACGGGCACCCTGGCCGCGGCCGTTCTCGCCTGGGCCCTCTCGCGCGGGCTCGGCGCGCCGGCCGCGAGGCCCCACCGGTGACGCCGCGGCGCCCCGGCCTCGTCCTCGGCGCGGGCCTCGCGCTGACGGTCCTGGCGGCTCTCGCCCCGGCCGGGCTCGCGCGGCCGTCCGTTCCCCCGTGGTCGTGGGGCGCGTGGGCGCTCGCCTTCGCGGGCGGGGCCGCGGCCTTCCGCCTCGCCGGCAGCACGCTCGCGCAGTTCGTGCGCCGGCTGGCGTGGCTCCTCCCGTTCGTCCTCGTGCTCGCCCTGCCCGCCGCGCTCCTCGCCCCGCCCGGCCGGCGCCTCGCGACGGCCCTGGCCCTGGCGGCGCGCTCCCTCGCCGCGACGACCGCCGCGGCCGGAGCGGCCTTCCTGCTGGGCCCGCTCGGGCTCGTGCGCGGCGCGCGCGCGCTGCGCGTCCCCGCGCGCCTGGTGGACGTCCTCGAGGCCGCGCTGTCGAGCCTCGCGGCGATGATCGACCAGGCGCGGGCCATGCTGCGCGCGCGCGAGGCGCGGCGGACGACCCACGGGCCGTGGGGCTCGCTCCTGGCGGAGCCCGCCTCGACCGTGCGGGGCTTCGGGCGCTTCGCGGGCGCGCTCCTCCTCCGGACCCTGGAGCGCGCCGAGGCGGTCGAGCGCGCGCGCCTCGCGCGGGGAGCGGACATCCCGTGAGCGTCGCCCCCGCGTCGCTCGAGGTCGAGGGCCTCGCCTACCACTACCCGGACGGCTCCCCCGCGCTGCGCGCGGTGTCCTTCGTGGTCGCGCCCGGGGAGCGGGTGGCGCTCCTCGGCCCGAACGGGGCCGGCAAGTCCACGCTGCTCCTGCACCTCGCGGGGCTCCTGCCGGAGCGGCAGCGCTACCTGCACCGCCACGACGCCGCGCACGCGCCGCACCGCCACGACGTGCAGGGCCGGGTGGCGATCGACGGGGTCGTGCTCTCTCCGGACACGGTGCGCGCCGTCCGCGCGAGGGTGGGCATCGTCTTCGCGGACCCGGACGACCAGATCGTCGGGCTCACCGTGGAGGAGGACGTGGCCTTCGGGCCCCGCGCCCGTCGCTGGGCCGCGGCCGAGGTGGGCCGGCGGTCGGGGAGGCGCTCGCCGCGGTGGGGCTCGCCGGCCGCGAGGCCCGCTTCCCCCACCACCTCAGCACCGGCGAGAAGCGCCGGCTCTGCCTCGCGGGCGCCCTCGCCTGCCGGCCGGGACTCCTGCTCCTCGACGAGCCGTCCTCGGGCCTCGACCCGCGCGGGCGCCGGCGAGCTCGCGGAGCTCCTCTCCGGGCTCGGCGCGACGCTGGTCGTCGCGAGCCACGACCTGGCGCTCGTCGAGCGGCTGTGCGCGCGCGCGATCGTCTCGACGACGGCCGGTGCGTCGCGGACGCGCCGATCGGCGAGGTTGCTCTCCGACCGCGCCCTGCTCGCCCGCCACGGCCTCGAGTAGCCGCGGATCGCCTTGACCCCGTCGGGGGCGGGCCTTACTGTTGGTCGCTGAGGAGCCCCGAAACCGCGTGACGCCGAGCCTCGCCCTCGCGACCGTCCTGGCCGTCGCCGCCGTGCTCCTTTCCCTGTGGGCGCTCAGGCTGCGTCGCCGCGCCGCCGAGGCCCGCCGCGCCCTCGGCGAGCGGGAGAGGGAGCTGGCGGCGAGCGTGCCGTGCGCCGCGCGGCTCGCCGCGAGCGAGGCCCGCTTCCGCGAGCTCGTCGAGCTGGCCGACGACGTCATCTTCCGCACCGACGCCGAGGGCCGCTTCACCTACGTGAACCCCGCGGCCGAGCGAGGCGCTCGGCGTCGAGCGCGGGGAAGCTGCTCGGGCGGGCCTTCCTCGAGGTCGTGCGCGCGGACTACCGCGAGCAGGCCCGGCGCTTCTACGAGGACCAGCGCCAGCAGGGGATCCCGAACACCTACTGCGAGTTTCCCATGCTGGCGCCGCGAGGGCGAGGACCTGTGGGTGGGCCAGCGCGTGCAGCTCGTCACGCGAGGACGGCCGCTTCGCCGGCCTGCAGGCGGTCGCGCGCAACATCACCGAGCGCAAGCTCGCGCAGCAGGCGATCGAGCGCGAGCGCGAGCAGCTGCGGCAGATCGTCACCCACGCGCCGGTGGCCATGGCCATGCTCGACCGCGAGGGCCGCCACCTCGCGCACAGCACGCGCTGGCTGCGCTACCTGGCGACCGCCGACCCCTCGGTGGTGGGCCGCACGGTCGTCGAGGTCTGGCCGGGGATGCCGGAGAAGTACCGGCGGGTGCTCGAGCGGGCCCTCGCCGGCGAGGTGGTGAGCGACCCCGAGGACGCGCTCGAGCGCGAGGACGGCACCCGCGTCTTCCTGCGCTGGACGGTGCACCCCTGGCGCGACGCCGACGGCGCGGTGGCCGGCGTGGTGCTGGCCGTGCAGAGCATCGACGTCCTGGTGCGCGCCCGCCAGGCCGCCCTCGAGGCCTCGCGGCTCAAGTCGGAGTTCGTGGCGAACATGAGCCACGAGATCCGCACGCCGATGAACGGCGTCATCGGCATGACGCGGCTCCTCCTCGACACCGACCTCAGCCCCGAGCAGCGCGAGTACGCCGAGGTGATCGACGCACTCGGGCCGGGCGCTGCTCGAGATCATCAACGACATCCTCGACTTCTCGAAGATCGAGGCGGGCCGCTCGACCTCGAGAGCGTCGACTTCGACCTGCGGCGACGCGGTGCGCGAGGTGCTCGGCTCGCTTCGCCGAGGCCGCGCAGGCCAAGGGGCTCGAGCTGCTCGTGCCTCATCCGCCACGACGTCCCGAACGCGCTGCGCGGCGACCCCGGGCGGCTGCGCCAGGTGCTGACCAACCTCGTCGGCAACGCGGTCAAGTTCACCGAGAAGGGCGAGGTCGTCGCTGCGGGTCGACCCTCGACGAGCCGGCCGCGGACGCGGTGGCTCGTGCGCTTCGAGGTGCGCGACACCGGCATCGGCATCGACCCCGAGCTGACAGTCGCGCCTCTTCCAGTCCTTCGTCCAGGCCGACGGCTCGGCGACGCCGCCGCTACGGCGGCACCGGCCTCGGCCTCGCCATCTCGAAGCGGCTGGTCTCGCTGATGGGCGGCGAGATCGACGTCGAGAGCCGCCCGGGCCGCGGCAGCACCTTCTGGTTCACCGTGCGCTTCGAGCGCCAGGCCCCGGAGCGTCCGCCGCAGCGCCCGCTCCGCCGCGCGCCTCGCCGGCCGCCGCGTGCTCGTGGTGGACGACAACGCGACCAACCGCCAGATCCTGAAGCAGCAGCTCGGGTACTGGGGCCTGCGCACGACGCACGGTCGAGTCCGGCGCGAAGGCCCTCGCCGCGCTCCGGCAGGCGGCCGCGAGCGGGCCCGGCTTCGACCTCGCCATCCTCGACATGAAGATGCCGGAGATGGACGGGCTCGTCCTCGCCGCGCGCGATCAAGGACGAGCCGTCGCTCGCCGGGCGTGAGGCTGGTCCTGCTCACCTCGTTCGGCCAGCGCGGCCACGGCGCGGAGGCCTGCGCGGATCGGCATCTCCGCCTACCTCACGAAGCCGGTGCGACGAGGCCGACCTCTACGACTGCCTGGTCGAGGTGCTGGACGAGGAGCGGCGCCGGCGGGCGCCCCACCTCGTCACCCGCCACAGCCTGCGCGAGCTGCGCCCGCCCGTCGCCGCGCGCGTGCTGGTGGCGGAGGACAACGAGGTCAACCAGAAGGTGGCGGTGCGCATCCTGGAGAAGCTCGGCTACCGGGTCGAGGTGGCGGAGGACGGCCGCGAGGCCCTCGAGGCCTGCGCGCCGGACGCGGTACGACGCGGTGCTGATGGACGGGCAGATGCCGGGCATGGACGGCTACGAGGCGACGCGGCGGATCCGCGAGCGCGAGCGCGAGACGGGCGGGCCGCGGCTGCCGATCATCGCGATGACCGCGAGCGCGATGAAGGGCGACCGCGAGAAGTGCCTCGAGGCGGGCATGGACGACTACGTGTCGAAGCCGGTCACGCCGGAGGCGCTCGAGGCCGTGCTGCGGCGCTGGGTGGGCGCGGCCGCGGCGCCGGCCGAGAAGGCGGCGGCCGTCGGCCACCGTGGCCGGCGGCCTCCTCGACGAGACGATCGTGGGGAGCCTCATGTCGGTGGACGACGACGGCACCCTGATGGACGAGGTGGTCGCCACCTTCCTCAAGATCGCGCCGGTGCGCCTCGGCGCGATCCGCAAGGCGGCCCGGGGCAACGCGGTCGCAGCTCGAGCGCGCGGCCCACAGCTTCCTCGGCAGCTGCGGCAACCTCGGCTGCCGGCGGATGGCCGACCTGTGCGCGCGGCTCGAGGTGCTCGGCCGCTCCGGCTCCACCGAGGGCGCCCCCGACCTCGCGCGCGCCCTCGAGGACGAGTACGCCGCGGTCAAGCCCCACCTCGAGGCCCTGCCCGCGCGCCACCCGAAGCGCGGGCCGGCGCCGCCTGCCGCCTCGTGATCCGCGACGCGCTGCGCGCCGTCCTCGAGGCGCTGTTCCGCGTCCTCTTCACCTACGACTGCGTCGGCGAGGAGAAGATCCCGGCCACGGGCGGGGCCATCGTCTCCGCGAACCACCCCTCGTACCTCGACCCCGTCCTGCTCTCGCTGCAGGTGAAGCGGCCGATCCGCTTCATGGCCTGGGACGCCCTCTTCCGCGTGCCGCTCCTCGGCCCGCTGGTGCGCCTCTTCGGCGCCTTCCCCGTGGACACCCGGCGCGGGGGCGGCCGCGCGGCGTACGAGGCGGCGAAGGGGCTCGTGCGAGGAGGGGCACCTCGTCGGCATCTTCCCCGAGGGCAAGCGCTCGCGCGCGGGCTGGATGGAGGAAGAGCTGCGCGCGGGCGCCGCGCGGCTCGCCCTCGAGACCGGGGCGCCGCTCGTGCCGGCCACGATCCGCGGCGCCTTCCGCGCCTGGCCGCTACTTCCGGGCGCTGCCGGAGCCGGCGAAGATCCACGTCCGCTACCACGACCCGATCGACCCCGCGCCCTACCGCGCGCTCGGCGAAGAGGAGGCGACCGCCGCCCTCCTCGCCGAGCTGCGGCGGCGGGTCGAGCGCACGCTGATGCCCGGCGTGAAGGCCGACCGGAGGATCGAAGCGCTCTACCGCACGTCCGCCCCGTGGCCGCGGCTCTTCGAGGCGGTGCCCGCGCTCTCCCTGGCCCTCTTCGTCTTCTGGAAGACGCGGTCGTTCGCCGTCGTCTGGCCGGCCTACGCCTACGTCGGCTACCTGCTCCTCGACCTGCTGGCGCTGCCGCAGCGCCGGCTGACGAAGTGGCTCCGCAACGGCTCGGCCGCCGTCTTCATCGTGGTGTACGGCGGCTGGGTGCTCCCGAAGCTGGGCCTGCCCGCCCCGATCGGCGCCGCCGCGCTCGCGGCGCTCCTCGCCGGGGCCGGCTTCCCCTACCTCTACGAGCGGGGCCGTCTCGCCCTCGCCTTCGTGCAGGGGCTCGTGGCGGCGGCGCTCCTCGAGCTCGGCGCGCTCTACCTCGCGCCCACCCCGCTCGGCCCGCACGTCGCGCTGCCGCTGTTCTGCGCCGCGTTCGCGTGGGAGGAGCGCACGGTCTTCTGGCGCTACTCCGCCCCGATCCTCGCGGCCTACGCCCTCGGCGTGCCGTGGTGGCTCGGGGGCGGCGTGGAGCTGCTGCCGCACGCGATCGCGGGGCTCCTCGCGTGGGGGCTCGTGCGCTTCCTGCCGCACGGCGGCGGGTCGGGCTCGGCCGACCGCGAGGAGCCGGTCGAGGCGCCGTCCTCGACCCTCGGCCTGCGGGACTGAGCTACAAGCCCCGGTGCTCGCGCGCTGCGAGGCGGGGCGGCGACGTCCCAGGGACGACGCTCGGCCCAGTCGGCGATCGCGCCCTGCAGCGCGTCGAGGCGCCCGTCGAAGAAGTGGTCGGCGCCGGGGATCACGACGATCTCGCGGGGAGGTGGCAGCTCGAGGACGAGCGCGCGCAGCGTCTCGCCGGGGCCGAACTCGTCGTTCTCGCCCTGGACGAAGAGGCGCGGCTGGCGGACCTCCGCAAGATGCGAGTGGGTCTCGCAGGGGGTAGCCGAGGGCGAAGACGGCGCGGACCCGCGCGTCGCGCGCGGCAACGCGCAGGGCCACGGCCGAGCCGAAGGAGAAGCCGCCGAGGACGAGCGGCAGCCCCGGGAAGCGGCCCTGCACCTCGACGAGCGCCGCCCGCGCGTCCTCCTGCTCGCCGGCGCCGTGGTCGTGGACGCCCTCGCTGCGGCCGACGCCGCGGAAGTTGAAGCGCAGGACGGCGAGCCCCGCCGACTGCAGCGCCTTCGCGGCGCGGAAGACGACCTTGAAGTGCATCATCCCGCCGTGGAGCGGGTGCGCGTGGCAGACGACCGCCGCCGCCGAGGGTGGCGCCTCCGGGAGCATCAGGATCGCCTCGAGGCGGCCCGCGGGCCCGCGGAAGTCGAAGGTCTCGTTCGACGCCACGGTCGCCGCCTCAGGCCATGGGTTTGAGGTCGTTCAACGGGGGGAACGACGTCGCGGCGAGAGTGATGACCGGGGCCGGGCGCGTGCCGCTCGCCAGCAGGGCGGCGATCTCGTCGACCGCCGGCCCCGCCGTGCGGGGCAGGACGACGGTGGCGACGAGCCGCCCGTCGCGCACCATCTTCTGCCCGATGTCGGGGGCCCCGTCGCAGCCGGTCACCGGGATTCGGGCCACGTCCTTCTGGCCCGACTCGGCCGCCGCCGCCGCGAGCGCCTCGAGGGCGCCGCCCGCCATGTGGTCGTTCTGGCAGGCCACGAGGTCGAAGGGCCGCCGCCCGCCCACCGCGAAGCGCAGCCACTCGCGCACGGTGCGGCTCGCGAACGCCGGGTTCCAGTCGCCCCCCGCGAGCACGACTTCGAACGGGGCGCCCGCCGTCGCCTCCTGCATGCCCGCGGTGCGCTCGCGCGAGGTGAGGCTGCGCGGGCTGCCCTGGATGTAGAGCACGCGCCGTCCCGCCGGCACCAGCGCGCGCATCTGGCGGCCCTGCACGCGGCCCGTCTCCACCTCGTCCGGGCAGACGATGGAGATGCTCACCGCCGGGAACTCGCGGCGGATCGCCTCGAGGTCGTCCTCGACCGCGTTCAGGAAGACGAAGTGCACGCCCGCCCCGGCCGCCTCGCGCACCACCTTGTCGAGCCCGTGGTCGCGCACCGCCATCACCAGCAGCGCCTTCGGCCGCCTCTCGGGCGCGACGATCAGCCGGCGCAGCGCGCCGAGGTGGTCGGGAAGGCTCTCCCCGGTGAACAGGGTCTCGATCGCGAGGCCCGCCTTGCGGGCCGCGGCCTCGGCGTCCGACCGGAGCAGCTGCTGGAAACTGTTGCTCTCGTCGACGAGAGCGAGCACGACGCGTTCGGGCAATGGCCCTCCCTGGGTCTCCTGCGTCAATCTAGCACGCAACCGCAGGCCAGGGAGGCGCCCTGCGGGCGGAGGCCTCAGGCCGTGCGGGGCAAGGCCTCGGCGGCGGCGCTCGCGGCCGCGGCGCGCGCCTTCAGCTGGGCGGCTCGCGGCGGCGGGGTGTGCTGGTTCGCCTGCTTCAACACGCGCACCGCTCCCATCGCCCGGGCGCGCCCGAGGGTCTCGCGGCGCAGCGCGCGCTCGACCCCTTTCGGCGCGCCGGGCACCACCGCGAACTCGTCGAGGCAGGCGAGAAGCCCGCCGAGGCCGAGCTGGTAGCGCAGCGACAGCGTGGCGACGCCGACGATGCGGCCGTCTTCCCCTTCCGCCACCCGCACGAGGAAGTGCGGGTCGGTGATCGTCCGCCGGAACGTTCGGGCGTAGGAGACAGGCTCGGGGTAGTAGCCGACGTCCTCGAGGAGCGAGAGCACCGCCACCCCGTCCTGCAGCGATGCCGGCCTCACTTCGACGCTCATGGTCCCTCCTGTGCCCCCCGTGCCACGGACTGTGTCCGTCGGGCCACGGAATCGCGCCCTTCGGCGTGTTTCTCGGCTCGACGAGCAGAGGGCTGCAAGGCCGGGGCCAGCCCGCCAGCGCGGGGCGGCTCGCGGGAGTGAGCGCTTCAGCCGGCGGCGGCCATCGGCTGGGCCTCGGCCCCCTGCCGGCGGTCGTCGATGCGCGCGCGGAGCAGGCTCTCGAGCCAGACGAGCGAGACCGGCTTGTGCAGGAACGCGTCGACGCCGAGGCGGGCGGCCGCCTCGGCGCGGTCGGGCGCGCCGTAGGCGGTGAGGACGACGACCGGCGGGGCGTGCCGCTGGTTGCGCAGGTACGCGGCGATGGCGAGCCCCTCGGACCCCACTCCGGGCGTCAGGCACACGTCGGCGATGACCGCGTCGAAGGTGTTGCCGGCCAGCCGCTCCGCCGCCTCCTGCAAGGAGGCGGCGCTGTGGACCTCGAACCCGGCCCCGGAGAAGTGGGACAGGTAGATCCTTCTCACGCCGTCGTCGTCGTCGACCACCAGGAGCCGTTCACACACGCCCGCCAAGAATGCAAGCTCGATGCCCAACCGGTCTCCCTTGGGAATCAACGAGTTACGGGCTGCCGCCGCACGGACTGGCCGGTCGGCGGTCGGCGGGGAAACGGACATGTGTCAGACTGTCGGGACCGGAGTGACGAGGGAGTCCAGGCCATGGCCATGAGCCACGACGAGCGCGCGGCGCTGATCGAGCAGTACGCGCGGGGACCGGAGCGGATCCGGGAAGCGCTCGCCCGGGTGCCGAAGGCGGCGCTCTCGTGGCGCCCGGGAGCCGGGGAAGTGGAGCGTCCACGAGGTGGTGGTCCACTGCGCCGACTCGGAGACCAACTCCGCCCTGCGCATCCGCACCCTGATCGCCGAGAAGGAGCCCCTCATCGTCGGCTACGACCAGGACGCCTGGGCGCGGGTCTTCGACTATCACTCGGAGCCGCTCGAGGGCGCGCTCGCGGTGGCGAGCGCTGCCCGCGTGCGGACGGTGCCCCTGCTGCGGAGGCTGACCGACGCCGAGTGGACGAAGGAGGGCCGGCACACCCAGTCCGGCCGCTACACGGCCGAGGACTGGCTCCGGATCTACGCCGCCCACCTCGAGGGCCACGCGCGGCAGATCGAGCGGAACGTGGAGGCATGGACGGCGAGCTCGTCGTCACGCTGACCGGCACGGACCGCTCGGGCGCCGCCGTCGCCACGGTGGGCGACGAGCGGCTCGTGGTGCCCGGCGGGATCCCGGGCGAGCGGGTCCGCGTGCGGGTCCTGCGCCCGGTGGGGCCCCCGTCTCGCGATCGAGAGGCCCGTCGGGGGCCCGCTCTCGCCCGGATCGTCGAGGTGGAGGAGGCGTCGCCCAACCGCGTGGTGCCCCGCTGCCGCCACGCCGGCGCGTGCGGTGGCTGCGCCTGGCAGCACATCGCGTACCCGGAGCAGCTGCGGAAGAAGACGGCCACCCTCGACGTGCTCCTGCGCAAGTCGATGGGCAAGGAAGCCCCGCGGGTCTCGCCCACGATCGGGATGCCGGTGGGCGGCGACGGCATGCCGTGGCGCTTCCGGCAGAAGGCCGCCTTCGTCTTCGGCCGCGGCCCGGGCGGCCTCGTCATGGGCCACTTCGCCCGCGGCACGAACGACGTGGTCCCGGTCGAGGAGTGTCCGGTGCACGCCGGTCGAGCCAACCGAATCGCCTTCGCCCTGCGCGACGCGCTTCTCGCCGCTTCCGTCCCCGCGGCTGGCGTCGGCACGGACGGCCTCGCCCGTCACGTGGTCGTGCGCACCAGCCGCGACGAGAAGGAGGCGGTCGCCATGCTCGTCGCGACGCGCGACGACCCGGCCCTCCAGGCGCCCCTGCGCGCCCTCCTCGACGGCGCGGAGAAGCCGGAGGGGCTCGTTCTCAACCTGCACGACCGGCCGGGGCCCTGGCTCCTCGGGCGCGAGTCGAAGAGGGTCGCGGGGACGGGGCACGTCAAGGAGGAGGCGCTCGGACCGGCCTTCCTCGTCTCGCCCGCGTCCTTCTTCCAGACGAACGTGGCCGCCGCCGCCACCCTGGTCCGGCTGGTGGCGGAGGCGCTGCCGGGGGAGACCGGCCTGCGCGTGCTCGATCTCTACAGCGGCGGCGGGCTCTTCGCGCTGCCGCTCGCGCAGCGCGGCCACTCCGTCACCGCGGTCGAGGAGAGCCGCAAGAGCGCGAGGGACGCGGAGCTCAACCGGCGCCAGAACGGCGTGAGCGAGGACCGGCTGAAGCTCGTGTGCTCGTCGGTGGAGAAGGCGCTTCCTTACCTCAAGGCCGGTGCCTTCGACGCCGTCGTCCTCGACCCGCCGCGCGAGGGTTGCCCGCCGGAGGTGATCCGCGAGGTCTTCGGACGCCTGAAGCCCGCCCGCGCCGTCCTCGTCTCCTGCGACCCCGAGGCCCTCGCGCGCGAGCTGCCGCTCGCGGTTGCGGCCGGCTACCGCGTCGTGCGCGTCCAGCCCGTGGACATGTTTCCCCACACGCCGCACACGGAGTCGGTCACGGTTCTCGAGCGGCGGTCGACGCCCCCGACGGTGAGCCCTCCGGGCGGCCTCACGCCACGAACACCGTCTTCACGTTCACGAACTCCCGGATCCCGAACGCCCCCAGCTCCCGGCCGTAGCCGGACTCCCGGATCCCGCCGAACGGCAGGCGGGGATCGGACCTCACGAAAGCGTTGACGAAGCAGGAGCCGGCCTGGAGCTCGTGGCGGGCGATCCTCTCGCCGCGCTCGAGGTCGCGCGTGAAGACGGCGGCGCCGAGGCCGAAGACGGTGTGGTTGGCGAGGCGGATGGCGTCACGCTCGTCCCTCGCGGCCACGATCGCGGCCACGGGGCCGAACAGTTCCTCGTCGAAGGCCGGCATCCCGGGGGAGACGCCGGCGAGGACGCTCGGCGGGTAGAAGGCCCCCGGGCCGTCGGGCACCCGGCAACCGACGAGCGCCCGGGCGCCGCGGGCGACGCTTCTCTCGACCTGGCGGTGCAGCTCGTCGCGCAGGTCGCGCCGCGCCTGCGGCCCCACGTCGACGGCCTCGTCGAGCGGGTCGCCCATGCGCCGGGCGCGGATCCGCTCGACCAGCCGCTCCTGGAAGCCCTGGAGGACGCTCTCGACCACGATGAACCGCTTCGCCGCGATGCAGCTCTGCCCGCCGTTCTGGAGGCGCGAGGCGGCGCAGGTCTCCGCCGCGCGCTCGAGGTCGGCGTCCTCGAGGACGACGTAGGGATCGCTGCCGCCCAGCTCCAGCACGGACTTCTTGAGGCAGGCGCCGGCCTTCGCGGCGACCGCCCGCCCGGCCGGCGTGCTGCCGGTGAGGGTGACCGCGGCGATCTCGGGCGCCTCCACGAGGGCGGCGACTCGCGCCGAGCCGACGAGCAGGGTCCGGAAGGCGTCCCGCGGCACTCCGGCCTCGTGGAGGACCTCCTCGATGGCGAGAGCGCAGCCGGAGACGTTGGAGGCGTGCTTGAGGAGGCCCACGTTGCCCGCCATCAGCGCGGGTGCGGCGAAGCGGAAGACCTGCCAGAGGGGGAAGTTCCACGGCATGACGGCGAGGACGGGGCCGAGCGGCTCGAAGGCCACGTAGCTCTTCGAGGCGTCGGTCGGCGCCGCCTCCGGGGCGAGAATCCGCTCCGCGTGCTCCGCGTAGTGCTCGCACACCCACGCGCACTTGTCGGCCTCGGCGCGCCCCTGGGCCACCGGCTTGCCCATCTCGAGGGCCATGAGGCGGGCGAGCCCCTCGCGCCGTTCCCGCAGGAGCCCGCCCGCGTGCCTCAAGACCGACGCGCGCTCGGCGAAGCTCGTCCGCCGCCAGGCCTCGAAAGCGCGGGCCGCGGCGGCGAGAGCCGAGGCCACTTCTTCGGGTGTCGCCTCGGAGTACTCGCGGACGAGCGACCCGTCGGTCGGGTTGACGGAGCGGAGCAAGGCACCCCCATGATACCCGGCCGTCGGGGGGACTCGCGGGGAGCGGCCATTCCGGTACACAATCAGGCGGCGCTCTAGAGCCACGTCATGATCTGCCCATCCTGCAAGGCCCAGAACGACGACCCGGCCGAGGCCTGCTTCACCTGCGGGAGGGCGCTCAGCGCGCTCACCCAGGGCTCGGTCATCGCCGGCCGCTACGAGGTGCTGAGCCCCCTCGGCAAGGGCGGCATGGGCATGGTCTACAAGGCCCACGACCGCATGCTCGACGAGACGGTCGCAATCAAGGTGCTGCGGTCGGAGTTCGCGAACACCGTGGACATGCTCAAGCGCTTCAAGCACGAGATCAAGCTGGCGCGGAAGGTGTCGCACCGCAACGTCTGCCGCATCCACGAGTTCGGCGAGGACGGGGGGGTGCGCTACATCTCGATGGAGTACGTCGAGGGCACCGACATCAAGCAGCTGGCCCGCGACAAGGGGGGCTTCCTCGATCCGGAGGAGGCCTTCGACGTGGCCATCCAGACGGCCGACGGGCTTCAGGCCATCCACGACGTGGGCATCATCCACCGCGACCTCAAGACCTCGAACATCATGCGGGACCCGACGGGCCGCGTGCGGCTCATGGACTTCGGCATCGCGAAGATCGAGCGGGGCGACGGCAGCTCGGCTGGCGGCGGGCTCACCACGACCGGCCAGATCATGGGCACCCCGGAGTACATGAGCCCCGAGCAGTGCCTGGGCGACAAGATCGACCATCGCTCGGACGTCTACGCGCTCGGCATCGCGGTGTACGAGATCTTCACCGGCACCGTCCCCTTCCGCGGCGACACGCCGGTCGCGACGCTCTTCAAGCACATCCAGGACCCGGTGCCCTTCGAGGGCCTGGTCGCGGCCCGCATCCCCCTGGCGGCGGTGCCGGTGGTGCGCAAGGCCCTGGCCAAGAACCGGGCCGACCGGTACTCGAGCGCCTCGGAGATGGCGGAGGCGCTGCGCAAGGCCCACCAGGAGACCCTCGCCGGCGTCCCCGCCGACGCGGCCCCCACCGGAGGCCTGCCCGCTCTCGTCCCGCCGGGAGCGGCCGGGGCGATGCCGACGCCCACGCCGTCCGAGCGGCGGCGGGTGACGCGGCTCGACATCTTCGTGAACTTCGTCGTGCGCCGCGTGGGGACGCTCGGGACCGTGCTGCAGGAGGAGCGGACGATCGCGGAGAACGTGGGCCGCGGCGGCGCGCGCGTGATGACGACCATGGCGTCGCTCGCTCCCGGGGACATCGTCCACCTCGAGGAGGTCGGCGGGCCGTTCAAGACCCGCGCCGAGGTGCGGGGGAGCTACGTCGGCAAGGACCGCGTCCGGCGCCTCAACCTCCGCTTCCTCGACAGCCCCGCGCCCGACTACCTCGTCCACGTGGACGACGGCCCGCGCCGCAAGTAGGCGCTCCCGCCGAAACGCCTCAATTCAAGACCGGACCCTCTTCGGGTCTTGACAGGCGGGAAATTAGTTGTATTATACAAATATGAGAGCCGAGGCCGCACCCGAAGCCGTCCGCCTCCGGGCCGCGATCCGGGCCCTCGTCCGGCGCTTCGCGGTGTCGGAGCGGGCGGACGTGGCCTGCTGCGGCGTGACGGTGGCCCAGGCGGCGGCGCTCGAAGCCCTCGGTGCCGGGGGGCCCACGCGCCTTCGTGACCTGGGTCGGCGCCTCGGCATCGCGCCGAGCACGCTGACCCGCAACCTGGCGCGGCTCGAGGCCTCCGGCCTCGTCGAGCGCGAGACAGACGCCGAGGACGCGCGGTCGGCCCGGGTGGGCCTCACGGCGCAGGGGCGGCGGGCGGCGCGAGCGGTGGCGGCACAGGAAGAGGACTTCGCGCGGCAGGTGCTCGCGCGCATACCGGCCGCGCGGCGCTCGGCCGTGGTCGAGTCGCTGGGGGACCTCCTGGCGGCGGTGAGGGCCGAGACGGAGGAATGCTGCCCCGGCGCGTTCGACCATCTCATGACGGGCGTCGAGAGCGGCGGGACGGAAGAGTCGGTGGGGGCGGGCGACGGCGGGTGCGGGACGGCATGCGGTTGCGGGCCGGACCCGGCGACGAGAAGAGGAGCACTTGGATGACGCAGGTGAAGCCGGGCGAGGAAGTCGTGGACCAGGTGCGCAAGCACTACGGTGCGATCGCGGTGACGGGGTCGTCGTGCTGCGCGCCGTCGTGCTGCGCGCCCGCCGGGATGTCGCGGCAGATCGGCTACGGGTCCGAGGAGCTCGCCGCGGTCCCGAAGGAGGCCGACCTCGGCCTCGGGTGCGGCGCCCCGGTGGGGCACCTCGCGCTGCGGCCCGGTGAGACCGTGCTCGACCTCGGCTCGGGTCCGGGCCTCGACGCCCTCCTGGCGGCGAGCCTGGTGGGGCCGGGCGGCCGCGTGATCGGCGTCGACATGACGCCGGAGATGCTCGCGCGCGCTCGTGCCACCGCCGCCCGGGCCGGCGTGAAGCACGTCGACTACCGCGAGGGCCGGCTGGAGGCCCTGCCGGTGGAGGACGCTTCCGTGGACGCGGTGACGAGCAACTGCGTGATCAACCTGGTGCCCGACAAGGCTGCCGTCTTCCGCGAGGTGGCGCGCGTCCTTCGTCCCGGCGGGCGGGTGGTGGTCTCGGACATCGTCCTCGAGCGCCCGCTGCCCGAGGCGGTGGCGAAGGACGTGCTCGCCTGGGTCGGCTGCGTGGCCGGCGCCGCGAGGCGTGAGGACTACTTCCGGATGGTCGAGGCGGCCGGCCTCTCCGACGTGACCCTCCTGGCCGACACGGACAGTCTCTCCGTCCTGGCCGAGGTCGCCCCCGACGAGGCGAACGCGATCGTCGAGCGGTCGGGCGTGCCGCGCGAGGAGCTGCTCGGCGTCGTCCGCTCCGTCACCTGGCGGGCCGTGAAGCGCTGAGCCGGTCACTGGCCCGCGGGCGCCGCGAGACGGGGTTGTCAAACCCTGTTTCGCGGCGCCCTTCGCCTTGTCCGGCCGAGAGCCCGCGGGTAGACTGGCGCCTGGGTCAGCTTCGCTCCCGCGCCCCCGGCGCGTCGGGCTTCCGGTCGTGGAGGGTTCGCATGGCGTCTGTGCGTCGGGCGTGGATCGCGGGGATGGCGGTGGCGGCCGCCCTGGCCGCGGCGTCCTGCGGTGGAGGGGGCGCGACTCCCGCCGTCCCGGGCTCTCCCACGGTCGCCGCCCCGGACCCGGCGCCCGCCAGCGGGGGCGAGAGCGCCTCGGCCAACAGCTGCCCGATCGGCAAGGGGAGCCCTGACGCCGCGTGCGCGAAGGGCTCGCCGCAGCTGCTCACCGCGGTGGAGAGCGCCATCGACCGTCTGGTGCGCGACCGGCCCGAGCTGTTCAACCTGCAGGAGGAGTCGGTGGCCGGCACGGGCCAGTACCGCGTCCTCGACAAGGAGGCCTACCTCGACGGCGTCCTCGCCAACCTCCGCGCGGCGGGAATGTGCGCCGGGCGCAGCCTCGACCTCGAGCTCGTGCAGGTCAAGAGCACGAACGCCACATCCGAGGACTTCGACATCTGGACCTCGAGCGGGTTCGTCCGCCGCGGCGGGGCCGCCTACCGGCGGACCTGCACCCCGGCGGCCTTCCCGCTCGAGGCGCGCGACATCATCTCCTACGTGCGCGTCGTCCTCTGGGGCTTCGACTGCAACCCCGGCGTCACGCCCCCGCACCCGCAGGAGGCCCAGGTGCCACTCGGCTGCGACGGCTTCGCGACCGCGACCCCGAAGCAGAGGAACGGGCAGGACGTGCCGTCCTGGGTCCACGGCTCCGACATTCACTGGGACCTGCGCGAGGGGAACGACGTGGTCGCGGTGGAGCCCGACCCGTCGTATTCGAACCCCTTCAACCGGATCCTCTACCCCAAGGGCAAGATCGGCCTCGTGTACCTGTGCGCGACCGTGCAGGGCGTCGAGGGTTGCCTCTACGGGCAGACCATCCCGTAGACTGCGGGCCTCGAGCTCGCCCGCGGGGCGGGCGCCGGCGCGTCGGCAATACAGCGGCGGTTCGCCGATCAACTCGCATCGTCGCGGGCGGCGAGCGAACCCTTCTGCAGCGTGACGCGCACCAGGCCATCGACCCGACGAAGATCACCCGGTCGTCGCCGGCGACGGCCACCGCTTGCAGCGCGAACCTCCCCTCGTTGCCGCTTCTTCGCACGAGCTGCCGGTTCCGGTCGACGAGTCGCCGGCTTCTCTCACGGGCTGTGGCCAGGCGACTGGCGGAGCTCACTCGCAGAGGACGGCCCGCGCTGAAGCGGTAGCAGGTGAACGTCCGGTCGTCGACCCGAACGATGAGGCGGTCGTCGAGGCGCTGGGCGGACACGCGGGTCGCCTGTATCTCGTCGAGGAAGAGGTACTCGGGCCCCTTGGTGCCCGGCTCGAACTCACGCCAGAGCTTAGTGTGATTATCGTGGCACTCCGGGTTGTCCGCTAACGGACGGGGGCCGTCCGGGAGCGTACGTCCGTCCGACGCAACCCACCTGTTTGCCGTGGTTTTGCATGGCACGGCCGTTGCTCTTCGGAACGGCACCGAGGAGATCGCCGCGTGGACCGACCGCTGGACGAGGCCGTCGTTCGCACCCGCCGCCGCAGGCGCCGGGTGATCGCCGCTGCCGCGGTCGTCCTGGCGGTCCTGACCCTCGGCTGGGGGCCGTCGCTCCTGCGGCCCTCGGTCGACCGGGCGCGCATCCGCACGTCGGTCGTGGACCGCGGGCCGCTCGAGGCCGCGATCAGCGCCGCCGGGAGGGTGCTGCCCGAGGTCGAGCAGGTGCTCACGAGCCCGGTCGACGCGCGCGTCCTCGGGGTCCGGAAGCGCGCCGGGGACCCCGTGAAGGCCGGCGAGACGATCGTCGCGCTCGACCTCGCGGAGGCAGAGCAGGCGGTGGCGGCGCTCGACCGCGACCTCGCGCTCAAGGGCAACGAGGAGCACCGGAAGCGCCTCGCCCTCGACTCGAGCCTCAACGACGTCGAAGGCCGCTACGAGAGCAAGGCGCTCGATCTCGACGCGAAGCGCGCGGCTCTCGAGCGGAAGAGGCAGCTCCACGCGGCCGGCCTCGTCTCGGTGCAGGAGCTCAAGGAGGCGGAGCTCGCCTCCGCCCAGGCCGCGATCGAGCTGAAGCAGCTCGACCAGTCGCGGACGATCGCCCGTGCTTCGAACGCGGCCGAGGTGGAGGGCCTCGCGCTCGAGACCGCCAACCTGCGGAGCCGCCGGAACGACGCCTGGCGCGAGCTGCAGCGCGGGACGGCGCGCGCCGAGCACGACGGGGTCGTCACCTGGACCCTGACCGAGGAGGGCGCGACTGTCCGCGAGGGCGACGCGATCGCGCGGGTCGCCGACCTGTCGGCCTTCCGCGTGGAGGGCACCGTGGCCGACGTGAACGCCCCCCGTGTGGCGGTGGGCCTGCCCGTGCGCGTCGACGTCGGCGAGCTGAAGCTCCGCGGGCAGGTCTCGGCGGTCGACCCCACGATCCGCAACGGCGTCCTGACCTTCAGCATCGCGCTCGAGGACAAGTCGAACGCCGCGCTCCGGCCGAACCTGCGGGTGGACGTCTTCGTTCTCACCGAGCAGAAGGCGAGGGCGTTGCGGGTGGAGCGCGGGCCCTTCGCCACGGGCGAGGGGGCGCAGAGCGTGTTCGTGGTCCGGGGGGGCGGGCCCGGCGTATGCGGGTGACCCTGGGGGTCGCGAGCCCGACGCACCTCGAGGTGCTCGAGGGGCTCGCCGAGGGCGACGAGGTGATCGTCTCGGACATGACCGACTACCAGCACGCCCGGGAGATCGGTCTCCGATGATCCTTCCGGGCAGCCCAGGGGGGGCTGGGGGGATGGAGTCCCCCCAGAACAAGGAAAGCTGGGCACAGCCTGGCCGTCTCGCGTGGCTCCTTGCACCGAAGTGGCCCTTCAGTGGCGTGACGGCCCCCTCTTGTTCGAACACGGCTCGCTCATGCAGGTAGGAGGACGAATGGCGACGGCGACGACGGTGAACGCGGACGCGGCAGCGGCGGTGGGTGGCATGGCGGGGGTGGCCACGACCCCCCCCGCGATCCGGCTCGACGGGGTCGAGAAGGTGTACCGGACCGACCGCATCGAGACGGTGGCCCTCTCGAACGTGAACCTCGAGGTGGGCGAGGGAGAGCTCGTGGCGATCATGGGCCCCTCGGGCTGCGGCAAGAGCACGCTGCTCAACCTGATGGGGCTCCTCGACGCGCCGTCGAAGGGGAGGGTGTCGCTCGGAGGGCGCGAGTTCGGGGTCCTGTCCGACCGCGAGCGGTCGCGCTGCCGCAACCGCGAGATCGGCTTCGTGTTCCAGACCTTCCACCTCATCCCGGAGCTCAGCGTCCTCGACAACGTGGAGATCCCGCTCCTGTACCGGCGGTCGTCCGCCTCCGAGAGGAAGACGCTGGCCCTCGCCGCCCTCGACCGGGTGGGTCTTTCCTCGCGGGTCCACCACTATCCCTCACAGCTCTCGGGTGGGCAGCAGCAGCGGGTCGCGATCGCGCGGGCCATCGTGGGCCGGCCCCGGATCCTCCTGGCGGACGAGCCGACGGGAAACCTCGACAGCCAGATGGGCGACGAGATCATGGGGCTCATCGAGGGCCTCAACCGCGACGACCGCTCCACGGTCGTCATGGTCACCCACGACGGGCGCCTCGCCGAGAGGGCCCACCGGACCATCCGGCTCTTCGACGGCCGGCAGGTGCAGTGAGGCGGCCATGCTGAGGAGCCACGTCAAGCTCGCCTTCAAGGTCCTCGGGCGCAGACCCTTCTTCACCGCGGTGAGCCTGGTCGGGATCACCCTCACTCTCCTGGTGCTGACCGTGGTGGCGGCGCTGTTCGACCACGCGTTCGCCCGCCACGCCCCCGAGGTGCGGCAGGACCGCACCCTGCTCGTCTTCTTCCTCGAGCTGCGGGGCGACCGCGCCACCTCGAGCGGCTGGCCCGGGTACCTCCTGCTCGACCGCTACGCCCGGGACCTGCCCGGGGTGGAGCGGATGTCGGTCTCCACGCAGGCCGAGAGCGCCTTCTCGTACGTCGGGGGCGACCGCGTGCGCTCGTTCCTGAAGCGTACCGACGGGGACTTCTGGCGGATCATGGCCTTCGACTTCGTGGAGGGCGGGCCCTACACGGACGAGGACGTGGCCTCCGCGCGCCCGGTCGCGGTGATCAACGCCGCGACCCGGGATCGGTTCTTCGGGAAAGGCGGCGCGGTCGGGAAGGCGCTCGAGATCGAGGGCCGGCGCTACCAGGTCGTGGGAGTGGTGCGCGACGTGCCCTTCCTCCGCCTGGTGCCGTTCGCCGACGTCTGGGTTCCCCTCACGGTGGCGCGCACCGACGCGTGGAAGCGCGACCTGCGGGGCGGCTTCATGGGCGTCTTCCTGGCCCGCAGCCGCGCCGACTTCCCGGCCATCCAGTCGGAGTTCCGGGCGCGGATGGCGACCGTGGACCTCGCGGGGACCGAGTTCAAGACGGCCGCCGCCGAGGCGGAGACCGTTCTCGCCACGTTCGCCCGCCTGCTGCTCCGCACGGGGCCCAGCCGCGCCGTGGCCGGCCGCGGGGCCGGTCCGGGCGGCTTCGTGACGAAGCTCTTCCTGGTGCTCTCCGGCCTGGCCCTCGCCTTCATGGCGCTGCCTGCGCTCAACCTCGTGAACCTCTCCGTGAGCCGCGCCCTCGAGCGGGCGGGCGAGATCGGCGTGCGGCGGGCGTTCGGCGCCTCCCGGGCGGCGCTTGTCGGCCAGTTCATCCTCGAGAACGTGATCCTGACCCTCGTCGGCGGCGTCCTCACGCTCGTCGCGACGGAGGCGGCTTTGAGAGCCCTGACCGCGAGCGCGCTCGTCCCGTACGCCGACTTCCACCTCAACTGGCGGATCTTCGGCTGGGGGCTCTTCTTCGCCCTCGTGTTCGGCGTGCTGTCCGGCGCGTGGCCGGCCTGGCGCCTGTCCCGCCTCCACCCCGTGGAGGCGCTGCGGGGAGGGACGCGATGATCCGCCACCTGCTCAAGATGGTCTGGGCCCGCCGCCGGGCGAACGGCCTCGTGGCCGCGGAGATCCTCGTTTCCTTCGTCGTGCTCCTCGCGGTGACGACCCTCTGCCTCTACTACCTCGACAACTACCGGCAGCCGGTCGGCTTCGACCACCGCGACGTGTGGCGGCTGGAGATGGACCCGGGCCGGCCCCGCGAGGCGAGGCGTGCGGTGGACGAAGAGCGGGCGAGCGAGGTTGAGACGCTCCTCCAGGTGACCCTCGCCGTGCGCTCGACGCCGGGCGTCGTCGGCGCGGCGATCGTGTCGCCGTCCCCCTTCTCCCAGTCGAACGAGACGCGCGGGTACGACCGGCAGGGCCGGAGGGTCCAATACTCGACCGCGCGGGCGAGCGATGACCTTCCCGCCGTCCTCGGGTTGACCGTGACGCGGGGCCGCTTCTTCTCCCGGGAGGACGACGCCGCGACCTGGGAGCCGGTCGTCGTCACGGAGAGCCTGGCGCGGGAGCTGTTCGGAGACGACGACCCCCTGGGGAAGAACATCTCGGGCGACCGGGACCCCCAGGGCGAGCCGGAGATCGAGCGGCGCGTGGTGGGCGTGATCGGCGCCTACCGACAGGAGGGCGAGTTCGACCCGCCGGGGAGCTACGTGCTCGTCCGGCACCGGCCGGACAACCCGCAGGAGGGCTTCCGGGGCGACCTGCTGGTGCGGGTCCTCCCGGGCTCCACCGCCGAGCTCGAGGAGCGGCTCCTGAAGACGGCCCAGGCGGTCGCCCCGGGCTGGTCGATGCGCCTCGAGCCGCTGGAGACGGCGCGCCGGCGCAACTCCCGGATGTACCTCGCGCCCGTGCTGATCGTGGGCCTGGTGGCCGCCTTCCTCGCCGTCATGGTGGCGCTGGGCCTGACCGGCGTCCTCTGGCTCGGGGTCACGCGACGGACGCGGGAGATCGGCCTGCGGAGGGCCAAGGGAGCCTCGGCCGCGGACATCCGCTTCCAGGTGCTGGGCGAGATCCTCGTCCTCGCCACCCTGGCGCTTCTGCCCGGGGTCGTCCTGGCGCTGCAGCTGCCTCTGGTGGGTGCTCTTCCCGTGCGCGGGGCCGTGTTCGCCGCGAGCCTTGCCATTTCCGTCGCCGGCATCTACCTTCTGGCCGTCCTCTGCGGCTACTATCCGGCTCGCCTCGCCACCCGTGTCGAGCCGGCGGAGGCCCTGCACTACGAGTGAGCGGATGATCCTGGTTGTCGACGACGACGCCTCCGTGACCGCGTCGCTCGGCCTGCTGCTCCGCCAGGCCGGCTACGCGGTGCGGGCGGCCTCGGGCCCGGCCGCGGCGCTCGCGGTGGAGGAGGCGCCGTCGCTCGTGCTCCAGGACATGAACTTCTCCCGCCACACGAGCGGGGAGGAGGGGTTGGCGCTCCTCCGGGGGCTGAAGGGCCGCTGGCCCCACGTGCCCGTCGTCCTCATGACCGCGTGGGGCTCGATCCCTCTCGCCGTCGAGGGGATGAAGGCGGGGGCCGCCGACTTCGTGACGAAGCCCTGGACGAACGCGCAGCTCCTGCAGTCCGTCCGCACCGCCCTGGGCCTCGCCGAGGCGCGGCCCAGGGCGACCGGGCCCGCGCCGGGCCGCGAGGAGCTCGACGAGCGGTGCGACTTCGGGGAGATGGTGGGGGAGGACCCGCGGCTCCTCGCCGCGCTCGACGTGGTGGCCCGGACGGCGGCCACCGACGCCTCGGTGCTCGTGACCGGAGAGAGCGGGACCGGCAAGGAGCTGGTGGCGGAGGCGATCCACCGCAACAGCCGCCGCAAGGGCGGTCCCTTCGTCAAGGTGAACCTGGGCGGCATTTCGACCACGCTCTTCGAGAGCGAGATGTTCGGCCACGTGAGGGGGGCCTTCACGGACGCGCGGGCCGACCGCAAGGGGCGCTTCGAGCTGGCCGACGGCGGGACGGTCTTCCTCGACGAGATCGGCGAGGTGGAGCCCGCGACCCAGGTGAAGCTTCTCCGCGTGCTGCAGGACCGCACCTACGAGGTGCTCGGCTCGAGCACCACCCGGACGGTGAACGTGCGCGTCGTCTCCGCCACCAACCGCGACCTCGGGGAGATGGTGGCGCGGGGGCAGTTCCGCGAGGACCTGCTCTACCGGCTCAACCTCATCTCCGTCCACCTCCCGGCGCTGCGCGAGCGCCCGGGCGACGTCCCCCTCCTCGTCCACCGCTTCCTGTCGACCCTCGCCCAGGCCTACGGGCGAGAGTCGCTGGCGGTCTCCCCGGCGGCGATGCGCTGGCTGCAGGCGCAGCCCTGGCCGGGCAACGTGCGCCAGCTGCGGCAGTGGGTCGAGCGGGCTGTCATCGTGAGCTCCCGAGACCTGCTGGAGCCCGCGGACCTCGAGGCGACGGCGGCGATGGAGGGCAGAGCGGGTTCCCGCGACACCCTGCCCCCCGTGGGCAGCATGACCCTCGACGAGATCGAGCGCGCCATGGTCGTGAAGTCCCTCAGGCACCACGAGGGCAACCTCACGCGGGTGGCGGAGTCGCTCGGGATGAGCCGGCCCGCCCTGTACCGGCGCCTCGAGAAGTACGGGATCGAGGTGTGAGCCTCTCCGCCCGCTTCCTCGCCTACCTCGTCCTCCTCCACGCGCTCTTCGCCGGGGTGGCGTTCCTCCTCCTGCGCGAGAAGAGGGCCTGGCTCCTCGCGGCCGAGGCCGTCTTCGCGGTGTCCCTCCTCACCGGACTGGCGCTCCTGCGCGGCCTGCGCCGCGGGCTCCAGCCGCTCGAGGAGGCCTCGCGCCTCCTCGCGGAGAGCGACTTCACCACCCGCTTCCGGGACGTGGGCCAGCCCGAGGTGGACGGGCTGATCGGCGTCTACAACCGCATGGCGGACGCGCTGCGCGAGGAGCGCACGCGCAACCAGGAGCAGCAGGGCCTGCTCGCGCGCATCCTCGCGGTGGCGCCGTCGGGCGTCGTCATCCTCGACTTCGAGGGGAAGGTCGCCTTCGCCAACCCGGCGGCCGGGCGGCTGCTCGGCCGCCCCGAGGCGACGCTCGCCGGGCTGCGGCTCGACGAGGTCGGCACGCCCCTCGCCGGCGCGCTCGCCGCGCTGCCTGCAGGCGAGGCGGCGGTCGTCCCGCTGGCGGGCGGCCGTCGCGTGCGCTGTCACCGGGGGAGCTTCCTCGACCGCGGCTTCACCCGCGCGTTCCTGCTCCTCGAGGAGCTGACCGAGGAGCTGCGGCAGTCGGAGAAGGCCGCGTACGAGAAGCTCGTGCGCCTGATGTCGCACGAGGTGGGGAACACGGTCGGCGCCGGCCGCTCCCTCCTCGAGTCCTGCCTCGTCTACGGCAGGCACCTGCCCGAGGCGGAGCGGAGGGACTTCGAGGAGGCACTCTCCGTCGTGATCTCGCGCCTCGGGCAGCTTCAGGAGTTCACCCGCGGGTTCGCCGAGGTCGTGCGCCTCCCGCCCCCGCGGCTTGGCCCGTGCGACCTGCGTGTCGTGGCGCGGGCGGTGGCGACCCTCCTGCGCCCGGTGGCCGAGGCGCAGGGGACTCGGCTCGAGGTGGAGGTCGACCCCGCGGTGGGCGCGGTGGCCGCCGACCGGACGCAGCTCGAGCAGGCCCTCGTGAACGTGGGCAAGAACGCGCTCGAGGCGGCTGGGCCCGGCGGCCGGGTCGCGATCCGCGTGGCGTCGCGCGCCGGGCGGGCCGCTCTCGAGGTGGAGGACAGCGGCCCGGGGATCCCGCCGGAGGCCGCCGCGCAGATCTTCACCCCCTTCTTCTCGACGAAGGAGCAGGGCCAGGGGCTCGGCCTCACGCTGGTGCAGGAGATCCTTCGCCAGCACCGCTGCGAGTTCACGCTCGACGGCCCGCCGGGCGGGCCCACCTGCTTCACGGCCGTCTTTCCGCCGTCAGCCTGAGGGCGGAAAGACAAGCAGAGCTGCCTGAACGGGCGCGATCCCGTAGACTGCTTGCGCGGGCCGCGCCTTGGCCGCGATCCGCGACCACGATGGACGAGATCTACCGCAGCCCGCTGAACCGCGACGTGGCCCCGGCGTCGGCCGCCGAGTTCGCGCCCCTGCGCATCGGGCCCCTGCCCGTCTGGCCCCCGGTCGTCCTCGCCCCCATGGCGGGGGTGACGAACCCGCCCTTCCGCACGCTTTGCCGCCTTTACGGAGCCGGCCTCTACGTGAGCGAGATGATCACCGCCCGCGCTCTCGTCGAGGGAAACCGCAAGACCCTCCTCCTCGCGAGCTTCGGGGCGGAGGAGGCGATTCGCAGCCTGCAGCTGTACGGAGTCGATCCCCGCTACGTGGGCGAGGCCGTCCGGATCCTGGTCGGCGAGGGGCGCGTCGACCACCTCGACATGAACTTCGGCTGCCCGGTGCGGAAGGTCACGAGCAAGGGCGGCGGCGCGGCCATTCCGCTCAAGCCGCGCCTCCTCCGGAACATCGTCCGCGCCGCGGTCGAAGCCGCGGGAGCGGTGCCGGTCACGATCAAGTTCCGGATCGGCATCGACGAGCGCTACCAGACGCACCTCGAGGCGGGCCGCATCGGCCAGGAGGAGGGCTGCGCGGCCGTGGGCCTGCACGCCCGCACCGCCGCCCAGCTCTACGACGGCGAGGCGCGGTGGGAGGCGATCGCGGAGCTGAAGCAGGCGGTCACGCGCATCCCCGTCCTCGGAAACGGCGACGTGTGGGAGGCGGAGGACGCGCTGCGCATGATGCGGGCGACCGGCTGCGACGGGGTCATCGTGGGCCGCGGGTGCCTGGGCCGGCCGTGGCTGTTCCGCGACCTCGCGAGCGTCTTCGAGGGCCGCGAGCCGGAGAACCCGCCGGACCTCGGCATGGTCGTGGACGTCATGCTCGAGCACGCGCGGCTGCTGGCCGCCTGGCTCTCCGACGAGGCCGCCGCCATGAAGGCCTTTCGCAAGCACTCGAGCTGGTACACCAAGTGCTTCCCCGGCTCGGCGCCCCTGCGGCAGCGGCTCATGCAGGTGCTGCGGCTCGACGAGCTGGCCGAGGTGCTCTCGGCCGTCGATCGCGCGCTGCCCTACCCGCCCGCGGCCATGCGCGTGCCCCGCGGCAAGACCGGCGGGACGCAGAAGGTCGCCCTGCCCGAGGGCTACCTGGACCACCTCGACGACGACACCTCCCCCGGCGCCGAGGCCGAGACCGCCGACTCGGGCGGCTAAGACCCTCACCGGGTCAGCGCGTAGTACACGACGTAGAACCAGGACAGGATCCCGTGGACGATCGCCCACAGGATCGACTTGTGCTGGCTCCAGGAGATGGCGATCGCGAGCGCCGTGCCGAACGTGATCCCCGCCTTGGCGGCTTCCTGCTTCTGAGTCATCGGAATCTCCTTGTCCTGGCGCCGGCGGATCCCTCGGGACCCGTCGCGACCGGGTCCCTCGGGATGACGGGGCTCAGGCGTGCCGGACCCACTTCACGAGCTCGGGGAACGTCGGCTTCTTCCCGTACATCAGGATGCCGACCCGGTAGACCCGGGCCGAGACCCACACGACGCCGAGGATCCCCAGTGCGAGGAGCGCGATCGACAGGGCGATCTGCCACAGCGGCGGGGTCAGCACGACGATCCTCAGGAACATGATGAGGGGCGACATCCCCGGGATCATCGACATCGTGACCGCGAGGATGCCGTCCGGGGCCTCGAGGACGGCGGGGAAGGACACCATGGCCAGGATGATCGGGAGCATGACGGGGAAGGCGAGGCTCTGGGCCTCCTGGACGGTGTTGACCGCCGCCCCGATCGACGCGTAGAGAGCGGCGTAGAAGAGGAAGCCGAGCAGGAAGAAGAGCACGAAGGAGACGAGCATCACCGGCGTGATCTCGGGCATCGAGAACGAGCCCATCGCGGCGCCGGCGGCGAAGACCGAGACCCCGAACAGCGAGAGCGCCCAGACCAGGAACTGCGTGAGTCCCGCGGCCCCGACGCCTAGGAGCTTCCCGGCCAGGAGCGTCGTCGACGAGACCCCCGCCGCCATCACCTCCACGACCCGGCTCGTCTTCTCCTCGATGACGGACGTCATGACCGCCTGCCCCCACATGAGGATGCTGACGTAGAGGATCATGAGCAGGATGATCGAGAAGATCATCGCGGCGCCCTGGTCCTCCCGCTCTCCCTTCTCGCTCAGGCGGATCGTCTTGAGGTCGAGCTCCTTCGTGAGGTTCTTGACCTTCGCGGGGTCGAGCCCGGCCCCGGTGAGCCGGCGGCTGACGACCACGCCGCCGACCGTCCGCTCCATGGTCCGCAGGTCGATGCGGTTGCTGACGTTGCGTCCGTAGTAGCTCGCCGTCCCGGAGTCGACGACGTCCTCGGGAAGGTGGAGGTAGCCGTCGAGCTTCCCTTCGAGGACGGCCTTCTTGAGCGACGCGTCGCCGGCGCCGGCTTCGGCGGCGCGACCCGGGGCGGGCTGCACGTCGAAGCGGGCCTTCCCGTCGAAACGCGCGGCGCGCAGCGCCTCCTCGATGGGCTCCCGCAGCGCGCCCGTGGCGTCGAGCACGGCCACCTTCAGGGGCTTGCCGCCCGATCGCGCGGCCAGGGCGGGGACGATCATCATCCCCCCCATCAGCAGCGGGCCGAGGACGGTCCCGATCACGAAGCCTTTCGTCCGGACGCGCTCGAGGTACTCGCGCTTGACCACGGCCCAGAGCTTGGCGCTCACGCGGCCTCCTTCCCGTGATCCGTCACGGTCTCGACGAAGATGTCGTGCAGGCTCGGCTCCACGATCTCGAACCGCCGCAGCCGGAGGCGCTCCACGGCCTCCCGCAGCAGCGGCTGCGGGTCTGTGCCTTCCTGGAGACGCACCTCGACGTACTGACCGAAGTCCGTGACCTTCGCGACCCCCGGCAGCGAGGCGATGAACGAGCCGTCGCCGTCGTAGGCCAGGACCACGGTGTTCTTGCCGTGGCGGGCCTTCACCTCCGAGACGGTGCCGTCCAGCACTTTCTCGCCGCGGTTGATGAGAGCCACGCGATCGCAGAGCTTCTCGACCGCCTCCATCTGGTGGCTGGAGAGAACGATGGTCGTGCCCTTGCGCCGAAGGTCAAGCATCGCCTCGCGCATCACGTCCATGCCCACGGGGTCGAGCCCGCTCATCGGCTCGTCCATGAACAGCACCTCCGGCTCGTGCAGCACGGTGGCGATGAACTGCGCCTTCTGCTGCATGCCCTTCGAGAGCTCGTTCGTCTTCTTCTTGCGCCAGTCGGCGAGCCCGAGCCGCTCGAGCCAGGGAGAGAGCCGCTTCTCGGCCTCCTTGCGGCTCATCCCCTTGATCGCGGCCATAAAGACGAGCTGCTCCTCGAGGACCATGCGCGGGTAGAGCCCCCGCTCCTCCGGCATGTAGCCGATGCGGTCGCGAGCCGCGTGGTCGGCCGGCTTTCCCAGGATCTCGATCGTCCCGGAGTCGGGGCCGAGGATGTTCATGACCATCCGGAGTGTCGTCGTCTTGCCCGCCCCGTTCGGCCCGAGCAGCCCGAAGACACTTCCCCGGGGAACCTCGAGAGACAGGTCCTTCACCGCCACGTGGCCGGCGAAGGCCTTTCGTATCCCCTTGAGGACGATGGCCTTGTCGTTCATGAGCACTCCCGGCCCCGAAAGCGGGGCCAAAGGACCGTCAGCGCCAGCACGGGAGCGGCACCCAGAGAGCACGTACGAGGGGGCGGTCCGGGGGTTCCCCGGCGCCGTGGATTCTATACTCTCCGCCGTGGTCCCTCCCCCCGGGACGAGACGCGCGGGCTGACTCTCGTCGCGCTCAGCACGATGGCCTACGGCATCCTGCCGATCCTCGGCAAGGTGGCCTACGCCGCGGGCGTGAGGCCACTGCCCCTTCTCGCCTGGCGCTACGTCATCGCGGCGCTGCTCATCGCGCTCCTGGAGCGCGGCCCCCGGCCCCCGCTGCGCCAGCGGGTACGCCTCTGGGCGATCGGCTCCGTCTTCGTCTTCAACTCGATCGCCTACTTCCGCGCCCTCGAGCAGATCCCGGCGTCGGTCACCGCGCTCGTCCTCTACACCTACCCCGTGATCGTGGCCCTTCTCGCCGCCCTGGTCGGCGTCGAGCGGCTCACCTGGCGCGCGCTGCTCGCGACGCTGGGCGCATTTGCCGGCTGCGCGCTCACCGCCGGTGGCTCCCCGGCGGGGGCCTCGCTGCGGCTCTCCGGTGTCGCCTGGGCCCTGGGCGCAGCGCTCGTCTACGCCTCGTACATCGTCCTGAGCAGCCGCTTCGGCTCCGGCGTGCCCGCGCGGGTCCTGGCGCTGCACCTCGCCCAGGCCGCCGCGGTCCTCTGCTTGGCCTTCGCCCTCGCGGACGGCGGCCTCGCCCTGCCGATCGACCCGCGCGGCCTGCTGGCCGTCGCCGGGATCGGCGTCGTCTCGACGGTGGTCGCGATGACCACGTTCCTCGCCGGCATGGCGCTCATCGGCCCCACCCGCGCCTCGGTCCTGAGCTCGCTCGAGGTGATCGTCACCCTCGTCCTCGCCTTCGTGTTCCTCGGCGAGCGGCTCGGGCCGTGGCAGTGGGCGGGGGCGGCGCTCATCCTGGGCGCGGTGGCCTTCCAGAGCCTCGGCGCCCTGCGCCGGGCTATGATCAGGGGCTCGAGAAAGACCCAATGAAAATCACGATCGCCCACAGCCCCGACAGCGACGACGCGTTCATGTTCTACGGCCTGGCGAAGGGAGGCGTGCCGACCGGCGACCTCCAGGTGGACCACGTCCTCGCCGACATCGAGACGCTGAACCGCCACGCGCAGGAGGGTCGCCACGAGGTGACGGCCATCTCGTTCCACGCCTACCCCCACGTGGCCGACAAGTACGCGCTCATGCCGTGCGGCGGCTCGATTGGCGACGGCTACGGGCCGCTGCTCGTGGCGAAGGAGGCCTTCGACCCCAAGTGGATCGCGGAGACCACGGTCGCGGTCCCGGGCACGCTGACCTCGGCCTACCTCGCGCTGCAGATCTTCGCGCCCGGAGTCAAGACGATCGTGGTGCCCTTCGACCGCATCCTCGACGAGGTGCGCGAGGGCCGCGCGGACGTGGGGCTCGTCATCCACGAGGGACAGCTGACCTACGGCGGGCAGGGCCTCGTCGAGCTGCTCGACCTCGGCGAGTGGTGGAAGGACGAGACCGGCCTGCCCCTCCCGCTCGGTGGCAACGCCGTCCGGCGCGACCTCGGGCCCGAGATGATGGCCCGGCTCACCCGCCTCGTCCGCGAGACGGTGAAGCACTCGCTGGCCCACCGCCCGCAGGCGCTCGAGTACGCGATGAGCTTCGCGCGCGGTATGGACCCGAAGGTGGCCGACCAGTTCGTCGGGATGTGGGTGAACGACATGACGGTCGACATGGGGGAGCGCGGGAAGCAGGCCGTCCAGACCTTCCTCGACCGCGGCTTCGAGGCGGGCGTCATCCCGAAGCGGGTCACCGTCGATTTCGTCGAGGCCTGAGGCGTGAGCCCGAGCGGGGCCCAAGCCTGACGGGTCGGCGCATAATCACCGTATGAGGCTCACCCCGGGGGCCGAGGCGGCCTGGATGATCGCGGCGGGCGAGGCGGCGGCGGGGGGGCACGCGCGCATCGAGCCCGCCCACCTGCTGATCGGCGCGCTGAGCCTGGGCAAGCTCGGTCCCGGGGCCGACGCCGCGGGGCTGGGCGTGAACGCCGCGCTCGTCCGGGACGAGAACGGGCGGGTCCTCCGGGCCATGTCCCGCGCGGGCCTCGACTCGACCCGGCTGCGGCGGCGCGCGCGAACCCAGGTCGGGCGCGGGCCCGTCGAGGGGCCTCCCACCGGCCCGCTGTCCCGCTCCCTGACCTGCAAGGCCGTCTTCGCGGCGGCCGAAGCCCTGGCTGGCGAGGACCGGGCCGTGGGCGTCGCCCACCTCCTCGCGGCCCTGGCCGAGGACGTCGACGCGGTGACGACGCGGATCATCCGCCAGGGGACGGCGGACGTGGCGCAGCTCCGCTCGGCTCTGCTCGAGGCGGGGGTGGAGCCCGAGGCCGGTCCGGAGAAACCCGCGGACGTCGCGCCCGCCCTCGTCCCCGTGCCCTCCACGACGCCCACGCTCGACCGCTTCGGCCGCGATCTCACCGCGCTCGCGCGCAAGGGCGAGCTCGGGCCCATCATCGGGCGCCGCCGCGAGATCCTGGCCGTGCTTCAGGCGCTCGCCCGCAGCAGCAAGAACAACCCCGTGCTCGTCGGCGAGGCGGGGGTGGGCAAGACGGCGATCGTCGAGGCGATCGCGGTGCGCGCCGCGGAGGGAAAGGACCCCTCCGTCCTGGGCGGCAAGCGCATCGTCGAGCTGAGCGTCGGCGCGCTGCTCGGCGGCACGGAGTACCGCGGGGCCTTCGAGGAGCGGGTGCAGGGCGTGATCGCGGAGACCCGCGCCCACCCCGAGATCATCGTCTTCATCGACGAGCTGCACGCGCTCGTCGGGGCGGGCCGCGTGGGGCAGGGCGGCCTCGACGCCGCCAACCTGCTCAAGCCCCCCCTCGCGCGGGGGGAGCTGCGCTGCATCGGCGCCACCACGATCGAGGAGTACCACCGCTTCGTCGAGTCGGACCCCGCCCTCGAGCGCCGCTTCGAGAAGGTGCTGGTCGAGGAGCCGGACCGGGACGAGACGCTGGAGATCCTGCGGGGGCTGCGTCCCGGGCTGGAGCGCCACCACGGCGTGTCGCTCCCCGACGAGACCCTGGCGGCGGCGGTGGACCTCTCGGTGCGGTTCGAGACCGACCGCAAGCTGCCGGACAAGGCGATCGACCTCGTGGACAAGGCCGCCGCGCGCACGCGGCTGCCGACGCTGAGCCTGCTGCGCCCCACCGGCGCCCGCGAGGGCGGTGTCGCCCCGGAGGCCCCGCCGGTCACCCCGGTGATCGTGGCCCGGGTCCTCGCGGAGAAGCGTCGCCTGCCCCTCGACATCGTGACGGAGACCCTCGACACCGGGATCGGGAGCCGGCTGCTCGCCCTGGAGGGCTTCCTGCGCGAGCGCGTCCTCGGACAGGAGGAAGCGATCGCGCGCGTCTCGCGCCGGCTGCGCCTCGCCTTCGCCTCGCCCCAGGGGAGGCGCGGACCCATGGCGGTGCTCCTCTTCCTCGGCCCGAGCGGGGTGGGGAAGACCGAGACCGCGAGGCTCCTCGCGGAGCACGTCTTCGGCTCCGCCTCCGGCATGATCCGGATCGACATGTCGGAGCTGATGGAGGAGCACAGCGTCTCCAAGCTGATCGGCTCGCCTCCCGGCTACGTCGGGCACGAGGACGAGGGCCAGCTCACCGGCGCCATCCGCACGAAGCCGCACGCGCTGCTGCTCCTGGACGAGGTGGAGAAGGCCCACCCCCGCGTGCTCGACCTCTTCCTCCAGCTCTTCGACGAGGGGCGGCTCGTCCGACTCGAAGGGCCGCCTCGCCGACGGGCGGCACCTCGTCGTGGTGATGACCTCGAACCTCGGCGCGGCGGCGCGTCCTGCGCCCGGGTTCGTCGCCCCGGGACCGAACGACTCCTACGTCGGGCGCGCCCGACCTGCGCGGGGTGTTCCGCCTCGAGCTGGTGAACCGCATCGACGAGATCGTGAGCTTCCGCGCCCTCGACGCCGACGACGTCGAGATGATCGTCGGGCGGGCGCTCGCGGAGCTGACCTCGGCGGTGGAGCGGCGCCACGGCGTGCGCGTGCGCGTGATGCCCGAGGCCGCCCGCTTCGCCGCGCAGCAAGCGGCGCTCGCCGCGCCGGGCGCGCGCGGGGCCCGGCGCACGGTCGAGCGGCTCGTCAACGGCCCGCTCAGCGCGCTGGTGCTCACCGGGAAGCTGACGCGGCACACCGCCTGGGCCGCCGTCTACGACGAGGGCGGGATCTACCTGCTGCCGGAGGGCTAGAAGACCTTCCGCTTGAACAGCCGGTTGAGCTGTTCCTTCGCCGCCTCGGTGGCGGCCGCCTTGCCGATGCGGGAGACGAGGTCGGTCTGCGGGTCGAGCGTCGTCCCGTAGAGCCGGAAGTCGATCTCCGCGAACCCGTCGCCCCGCTGCCGGAACGCCGGCCTCAGCTCGGGGCGGGTGACCTTCGCGAAGAGCCCGGGAGAGAGCGCGAGGGTCATCTGGTAGTCCAGGCCGTAGGTGGCCAGGTTCACGGTGCCCCGGCCGGTGAGTTGCACCGCCCTTCCCACCAGGCGGAGGACCGGCGTCGAGAAGCGGTATCCGGACTGGGTGAACTCCGCCCGGCACTCGTCGAACTCGGGGCTGGCGAGATCGGGCAGCTGCAGGACGGCGGCCAGAAGCGCGAGCGTCCGGCCGTGCTCCACGCGGCAATCCGTGATCGTGCCCTGGCCATGCCCCTTCATCGTCGGCAGGCCGCCCGAGCCCTCGAAGGTGCCCTTCGCCGCGAGCGTGCCGGACAGGCTCCCCGCCGACTTCGCCTCGGCGAGGAGCGTCTTCGCGCTCGCGCCCTTCACCTCCAGGTTGGCGACGTAGCGGAAGCTCCCCTTCAGGTGCACGACCAGGTCGCCGGTGGCGGTGCCGCCCGCCACCCGGCCTCGGATCGGGGCGAGCTTCACGGTCTCCTTCGACAGGGACAGGGGAGCCTCGACCCCCCGCAGGAACACGAGGTCCCCGAGGTTGACGGTCGCGATCGTCGCCTTTCCGTGCCCCTGCGCGATTCCGCCCTCGACCTCGAAGGCGCTGCGGAAGTCGGCGCCCTCCACCGTCAGGAGCCGTGCTCTCGTGTGGTCGGTCATGACCACCGAGGCGTCCTGCACCGCGAGCTGCTTCAGGACGATCCGCAGGGGCACGGCCGCGGCGGCCGCCGGGGGGGCCTCCGCGCCGGCGCGCGCGGAGGGGCCGAGCTTCTCGTAGTTGAAGCCGCCCCGCGCGTCCGTGGCGAGCGCGAGCCGGGGACGCTCGAGAGCCAGCCGCTCCACCTCCACGCGGCCCGCGAGCAGGGAAAGGAGCCGGTAGCGCAGGACGAACGCCTCCGCGGTGAGGAAGTCCCCGGGGAACGGGGCGGGGTTCGCGACGGTGAGGCCCTTCAAAGTGACGCCGGAGAGGAGCGAGATGTCCATCTCCTTCACACGGACGTCGGCCCCGGCGGTGGCCGTCGCCTGGTCGAGGAGCGCCTTCTGGAAGGCGGGCGTGTTCAGCTTCTCGACCAGGTGCGCGAGGTAGCCGGCGGCGGCGAGGACCGCCGCCAGGGCCACGGCGATCCCGGCCCACAGGAGCCTCTTCATGCCCGCATCCTCACGGCGTGTCGACGGCGACGCGCCATCGCACGCCGGGCCGTGCCAGCCGCACTTCGATGCGGCGTGCGCCTTTCGCGTCCGACACGGCGAAGCGCAGGCGGTACTGACCCCCGAGCTCGCCGCCGAGGGACTCGAGGATGCGGCTCGTGCCCATCACGGTCGGGATCGACTCGAAGCGCCCGCCGGTCGACTGCGCGAGGCCGGAGAGGATGCGCTCGTGGTCGCCGGCCCCGACGATCGTGAGGTTCGCGGCGTCGCGCGGGACGGCGAGCCCCGAGAGCGGGCCCGCGCCGCCGGACTCGCCCTCGCGGTACATCACGCCGAGGACGCGCGCGCCCGCCTTGCGCACCTGCGACACCACGTCGCCGGGCGACAGCGTGGCGTGGCCGGCCCCGGCGCCGGACACCGCGACGAGCGCCCGGCGACGTCCCGACTCGCGACCGAGCGAATCGGCGGCATCCACCAGCGTGTCGAGGAGCGCGTTCGGCCCCTCGATGCCGAAGCCCTGGGCGACTCTCTTCTCGACCTCCGGCCGCTCGCCCTTCAGCTCGCCGATCTTCCGCGCGTGATCCCCGGTCGTCCACAGCGTGCACTTCGACCCCGAGGGCAGCCGGGAGAAGAAGGACCACACGGCGTCGAACGCCGCTCCCCGGAACACGCGGGCCGCCCCCGTGCTCGTGTCGAGCACGAGGGCCACCGCGAGCGGGCGCTCGTCCGGCTCCATTGCGAGGAGCTCGCGCGGCTCGCCGTTCTCGAGCACGCGCACCTCCTCGGCGCGGATGCCCGGAACGAACGCGCCATCGGCGCCGGTGACGACCAGGGCGATCGAGCGAGTGTCTCCCGCGGCGGCTCCGAGCGGCGCGGCGGCGGCCAGCAGGGTGAGGACGAAGCGGCGCATTCGGGCCTCCCTTGCCGGCCATTGTACGGTGGTGACGCGCATCACGCTCCCCGTGGCGGCTCGCCACGTCCTCCCTTACAGTGGAGTATCGGAGGTTCTCATGAAGCGGCTTTCCCTCGCCCTCATTCCTGCCGCTGGCCCTCGGCCTCGCGGCCTGCCAGAAGCAGGCGGCGCCCGAGCGCACGGCCGACGCGGCCGCGCCGGCCGCCACCGCGGCGCCGGCGGCGCCCGCCCCGGCCGAGGCCCCCGCCGGATCTTCCGCGGCCTGGGCCCAGGGCGCGCCGGCTGCCCCGCCGCCGACGCCCGCAACCGCGTCCCGCCCGCTCCCGGTGGAGCCCGAGCCCGCTGCCCCGGCTCCGGTGGCCGCGGAGCCGGAGCCGCCCGCCCCGACGCCCGAGCCCACGCCGACCCCACGGCCCCGGGTTGTCGCGGCCGGCACGTCCCTGCCGATCGTGCTCAAGGCCGGCCTCACCACGAAGACCGCGAAGCCCGAGGACCGCGTCGTGGCCGAGCTGGCCGCGGACGTCGTGGTGGACGGTGACGTGCTTCTTCCGGCCGGCTCCGAGGTGAGCGGCCAGGTCGTCTCCGCCGTGCGCTCGGGGCGCGTGCAGGGCAAGGCGCGCCTCGTGGTCTCGTTCGACAAGATCCGGGCCGACGGGAAGACCTTCCGCATCGACGCGACCGGGTTCGACGTGACGGCCGGGTCGAGCGCGGGCAAGGACGCGAAGATCGCGGGGGGCGCTGCCGCCGGGGGAGTGGTCATCGGCGCGATCGCCGACGGCGGCGGGGGCGCGGTCAAGGGCGGCCTGATCGGCGGCGCGCTGGGAGGCGCCGCCGTGCTCGCGACCCGCGGCAAGGAGGTCGAGATCCCGGCCGGCTCGCGCTACAAGATCGAGCTCAGGAAGAGCCTGAAGCTGAACTGAGGCGCTGGTCGAGCCGCCGCAGCCCCCAGGCGGCGTGCTCGCGCACGACGGGGTCCTCGTCGCCGGCCAGCCGCTCGAGGACCGGGCGCTCGGCGGCCTCGCCCGCGTTGCCGAGCGCCACCGCCACGTTGCGCAGCAGCCCGCGCCGTTTCGCGCGCTTCAACGGGCTGCGGCGGAAGCGCTCGCGGAAGGCCTCTTCCCCGAGGCCCGCGAGCGCCTCGAGATCGGGCGCCTCGGCGCCGGGCCGCGGCTCGAAGGCGGCGCCGCCGTGGTGGCGCCGCTTCCGGTTCCAGGGGCACACGTCCTGGCAGATGTCGCAGCCGAAGACGTGACGGCCCACTCCCACGCGGTGCTCCTCCGGGATCGCGCCTTTCACCTCGATCGTCAGGTAGCTGATGCACCGCGTGGCGTCGAGGACGTACGGCGCGACGAGGGCCCGGGTCGGGCACGCGTCGAGGCAGGCGGTGCAGGTGCCGCACATGTCGGGCCGCGGCGCGTCGGCGGGCAGGTCGAGGTCGGTCACGATCTCTCCGAGGAAGAACCAGGACCCGTGCTCGGGGTGGAGGAGGCACGCGTTCTTGCCCCACGCGCCGAGGCCGGCGGCGGCGGCCCAGGCCTTCTCGGCGATGGGGCCGGTGTCCACGTAGGCGCGGGCCTCGAGGGGGCCCGCCTCGGCCCGCAGCCGATCCACCACGCGGTCGAGCATCGCCTTCAGGACGTCGTGGTAGTCCTCGCCCCAGGCGTAGCGCGAGATCCAGCCCCGGCTCGCGGGGGCGGCGGTGGAGTAGGGGCGCGCGGCGTCGTACTGGAGCCCCACGCACAGGACCGACCGGGCCCAGGGAAAGGCCGCGCGCAGGTCGCTGCGCCTCGCGACCTGGCTCGTGAGATAGGCCATCTCGCCGCCGTGGCCGCGGGCCACCCACTCCGCGAAGAAGGCGAGCTCGGGCGGCGCGTCGGCGCGGGCGATGCCGAAGAGGTCGAACCCGGCTTCGAGGGCGAGGGCCTTCGCGCGCGCCGCGAGCGCTCTCCCGCTCACGCCCCGGCCCGTATGGACAGGCGGCGGCTCCCCACGCGCAGGAAGAAGTGCCCGCGCGTCTCCTCGACGTGCTCGAGCAGCGCCTGGTGCGCGGCGCGCGAGAAGGCCGCCCGCGCGCGCCCGCCGCGGGCCAGGCACTCCACGCGGCCCGTGCGCGCGTCGGTCCCGAGGGAGTCGGGCCCCACGACCTCCTCGCTCCCGTCGTCGAGGACGACGCGGGCTTCGCCGGCGGCCGGGTCGAGCCTCAGCTCGGTGACCTCGAAGGCCGGGCCCTCGATCGCCACGGGCAGGCGGCGGTCGCCCTCCACGAGGAAGGCTCCCTCGTCCTCGAACACGAGCCGCGCTTTCAGGAAGCGCAATGAGGGCAGATGCGCGATGCGGAACTCACCGACGCTCCAGCCACCGTCCGGACCGACGCGAACACCCTCGGGGGAAGGCCACCAATCGGCCATGGACCAGTATAGTCAGTCCTGCGGGCCTTCCGCTCCCTCCTCGCCCCCGGCGAGGCCGAGGCCGCAGTCGGCGCACTCCGCCGCCCCCGGAGCCGCCTCCGCCCCGCAGGCCGGGCACTGGACGTAGCCCCGACCGGGGTCGAACCGCGTCTCGACGGCGTGGACGTCCGAGGCGTCCTCGTGCGGGGCCACGAGATCGGCGAGGGCCCCGAGCGCCCCGGCCGCGTCCGCATCCCGCACCAGCAGCGTGTAGCGCGGGGGCGCTCCCTCGGCGGCCGCGGGCTGCTCGGCGAGGCGGTAGTCGACGTGCGCCTCGCGCAGCCGCTCGGCCAGCGGCACGAGGTCGGCGGCCCGCGGGGTCACGAAGAGCACGCGGTAGCCCACGAGCTCGGCCGCCGCCTCCGCGTCCGGCGCTGGAGGGGCGAGGCTCGCGACTCCCTGGCCGTCGTAGTGATCCTCGAGCTCGCCGCCGCAGTCCGCGCAGCGGACGATCTCGGGCCGGTACTCCTCGCCGCACTCGCGGCAGACGCGGACGTGGTCGGTCATGGAGGCTCCTTCAGGGACAGCTGCAGGGAGGGCAGCCGCTGTCGAGCACGACCCGCCACTCGCCGTCCTTCTCGAGGCGCCAGGTCGAGTTGAAGGTGCCGGTGCGCTTGCCCTCGGGGTCGAAGACCGGGCCGGTGCTGAACGCGAGCGTGCCCGAGTCGACCACCTCGACGCGATCCGGCTGCCACGAGAACGGGGCCTTGGGCCCCTCGAAGTAGGGCTTCCAGCCCTCCGCCACCGCCTTGCGGCCGCGCAGGACGGCCCGGCCCACGAAGAGCGCCTCCTCCGCCACGAACGTCGCGAACGCCGCGTGGTCGCGGTCGGCCATCGACTTTGCGAAAGCGGCCTCCCGCGCCCGCACCTTCGCCGCCAGACGCCTCCACCGGCTCGGCCGCCGTCGTCGTCGAGGCCTGGCCGCACGCCAGCAGCGTCCCGACCAGACCGATTGCCATCCTCATGTCCATTCCTCCCGACCCGCGGGCCCACCGTCCTCGGCTCGGCAGCGCGTCTGACTGCGTCGTTGCGGTCGCATATCATACCGCTCATGCCGAAACCGACACCCGACCATCACGACGCCGCCCTGCTGATCCAGGTGTACGACCTGCGCCGCGAGAGCGTGATGCGCGAGTCGCGCCAGGCCGTCATGCGGGACTTCTGGCCGAAGAGCTGGGACGACGTGCAGGCGTTCCTGAAGGCCGAGCACCCGTTGAACGCGGCCTACCGTCAGACCGCCACCTACTGGGAGATGGTCTACAGCATGGCCCGCCACGGCATCGTCAGCCCCGCCTTCTGGCTGGAGAACAACGCCGAGGGGCTGTTCCTCTTCGTCAAGGTCGCGCCCTTCCTCGAGAAGATCCGCGAGGCAGGCCAGCCGACCGCCTTCCGCAACGCCGAGTGGGTGGCGAAGGAGTGCCCCGAGGGCCAGCCGATCTACGAGCGCATCCGGGCCCGCGTCGCGCAGATCGCGGCGGCGCGGGGCTGAGCCCCTTGCCGGCGCCCGCCGCGGTCGTCCTCGACTTCGACGGGCTCATCGTCGACACCGAGACGCCCATCTTCGAGGCGTGGCTCGCGGCCTACCGCCGACGCGGCCAGCCTCTCGGCCTCGAGGAGTGGCAGCACGCCCTGGGCACGCACGGGGGCTTCGACCCGCTCGAGCACCTCGCCGCCCTCCTCGGCGGGGCGCTCGACCGCGAGGGCGTCCTCGCCGAGGTGAAGGAGGCGACCGCGAAGGGGTGCGAGGGCCAGCCGCTCCTGCCGGGAGTCGAGGCGCTCCTGCGCGACGCCAGGGCCCTCGGCCTCGGGCGCGCGGTGGCGTCGAGCAGCTCGTGTGGCTGGGTGGACGGCTGGCTCCGGCGCCACGGCATCCGCGATCTCCTCGACGTCGTCGTGGCGCGCGACGACGTGCGCAAGGTCAAGCCCGACCCGGAGCTGTTCCTGCTGGCCGCCTCGCGCCTCGGGAGAGAGCCCGGGGCCTGCGTCGTCTTCGAGGACTCCCCGAACGGCATGCGCGCGGCGCTCGCCGCCGGGATGCGCTGCGTGGCGGTGCCGAACGCCCTCACGCGCCCCCTGGCGCGACCCCCGGTCGACCTCGTCCTCGAGTCGCTCGCCGAGCGCCCGCTCGCCGCGATCCTCGAGTCGCTGGCCGTCCCCGCATCCCCGTCACCGGTCCGCTAGAATCCGCCGGAGAACACACCGGGAGGCTGCCGCAATGGGAGACCGACGTCACCCCAGCCCGCGTCGCCAGTTCCTCCGGACCTCCGCGCTCGCCGGAGCGGCGGTCTCTCTCGGCCGCCCCGCGTGGCCCCGGCCGGCGGCCGGGAACGCCGTGGCGGAGGGCGAGCCGCTCGCGCCCTCGTGGATCGACAAGCCCATGCGCTGGGCGCAGCTCACCCTGGTCGAAGACGACCCGGTGCAGCTCGACGTCCCGTTCTGGCTCGACACCTTCAAGCGCACGCACTCCGACGCCGCCTGCCTGAGCGCCGGCGGCTGCGTCGCCTACTACCCGACCGCGATCCCCCTCCACCACCGCAGTGCGTGGCTGGGCGGCCGCGACGTGTTCGGCGAGCTCGTCACCGGGTGTCGCGACCTCGGGATGGTGGTCGTCGCCCGCACCGATCCGCACGCCACCTACGACGACGTGCAGGCGGCGCACCCGGACTGGATCGCGGTGGGCGGGGACGGTCGGCCCCGCCGCCACTGGGCCTCGCCGGAGATGTGGGTCACCTGCGGCCTGGGCCCCTACAACTTCGAGTTCATGACCGAGGTGCAGCGGGAGATCATGGCCCGGTACCGGGTGGACGGCATCTTCGTCAACCGCTGGGACGGGTCCGGCACGTGCTACTGCGTGCACTGCCGGGACGGCTTCCGCGCCGCTACCGGTCTCGACCTCCCGCGGACCGCCGACCCGCAGGGAGCTCTGCCGCGCGAGTATCGGCAGTGGCGGGAGGAGCGGCTCCTCGCCCTGTGGCGCCTCTGGGACTCGGATCTGCGCCAGGTCAACCCCGACTCCTGCGTCATTCCCAACACCGGCGGCGGCGCCACCAGCCGCCTGGACATGGCGAAGATCGGCGAGCGGGCGCCGATGCTGGTGGCCGATCGTCAGGCGCGCCACGGGCTCATGGCGCCCTGGGCCATCGGCATGAACGCGAAGGAGTACCGGGCCGCGATGGGCGGCAAGCCCGTGGCCGGCCTCTTCAGCGTCGGGGTCGAGGAGGCCTACCGGTGGAAGGACTCCGTGCAGAGTGCTCCCGAGATCCGCCTCTGGACCGCGGACCTCGTCGCCAACGGCATGCGGCCCTGGTTCACGAAGTTCGCGGGCACCCTGCACGACCCGCGCTGGCTCCGTCCCGTCGAGGAGATCTTCACCTGGTGCCACGGAGCCGAGCGGTACCTGCGCAACGAGCGTCCCCTGGCCCGGGTGGGGCTCGTGTACTCGCAGCAGACCGCGTGGTTCTGCGGCGGCGACCGCGTCCGCGAGCGGGTCGAGGACCCGGCGCTCGGCTGGTACCAGGCGCTCGTCGAGGCCCGCATCCCCTTCGAGATGGTCCACGACCGGATGCTCGACGCCGATCGTCTCGCGCCGCTCAAGACCCTGATCCTGCCCAACATCGAAGCGCTCTCCGACCGCCAGTGCGCCCAGCTCGGCGATTTCGTACGGAGGGGCGGCGGCCTCGTTGCCACCTCCGAGACCTCGCTTCGCGACGAGTGGGGCGCGGCGCGCGCCGACTTCGGCCTTGCCGACCTGTTCGGCGTCTCGTTCGTGGGGCGCCGCGAGGGGCCGGTGCGCAACTCCTACCTGCGTCTCGAGCACGAGACGGCGCGTGGGCACGCCCTGCTGCTCGGGCTCGAGGACGCCCCGCGGATCATCCACGGGGCGTGGCAGCTCGACGTGAAGTCCGACCCGGCCGTTCCCGAACCCGCCGGTCACCCTGATCCCCTCGTATCCCGACCTGCCCATGGAGAAGGTCTACCCTCGCCGGCCCCGGACGGACGTCCCGCAGGTCTTCCTGAGCGAGACCGGCAAGGGACGCGTCGTCTACTTCCCCTGGGACGTCGACCGCACGTTCTGGGAGGTGCTGTCGGTCGACCACCTCGAGCTCCTGCGCAACGCGGTCGCCTGGGCCACGAACGAGGACCCGCCGGTGAGCGTGACCGGCCCCGGGGTGCTCGACGTGACGGTGTGGCGGCAGAAGGAATCGCTGACGGTGCACCTCGTGAACCTGACGAACCCGATGATGATGAAAGGGCCGGTACGCGAGCTGCTGCCGGTCGGCGAGCAGCGCGTGCGCGTGCTCCTGCCGGAGGAATCCAAGGCGGGACGCGTGCGCCTCCTCGTGAGCGAGACGGCGCCGAGCTTCCGGCAGTCCGGCCGGTGGCTCGAGGTCACGGTGCCCTCGGTCCTGGCCCACGAGGTCGTGGCCGTGGACCTCTAGCCGGGGCCTCAGGCCGGCAGGCCCCTCGCGATCACCTGCTCCATCGACTCGGCGAAGAGGTCGACCTCGTCGGTGGTCGTGTAGACGCAGGGCGTCACCCGCAGGCCCTCGAACTCCTCGTGCTGGATGGGCACCACGATGATGCGCCGGGTGTCGAAGAGGTGCTTCCCGAGCTTCTGCGTGTCGACGCCCTCGATCTGCACGTTGCCGATGGCGCAGGACATGGCGGGGTCGAAGCTCGTGTGGATCTTCACCCGGGGCTGGGCGGCGAGCCGCCTCATCCACCGGTCGCGCAGGTAGCGCAGCCGGGCGGCCTTCCTCTCGACCCCGATCCCGCGGTGGAAGACGAGCGCTTCCGCGATCGCGTTGTGGTTGGCCGCGGGGTGGGTGCCGATCTCCTCGAACTTTCGGATGTCCTCGTCCTGCCTCTTCTCCGCCGCCATGAGCGGCCACACCTTGCCGATCTTCGAGCGCCGGACGTAGAGGAAGCCCGTGCCGTGCGGGGCGAAGAGCCACTTGTGCAGGCTCGTCCCGTAGTAGTCGCAGTCGAGGTCCTCGTGCTTGAAGGCGAGAAGGGCGAAGGCGTGCGCCCCGTCCACGATCGTCTCGATCCCGCGCTCGCGGGCCATCCGGCAGATCCGCTTCACCGGGAACACCTGTCCGGTCAGGTTCGTCATGTGGCAGACGAGGATGACCTTCGTCCGCGGGGTGACCGCCTGCTCGAACCGCTCGGCCAGGACGTCGAGGCTCGGCGGGGGGAAGGGGAAGGAGATCGTCTTCAGCACGATCCCGTCCCGCCGCTCGCGCTGTCGCCAGGTGGTGAGCATGCGCCCGTAGTCGTGGGTGGTGGTGAGCACCTCGTCGCCCGCCTTCAGGTCGAGGCCGAGCTGGACCGCCTCGAGGCCCTCGCTGGCGTTGCGGGTGATCGCCATCTCCTCGGGGTCGCAGCCGAACTCCAGGGCGAGGCCGCGCCGGACCGACTCGACCAGCGGCTCGAGCAGCTGCCACATCGTGTAGACCGGCGCCTCGTTCGAGAGGTCGAGGTACCGCTTCATCGCCTCCTGGACGATCCTCGGGGACGGGCACACGCCGCCGTTGTTCAGGTTGACGTAGCCGCGGTTGACGGTGAAGGCCTGCTGGATCTCCCGCCAGTACCGCTCGTCCCCGGCGAGGTCCTCGGCCGGGGTCCCCTCGGCCGAGCGCGACGCGGCGAGGACGCGGTCGAGCCCGTCGTCGCGGAACGCCGCGACCGCCGACGCGCCCGCCGCCAGACCGATGAACGCGCGTCGTGACGCCATGTGCCCTCCTGTCGTGCGAGCCTGCGGCGCATCTTACGCCCGTCGATCGGGACCCGTCCTGCCCGCGACGAGCCGATTCAGGACCCGACCCCATCCGTTGTAGAGTCGGCGGACGTCATGGTCAGCACTCCGCCGGGCCCGCCGGCGCTCGCCCGCGAGATCGGCCCCTTCGGCGCCACGATGCTCGTGATGGGGGGCATCGTCGGGTCGGGCATCTTCATGAACCCCTACGTCGTGGCGCGGCAGGTGGGCACGCCGGCGCTCATCCTGGCCGCGTGGGGCTTCGGCGGCCTCGTCGCCCTCGCCGGGGCCTTCGTCTACGCCGAGCTCGCCTCCCTGCGCCCCGCGGTGGGCGGGCAGTACGCCTACCTGCGCGAGGCCTACAGCCCGCGGGTCGCCTTTCTCTACGGCTGGGCGCTGCTCCTCGTCACGCAGAGCGGCGGGATGGCCGCGGTGGCCGTGACCTTCGCCCGCTACCTCGGCGAGCTCGTGCCGGTGCCGCTGCCCGAGGCGGCCGTGGCCGTCCTCGCCCTGGCCACGCTGACCGGCGTCAACTGCCTCGGCGTGCGGGCCGGGAACGACGTCCAGTCGCTGCTGATGGTGCTGAAGACCGTCGCCATCCTCGGGCTGGTGGCGGTCGGCTTCGCGGCCTTCGGCGGCGAGCGCGTCGCGCTGCGGCCGGCGCTCGACCGGCCGCCGTCCCTGGGCCTCCTGGCTGCCTTCGGCGCCGCCCTCGTGCCCGTCCTCTTCGCCTACGGCGGCTGGCAGACCTCCGGCTTCGTCATGGGCGAGCTGAAGCGGCCCGAGCGCGACATGCCGCGCGCGCTCCTGCTGGGTGTGGCCGGCGTCGTGGTGCTCTACCTCTCGGTCAACGTCGTCTGCCTGCGCGCGCTCGGGGCCGAGGGCCTCGCCGCGAGCACCGCTCCCGCCACCGACGTCATGCGCCTCGCCCTCGGCGAGCGCGGCGCGCGCCTCATCGCGGTCGGCATCGCGATCTCGACCTTCGGCTTCCTCGCCCAGGGCATCCTGACCGCCCCGCGCGTCTACTACGCGATGGCCCGCGACGGCGTCTTCTTCGGCCGCGTCGGAAGGCTCGACCCGCGCACGCGCGTGCCGGTGCTGGCGATCGCGCTGCAGGGAGCCGTCGCCGCCGTCATCGCGCTCTCCGGCCGGTACGAGCAGATCCTGAACTACGTGGTCTCGGTGGACTTCATCGCCATGGGGCTCACCGGGGCCGCCCTCTTCGTCTACCGGCGCCGAGGCGAGGCGGGGAGCTTCCGGGCGCCCGGCCACCCGTGGACCACCGCCTTCTTCGCGCTGTCGTGCTGGCTCGTCGTGGCCGCCACCATCCACCGTTACCCGGCCGACAGTGCGATCGGGCTTCTCATCCTCGCCCTCGGTCTCCCCGTCTACCGCCTGTGGAGAGCCCCGTCGGGCCCTGTCATTCCGAGGGGCCTCGATGGGACGGGTCCCGAGGATTCCGCAGCCCAGGCGGACCCCTCGTCGCCCGACTCGGATGGAGCTCCTCGGGGCGAAAAAGGAGGCAAGCCTTGACTCCGCCGTTCTCCGAGTACATGGAGTGGGCCAAGACCCGCTCCGCCGCCCGCTTCAACCTCGCCTCGAGCGGGGTCACGGCGTTCCCGCTCGCGGAACTGGGCGCCCGGATCGAGGACCTCGAGATCTGCGGCCCGAGCGCGTACGGCTACGCCCCGCTGCAGGAGCGCCTGGCGCGCAAGGCCGGGGTGGACCCCGACCGGGTGGTGCACGCGACCGGCACCTCGATGGCCAACCTGCTCGTCCTGGCGGCCGTGGCCGAGGCCGGCGACGTCGTGCTCATCGAGGAGCCGACCTACTCGCTGCTCGTGGACGTGGCCCGGTGGCTGCGCCTCGACGTGCGGCGCTTCCCGCGGAGGGCGGAGGAGGGCTTCCGGCTCGACCCCCGCGAGGTGGAGCGAGCCCTCACTCCGCGCACGCGCCTCGTCGTCCTGACCAACCTCCACAACCCCTCGAACGCCTTCGTCCCGCCGGAGGACCTTCGCGCGGTGGGCGAGGCCGCGCGCTCGGTCGGCGCCCGCGTCCTCGTGGACGAGGTGTACCTCGAGACGCTCGCGGTCCGGGGGCGGCCCTCGGGCTCGGCGGCGCACCTCGGGCCCGAGTTCGTGGTGACGTCCAGCCTGACGAAGGCCTACGGGCTGTCCGGCCTGAGGTGCGGCTGGGCGGTCGCGGACCCCGACCTCGCGCGCCGGATGTGGCGGCTGGACGACCTCTTCGGGGTGATCCCCGCCCACCCCGCCGAGCGCCTGAGCGTCGTCGCCCTCGACCATCTCGACCGCGTGGCCGAGCGGGCCCGGCGCATCCTCGAGACGAACACGGACGGGGTGAACGCCTTCCTGGCCGCCCGGCCGGACCTCGCGTGCGCCCCGGTCGACGGCGGCATGATCGCGTTTCCGCGCCTCCTCCGCGGCGACGTGGACGGCCTTTGCCGGCGGCTCCGGGAGAGCCACGAGACGACGGTCGTGCCCGGCCGGTTCTTCGGGGCGCCCGGCCACTTCCGCCTGGCCCTGGGCTGCCCGCCCGAGACCCTCGAAGGCGGCCTGGAGAGGCTGGCGGCGGCGCTCGACGAGGCCGACTGAGATAGACTGGTCTTTGATGCTTCAGGAGACGAGCATGTCCCCGTTCGCCCCCGCCATCGCCGTCGCCGACCTCCCGCCGGGAAAGGCCGCGGAGGTCACCGTCGGCGGTCAGGTCGTGGCCCTCTTCAACGTGAACGGCACGTTCCATGCCCTCGCCGGGCGCTGCCCCCACCGCGGCGGTCCGCTCGGCCAGGGCTTCGTGGACGGCCCGCAAGTGAGCTGCCCCTGGCACAACTGGACCTTCGACGTCACCACGGGCGAGAACGTGGCCAGCGCAGACCTCAAGGTGGCGCGCTACGAGGTGCGGGTGGAAGACGGATGGGTCTGCGTGAGTCTCGGATGAGGAACATGGAACGAATCCACTTCGCCCCCGTCGTGCTGTTGCTCGCCTCCGCCGCCGCGCTGGTCGCGCAGGAGGCGCAGAAGCCTGCCGCCGCGGCCAAGCCCGCGGCCCCGACCCCGCCCGGGACCTCCCAGGAGGCCGCGCCCCCCACCTTCCCGGCCCAGGTCGAGCAGGTCATCGTGGACGTGGTGGTCACCGACAAGAAGGGCAACGCGATTCGCGGGCTCAAGCAGAGCGACATCACCGTCATCGAGGACGGCGCGCCCCAGTCGGTCGTCTCGTTCGAGGCGGTGGAGCTGCCCGACCAGCCCTCCACGACGCCCCCTCCGCCGCCCCGGGTTTCGGTCAACACCACGCCCGCGGAGCGGCGGGGCCGCACGTTCGCCGTCGTGTTCGACGACATGAACATCACGCCCTGGAAGGCCAACCAGGCGAAGGCGGCCGTGTCGAGCTTCCTCGAGAAGGGCACCCGCGAGGGCGACCGGGTGACGCTCATCTCGACCGCCGGCGGCACCTGGTGGACCGCCCGCATGGAGTCGGGCCGGCCCAAGCTCCTCGACATGGTGAAGCGCTTCGACGGGCGCTACATCCCCGACACCTCCCAGGAGCGGTTGACGGACTGGGAGGCGCTGCGCATCCACGTCTACCGCGACCCGCAAGTCACCGAGCGCGTGATGAGGCGCTACGAGACCTACGGCGTCGGGTCGTCCCTCAACCGGTCACAGGACAGCAGCGGGCGCGCGGGCACCGTGGAGGACCCGTACATCACCGGGCGCGCCTCCGAGGTGTACTACCAGGCGGTGACCCGCCTGCGGACGACACTCGACGCCCTCGAGCGCGCGCTCAACGGGCTGGCCGCCGCCAAGGGCCGCAAGTCCGTGATCCTCGTCTCCGAGGGCTTCATCCACGACCTCAACGTGGACGAGTTCAAGCGCGTCAACGAGGCTTCCCGCCGCGCGAACGCCGCCATCTACTTCCTGAACGCGCGCGGCCTCGAGGGCATGCCGATCGAGATGACGGCCCAGTTCGGGCCGGCGCTGCCGGACCAGGACATCGGTTTCGCCATGACCGAGGGCTGGGACGCGGTGGGCGGGTCGGAGATCGTGTCGAGCGAGAGCGGCGGCTTCACCGTCCGCAACACGAACGACCTCTCGGCCGGCATCCAGAAGATCGCCAACGAGACCCAGGCCTACTACCTCCTCGGCTACATCCCCTCGAACACCTCCCGCGACGGCCGATTCCGCAAGATCCAGGTGAAGCTGGCCAACGGGAAGGGCCTGCAGGTGCGCGCGCGCAAGGGGTACTACGCCCCCAGCGACACCGGCAAGAGCGCGATGGCGCCCAAGAAGGGCATCGACCCGGTGATCCAACGCGCGCTCGACTCGCCGTGGGCGGAGGACGCGCTCCCGCTCCGGATGACCCACTTCATCGGGGACGAGAAGACGCTCGGCAAGGCCGCCGTCCTCGTGGCGACCGAGGTGGACATCCGCGCCCTCGAGTTCGAGGAGAAGGACGGCCGCAGCCTGGCGGACCTGCAGTTCCTGCTCGTGGTCGCCCACCGGGAGAGCGGGGAGTTCTTCCGCTACGACCAGGGCGTGAGCATGAAGCTGCAGCCGGCCACGAGAGAAAGGTACAGCCGCTTCTGGTACCCGATCGTGCGGGACTTCGAGCTCAAGAGCGGGGACTACCAGGCCAAGATCGTGGTGCGGGACCCGCGCACGGGGCGGGTGGGCACCGTCATCCACGAGTTCGACGTCCCGCGCCTCGACGAGCTGCGGGTCTCGACCCCGGTGCTGAGCGACACGCGGGCCCCGTCCCCGGCGACCGAGGGGGTTCCCGGCGGAATGCTCGCCGTCGTCGCCCGTCGGGAGTTCGGCTCGGGCTCCGACCTCCTCTGCCAGTTCGAGGTGTACGGGGCGAAGAAGGACGAGAAGACGGGCATGCCCCGCGTGACCCAGGGCTACGTGGTGACGCGGCCCGACGGCACCGTGTTCGCCGGGTCGCAGCCGTCGGTGATCAACCCGACCTCGCTCGGCCAGGTCATGCGGACGTTCGGCTTCCGGCTCACCGACGCGCCCCTCGGCGACTACGAGATCGTGATGGTCATCCGCGACGACATTGCGGGCCGCTCGTTCGAGATGCGGGAGCCGTTCAAGGTGGTGGAGCCCCTGCCGGCCTCGGCGATGCCGCCGCCCGCTGCAACGGCGCCCGCTGCAACGGCGCCTGCCCCCGGGACGACGCCGCCAGGGAATTAGGGGCGGCAGCCGGAGGTTGTCATCCCGAGGAGTACCGATCGAGTCGGGCGACGAGGGGTCCGCAATCCCGGCGGATCCTTCGGGCGCCGGCGGGGAACCGCCCTCAGGATGACCTTCGAGCCCTGACGGGCTCGAAGGTCACTTCGGCGCGGGGTGGGCGCGGGTGCGGCCGGGGCCTCGGCGGGCGCCGCCGGGGCGGCGGGCAGGCTCACCGGCGCCGTGGTCGCGGCCGGGGTCGGCGTCGCGGCGACGGTCGGCACCTGGTCGAGGACGCCGCTGCGGTTCGGCCGGATCAGCGAGAGCGCCAGGCTGGTGACCATGAAGAGCCCGGCCAGGATGGTCGTGGCTCGCGAGAGGACGGTGGCCGAGCCGCGGGGGCCGAAGGCCGTCTGGGTGCCGCCGCCGCCGAAGGCGCTGGCCAGGTCCTGCCCCTTGCCCTGCTGGAGCAGCACGACCGCGATCAGGAAGAGGCACGCCACGACGTGCACGAAGATGATCAGGTAGTACAGGAAAGCCATGTCCGCCGCCGATCCTCGCTTCTTCTGGTGCTTCAGAGTGCCCTTGCGGGCCCGCGCGAAACACGAAGTCTAGCAGACGCCCGGGGTCGCCCGCCACCGGGAGGGCCGCCGACCGCGGACCGTGCTCCCGCTCACCGGGTGCGGACGGCCAGCGCGACGTCCTCGTCGAAAGCCGGCGAGATCAGGGACTTGCGGCCACCGGCGTGCTCCAGGTACTCGCCCCTCAGGACCTTTCCGGTCTTCGGGTCGACCCACTCGACCCGGTAGCGCCCGGCCGGGAGGTCGAGGGCGATCTCTGCGGCCCCGGCCCGACGCCGCCTTCCGCGGGATCGGTCGGGGTGCCGGGGGCCACTCGAAGTCGACGGTCGGGTCGACGCGCACGGCCCCCGGCGCGTCGAACGTGCGGCCCTCGAAGTACTCGGCCCGGAGGCCCGGTCCGCTGCCGTCCGGCTGGCGCAGTCGGACGCCGGGATCACCTCGGTCGTCCCGTCCGGCCGCGTCCACTTCAGCCGGGCCCTCGAGCCGCCGCCGCCCTGGTAGTACTCGAGCTTCAGATCGACCGGCCGTCCCGCCGTCAGCTCGACCGTCGCGTGGTCCTCCGTCGGTCGCGTGGTCGGTCCAGTTCTCGATCAGCGAGCTTCCCGTCCAGCCACAGCCGGACGCCGTCGTCGGACACCGTCGTGAGCCGGTAGGTGCCGGGGCCGGCGGATCGAGCCGCCCGGTCCACCGGGCGGCGAAGTTCCCGTCGCCCACCGGCGCGTGCAGGTAGACCGCGTACTGCCGCCCCTTCTCGACGAGCGCCTGCACGGCGAGCCCCTCCGGCGCCGCGACCACCGAGCGGTCCGGCTTCATCCGCACGAAGTCGAACGAGTGGACGAAGTCCTTGAGGATCCGCATCTGCTTCCGGAACGCCGGGTTCCCGCCGCCCGGGGACGAGTAGTCGAGGAACGTCCCGTCGGGGTGCGCGGGCGTGAACGAGTAGTCGAGGTTGTTGTAGAGCCCGCCGCCGGCGAGCAGGAAGGCCCAGCCCTCCGTGCGGTAGAGCACGTCGTCCTTGCCGCGGAAGCCCGTCTCGTTCTCGCCGATCACGCCGCGCAGGTGCGCGTTCGCCGCCACCGCGTCGGGCGGGGTCGCGTAGTGGAAGTTGAAGATCGAGACGTGCGGGCTCGGGCTTCTCGACCTTCGCCGTGCCGTTGGCGATGTTCATCGAGACGAGGTGGCGGTTCGGGAGCCTCGTCTCGGTCTCGGCGACGAGCGCCGCGACGTGGTGCTGCCACTCGAGCGTGATCCCGCCGAAGTACGGCTCGTTCGCGACCTCGAAGTAGAGGTTGTCGAACGCGTTCAGCTCGGTGACGATCTTCCGTGTCACGGCCTCCTGGACGGCGGTCAGGTCGGCGTGCTTCAGGGTGTAGACCTCGTCGCGCGGGACCTTGCCGACCCCGTTCACGTTGTTCCGGGCGTTCATCGGGTTGGCGTCCCAGAGCACCTCCTCGTAGAAGGGGCAGAACAGGTTCATCTCGACGACGACGCCGCGCTTGCCCGCCTCCGCCATGAAGTCCTTCAGGCGCCGGAAGTACGACTCGTCCCAGCGCGAGAGGTCGAACTTCATCCCGCCGTCGAAGTCGCCGGGCTCCGTGCTGCGGGCCCAGGGCGCCGACGTAGCGGCCGGGCTTCGGGGCGAGCGTGTTGTCGGTGATGCCGAAGGACGCCGGCACCTCGCGGTAGGTCCCGGAGAAGAGCCGCGTGTGGTTGAGCCCGTCCGTCGCGAGCGCGTCCAGGTAGCGGACGTAGTCGAAGTCGAGGTTCAGCACGGCGCCGTAGTGCTCGCCCGAGGTGACGAGCACGGTCGGCTTCCCGCGGAAGAGGAAGTACCGCGGGTTGTCGGGGTGCAGGGCCAGCGGGGCGCTTGCGGCGGTGGCGAGCAGCAGGAGAGTGAGCACGGGAGCCTCCAGGCGGCAGTTCCGGGCGGGGTGGGTCTACGGCTCGGCCTCTCGCGCCCTCACGTGCGGGCGTGCTTGGCGAGAGGCGTTGCGGTCTCGCCCCTGCCGGTACTCCCTCGGCGTGCAGCGGCAGTGGCGCTTGAAGACGGTCGCGAAGTACTGGCTCGTCACGAATCCGCAGTCGAGGGCGATGTCGGTGACGCTGCGGGTCGGATCGCGCCGCAACAGCGAGCAGGCCTTCTCCACCCGCAGGGAGCCGAGGAACTGGAGCGGTGTCTGGTTCGTCACCTGACGACAGTAGTGGACGAAGCGCGTCGTCCCGAGGCCGCAGCTTCGCGCCATTCGCTCGAGCGTCCAGGTCTCGTCGAGGCCCTCCCGCAGCGAGTCGAGAAAAAGCTCGGTGCTCCGGCGGGCGCTGGAGAGGGACTTGCGGATCGGAATGCGCCGCTCGCGGAACATGACGACGAGCTGGAGGAGGAGCTCGTTGATGTAGACGGCGAGACGCGACCACTCCCCGGGCCCGTCGTCCGCCAGCGAGCCGGTGAGCTGCCGGAAGCAGCGCTGGATCTGCAGGTCGGCCCTCCAGACCGGCTGCTCGTTCCCGCGCAGGGTGGCGGTCAGATCGGTGAGGTCCTCCTTCGAGAGGACGAGCCACGAGGGCCACGACCAGGTCTGGTGCGGCTGACGCACGCCGACGTCGAGGATCAGGTAGTGGAGGCGGCCGACGCCGACGTGCGGCGTACCGACACGATGGAGCTGCCAGGGCCGGGTGATCGTCAGGTCGCCCGGCTGGAGAACGAAGCGCCGTTGCCCGAGGGCGAAGCCGGTGCTTCCCGTCTCGAGATACGTCAGCTCGATCCCTTCGTTGCGGTGCCAGGGAAGGCCCCACGTCTGCTTTCGCGAGGCGTCCCAGAATCCCACACAGCGCAGGCCGCGCAGGACGCCACCGGGAAGGGGACGGCCCGGATAGCTCCCCCGCGCGCGCGCCTCGAGACGCAGCTCCCCGCGCCGAACGGCCTCCACCAGGGGGGCGCACGAGTCCGCGTGGTAGGTGCGGCCGTGGTCGTTGAAGACCGGCGAGGATCGGGTGGCCATGCGGGGCCCCTGGAGGGACCGGCGCATGGTAGTGCGCCCGCGGGATGGCGGTCAAAGCCCTTGTTCGATTTCCTTCACTGGTGGCGTCCGAAAGACGGTGCCGGGCCGGGGGCGTACGATCGGGACACTCGCAGGGTGCGAGCGAGCGGCTCGGATCGAAAGGACGGACGGCATGGCGAAGATCGGCATCGGCGTCAACATGGAGTTCGTCCGCCACGACGACAAGTCGTTCGAGTGGGGCGTCGCGAAGGCCGCCGAGCTCGGCTACGAGTACGTCGAGCCGATGGTCCACTGGGGCCGCGAGCTCCTCAGCGAGGCCGGCTACTTCCACAGCGTCTCCATGCTGGACGACCCGCTCCGCGTCAGGCGCGCCTGCGAGAAGGCGGGAATCAAGCTCTCGGGCCTCTCCGCCCACACGCCCCTCATCAAGCCCGAGATCGGAACCGAGTACCTCAAGCAGGCCGTCCGCTTCGCCGCCGAGTGCGGCGCGCCGGTGGTCAACACCGACGAGGGGCCCAAGCCCTCCTGGACGACGGAGGAGGAGGACTTCGTGCTGATGAAGTACACCCTCCACGAGGTCGCGGCGGTGGCCGAGCCGCGCGGCATTCTCGATCGGCATCGAGCCGCACCAGCAGTACAGCAAGACCCCGAAGGGGCTGGAGCGCATCAGCCGGCTGGTCGACAGCACGGCGATCGGAATCAACTTCGACACGGGGAACGCCTATCTGGGCGGACAGGACCCCTACTCCTGGCTGGAGAGCGTCGTGGGCCGCCTCGTCCACCTCCACGCCAAGGACATCTCGATCCAGCAGAGCGACGAAGAGCGGGGCAAGGTGACGGGGACGCCCGTCGGGCTGCGCGTGCGGGGACGGCGTGATCGACTGGAAGCGTGTGATCGCGATCTGTCGCAAGGCCCCGCGAGACATCGTCTTCTCCGTCGAGTGCGGCACGGTGGAGCAGGCGGCGCGCAGCGTCGAGCACCTGAAGGCGCTCCTGTGATCCTGGAGCGTCGCGGGTACCGAGAGGGAGTCGGATGCCTCCTGCGCCGCAGCCTGCTGGCGCTCGGCCTTCTCGGGAGCCTCGCCTGGGGGCGAGCTGCAGCCGCGGGAGAGGGGATTCGGGTTCTTCTTCTCTCCGGTCAGAACAACCACGACTGGAAGGCCACCACACCGGAGCTCCTGGACATCCTCCGCGAGAGCGGGGGATTCGTGGTCGATGTCGCCGAAAAGCCGGAGATCCTCACCGCCCGGTCCCTCGAGCCCTACGACGTTATCCTGAGCAACTGGAACGCCTTCGGGCTCGGCCCCCAAGCGTCCGGCTGGCCGGCTGAGACCCGCGAGGTCTACCTCGGTTTCGTGAGGGGGGGCAAAGGGCACGTCGTCGTCCACGCCGGCAGCGCCTCGTTCCCCGATTGGCAGGACTACGGGCGGCTCACGCTCGCGACCTGGAAGAAGGACCAGACGAGCCACGGGCCGAACCACGAATTCCCGGTCCGGATCGAAGCCGCCGTTCATCCGGTGACGGCTGGGCTCGAAGCGTTCACCACGACCGACGAGCTCTGGAACAGGCCGGGCATCGCGCCCGGGGCCGAGGTCCTCGCCGTGTCCTTCTCCGCCGCGGACAAGGAGGGGACCGGCCGTTGGGAACCCTCGGTGCTTGCCGGCCGGTTTGGTCGGGGGCGGAGCCTCACCATCCTCCTCGGCCACGACGTGCGGGCCATGGCCAACCCAGGCTTTCGGCAGCTCGTGAGGCGCGCCGTCGAGTGGGCGGCCACGGGAAAGGTCGCGGCCCGCAAGCCGCAATGGCTGCGCGAGGATGGCGCGTTGACGCTGGTCGGTCCTTCCGGGCCGCTGTGGCAGTTTCGCTACGGTTCGGAGCTCGACACTCCCTACTTCCACCCGCTGAACACCGCCGACGGACGTGCTTTGACCTGGGACCGGCCGCCCGACCACCTCTGGCACCACGGGCTGTGGTTCGGCTGGAAGTTCATCAATGCCGTCAACTACTGGGAGATCGACGGCAAGACCGGCCGGCCTGCGGGCCAGACCACCTGGTCCAACGTGCGGGTCGACGCCGGCGACGATCTCAGGTCGAGGATCGCCATGGATCTCGCCTACCGGCCGGCGGGAGAAGACATCCCCGTGCTGACGGAGGAGCGAGCGATCGAGGCCGGTCCGCCCGATGCCGAAGGCACCTACTCGATGGACTGGACCCTGGCTTTCCGGGCCGTTCAGAAGGTCGTGCTGGACCGGACGCCGATCCCGGGCGAGCCTGGGGGGCAGGGCTGGGGGGATACTCCGGCCTGTCGCTGCGCCTCGCCGCGGCCCTGGCCGAACGCGGGGTTGCGTCGAGCGATGGCCCGATCATCGAGATGCCGGAGGATCGCCACCGCGGTCGTCACACGGCTGTCGACTACTCCGGCCTCGTCGACGGTAAACCGGAGGGCATCGCCGTCCTGGACAATCCAGGGAATCCAGGTTCACCCACGCCCTGGTACGTCATCCGCTCGGCCGAGATGAGCTTCTTCAGCCCGGCGGTCCTCTGCTACGGGCCGATCACGCTGGAGGCCGGTCAGCGGCTCACGCTGCGCTACCGAGTGATCGTCCACCACGGCCGGTGGGACTCCGCGCGGCTGAACGCCGAGTACGCGAAGTACTCCCGCCAGACGCATGAATCGAAGTGACGAGGAGGGCCCATGAGCAGGACGAAGAGCCGCCGCAGTTTCCTGAAGTCGGCGGCCGCGCTGGCCGCGGCGCCGATGATCGTGCCCTCCAGCGTCTTCGGCCGGACGGCGCCCTCGAACCGAATCAACCTGGCCGCGATCGGCCTCGGCAATCGCGGCTCGGGCAACGTCTGGCAGGACTTCGTCTCGACCCAGGACGACGTGCGACTCGTCGCCGCCTGCGACTGCTTCGCCTCCCGGCGGACGGCGTTCGCGGCCAAGGTCGACGAGTTCTACGGCGGCCGGTACTGCGAGCCCATGGCTGACTGGCGGGACGTACTGGCCCGCAAGGACGTCGATGGCGTCATCATCAGCACCCCCGACCACTGGCACGTTCCACTCGCCTATCACGCGGCCAAGGCCAAGAAGGACATGTACGTCGAGAAGCCCCTGGGCGTCGCCATGGCCTGGGCTTTCGACCTGCGAGATGCTGTCGCCTCGAACGAGGTCATCTTCCAGTACGGGACCCAGCAGCGCTCCTCGAGCGAGTTCACCAGGGCGGTGGAGCTCGTCCGCAACGGCTACATCGGGAAGGTCCGTCACGTCGACGCCTGGTGCTCCGGGATGAGGTCCCCGGGCTCGTACGCCCAGGTCTTCGACGAGCGTTTCCGGGACACCGTGCCCGCCCCCGTGCCGGCCGATCTCGACTACGAGACGTGGATCGGTCCCGCGCCCATGAAGCCATACACGAAGTCCCGCTGCAGCGAATGGGGCGCCTACCACGTCTACGACTATGCGCTGGGCTTCATCGCGGGCTGGGGGGCGCATCCACTGGACATCGCGCAGTGGGGCCTCGACATGGACCACACGAGCCCGGTGGTCTACGAAGGGAAGGGCGAGATCCCCGAAGGGGGACTCTTCGACACCGTCGACAACTGGGACGTGAAGTGCCGTTATGCAGACGGCGTGACCTTGCGCTTCATGTGCGACCGTGTGGCCAAGGACGTTCCGGGGCTGATGGACGACCCCAGGAAGCGCCCGTTCCTGGACCACGGCACGACCTTCTGGGGGGAGGGCGGCTGGATCAGCGTCAGCCGCGGCTTCCTCTACGCCAGTCCCAAGGAGCTCCAGAAGGTGCGGATCCGTGAGGGCGAGAAGCCCGTCATCCGGAGCTCGAGCCAGGGCGGCAACTTCGTCGAGTCCATTAGGACGCGCCGGCCGACCATCAATCCTCTCGACTCAGCCATCCGGTCGGACACGATCAGTCACCTCTCCGACATCGCCATCCGTCTGGGCAGGGCGCTCCACTGGGACCCCGCTAAGGAGAGGATCATCGACGACCGGGGCGCAACCGAGAGGCTGGACCGCCCCATGCGCGAGCCCTGGACGATTGGAGGCTACTGCTTGTCGTAGTGGACGAGCTTGAGGAACGAGTCGGCCTTGAGCGAGGCGCCGCCGACGAGGGCGCCGTCCACGTCGGGGAGCCCCATCAGGCCCTTCACGTTGTCGGGTTTCACGCTGCCGCCGTAGAGGATGCGCATCGTGTCCGCCACGGCCTGCCCGTGCTTCGCCGCGATGCGCGAGCGGATGAAGGCGTGAACCTCCTGCGCCTGCTCCGGGGTCGCCACCTTGCCGGTGCCGATCGCCCAGACGGGCTCGTAGGCGATCACCACCTTCTTCGCCTCCTCGGCCGTCACCGCGCCCAGGATCGCGTCCACCTGCCGGCCCACGACCTCCATGGTGCGGCCCGCCTCGCGCTCGGCGAGCGTCTCGCCGACGCAGGAGATCGGGAGAAGGCCGTTGTCGAGCGCGACCTTCGTCTTCTTCGCGACGCCCTCGTCCGTCTCCGCGAAGTACTGCCGCCGCTCGGAGTGGCCGAGGATCGCGTGGGTGACGCCGATGTCCTTCAGCATCGCCGCGGAGACCTCGCCGGTGAAGGCGCCCTCCTTCTCGAAGTGCATGTTCTGCGAGGCGACCGCGACCGGGCTGCCCTTCGCCGCCGCGACCGCCGCCACGAGCGACGTGTATGGCGGGGCCACGAGGATGTCGCTCGGGGCGCCGGCGGCGCCCTTCTTGATCTCCTCCACGAGGGCCACTGCCTCGGAGACGGTCTTGTACATCTTCCAGTTGCCGGCGATCAGCTTGCGTCGCATATCTCATTCACTCCCGAAGTGTGGAACCGGCGGTGGCCGGCCTGGTTTCCGTCATCCCGAGGAACTCGTCCGTGTCGGGCGACGAGGGATCCGCAGTCGGGCGGATCCCTCGGGCGCCGTCCCGAAACCGCCCTCGGGATGACAGGGGACTACTTCTCGCTCAGGTACGTCACGCCCGGCAGCTCCTTGCCCTCGAGGAACTCGAGGGAGGCGCCGCCGCCGGTCGAGACGTGGGTGACCTTGTCGGCCAGGCCGTTCTTCTCCACGGCCGCGACCGAGTCGCCGCCGCCGACGACGGTGATCGCGCCGTGGGCGGTGGCGTCGGCCAGAGCCTGCGCGACCGCGAGGGTGCCCTTGGCCGTCTCCGGGATCTCGAATACGCCCATCGGGCCGTTCCAGACGACCGTCGCCGCGCCCTTGACGATGCCCGCGAACTTCGCCCGGGTCGCCTCGCCGATGTCGACACCGATGTCCTTCGGGCCGATCGCGTCCCAGGCCACCGTCTTCAGGGTCCCGACCTTGCGCGCGTCGAAGTCGAAGGCGTCGGTCACGACGGTGTCGACGGGCAGCACGATCTTGCCGCCCGCCTTCGCCAGCAGCGCCCTGGCCATCTCGACGCGGTCCTCCTCGACCAGCGAGCCGCCGATCTCCTTGCCCTGCGCCTTGTAGAACGTGAAGGCCATGCCGCCGCCGATGATCAGCGTGTCGACCTTGGGCAGGAGGGCCGAGATCACGTCGATCTTGCCCGAGACCTTCGCGCCGCCGATGATCGCGACGAAGGGGCGCTTCGGGTTGTCTACCGCGTCGCCGAGGAAGTCGAGCTCCTTCTTCATCAGGTAGCCCGCCGCGCGCTGCGGCAGGACGACGCCCGCGGTCGAGCTGTGAGCGCGGTGCGCGGTGCCGAACGCGTCGTTCACGTACACGTCGCCGAGCCTCGAGAGCGAGGCCCGGAAGGCCTTGACCGCCTCGGGGTCGGCCTTCACCGACGTGCCGTCCTCCTTCTTGACCTTGCCCTCCTCCTCGATGTGGAAGCGGAGGTTCTCGAGGAGCGCCACCTCGCCCGGCTCGAGGGCCGCGCAGGCCTTCTCGACCTCAGGCCCGACGCAGTCCTCGAGGAATGTCACCGGCTTGCCGAGCAGCTCGGAGAGCCTGGCCGCCACCGGCTTCAGGGAGTACTTCGCGATCTTCTGCCCGTCCGGGCGGCCCAGGTGGCTCATGAGCACCAGGCTCGCGCCCTTGCCGAGCACGTACTGGATGGAAGGCAGCGAGGCGCGCAGGCGCTTGTCGTTCTCCACCTTGCCGTCCTTGACCGGCACGTTGAAGTCCACGCGCATGATCACGCGCTTGCCCGGGAGGTCGAGGTCCTCGATGAAGAGCTTGGCCATGGTCCTTGCCCCTGTTCTTGCCGTCTTCGTGAAAAGGGGCGGCCCGTTTCGGGCCGCCCCCAGGGAATCCCGGGGGTCACCCCCGGGGCCGGCGGAGTCCTACTTCGCGCCGTCCTTCTTCGCCATGTGGCGGAGCAGGTCGATCACGCGGTTCGAGTAGCCCCACTCGTTGTCGTACCAGGAGACCACCTTGAAGAAGCGCTTCTCGCCCTTCAGGTTGTTCTGGAGGGTGGCGAGCGAGTCGTAGATCGACGAGCGCTCGTCGTGGATGAAGTCGGTGGAGACGACCTCCTCGGTGCAGTAGCCGAGGATGCCCTTGAGGTAGGTCTCGCTCGCCTTCTTCATCAGGCCGTCGATCTCCTCGATCGACGTGTCCTTCGTGGAGCGGAAGGTGAGGTCCACCACCGAGACGTCCGGCGTCGGCACGCGGAAGGACATGCCGGTGAGCTTGCCCTTGGTCGCGGGGAGCACCTCGCCCACCGCCTTCGCGGCGCCGGTCGAGGAGGGGATGATGTTGATCGCCGCCGCGCGGCCGCCGCGCCAGTCCTTCTTCGAGGGCCCGTCCACCGTCTTCTGCGTCGCGGTGTAGCTGTGGATCGTGGTCATGAGGCCGGTCTCGATCCCGACGCCCTCCTTGAGGAGGACGTGCACCACCGGGGCCAGGCAGTTCGTCGTGCAGGAGGCGTTCGACACGATGTTGTGCTTCGCGGGGTCGTACTCGTTCTCGTTCACGCCCATCAGCAGCGTCTTCACCTCGCCCTTGCCCGGGGCGGAGATGATGACCTTCTTGGCGCCGGCCGCGAGGTGGCCCTTGGCCTTCTCGGAGTCGGTGAAGAGCCCCGTGCACTCGATGACGTAGTCGACGCCGAGCTCCTTCCACGGGAGCAGGCTCGGGTCCTTCGTCGCCATGATGCACTTGACGGCGTCGCCGCCGACCACGAGCACGTCGTTGCCCTCGACCGTCGGAGCGCTCTTCTTCGTCGCGAGCGAGTGCTTGAAGCGCCCGTGCACCGAGTCGTACTTCATCTGGTACGCGAAGTAATCGGCGTCGGTGACGATGTCGACGACACCGACGACGTCGATCTCCTTGCCGAGGAGGCCCTGGTCACACAGGGCCTGGAAGACCAGGCGGCCGATCCGGCCGAACCCATTGATACCAACTTTGATCGCCATTCTCGTCGACCTCCCC
>CAWFSB010000008.1:0-17381 GCA_963818355.1 uncultured Acidobacteriota bacterium | reverse complement strand
GCCGGGCCGGGTCACCGTGGCCGTGTCGCGCGACCTGGTGGACGTCGCGCTGCAACCCGCGCGGCTGGCCGGGGGGATCGTGGAGTCCGGCAGTTCCTCGGCGGGGCGGAGAACGTGTTCGCGGTGCAGCTGGGACCGCGCTTCCAGCAGCTGAAGGCGACGGAGCAGGAATCCGCCGGCCCGCCTGGTGCTCGAGCTCTCCGGGCCGCCTCCCGCTCCCGGCGAGAGGGCAGCCCCGGTCGCGCTGCCGGCCTCGGCCCGCGCGCCCGTCGGAGGAGCCGGCGATCCGGACGGTGGTGATCGACCCGGGCCACGGTGGGGAGAACCCGGGCGCGCGCGGGGCCGGAGGCACGCTCGAGAAGGACGTCGCGCTGTCCATCGCGCGCAAGCTCAAGGCGGAGCTCGTCAACGCGCGCGGCCTCCACGGTGTTCCTGACCCGCGACCGGGACCTGGACGTGGGGCTCGACGAGCGCACCGCGATCGCCAACAACTACAAGGCCGACCTCTTCGTCTCGATCCACGCGAACGCCAGCCGAGCCCGGGGGGCGAAGGGCAGCGAGGTGTACTTCCTCTCGTACCAGGCGAGCGACGACGAGTCGCGGTGGGTCGCCCAGACGGAGGGCGCGGCCGAGCCCGTGGCCGGCGCCACCCCGGGCTCGGACCTCGCGCTCATCCTGTGGGACATGGCCCAGGCCGAGCACCTCGAGGAGTCCTCCGCGCTCGCCTCGCGCATCCAGGAGGAGCTCGCGGTGGTCACGGGCAGCGAGGGGCGCGGGGTGAAGCAGGCGCCGTTCCGCGTCCTCGTGGGCGCCGCGATGCCGGCGGTCCTGGTCGAGGTGGCCTTCATCAGCAACCCGGAAGAGGAGAAGCTGCTGGCTTCGGACGCCTACCAGGCGAAGATCGCCGCGGTCGCTCGCGCGCGGCATCGAGCGGTTCCGGCAAGGAGCGCTCGGCCCGGCTCGGCGGGGCGCGCCTCCCCCGCGGGCGCGCCGTGACCGCCGCGCCAGGCGAACGCCCTGACGGTGGTGGGCCTCGCCGGCCTCCTGGCCACGGTGGCCCTCACCGCGCCGCGCTGGGCGGCGCTGCTGCGGGCGCCGGCCGCGTCCCCGTGGAGGTGGAGGAGCCCGCCGCGGAGGAGGCGTCGCCGGCCGCGGCGGAAGGCCCTGACGCGGCGGCCGGCCGGCGGATCAGCGTGCGGCTCTACTTCGAGGCTCCGGACCGCGAGGGCCTCCTGCCCGAGGAGCGCGAGGTGGCCTTCTCGGCCGACCTGGCGCGGCAGCTCCGGACCGTGGTCGAAGAGCTCGCGAAGGGCTCGACGACCGGCCTCGTCCCCACGCTGCCGGCGGGGACGCGCGTCCTCGAGGTGTTCGTGCAGGCGCGTGGCGTGGCCTGCGTGGACCTGTCGTCGGAGGCGACGTCGGGCCTCCCCGGGGGCTCGAAGGCCGAGCTGCTGACCGTGTACTCGGTCGTGAACACGATCGTGACGAACTTCCCGGCGGTGAGCCGCGTGCGGATCGTCGTGAACGACCAGCCCGTGACGTCGCTCGGCGGGCACGTCGATCTGTCCCGCCCCCTCCCGCCCGACATGACCCTCGTCGCGCTGCCGACGCCCGAGCCTCCGCCGGCGGAGCCGTCTCCGCCTCCGGCTGGCTGAAGGAGGCCCGAACGTGAGCACCATCCTCGCCCTCGCCCTGGCCGTCTCTCTCGCGCCGCAGGCGAGCGCTCCCGGGGGGCGCGCGAGGATCGCGGAGGCCGAGCAGCTGGCCGCCGAGGCGATGCAGCTCGCCCCCCGGGATCCGGCGGCGGCGCTCGTCAAGGCCCGTCGCGCGCTCGCGGCGACGGCGGAGTTCAATCCCACCGACTACGTGACCGCGGGGCGCAAGGGCGAGGTGGTGGAGGACGAGTTCCAGGCCGCGCGGGACGCGTACCGGCGGCACCGGGCGGGGCTGTACGAGGCGGTGGGCACGGCCCTGGCGCGGCAGGGGAGCGCCCTCGCCGCGAGCCGCTACCTGCGGCGCACGTTCCTCCTCGACCCGACCCCCGACCGCGGGCTCGCCCTCGCGCGCTCGCTGAACGACCTCGGGCGCGGGCGCGAGGCGATCGACACCGTCCAGCGTGCGATTGCCGGTCTCGCGGGACTGAAGCCCGAGGCGGCCGAGGTCATCGCCCGGGCCGCGGACGTGGCGGGGCTGCCGAGCGCGCAAGCCGAGATCGACCGCGGGCGCCTCGCCGCCACGCTGGGCAAGGCGGTGGCGCTGCGGGAGGGGCCGCTCGAGATCCCGGCGGGGGCGCGCCTCTCGACGAGCCCGGTGTTCCGCCTCGACGAGGCCGCCCTGACCGTGTTCTACGCTTCCGAGGCCTCCTGCCGCAGCTGCTCGGCCGATCTCGAGGCGCTGGCACGGCAGGTGCCGAAGGACGTTCGCGTGATCGCGGTGCCCCCCGGGGACGACCAGGACGCCGCGCTGCGCCAGGTGATCGGCCTGTACAAGAGGCCCTGGCCGTTGCTGCTGGGAAGGGACCTCGCTGCCCGGCTCGAGCTGAAGCCGCGCTCGCTGCTCCTCGTCGCCCGCGGCGGGTGGACCCAGGCGGTGCTCAGCGCGCCGTTCGGGCCCGAGGTCGGCTCGGCGCTCGCGGCGCTGCAGCGCGTGGACGTCCAGGAGACCGTCCCGCGGCCCTCGTGGAACCGCCGGCCCGTGGACCGCTCGCCGATTCCGCCGCCACCTGCTCTCTTCCCCGACGGCCTCGCCCCCGGCGAGGACGAGCCGCTTCCCGCCGGAGTTCACGGCGGCGGCCGAGGCCTACCGTGCGGGGCGCGCGGCCGAGGCGCGGAAGGCCTTCGACGCGCTGGAGGCGAAGGGGGACGGGTGGCTGCTGCCGCCGGAGGCGCGGCTCAACCGCGCGCTGTGCCTGGCGCGCGCCGGTGAGCGCGACGCGGCGCGGAGGATCCTGCTGCGCACGGGCGACAGCCGGTTCGAGGAGGCGATCGACCGACTGCTCGAGGCGGTCGCGGGCGGGGCGCGCTAGGTCAGCTTCGCCGCAGGCGGCCCCGGCCCTCGCTTTCGGGCCGTCGCTCGGATAAAGTCCCCAGCGGTTCACGGAGGTCCTCATGGCCGACACGGCCCGCGCGGTGATCGAGACGAAGCTGGGTGAGATCGAGATCGAGTTCCTGCCCGACAAGGCGCCCGGGCACGTCAAGAACTTCCTGGACCTCGCGCGGAAGGGCTTCTACGACGGGACCACCTTCCACCGGGTCATCCCGGGCTTCATGATCCAGGGCGGCTGCCCCAACACGAAGGAAGCGAAGGGGTCGAAGACGAGCCACGGCACGGGCGGCCCCGGCTACACGATCAAGGCCGAGTTCAACGACACCTCCCACAAGCGGGGTGTCGTGTCGATGGCGCGGTCGCAGGACCCGAACAGCGCCGGGTCGCAGTTCTTCGTCTGCGTCGGCGACTCCACGTTCCTCGACCGGCAGTACAGCGCCTTCGGGCGCGTGGTGCGGGGGATGGAGGTCGCGGACGCGATCGTGAACGCGCCGCGCGACCCCCGCGACAACCCGACCGACCGGATCGACATGAAGGTGCGGGTGCTCGAAGCCGGCGCCTGAGTCGGGCGATGAGCGAGCCGAGGGAGACCGAGGTCAAGATCCGGATCGCCTCCGCCGAGGCGGCCCGGGAGCTCCTCAGGCAGGCCGGGGCCGAGCTCGTTCGCGAGCGCCACTTCGAGGACAACGCCCTCTTCGACGACAAGGCGGGCTCGCTGCGCGCGAGCGGGAACGTGCTGCGCCTGCGGCGCACGCCTCGTGGCGGTGTCCTGACCTTCAAAGGCCCCCGCGAGATCGAGCAGGGCGTGAAGTCCCGCGAGGAGCGCGAGACGTCGGTCGACGACCCCGACGAGGTGCTCGCCATCCTCCGCAAGCTCGGCTATCGCCCCCTCTTCCGCTACCAGAAGTATCGGGAGACCTGGACCCACCGCGGGCAGGAGATCGAGGTGGACGAGACGCCAATCGGCGCCTTCCTCGAGATCGAGGGCGACGCGGAGGGCATCCACGCGGTGGCGGCCGACCTCGGCTTCTCGGCCTCCGACTTCGTCACCGAGTCCTACGTCGGCCTCTTCTTCGCCGGCGGCGGCCAGGGGGACATGGTCTTCCCGGAATGAAGGCCATGGTCCTCGCCGCGGGCCTCGGCCTGCGGATGCGCCCGCTGACCCTTCTGCGGGCGAAGCCGGTGCTGCCGGTGCTCAACCGACCGCTCCTCGAGTGGACGATGATCCGCCTCGCCCGGGCCGGGGTGAAGGACGTGGTCGTGAACCTGCACCACCTGCCGGACACGGTCACGGCCGTCCTGGGAAGCGGACGGCGCTTCGGCCTGCGCATCCGCTACTCCCGCGAGAGCGCGATCCTGGGCACGGGAGGCGGACCGCGGGCGGTGCGGGAGGTCTTCGGCGACGAGCCGCTCCTTCTGGTCAACGGCGACGTGCTCTTCGACCTCGACCTGCGCCGGCTCCTGGCCGTGCATGGCGCCTGCGGCGCGCGGGCGACTCTCGCGCTGCGGCGGAACCCGGTTCCGTACGCGTACTCGCCGGTGGTCAGCGATCGGAAGGGGCGAATCCTCGCGATCGCGGGACGGCCGGCTCCGGCGCGCGGCGCCGTTTCGATGTTCGCGAGCGTCCACGTGATGGACCCGGCGCTCCTCGAGCGGCTGCCCGAGGGCGCCTCGGACAGCGTGCTCGATCTGTACATCCCGCTGCTGGCCGAGGGCGCTCACCTGCAGGGCGTGGCCTCGCGGGGTGCGTGGTACGATTTCGGCCGCCCCTCGCTCTACCGCGACGCGCAGCTGCGGTTGCTGCCGGGCCGCGGTCGCGACCGTTCGCTCGTTGACGGGAAAGCGCGGGTCGCGGCGACCGCGCGGGTCCGGCGCTCGGTGGTGGGGAGCGGAGCCCGGGTGGGCGCCTCGACCCGGGTCGAGCGCAGCGTGCTGTGGGAGGGCGCTGTCGTCGAGGCCGGCGCGCGGGTCTCGGGCGCGGTCGTCGCGACGGGCGCGGTCGTGAGGGCGGGGGAGAAGGCGGAGGGCGTGATCGTTCTGCCGGCGGAGGCGCTCGAGGGGCAGGCCGAGGCCGGGGGCCGCGTGGAGCGGCGGGGGAGCATGGCGTGGGTGGAGCTTCGGTGAAGACGACGGGTGGGCCACTGGACGCCGAGGGGGCGCTCGCCCTCATCCGCGCCTACATCGACGAGAAGCACGGGGACCGTGCGGGGGAGGTGTCGGTCGTGCCGCTCTCCGGGGATGCCTCCACACGGCGCTACTACCGTCTGGAGCACGGCGCCCGCAGCTTCGTCCTCGCGCTGTACCCCGAGCCCTTCGTGCCCGAGGAGCTCAGCTACCTGACGGTCCACGCGCTGCTCGAGTCGTACGGGCTGCCGGTGCCCGCGACCGTCGACGTGGACGGCGGGCGAGGGATCGTGCTGCAGGAGGACCTGGGCACCCGCACGCTGCAGGACGAGCTCAAGGACGCGAGCGGGGCCCGCCGCGAGGAGCTCTACCGCGAGGCCGTGGACGAGATCGCCCGGCTGCAGATGAAGGCGGCCCAGGGCCCGCAGAAGCTGGACTGCTTCCGGATCGCGTTCGACATCGAGAAGCTGTCGTGGGAGCTGCACTACTTCCTCAAGCACTTCGTCGAGGGCCACCGCGGCTGCGACCTCTCGGTGGAAGACCGGGCCACCGTCTCGGAGGCGTTCCACGAGCTCAGTCGCGAGATCGCCTCCTGGCCCCGGGTCCTTTGCCATCGCGACTACCACAGCCGCAACCTGATGCCGCACGCCGAGCGGCTCTACTGGATCGACTTCCAGGACGCCCGCATGGGGCCCTCCACCTACGATCTCGCCTCGCTTCTCCGCGACGCCTACGTGGACGTGCCCGAGGAGCTGCAGGACGATCTCAAGGAGCGCTTCCGGCAGACCGCGACGCCGGACGAGCCGCGCGAGGTCTTCCGCCGCCGCTTCGACCTGATGTGCGTGCAGAGGAACCTCAAGGCGCTCGGGACGTTCGGCTACATGGCGACCGTTCGGAGCAACCCCGTGTACCTGCCCTACATCCCGCGCAACCTCGCCCATGCGCGGCACAACTTCTCGCGCTACCCGGAGCTGGAGCGGCTCTGGCGCACGCTCCTCCGGCACGTTCCGGAGCTCGCCTGACGGAGACATCACCATGAAGACGGCGCGCATCGAGGAGTTCCGGGCCCACGCGGGGGAGGAAGTGCTCTTCCGCGGCTGGATCCACAACAAGCGCTCGAGCGGGAAGCTGCAGTTCCTGATCGTCCGCGACGGGTCCGGCTTCGCGCAGGCCGTCGTCTCGAAGAAGGCGGTCTCGCCCGAGGCCTGGGACGCGCTCGACAAGGCGGGGCAGGAGTCCTCGATCGAGCTCACCGGCAACGTGCGGGAGGATCAGCGGGCGCCCGGAGGGTACGAGCTGGACGTGACGTCGGCCACCGTGCTCCAGGGCGTCCACGACTACCCGATCACGCCCAAGGACCACGGGACGGCGTTTCTCATGGAGAACCGCCACCTGTGGCTGCGCTCGACGCGCCAGCACGCGATCGCCCGCGTCCGCCACACGGTGGTGAAGGCGGTGCGCGACTACCTCGACGACCAGGGCTTCATCCTGGCCGACACGCCCATCTTCACGCCGGCGGCCTGCGAGGGCACGACGACGCTCTTCGGCGTGCCGTACTTCGACGAGGGCACGGCCTACCTCACGCAGAGCGGCCAGCTCTACAACGAGGCGACCGCCGCCGCCCACGGGAAGGTCTACTGCTTCGGCCCGACCTTCCGCGCGGAGAAATCGAAGACACGGCGCCACCTCACCGAGTTCTGGATGGTGGAGCCGGAGATCGCCTTCGCGCACCTCGACGACGCGGTGGCGCTCGCCGAGGGCCTGGTCTGCTACGTGGTCGCGCAGGCGCTCGAGAAGCGGAAGGAGGAGCTGAAGGTCCTCGAGCGGGACACCGCGAAGCTCGAGACCGTGAAGGCGCCCTTCCCGCGGCTGCACTACAAGGACGCGATGGCGCTTCTCCACGCGAAGGGGTCCGCGACCCCGATGGGGAGCGACTTCGGCGGCACCGACGAGACGGTGATCGCGGGGGAGCACGACCGGCCGGTGGTCGTGCACCGTTTCCCGTCGGCGATCAAGGCCTTCTACATGGCCCCCGACCCCGAGGAGCCGGAGTACAGCCTCTCCGCCGACATCCTCGCGCCCGAGGGGTACGGGGAGATCGTGGGCGGGGGAGAGCGCCTGGCCGACCACGAGCTGCTGCTCGAGCGCATCCGCGAGCACAAGCTGCCCGAGGAAGCGTTCCGCTGGTACCTCGACCTGCGGAAGTTCGGCAGCTTTCCCCACGCGGGCTTCGGGATGGGGATCGAGCGCGTGGTCACCTGGATCTGCGGCATCGACCACCTGCGCGAGACGATCGCCTTCCCCCGGATGCTGTACCGCATCTACCCGTAGACAGGGCAGCCCGCAGGCCGATGCAGCCATCTCGTCATTCCGAGGGACTCCGATTGGACGGGTCCCGAGGAATCCGCCTGTCATTCCGAGGGACTCCGATTGGACGGGTCCCGAGGAATCTGCATCCGTCCAGGACTCCCGAGGTCGCACGCGCCGCGCCGGCGGACCCCTCGTCGCCCGGAACCGACTGATCGATGCTAGCGGTCTACGTTTCGGGCCACGGCTTCGGGCACGCGACGCGGACCGCTGAAGTCCTGGGGTCGGTGCGCGCGCGGGCGGCCGACCTGCCGATCGTGGTGTGCACCTCGGCCCCGGCCTTCCTGTTCGAGGGCCTGATCGCGCCGCCGCTCGCGGTGCGCCGCGTCGAGTGCGACGTGGGGCTCGTCCAGAGGGATGCGCTGCTCATCGACGAAGCGGGCACGGTGGCGGCGTGGCGCTCGTTCGATGACGGGTGGGACGGCCGGGTGGCGGCGGAGGCGGCCTGGCTTCGGGAGGCGGGCGCCCGGCTCGTCCTCGGCGACATCCCTCCGCTCGCGTTTGCCGCGGCGGCGGTGGCCGGGGTGGCGTCCGTGGCCCTGGGCAACTTCTCGTGGGACTGGATCTACGCCCATCTCGGGGCGCGGATCCCGGCTCTCGTCGAGGCGGCGGCCCGGGCGAGAGAGGCGTACGCCCGGGCGGAGGTCCTGCTGCGGCTGCCCTTCGCCGGCGACCTGTCCGCCTTCCGCCGCGTCGAGGACGTGCCGCTCGTGGCGCGCAAGCCCGCCGTGGCGAAAGCCGAGGCGCGGGCTCGGCTGCGGTTCGACGCCCGCCCGGCGGTCCTCTTGTCTTTCGGCGGGCTGGGCCTGCCGGGTCTCCAGCCGGCCGGCTTCGCAGCGCTGACCGGCTACCAGGTCCTTCTCACCGGCCAGCTCGTGGGGGTCTCCACGCCGTCGAACGTGCGGCGGCTGGACGGGCCGGCGCTCGCCGAGGCGGGGCTCGACTACCCGGACCTGGTGGGTGCGGTCGACGTGGTGGTGACCAAGCCGGGCTACGGAATCGTCAGCGACTGCATTGGCGCGGGCACGCGGCTCGTCTACACGGACCGGGGCGACTTCCCGGAGTACCCGGTCATGGTCGCGGAGATGCCTCGCTACCTGCCGGCGGTGTTCGCCTCGAACGAGGAGGTCCGGGAAGGCCGCCTGCGCCGCGCCCTGGAGGCCGTGCAGACGCTTGCGTTCCCGCCGCCTCCTCGCACCGACGGCGCGTCCGTCGCCGCGGACAGGCTTCTCGGCCTGCTGTAGTCACTCCGAGGGCGCACTGCCTGTCGCCGACCGCAGTGGGTCGTGTCACCCCGAGGGGTTCGTACTGTCGGGCGACGAGAGGTCCGCCACGGTCCCCGCTCGGAATGGCGGGCTACAGCCCCACGTACGCCAGGCCGTTCATCGCGTACTTCTTGATGTCGGCTTCGTACTTGCGGAACAGCTCGACGTTGGCCCTCGGGACGGCGAGCGCCTGCCCCGCGTCCTGGCCGAGCCGCGCCACCGCCTCCTGGGCCGCCTTCGCGTCTTCGGGCGAGAGCTTTTCGGAGCCGGGCACGCCCTCTTTCTGCGCCGCCTCGAGGCCGGCTCGCATGGCCTCCTCCATCCCCTTCGCCGCCTGGGACATTGACTCCGACACGGCCTCCGCCGGCATCTTTCCGGACTGCTTCTCTGCGTCCGAGGCCCAGGCCGACTTATAGACCGCGATCTGTATGTCGCGGTACTCCTCCTCGCTCATCTCCTGCGCGGCGAGGGCCTTCATCTGCGCCAGGCGGATCTCGGAGAAGGCCTCGGCGAGCTTGCCGCCCGCCGACCACAGTTCGGAGGGAGACAGCTTGTCGCCGGCCGCCTCCGCCTTCTTCTGGAGGGTCCGCAGGTCGGCTTCGTACCGCTCGTAGACCGAGTACACGCTCTTGCGTGTCTCGAGGAACTTCACGAAGCGCGCCTCGGGGATGACCCCGTCGCCGGGCCGCGTGTAGGGGTTGGCGTTGGCCTTCTCCTCCCAGCGGCCGATCTCCTCCGCCTTGGCGGTCATCTTCTCGAGGCCTCCGGTGGCCTCGGTGAGCTTGTCCTTGGCCCACCAGGCGCCCATCCCGACGACGCCCACGACCGCCGCGCCGGCGAGCAGCAGGAGGCATCCGCAACCGATCGCGATCTTCGCGCCTGTTCCCATGGCCATGATCTCCCTCCGGGAAGCCCGATGGCGGGAGTATAGCGTGGGGTCCGCGGAGGAGAGTCGGGCTAGAATCGAAAGACGCAGGCCCGCGAGGGCCCTCCGAGGAGGATGAATGGAACCGACGTGGCACGACGGCCTGAGCCGGAAGGCCCTGGTGGAGCTGGTCGAGGGGCTGCTCCTGGCGATGGACAAGTCGGTGCCGCGGCTCGACGCGGTCGCGCACCACCTGTCCCTCATGTCGCAGCAGGGCGAGGAGCTGGAGGTGCTGGGCGGGATCAGCGACCAGATGGCCGACATCGCCGACGAGCTCTACTCCGCGAGCGACCGCGACAAGCTCCGCGAGTGGGGCAACGAGATCGACGCGACCGGCAAGGCCCACTAGGGGTGGCGGCGGCCGCTACGAAAGGCGCCTACGAACGCGGGCGCGGACCCGGCCAGGTCGATGTCCCGTCGTGATGACATCAACGACGGTGGGCATGCTGTCGCTGGGCTGCCCCAAGAACCTCGTCGACGGCGAGGTCATGCTCGGCCGGCTCCAGGGAGCCGGCTACCGGCTGGTCGCCGACGCGAAGCAGGCCGACGTCGTCGTCGTCAACACCTGCGCCTTCATCGACCGGGCGAAGCAGGAATCGGTGGACGCGATCCTGGAGATGGCGCAGCAGAAGGAGTCCGGTCGGGCGAAGCGGCTGGTGGTCACCGGCTGCCTCAGCCAGCGCTACGACGAGCAGCTGCGCCGGGAGATCCCGGAGATCGACGCCACGCTCGGGACCGGCCAGGTCGAGCAGATCGTGCGGGCCGTGGGTGGGGAGGCCACCTCGCGGGCGGAGGCGGGGCCGGGCCTGCCCACCTGGGTCTACGACCACACCGCCCCGCGTGTCCTCTCGACGCCGCCGTGGCTCGCCTACCTGAAGATCAGCGAGGGCTGCGACTACACCTGCTCCTTCTGCATCATACCGACGCTGCGCGGCCGGCACCGCAGCCGCGGGGTCGAGGATGTCGTGGCCGAGGCGCAGGGTCTCGCGGCCCGGGGCGTGCGCGAGGTGGTGCTCGTGGCGCAGGACTCGACGCGCTACGGCCTCGACCACGGGGTGCGCGACGGGCTGGCCTACCTGCTGCGCCGGCTCGGGCGGGTGGACGGGCTGCGCTGGATCCGCGTGATGTACGCCTACCCGTCCACCCTCACGGACCCGATCCTCGACGTGATGGCCGCGGAGGAGAAGGTCGTCAAGTACGTGGACATCCCGCTGCAGCACGCGAGCGAGACGGTGCTCAAGCGCATGAAGCGGCCGACCGGCCGCGGCAACCTCCTCGGCATGGTGCAGCGGATCCGCGAGCGCGTGCACGGGTGTGGCCATCCGGACGTCCTTCATCGTCGGCTTCCCGGGGGAGACCCACGGAGGACTTCGAGCGACTGCTGGCGTTCGTGAGGCCGCCGAGTTCGACAACGTGGGCGTCTTCACCTTCTCCGACGAGGAGGGGACGAGCTCCTTCGACCTGGCCGGGCGGGTCCCGGCGCGCGTGAAGGAGTCGCGGCGGCGGAAGCTCATGGCGCTCCAGAAGCGGATCTCGGCCCGCCGGAACCGGGCCCGCGTGGGCGAGCGGCTGGAGGTCCTGGTCGAGGGCACCCACCCGGACAGCGACCTTCTCCTCAGGGGCCGGCTTGCCACCCAGGCGCCCGAGATCGACGGCCAGGTCATCCTGAACGACGGCGTGGCCGAGCCCGGCTCTTTCGTCACCTGCGAAGTGACGGAGGCCCACCCCTACGATCTCGTCGCCCGGATCGTCTAGCCGAATCGGGCGTTTCGGCGGGGCCGGTGGCCGCGGAACGGAGTCGCCGGGGGCCCCCGCGTCTTGCGGCGCCGGTCCCTTGCTGATAAGATCCAAGTTCTGGCGTCGGACGGCGGACCAGAGTGGGCTCGCCCACTCTTTTTTTTGGAGGATACAACTGGCGAGGCAGGAGGGGTCGCTCGAGCGGGTGAGGTCTGTCGCCACGCGGGTGACGGCCGACCGCGGCTTCGAGCTCGTCGACGTCGAGATGAAGCGCGCGGCCCGGCGGCCTGCTCGTGCGCCTCTACGTGGACAAGCCCGGGGGCATCGGGCTGGACGAGCTCCAGTCGGTCTCGGAGGAGGTCTCCGCCATCCTCGACGCCGAGGACCCGATCGAGGGTCGCTACACCCTCGAGGTCTCCTCGCCCGGCCTCGACCGGCCGCTCAAGACCGAGGACGACTACCGGCGCTTCGTCGGGCCGGCTCGCGAACCTCTCGAGCTACGAGCCGGTGGACGGGCGCCGGCACTGGACGGGCCGGATCGTCTCCTGCGAGGGCGGCGTCGTGACCCTCGACCTCGAGAAGGGCCAGAGCCAGGCGCGCGTGCCCCTTCGCGAAGGTCTCCCACGGCCGGCTCGAGGTCGAGTTCCCGAAAGCACGGATAGCGGGGTAGCACAGGACTCATGGCCAACCAGCTGCGACAGCAGATCGAGCAGATCAGCCGGGAGAAGAACATCAACCCGGACGTGATCATCGCCGCCATCGAGGACGCGATCCTGACCGCCTCGAAGAAGTACTACAAGGGCGCGGAGGACCTCCGCAGCCGCTTCAACGAGGAGACGCGGCCAGATCGAGGTCTTCGCGGTCAAGCAGGTCGTCGAGACGGTCGAGATCGCCGAGACCCAGATCAGCCTCGACGAGGCCCGGCAGCATGTTCCCCGGGGCCGAGGTCGAGCTCGGGCAGGAGATCGAGTTCCCGAAGCCGACCGACGTGCTCGGCCGCATCGCCGCCCAGACCGCCAAGCAGGTCATCTTCCAGAAGGTGCGCGAGGCCGAGCGCGACAACGTCTTCGCCGAGTACTCGGGCCGGGTGGGCGAGGTCGTCAACGGCATCGTCAAGCGCCAGGAGATGGGCGACTTCGTCGTCGACCTCGGCCGCGCCGAGGCCGCTCCTGCCCCGCAAGGAGCAGAGCCGCGCCGAGGCCTACCAGACCGGCGACCGCGTGCGGGTGGCGATCGTGCGCGTGGCGAAGGCGGCCAAGGGCCCGCAGGTCGTCGTCAGCCGCACCGACCCCGCCCTGCTGATCAAGCTCTTCGAGATGGAGGTGCCCGAGATCTACGACGGCACCGTCCAGATCAAGGGCGCGCGTGCGCGAGGCGGGCGAGCGCGCCAAGGTGGCCGTCATCTCGCGCGAGCGGGACGTCGACCCCGTCGGCGCCTGCGTCGGGCATGAAGGGCACGCGCGTGCAGTCGATCATCCGCGAGCTGCGCGGCGAGAAGATCGACATCGTCGAGTGGAGCGAGGACCCGGTCGACGTTCGTCGTGAACGCCCTCTCCCCGGCCAAGATCAGCCGCGTCTCGATCGTCGACGACGAGCAGAAGATCATGGAGGTCGTCGTCGAGGACAAGCAGCTCTCGCCTCGCCATCGGCAAGAAGGGCCAGAACGTGCGCCTCGCCGCCAAGCTCGTCGGCTGGCGCATCGACATCAAGAGCGAGGAGGAGAAGCGCCACGAGGTCGAGGCCGAGATGGCGCGCATGGCCCGCACCGTCGACGAGATCCGCAGCCTCGAGCGCCACGGCGTCGGCGACAAGACCGTCCAGAAGCTCGTCGACGCGGGCATCGGCGGCCTCGCGCACCTGCTCGAGATGACCGACGAGGAGCTCGTGCACGATCGAGGGCGTCGGCCCGAAGACGGCCGAGAAGATCCGCGAGGCCGCGGCGCAGGCCAAGGTCGAGTGGGACGAGCGCGACGCCGCGGAGGAGGCCGAGCGGCAGGCCGCGGAGCAGGCCCAGGCCGAGCAGGACGCCGCGAGGCCGCGGCCGCGGCCGAAGCGCGGCCGAGCAGCAGCGGCCGCCGCGGCAGCGGGGCAGGCTGGCGAAGCCGCCGGCGGACGCCGACGCCCCCGAAGCGGGCGGAGCCGAAGCCCCGCAGGGAACGACGCGCCGGCCAGAGCGGCGAGGAGGATGGGACGGATGGGGAACGTTAGGGTCTTCAAGCTCGCGCGTGACCTGAACCTCTCGAGCCAGGAGGTCATCGACCGCCTGAAGAAGCTCGGGGTCGAGGCGAAGACGGCCTCGAGCTCGGTCGACGAGGACACGGCCGACAAGCTGCGGCGCGCTCTGAAGATCGACGCGCTCACCGCGAAGAAGAGCGCGTCTACGGCAGCGACGAGGACGAGAACGAGCGCGACCGGCTCGAGCGCGAGCAGACGGAGCGGGTCGCCGCCGAGCGCGCCGAGCGCGAGCGGGCGGCCGAGGAGGCCCGCCCGGCCGCGGAAGAGCGCAAGACGGGCCGCAGCCGCAAGAAGGCGGAACCCGAGAAGCCCGAGCGGAGAGGCCCGCCCGCGGCGCTGGCCCACGCGCCGGGCGCGCCGCGCCTCGCGCCGAAGGTCGCGGCCGCCCCCGCCGTGCCGATCGAGACGAGGTCGAGGAGAGGCCCAGTCCGAGGCGCCGGTCGAGGCCGAGGCAGAGCCGCCAGGAGGCCGAAGCTCACGCCGCCGCCGTCCGTCACCGCCCCCGTCCTCCCGGCGCCGGCCCCGGCCCGCGGCGCCAGCGGGCCCCGTGCGCACCGACGGTCGACCGGCGCGCGGCTCGCCGGCGCCGGTCCGGCCGCATCGCCCCTCCTGCCGCCTGCCCGCGCGCCGCCCGTCGCCGGTGGTCGCCGCCCCCGCGTGGCCGGCTCCGGCTCCGCCGCCGCGCCGAGGCGGCGCCGAGCCCGCGGCCGGCGCCCCCCGGCCGCGCCGCGGTCGTGGCCCGCCCGGTGCCGCCGCGGCCGCTGCGGCCGATCGCGCCGCCGCGGCCGATCGGCCCGCACCCGACGAGCCCGCACTCCGTCGCCGGCAGGCCCGCTGCCGCGCTCGCCGCACGCGGTGTCGGCGCGGCCGGGCTGGCGCCGGGCCGGGCGCAGCCGCTCGGCGCGGCCCGCCGCCGGGCCGATGCGCCCCGTCGGCACGCCCGCGCCCCGCGCTCCAAGACGCGAGCGCCCGTGGTCGTCCAGCGCGAGGAGCGGCCGAGCCTACAGCGGGCCCGCCGCGCAAGATCACCCTCACCGAGGGCGTCACCGTCAAGGAGCTCTGCGAGAAGATGGCGGACGTCAAGTCCCGCGACGTCATCAAGTGCCTGATCACGCGCGGCATCATGGCGACCGTCAACCAGAGCATCGACCCCAAGCTCGCGATCGAGATCGCGCGCGAGTTCGGCTACGAGGCGTCCATCCAGTCGTTCGAGGAGGAGGTCGTCCAGGAGCAGACCGCTGGAGTCGAAGCCCGAGGACCTCGTCCCGCGCGCCCCCGTGGTCACCGTCATGGGCCACGTCGACCACGGCAAGACCTCGCTGCTCGACGCCATCCGCAAGACCGCGGTCGCGGCGGGCGAGGCCGGCGGCATCACCCAGCACATCGGCGCCTACCACGTCGACGTCGGCACGCGCCGGGTCGTCTTCCTCGACACCCCGGGCCACGAGGCGTTCACCCTGATGCGCGCCCGCGGCGCCAAGGTCACCGACATCGTCGTGCTGGTCGTGGCGGCCGACGACGGCGTGATGCCGCAGACGCTCGAGGCGATCGACCACGCGAAGGCGGCCGGCGTGCCGATCGTCGTCGCGGTCAACAAGATCGACAAGCCCGACGCCCAGCCCGACCGCGTCCGCCAGCAGCTGTCGGACCGCGGGCTGATGCCCGAGGAGTGGGGCGGCGACGACCGTCTTCGTCGACGTCTCGGCGAAGAAGAAGCAGGGCCTCGAGCAGCTGCTCGAGATGCTCCTGCTCGTCGCCGACATGCAGGAGCTCAAGGCCAACCCCAAGAAGCCCGCCCTCGGCACCGTGCTCGAGGCGCGGCTCGACAAGGGGCGCGGCCCGGTCGCGACCGTCCTCGTCCAGGACGGCACGCTGAGCATCGGCGACACCGTCGTCGCCGGCGCCGTCGACGGGCGAGTCCGCGCGCTCGTCGACGACCGCGGGGCGCGGCTGAAGAAGGCCGGGCCGTCGACGCCGGTCGAGATCCTCGGCCTGCCCGCGCTGCCCGAGCCGGGCGACCAGCTGCTCGGCGTCGACCGACCAGCTCAAGGCCGCAGTCGATCGTCAGCTTCCGCCAGCTGAAGATGCGCGAGAAGGCGCTCGCCGCCTCCGCGCGCATCAGGCTCGAGGACCTCGGGCGCGCGATCGCCGACGGCCAGCTCAAGGAGCTCGCCGTCGTCCTCAAGGCCGACGTGCAGGGCTCGGTCGAGGCGGTGGCCGACCAGCTCAACAAGCTGCCCCAGGAGAAGATCAAGGTCCGCATCATCCGCCAGGGCGTCGGCGCCATCACCGAGGGCGACGTCCTGCTCGCGGCCGCCTCGCAACGCGGTCGTCATCGGCTTCAACGTGCGCCCCGAGCGCAAGGCGGCCGAGATCGCCGAGCGCGACGAGGTCGAGGTGCGCCTCTACACGGTCATCTACGACGTGGTCGAGGAGATCAAGAAGGCCATGGAGGGCCTGCTCGAGCCGACGATCCGCGAGGTGCGCCTCGGCGCGGCCGAGGTGCGCGACACCTTCAAGATCTCCAAGGTCGGCACGATCGCCGGCTGCTGCGTGCAGGACGGGCGCGTCAAGCGCACCGCCCAGGCTCCGCCTGCTGCGCGACAACGTCGTCATCCACACCGGCAAGGTCGTCGTCGCTGAAGCGCTTCAAGGACGACGCCAGCGAGGTCAAGGCCGGCCTCGAGTGCGGCATCGGCATCGCGGGCTACAACGACGTCAAGCCCGGCGACGTGATCGAGTTCTTCACGACCGAGAAGGTGAAGGAGACCCTCGAGCTCCGCCGCGCCGCGGCACGGTCGACGAGGGCGGACGCTAGGCCATGGTCATCGGCCTCCTGACGCTCGATCTGCACTTCCCGGGGGCGCGTTCGCTCAAGGACAAGCGTCAGGCGCTGCGTAGCCTCGAGACGCGCCTGCGCGAGCGGCACAACGTGGCGGTGGCCGAGGTCGAGCACCAGGACCTCTGGCAGCGGGCGCGGCTGGCGGTCGTCTCGGTCAACACGGACCAGGTCCATCTCGAGCCGACGCTCCACGGCGGCGCGGCGAGGCCGAACGGCGCGCGAGGTCGTGCTGGTGGACGACCACACGGAGGTCCTGTGATGGGACGCCGAACGGAACGTGTGGCCGAGGAGATCCGCGAAGAGGTCGCCCGCATCATCGCGCCCGAGCTGAAGGACCCGCGCCTCGGCTTCGTGACCGTCACGCGCGTCGAGCTCGCCCGACCTGCGCACGCGCGCGTCTACGTCGGCATCCTGGGCAACGAGGCGGAGCGCCAGAAGACCCTCGACGGCCTGCCGCAGCGCCGCCGGCTTCGTGCGCCGCGAGCTCGGCCAGCGGCTGCGCATCCGGCTCGTGCCCGAGCTCGACTTCCGCTACGACAAGGGGCTCGAGGCCACGGAGCGGGTCGCGCGGCTGCTCGAGGAGGACGCGGACGAGGCGAGCGCCCGCAGCCGAGGACGACGAGGAGAGCGAGGGGTAGCCCGCCTGGACGGCGTCCTCGTCGTCGACAAGCCCGCCGGGCCGACCTCGCACGACGTCGTCGATCGCGTCCGCGCGCGCGTTCGGCGATGCGGCGTGTCGGCCACACCGGCACGCTCGACCCGTTCGCCACCGGCGTCCTGCCCCTCTGCCTCGGCAAGGCCACGCGTCTCGCCCGCTTCCTCTCCGGCGGCGAGAAGGAGT